>NZ_JBSWYW010000001.1:0-624958 GCF_056161305.1 Ekhidna sp. ABH4_415
CATATATCAGGAGTCTTGAATGTATAAATTCGTGAAAGCGGTCCGGGACCTGCTGTCATTAAAACAACTTTATCAGAATCGAAACCATGAACATCGCGAAACTGAAATGAATCACCTGTAGGGTGGGTAAAGGACTGCCAGCTCGATCCACCATCAGTAGTCAATAAGAAGGTGGCATCATGCCCACTTATCCAGGAGGTGTTATCATCTACAATACTTATTGCCTGTAAAAGAGACTCTGTCGGACTTTCAAGTGATTCGATAGATGGCTCAAGTTGCTTGATTGAACAATGAGTCAACAATAGTATTGTTCCTAGAGCTGTAAAGTATTTCATGCGAATTGCGCTTGGTTATGAATAGATTTTTGAATGGCTTCAATCCATTTATCAAAGAGTCTTTGTTCTATTGATAGCACATAGTCTGCATGGTTTTTCCAGTCGCCAAAGAATTCATCCATCTGTTGAATCATTTCCTCCAGGTGCCCTTTCTCTTCCACCACAATCATCCGAACACTTATTTTACTATCATTTTCTCTCAGTACTTCTTCATAAACCGGATAAAGCTCATCAGCTCGCACCTCAATAGCATAGGTTACCAGCAGATATGCAGCGTATTTGAGCTTGTTGCCTGAAAATCCAAGCTCGTTTTTAAGGTAACGGCTAATAAATGTGTCCAGCGCATGTAAGTATTGGAAACTTTGAATGGGTGCTAAAAGCTCATGAGGCCGGTAGGTTTTGCAACCTTCAAATTTGGTCTTTTTAATCTGACTTTTAAGATAGTAGGCGTGCCGGGCTTCTTCTGCCGCATGCTTCAATACTATCTCATCCACAAGCTGATCATGTTCACAAGCTGAAATTTTTCGTGCTCCAGTATTTTCCATCATCGAAAGGGAGTTGAGCCATTTTGCGTGTAGGTCTGAATTAGATACGATTTCGTTGATAAGTGTTTTTAGTTCCATGTAGCTTTTAAATGAAATTCAAAGCTACCATGCTTGATGATTCTATTCTTAAAATATCAGTCATGAAATTTTTATAACCGAATCATACTAACTTTAGTTATATCCTATGACGGTTTAAAGGTGAGTGATCGCTACTGTGATAATGTCCTTTGTAACCTCAAGGGCAACTCATTTCTTAATAATTTTTCCCTATGTTAGATGACTATAATATATCCGATGAACAAATAACGTTACTTGAATCCTTACCGGATGCTTTGTTTCTTGTAAATAAGAAGGGTCAGATTCACTTCACAAATTCATTTGCATCCCAATTATTTGATTATTCCTCAGAAGCATTAAAAGGAAAAACTATCAATGAAATAATTCCGTCAAAGTCAAGCGATAATCTTCAGCAATTCTTAGTTGATTTTTTTGATGGGAAAGAAATTGGAAATAGGGTTTTAATTGGTGTAAAAAAAGATGGCTCTGAGTTCTCGGTCCATGTTAATTTGATATATCCACCTTCAACCAAGGATCTGGTGCTTATTAAGGTAAGTGACATCAGTGCTCAAGCGAGAGCTGAAAAGGAGCTTGTCCGGAAAAATCACTTGCTCAATTTTGCTGAAGAGATCGTTTCCATGGGCCACTGGAAGTGGAACCTGATCACCAATGATGTCGTTTGGTCAGATAATCTGTTTAAGATTTTCGGGAGGGAAGAAAAGGGTACGTTAAACTACGACACCTATTTTAGCTATGTACACCCCGATGATATGGCATTTGTTGCTGAGCGTGTAGAGTCCATAATAGTAGATAAAAAATTTCATCATTTCTATCATAAAATTCTGCGTGAAGACGGTGAAGTCAAACTTATTCATCTTGTGGGAAAAGTCTTCATAAATGAAGAAGGAGAGGTTGTAGAAATGATAGGCACTTGTCAGGATGTGACTGAAAGAGAAGAAAATGAAAAACTATTGAGGAGAGCGTCTATCCTGGAAGCAAAAAGTAAAGAAATGGAGCAGTTTGCTTACATAGCTTCACATGATTTGCGTCATCCTTTACTAACAATCATCAACTACATAAAGGCTTTTGAAGAAGATTTCGGAAGCGAGGTACCGGAAGAAGCAATGCGATATCTGCATTCTATCTCAAACTCAGCCGATAGAATGGATAAACTGATTAAGGGATTATTAGGCTATGCCAGATTGAGCAGCAAGAAGAAACGAGTTAAGGTAGATTGCAACAAATTAGTAGGTGCTGTTCTTAAAGACCTAGATGCCACAATTAAAACCACGGGTGCAACAATTCGTGTTGATGAACTACCAGTGATAAAGGGGTACGAAATGGAGCTACATCAATTGTTTCAGAATTTATTGACCAATGCTTTAAAATTCAAAAAACCACAGGTGAAACCGGAAATCGAAATTTCGGCTAAAACCGAATCACCAGACAGTTACACATTTTCGGTGAAAGACAATGGGATAGGTATTGCTGATAAGCATACGGAAAAAATTTTTGTGATCTTTAGAAGACTGCATGATGAGGATGAGTTTGAAGGTACAGGCATAGGCCTGGCAAATTGTAAAAAAATTGCTGAGATACACCATGGTGCTATTTGGGTAGAGTCTAAACTGGGTAAAGGTTCTGTCTTTCATTTCACGATAAACCCGGAGTGATTTATTCCACATTGTGGATAAATACGAAGTTTAAGTATAGTTTTAACTGTCAACCAATATTTACTGATGGCTTCAGAGCCTGCAAAAGTTCGAAAAATAGTCTTGATAGATGATGATAAGGATTGCAATTTCTTACAGAAAAGGACAATAATGCGTTCCGGATTGGTGACTGAGGTTGAAATAGCAAGAAATGGTGAACAAGCATTAGATCTACTAAGGAATTCGGAGCTGCTGCCAGAAATAATTTTTTTGGATATAAACATGCCAAGTATGGATGGCTGGGAACTACTGGAGGAGTTGAAATTACTCAAGGTTCAATTGAATTCTGATCTATCTATTTACATGCTTAGCTCTTCGCTAAATCCTGATGATCATAAGAAAGCAAAAGCATATACTGAAATAAAGGGCTTTATTCCGAAGTATTTAACAGAAGAACGTTTACAAGAAGTGATTAATGAACTAACGGACATATAGACGAGTCATATTCTATTTTGGAAATAAAAGGGGTTCAATTCTCTGACACCCCTAACCTCGGAACGCGAACCGCTCCAAGGAGGGGAATTTAATATTTTTCGGAGGAGGAAGAGCATGTTCCGATTTGTTGATTAGGCGATTGGTAGATTTAATCGATTGAAGATAATGAATTCTAATAACCCCTTGAATTTCCAGGGAAATACTATCCTCAATAAAGCTCCTTATTCACAAAAGGTATCAAAGCTAAAATGATCGCTTGTTCGTAATACTCGGTTCTTCCCAGTAATTCATGGGTCAATGACCCAACCGCTCCTCCTTTTTGCTTGGAGTTATGCTCCTCAAAAACCTGATCGTTGGCATGGCCAAGTTCTACCCCCTGCAGAACTAGTTCCCTTACTTTGGGCGGCAAATAAAATGTGCTTGTCCGGGACTGGCCTTTCTGATTATTGGATAAAATCACCACCCAGGCAAAGGCTTCCATGCCGTCAGAAGTGTTTTCAATTCCTCCCTCTATGCCTACCCAAAAATCGGCATCAGGTACTTCTTTTTTTACAAATTCCGCACGGTTTTTAGCTCCCTGTAAGGTTTCTGAATTGGTCATAGGCTGATCGGAGACACCAGAAGGTGCTGAGATTCCTTCAACCCCAATTGCTTCATTAGGAAACATTTGATTGAATCCATTAAGAGCACTATTGATTTTTACCGGATTTGTAGAAGCGACAATGACTTTCATTTAAATAATTAGAGTTTTTGCTTAGATTCCAAGGCGTTCTTCCACATTTTGGGTGAGTTGATCTAAATGCTCGAGCGCTAGTTCATACGACTTGATCTGAGCGATACATTGATATCTCCTGCCAAATGCCAAACCTTCCAATTTTCTATCTGCACGCAATTTTCCTGCATTTAATGGTTGAACGTCTCGCAGATCATCCGCATAGTAGCTTGTGACAGTTGGGAGCTGATTGGTGTGATTAATCGTAAATGAATAGTTGTCAAAATAATGAGTTTCATATTTGTTTTTAATGAATGAGTTCGAAATTTCCTCACGCTCTTTGATGCTGCCAACCAAACTATAATACTTCATAATGTCAGCTTGGAGTGAATTGTCAAAATAGGATAACTCGCCTTTTGAATTCAAAATTTCCAGTCCACTGGTATTAGGACTGAAATTGTACTCAAGTATTAGTTTGTTGATGTGATAAGAGGTTTTCTCATCAAAAGGAATGATGTTTTTAAACTGACTAAGTAGTGAATCTGCAGAGTGCAATGATGAGCCAACAATTACATGAAGGTTTTTAAGTTGTTCCCGATCATCTTTTAAATTCTGCAGGAGAATTGAAAGGTTGGCCTTTGCAGATTCTCCCTGTTGTCTGTTTTCATTCCATTTGTTCAAGGCAAAAGCCCCAAGAATACCTATGGTGATTACTAGAATCTCGAGCAGGTATTCCGGCCATTTTTCGGAGAGAGTATTTATTATTCTTTTCATGATCTTGGTGGTGAGCCTGCCTGCCTGCTGGCAGGGATGCGTTCCGCATCATCAGAACCGGATTTGATTTGATTATAGTCTTCCAGATGCCTGATAAGTACATCACTTCTATCTATTGCTTTTTGAGTGCTTTTGCAGGCTCGAAAAAATGCAAAGCGGGTCAATTTGAGTCTCTTCACAAACTCTTCTTCCCTCCCATTTAATAATTGAACTAGCTCAGAGGTTGGTCTTTCAAGGTTTATTAGGTCATTCGGTGTAAGGAAGTTGAGGATATTATCCGAGCAGTACCCGGAAATCAATTCGAAACCAGTTTCAACGGCCACCATGCTATTTCCATAAAATAAGTCCACCGATCGGGTAAGCGTATCTGGAATCTCTTTCCAGAGATCAGACTGAGAGAGTCCCTGATATACGGGTGAGCCATGGGTGGTGAATCCATTATCGAAAGCCATCCATGTCAATGCTGACTTCAAATGGGTAGTATCCAGTGTATTTGAATTCTCCCACACCTCTATGACTGTTTCAAATTTCTTAATGATTCCTAAGCCAGCTCCTAGATCATTGCTATTTTCACCTTTTTTCGTCTTTATATCCGTAATTAACAACTTAATAAGTTCTTCCTGCAACTGCTGCTCTTTTCTATTTTCATTCCAATTATTGAGGGCAAATGCCCCTAAAATTCCAATGGTAATAACCAGAATCTCCAGTAGGTATTCAGGCCATTTTTGGGATAGGGTGGTTAATATGCGTTTCATAAGCGATATTCAGCATTTAAGGTTTGAATCAATTCGGTTCCAAGCCTCAACTGCTCGTCGTATTCGATCATTGTTTTCTTTCTATACGTTTTAACGGCTGCTACCAAATTCAAGAATTCTTCAACCCGATCAGGAGGGATTTTTAAGTACCGCATGTTTTGTGATTCTTGGTTAAACCTGATGTCGTCCATAGCTCTCACATTCATTCCTTTCCACATGATTGCTCCCATCAGCCACAATGTTTGATCTTCCGCATTCGCCCAATATTCGATTTTTTTAAGCTGCATATTGTAGGCATTGAGATCGTTGGCAATGGATTGAGGAAATGATTTCAAAGTACCAGATGTTACTATTTGTTCGTAGGTGCCATTTGTTGGAAAAAAAGGATTGGACTGACTTACCCAATTCATATGATTGTAAATCGCAATGGAATCCCATTCTTTTCGTGGGTTTGCACAAAGTTTCAGAATCTCATCACACGACTCCAATTTGCGCTTGCTCCATTGATTAGACTCAAGCAAAAAGTCGACATCCTTTTGCATATCTGCAACTAAAGAAGCAGCCAACACTTTTGTGCTGTTTTGTTCCTTACGGGATTCGTTCCAATTATTGAGGAGAAAAGCGCCTAAAATACCAATGGTAATCACCAGAATCTCGAGAATGTATTCAGGCCATTTTTGGGAGAAGGTGGTTAGGATGCGTTTCATAGGCGGAAATAAATATAGCCAATGTCAACCTGACTCTACCATTCATGTAAGCAGGTCTGACACTTTCTCGGTTTTTCCCTACCTTTCTTAATCCTATCAATCTGATTTAATCCTATGTTACGAAAATCAATTTTTTACCCTGCCTTGCTATTCATTCTAACCTTTTCTGGCATCACTGTCCATGCTCAGAAAAAAAACGAAGAAAAGAAACCTCCTGTTTATGATGTGGCCTGGAACAGTTTATCCTTCCGTTCCATCGGACCGGCTTTTACCTCCGGCCGAATAGCAGATTTTGCTGTCAATCCTGACAATCCAAGCGAGTTTTATGTGGCAACTGCTGCAGGAGGTGTCTGGAAAACCACTAACCGGGGACTCAACTTTGATCCGGTTTTTGACGATCAGGGATCTTACTCCATCGGGGTAGTAGAAATGGACCCAAATAACCACAATGTGGTCTGGGTAGGAACTGGTGAAAACAACAACCAACGAAGTGTTTCCTATGGAGATGGTGTGTACAAAAGTGTGGATGGAGGTAAAAGCTGGGAACACAAGGGACTCAAAAATTCAGAACACATTGGCATGATAGCCATAGATCCTACCAATTCTGATGTGGTCTATGTGGCTGCAACCGGGCCGGTGTGGAGCGCTGGGCGTGACCGGGGACTTTATAAAACGACCGATGGAGGCGATACTTGGAATAAAATTCTCGATATCAGCGAACATACGGGGATTCACGAGGTGCATCTTGATCCCAGAAACGCTAACATAATTTATGCTGTAGCACATCAGCGAAGACGACATGTGTTCACCTACATCAGTGGCGGACCAGAGTCTGCGATCTATAAATCCACTGACGGGGGGAAGAATTTTAGAAAGATCAACAAAGGCCTTCCAGGAGGTGATCTGGGTAGAATTGGACTAGATATCTCACCAGCTAATCCGGACGTGATCTATGCAGTAGTTGAAGCACAAGAGGACAAGGGAGGGTTTTATCGTTCCATGGATTTGGGAGAATCATGGGAGCGAAGGAGTGATTATTCAACCAGTGGTAATTACTATCAGGAAGTCATCGCCGATCCGGTTGATGTCGATCTGGTATATGTCATGAACACGTTTGCCGGGGTATCTGAAGATGGAGGGAAAACCTTCGAGAATGTTGGGGAGAAAAATAAACACATTGACAACCATGCTCTGTGGATAGATCCTAAAAACCCTAGCTACTTACTCAATGGAAACGATGGAGGGGTGTACGAGTCGTGGGATCGCGGGAAAACCTGGCGCTTTTTCCCCAACCTACCAGTCACACAGTTTTACAAGTTGGGTGTCAGCAATGATTACCCGTTCTACTATGTGTATGGAGGAACGCAGGACAACTTTACGCTGGGAGGTCCCTCGCAAACGACCGAGACAACAGGCATCACTAACCGAAACTGGTTTGTTACTACACTAGGTGATGGGTTTGAGCCGCACGTGGATCCTGAAAACCCGGATATCATTTACAGCCAGTCGCAGTATGGTAACCTGTCTCGCTTTGATCGCAAGACGGGTCAAACACAAAACATTGTACCTCAGCCACCGGATGGAGATTACTCATACAACTGGAACTGGGATGCTCCATTGCTGATCAGCAACCACGATAGCAAGCGTCTGTATTATGCATCGGACCGATTGCATAAGAGTGATGACCGTGGACAAACATGGAGAGAGGTGAGTGGGGATCTGACCAGGCAAATAGATCGAAATAAGCTGCCCGTAATGGGTAAAGTCTGGCCGATGGATGCCGTGGCGAAGAATCAATCAACCACCGAATACGGAAATATTGTTGCTATCGCAGAGTCTCCTTTGGATGAAAACTTGTTGTATGCTGGTACCGATGACGGACTGATCCATGTATCACAAGACGGAGGGGAGAATTGGACGAAATACAGCTCATTTCCCGGGGTACCGGATAGAACGTATGTGAATGAAATCATAGCCTCAGCACATGATAAGAATACTGTATATGTGGCCTTCAATAACCATAAGAATGGTGATTTCAAACCGTATTTACTGAAAAGCACAAACCTTGGTCAAAGCTGGACTTCCATGAATGCCAACTTACCAGAAAGAGGATCCACGTATGCAATCGCAGAAGATCCGGAGGCTCGAAACCTACTGTTTGTAGGAACCGAATTTGGCTGCTTTGTCACGCTTGATGGAGGGAAATACTGGCAAAAACTGTCCAAAGGATTACCAACCATAGCTGTGCGTGACATCAACATTCAAGCAAGAGAAAAGGATCTCGTGTTAGGAACGTTTGGTCGTGGTTTCTACATCATGGATGACTATTCATCACTTCGTGACCTATCCACTGAGCTGTTAGAGAAAGAAGCGCACATTTTCCCGGTTTCAGAAGCCCTGCAATACGAGCCATACAGTCCAATTGCCGCCAGCAAGACCATCTCGTGGTTGGGTCCTAAAGGATTCCAGGGAGAGACGTACTTCCTGGGAGAAAACCCACCTTTTGGAGCTGCATTTACCTACTATCTGAAAGAAAAATATGAAACGCTGGAAGGCAAAAGGGAAAAAGAGGAAGGCGAGAAAAGAAAGGATGGACAGATCGTGTACTATCCAAGCTATGAGCAGCTAAAAGCCGAGAAAGAGGAAGAAAAACCATTTCTCATCTTTACTATAAAAGACGCTAACGGAGAAGTGGTAAACGAAATCCGAACCGGAGCTTCGGAAGGTATTAACCGTGTACACTGGGATTTGAAATATCCGATGATAGATGAGGTCAAAACCAGTCTCGCAGATCCATCAAAAAATTTAGAATCCGGAATTATGGTGCTTCCGGGAACCTATACTGTCGAGCTAGCGAAAAGTATCAATGGTGAGGTGACGAAACTCACAGAGCCGGTTTCTTTTGAGGTCAAAACGCTGGATAACCAAACGCTACCTCCTTCTGATCCTGCGGCTATGTTGGCTTTTCATCAGCAGCTGATGGAACTATCCAAATCGGCGAATGGTGCCAGAAATGCATACAACCAGCTTCAGGAAGCATTGAAATATTATAAGGCTGCTGCCAGGACTGTGGAAAGCTCCTCATTAGATGAAAAAATAGATTTGCTGGAGTCCAAGCTTGAAGAAATTCAGATGATCATGTTCGGTGATCCAATCAAGCGGCAGCTGGAAATTGATCAGTCTCCACCACTGGCCAGGAGGGTTAACACAGCTATCTGGACGGGCACTTCCAGTCTTACTGATCCAACGGAAACTTCGAAGCAAGTGAAAAGCATCGCTGAGAAGTATCTGAGCCCAGTCATTGCAAGTTTGAAAACGATCATGAGTGAGGATGTGACTGCCATCAATGCGGAGCTGGATGCAAATCAAGCTCCATGGACGCCTGGTAGGGTCATTGAGATTAAAGATTGATAGCCTATGAAAGAGGTAATTGCATTATTAAGCTTGGTATTGCTCAGTTGTGGAGGTGGAGTGAGCAAACGAATGGTAAAGCCCACCAATGGATATGCTCAAATGATTGTCCTCGAACAGAACGGAGTAAAAACCCTGCACATTTCCGGTCAGGTAGGAGAAGGTGATGATTTGGAAGCTCAGATGAGAGACGTGCTTGGGAAGTTGGAAGATTTAGTGAAATCAGAAGGAGGCAGCTATGCAGATTTAGTAAAAATCAATTCTTATATCGTCGATTATCAGCCAGAAGACCTGGAAACATTTCGGAATGTTAGAAAAGAAATTTTTACAGACGAGATCACTCCTGCCAGCACGTTGGTGGGAGTTACTTCTCTTGCTTTACCAGAGTGGCAGATTGAAATAGATGCTGTTGCTGTGATAGAAGAAAAATAAGGAGTAAAGTCACGAAAACTTCGAATAGTGGTCAGATTAGCTCCCTTAATTTACCGGAAAACATAGATACTGGTAATGACCGACCCCTTAATCCCCTCCCGAGAGGGGATTAGATTCTCTTTCAATTTTACAACTCCCCTCCTTGGATCGGTCCGACGATTCGGGGAAGGGGTGTGTTTTCATTTTCCCTAATTCAATAACTGACTAATCAACGAAACACTGAAAATCGTCAGCATAAACCATCCAATAAATCCCTGAATGATTGCCAGATACCTGGGTAGTCCTTTGATCGGAATCTCTCCGAAACCAAGCGTGGTGAAGGTATTGATCGAGAGCATGACCGCATTGAGGACTTTGATGAAGAGATCGTAGGTCAGGGCAATGATAAATGCGCCGATAACCAGTGCTGATTTAAAGAACCGACCTGTCTCCGGAACTTCGCTCCACTTACCGTTGAGCACATCGATCTTGGACAGAAACCAACCTGAAAGTCTAGAGCCCGAGACCGACCATTTGTAAAGTGGCAATGCGGTAGCATAAAAGAACCTTGGGGCTGTCTTCCCGTGCTGCTCCAGGTACTCCTTGAACTCATGAAACGGCATGAGCTCTTTCTCTTTTTCCTCCTGGTAAACTTCACTGGCCCCTTCTTTACGGTTCAGGTATTTCAGGAAAAACCGATACCGGTCCATGATACGGGTCCGACCGTGTCCATCCCATGAGTTGGGGAAGAAGAGGTAGATCAGTGCAAAGGCAAGAATCACATAAAGTGAAACAACCACCGCTTTTGCTGGTTCAGTCCCATAGGCTGAAAAAATCTTAAGAAATTGATCGATTTTCCACGTGAAAAAGCCTTTAAACGTAGGGTTCTTATGGTATAAATAAGCTAAACGCCGTGTTTCAATGTTTTTCATTTCTACAAAGCAGGTGTTGTAACTGTACATGTCGCCACGATTTTGATAACCATTCAACAAAAGTTTGTAGGAAGCAATGATGTTGTCATAAACCTCTGTCAGCTCAAAATCCATGCTATCAGAAGCAAAGTATTTTCTAAGACTTGGGTTTGAGAAGTCGATAGGAGTAACAAATAATTTACCGCTTACTTGCTCAAAGGGTATGTATGTATTGTTCACCGGAAATTGAGCACCAGAAACTTCTATCGAATCGATCTGATTCCTAACCAAATGGACAGCTGCCTCAAAAACAGAGTTTTGAAGTGTTATTTCATATAGATGTGAATCTTTTATATTTAGCCGCCGGAATTTACCCCAGGCAAAAGATGCTAGATTAATCATGCTGTTTGTGATAATTAAACCTGGTGGACTAGGAGTTCGGGTGAATTGAATATGTTCGTTGACCTTAGAGTCCCTGATAATCACGTATATCTCGTCTTCTATATCGAAGAAGACTATCCGACTTTTGAAGTCACAGGAAACAAAATTGAAATAAGAAGGCCTTTGTTGATCCGTAATTCCTACTCGCTTATCGAAAACTAAATTATGAGTGTGCAGGACCATGCTTTGGTAATTTTGTATCCTAAACCGTTCTTTGAATCGAATGTTCTTGAGTCCATAGTTACCTATGCGGTAATTTCCATGACTTCCAAAATCATTGTCAATAATCAATCCGTTTATTTCAACGGGCTTATGAATAGTCGCAGCTATTTCTTCCACTGTGTCATGAGGCACAAAGTAGTTCTCTGCAATCAGTGAATCTTTTTCACCATCGATGATCACTTTAATGTTTTCTACTGCGTATACACTATCCGGCCAATTATTGATCTCTTCGATCCAATCAGTTAGAGAGGGGATGGTTCGCCAGCTTTCATCATCCTGGGCATATAGTGTTATGCTGATAAAAAGTAGAGCAAGGGTTAGGTGGCGCATAAAGTAAGTTGGTAGTATTTCAAATTAATAGAAAATGGGGAGAAGTGCAATCTCTAAACCCAAGACGTCATTCCTGCGCATGCAGGAATCTCATCAAACCTCCTGGATTACCTCGAACCCTTTAAAACTGCCGGTAATGGCCAACCCTATTACCTCCTTGGCTATCCCCTTTTCTTTGATTTTGAGAGCCGTTTGATTGAGAGTAGCACCTGATCCTACGGCATCATCGATCAGAAGTACCTTTTGGAAAGATCGCTTCTCCGCCACCATGATACTTGCATTGGCATTGTTAATTCTATCCCCGATTTTGTTCAGTGCTTTTTGCGGAATGGCTATTTCGCCAGTCACCTTGACCAGATCAATATGCGTAAGGGGCACGTTATACTTTTTCCTAAATACTGTCATAATCTGCAATTCTCGCTTGATGGTTGGTGGAATGTATCCAATCGCGTCAATTTTTTCCGATTGGATGAAGCGATGAAGGCGCTCATCCGTTAGAGCCACAATCTCCTCCATTAATTTCCTGTTTTGACCCTGCTTGGCGAAATGTAGCAGTAAACCAAGTTTGGTTTTCCCAAATCTTTCGATGGCATAGAAGTCCATGTACCAGATGTCTTCTAATCCAAGTGCAGTGAAACCTTTAGTATTCTGCAGCTTCTCTTTACCATTTATTAGACCATTGGATTGATAGTAGGCGAGGTATTTCTTTCGAGTGGCAATATATTCTCGAGCAGTTTTGTCAACAGGTAGTTTCTGTCTAAGACACCAATGATTCATCGCTTCTGTACCTGATAGTTTCTGGCCGGTCTCAGTAATCAACAGATAATGTGTCTCCAAAAAATCGTATTCTTCATTGCTAAGGTCACTTTGGAAGGACGATGTTTCGGTCTGGTGAAGTGCATAGAAGGTTTTAGGTGGCCGACCGAGTTTAATAATTTTCTTATCAGCCAACAGGTCATTAATCACCCGATGAATCATCTGGCGTGAAACGCCCGTGAGTTCAGCAAGATCACTCGCTCGTTGCTCACCATCGGTTTTCAATATGGAGACCACCTTATCGTTCAAAGACATGATTTACAGTTTACTGTATACTGTAAACTTAGTAGTTTTGTCAATCTTATCAAATACCCTAAACATAGGGAGAAGGGCAATTTTGAAGTGAGCTACTAATTTTTTATCCCTTCATTTTTGGCTTGATCCAAAAACGAAGCAAAGAAATCAAGGCTGTGAATGAATTTCGAAAAATTCAGATCAATCATTCAATGAAATCCAAACTCCTCCCTGCGGTCGTCAGACAGTGGATTTCAATGTTAGAAACCCCGAGTCTGAATTTTTTTTCACGCAATTCCTTCAATGCCATTCATTGGCCGTTCAGGCCATTGTGCCATCTCAGAGGGCCAGCTGGAAAATGAGGAGGATGAGCGAAAAAGGCCGTGTTGCTGCGGGTGTTTGGCCAGTGTGTTATGGAAGGAAGGGATGGCCGTGGTTTTTCCATTTTCCAAAAGGCTTTTTTGCGAGCCTGTTCCGGGGATACGAGGAATCCAACCTGTCAAAAAATGAAGGCCTCCCCAGAGGGTAAGAAGAATTCTATCTTATAAAGCGCCTGACTAATTGATTTTTTTGTTCGATTGAATGGTCTGAATCAAAAAAAACTCCTTTCAGACCTTTATACAATTTAATCTTTACCCCATCCATCCGGACGCTTCCAACGTACGGGTGCTGGTGGTTCCGGTTTCATTTGAAATTCTTGTGTTTCTAATAACTTCATTGCCTCCTGAACGCCTCTCTCCAATTGAGGGTCTTTACCTGCCATTACCTCTTTAGGATTTTGGATGACTTCAATATCGGGTGCAACACCTTCACCTTCCACGGCCCAGTTGCCATCTACATCATAAAATCCACCTCGTGGAGCCACCATCCTTCCACCATCGATAAATCGTGGCGTATCCCAGGTTCCTACCAGTCCTCCCCAGGTAAGTGTTCCTATGAGTGGGCCCAGATTTTTCGCTTTAAACATGTACGGAAGTAAATCACCTCCGGATCCTGCCCGCTCATTGATGATCATTACTTTCGGGCCCCAAATGCCTGCCATAGGAGTGGTCCATGGACGGTTATCATTCGTTTTGCTATTGAAGTATCCGAAAAGCTCACGCGCCATTACATCAATCATATAGTCAGCTGCAGAGCCCCCACCATTGTTTCGCTCATCCAGAATGACGCCTTTCTTGTCTTGTTGTGCAAAATAATATCGGTTGAAGTTGGTAAATCCTCCGCCTCCGGTATTCGGGATGTAGACGTAGGCGAGTTTACCATTCGACATTTCTGAGACCTTTCTCCGATTATTCTCTATCCAGTCTGCCGTTCTGAGCTGATACTCGTTTCGAACAGGCTCTACAAAAACATCTTTTCCACCTGAAGAAGCTTGTGAGTTCACCGTTATTCGAGTGACTCTGCCTGATGTTTGTTCCAGTAGTTGATAGATGTTGTCAGAAGCCGTTAATGCCTGACCATTAATTGCTGTTATGTAATCACCAACCTCAATTCCCAGTCCAGGAACAGCCAACGGACCTTTTAAATTGGGGTTCCAGTTTTCACCGTCATAGATTTTACTAATTCTATAAAAACCATTTTCCAGCTTAAAATCACAGCCTAAGAGGCCAACAGGAACGCGATCAATGTCCGGCATATCTCCTCCTCCCACGTAGCTGTGACCTATTGCTACTTCTCCACTTAAAATATCAACCATATAATTCAGGTCAGTTCTATGACGCACATCTTTGATCCAGGGTGCATACCATTCGTATACTTGATCCCACGGTGCACCATGTACATTATCCACATATAGGAAGTCGCGCATGTATCGCCACCCTTCACGAAAGATCTGCTTATATTCTGCCTGCGGATCAATTTTAATTTGTCCATTTGTGCTGATTTTATCCTCTCCGGAAGCTTTTCCTTTGGTGCTGGAGATCGACCAACTACCACCACTTCTGTGGAGCACATATTCTCCATTTGAGGAGCTGACAGCCTCATTTATTCCGGAAGCAAACTCGGACGCTTCCATTTTATCCATATCGAACTGATGCACCTTCACTCCGCTTTCATTAGGAATCGCCTCTGCAACAAGTACCGTATTTTCTTTACTTGCAGACAATCCCACATAATTACGATTGGGCATATCGAGAGCGATGATCCGGTCAGCGATTCCATTCTTCGTTATGACTACCTCGTTAGTGTCATCTTCATCTTCCTCTTTTTCCTCGTCTGTGTTGGGGTCTTCCTCATCGCTTTTAGCCATCGTTGGGGATCGCGTGTCCTCGGAAAGGATCAGGCAATACAGGCTCCTGGTGACCTGTGGGTCATAAGAACTCATATCCAGCCAGCCGGAGTTTAGGCCATAATTGGTACTTGCAAGAAAATAGAGATACTTCCCACTTTGGTCCCATACAGGAGTGATGGCATCCGCCATGCCATCGGTCAACTGAAGTTTTTCTCCGGTTTCAATGTTGTGAGCAAAAACAGCTTTGAAGTGACTTTCTAATTGCTTTGCGTAAGTAACCCATTTACTATCCGGCGACCATATCGGATTCATCGCACGATTGGGATGTGCATATCTGTCGGTATCTATTTTTTTCACTTTGCCTGAAGACAGCTCAATCGACCAAATGTTGTAGTCTGTGTCTGTGTAGGCAATATATTTTCCGTCTGGGGACCAGTCTGGCTGGAAGTTGAAGGTTGGGTTTTCCAATTTATATGTCTTCGGATTATCTCCATATTGATTGGCTACCATTAGCCGGTATTCACCGCTTGCATCCGAAAACCAGGCTAGCTGATCCCCCTTCGGCGACCAAATCGGAGATCGGTCTGCTATTCCGGGAGTATTGGTAATATTTCTCCAGCTGCCCTCTTCTTTAGGAAAGGTGAATATTTCACCTCGGTACTCAAATATGGCTCTCTTTCCATTTGGAGAGACATTGGGATTGTTCAGATTTCTCCCTGTTACCTCATCCCACCTGGCTCTTGCAAAATTCATATCTCCTGAAACGTTGATGACTAATTGCTCAGAAACACCGGAGTTTGGATTGAGTAAGTGCAGGTATCCACCCATCTCATAGACGATAGCGTCTTCGGTTGCATCTAGTGACTTAATGTCGAATTTTTTATGAAAAGTGACCTGTTTCTCTTCTCCTGATTCAGGATCATATGACCAGATGTTGCTGAGAAGATCTCTTTCTGATAAGTAGTACACTTTACCGTCAAACCACACAGGGTTCAGGTGTCGTTCATTGTCTGTCCTTGGAGTTCGGATAAGCTCTTTAGTTTCCATGTTTACTATCCATATGGGTTGGGCCTGTCCACCTCGATAGTTTCTCCATTCAGGATCCCAATAGGTGATGGGTTCGTATGCTACATGTTTGCCGTCAGATGAAAGTTCTCCACTAGCTATTCGTGGAATTTCAAATTGCTGAGGTAGACCTCCGTTCATGTCCACCATGTACCATCGATTCAACCGTGTCGGATAAGCCTCTCTGGTGGACCTAAAAATGACTTTACCATCTGGAGTCCACCCCTGAACGATATCAGCACTTGGGTGATAGCTTAGTCTCTTCGGTGATCCGCCCTCAGCAGGTATTACATATGCATCGGTATTTCCATCATATTCAGCAGAAAAAGCGATCCATTTTTCATCAGGTGAAAAATGAGGCATGGATTCATACCCTTCGTTGGTAGTCATTCGAATGGCATCCCCTCCATCTCTGCTCACTTTCCAAAGGTCATTGGCATAAACGAACACGATATCACTGGAAGATACGGTGGGTTGGCGAAGTAATTGAGAACCCTGTGCCAGCATTGAAAATGAAATGACAATGCCCAAAAAGAATGAGGTGAGATTTTTTCGCATGACTTCAAATCGGTTAGTGTAATCTCAAGTTAGTTAAAACCAAAACGGTTACCAATCGCATTTTGATAGGAGGTCATAATTCGCTTTAATCATTGGACTAAATTTCAAGTAATTTAGAACCTGGATCAAATGGAGATGAAAAATTGGCTGTTTGTATTATGTCTTTTTGTTCTTTGGTCGTGCCAAAAAAAGCGTGCTGAGCAATCTGCAGAAGTGATTGGCAATCTTGGATTTCAAAAGATTGAAAGGGTCAAAACCTCGGAGTTGACCTTTCCGCTTGACTTTCCATTAACAGAACTTTCAAAACTCTTCAATGAAGTTCTACCTGAGGTTTTAGTGGATGATACGCTACTGCTAAAAAAGGAAGATGACTTTATTAAAATAAAGATTGAGCCTATTGGTGAGATGCTGCTGGCTTCCTATGGTAATAACCTGGATGCCTCAATTCCAATGAAGGTAACGGCGGAAATCGAAAAAAGGCTGATAGGTATCAAGACCCACCAATCCATCGATTTTGAGGTAAGGGTGGATATGAATACGCAGCTATTCATAGAGGAAGATTGGAATCTTGGCACCAAATGCACCATTCAAAAAATCCACTGGATTACGCCTCCGGTATTGGAAGTGCTTGGCATTAAAGTCAACTTACAAAACAAGATTGACAAGAAGTTGCTCGAGAAATCTGATGATATTGAAACGAAAATTTGTCATGCATTGCAGGGATTAGTCCCATTGAAAGAGCAGGTAGAAAAAATCTGGACAATCATTAGCAATACTCATCGAATTGGAAAGAAACCGATTGACATTTGGCTCACCAGCAACCCAAGTTTCTTTTCGGCACACTTTTCAAAGCAGGTGATTGATACACTTCGGGTCATTATCCACACCAAGTCTGAAATCTTTATTACCCCTTTGGAAGGCCTGGAATATGAGGAAAGGCCAATGCCTTTAAATGCATTTGTGGAAACGGAAGAAGACAATGCTTTGAATATTTCGGTGGATATTTACATTCCATATAAGAAAATGGAAGAGGTTTTGAAAGATCGTCTGGACAGTACAACCTTTAGCTATGAAGGAGCCTCTATACTGCTAACCAATTTCAGTGCCAACACAGAGGGAGGTAAGCTCCATTTGCAATTTGATGTTGTTGGTGATTTATCTGCTACCATTGATGCCTTTGTATATCCGTTTTTAGACACGGAAAAGAACCTGGTCATTGATAGCATTGAATACAATATTCAAAGTGAAAGCAGCCTGGTTTATTTCGCTGAATGGATAGCTAGTGATAATCTGACAGAATTCTTAAAATCAAATTCTAAGATCCCATTATCCAAAACACTGGACTCATTGGATGCTAAAATCATCAAAGCATTAAACAGATCGAACCTAGGTAGAAAGGTGGGTTTGGAAATATCATTTGACATGATAGCATCTGATACATTGGTCTTTACAAAGGAAGGATTACAATGGTTTTTTGATGTGAGGGGAAATGCACATGCTTTCCTAACTAAGGAAATAATAAACCAATAGGAAATAGGACTATGATCTACCTCAACCAAGCCGGAACATCCTGGCCTAAGCCAGACTCAGTAAACGAAGCTATTGACCGATTTAATCATCTGTCGCCAGGTCAGTGGTTGGAAGTATTTGAAGATGGAATTCAAACAGTTACCTCCTTTTTTGGCATTACGAATCCGGATTGTTTTTTATTTACTCAAAGTTGTACACAGGCGCTGGCCACTGCATTTAGTGATTTTCCCTGGGAGCAGGGAGATCGCCTGATCATAAGCACAATGGAGCATCACGCCTTATCGAGATGGTACTACAAATTGCACCAAGAGCAAGGGGTTGAAGGAGTGATTATCCCACGAGCCACAGAGGGCCCTTTTGATTTAGATTTTTTTGAAGACGAGCTTAAAAAAGGGGCACGAATGGTCGCTATTTCAATGGCTAGTAATGTGACTGGAGAAATCCTTCCTTTTGAGGACGTAATTCGTCTTTGTAAGTCGTACGGTGTGGTTTGTTTACTCGATGGTGCTCAAACCGCGGGGATCATTCCCATAAATGTAGCTGAACTTAATCCGGATATTTTTGTTTTTGCCGGGCATAAAGGGCCTTATGGACCCCAGGGAATTGGCGGACTTTACATTGCTGAAAGTGTAGATATGACCTGTCCTAGCGCGGCTTGTGAGCTTGTGCCGGGAGAGAAAAAAGCATCAGTTTTTCCTACTTACTGTGATACGGGTTCAGCTCCCATGATGACCATCGCGGGGATAACAGCAGGGATTAAGTGGTTAGAAGAAAAAGGATGGGATAAGTTGCTGAGCCATCGAAATAAGCTGGTTAGTAAAATGAGGGTAGGCCTTTCTGGGATTGATGGAATCGAGGTAGTGGGAAGTCGACACTATAATAGATATACAGGTGCAGTATCCATTAAAAGTGCTTCTGTACCTCTTGAAGAAATTAAGGACAAACTGAGGAAGGAAAGCATCATCGGTAGTCTGGGGTTTCAGTGTGCCCCACTTGCACATGAAGCTGTAGGCACAAGCGAAACCGGTACCCTTCGGTTTAGTGTAGGCCCGATGAATAGTGAAGAGGAGATTGATCAATTATTTAGAGGAATCAAGGCCTTCCTCGGATAGCATTTCATTGATTTCCCGAATGATTTTGTCTACCTCAATAGTCGATGCTTTTATTTCCTTAAGTAATTCCGTATTGGTTTCGGGATTATCAGACAGCAAATCCGCTAAACCAATAAGTCGAGCCACGGGTGCTCTGGTCAAATGAGAGTTTCTGTAGGAAAACTGCTTTATTTTCTGGTTTTGCTCATACACTTTTTTGGTTCGTTTTACTACTTCATTTTCCAGGTTATGATTAATGATTTCCAGTTTTCTTCTGAATTTTCTCTGGTTGCGAAGAAGGCGGTAAAAAAAGAATAATATCAATAAAACGGCAAACAATAGAAGTCCTAACAGCAAGTTATTTCGCGATGTAAGTTTATTCCTTTCCACAAGGAATTCGATCTGGTTTTCAGCATCCTGAAGCTTATTTTCAGCCTTTAAGTATTCGTAGTTAATTGAAGGTGACGCACTGGATTTAGTGATCATTACATTTTCCACCACATTTAATAAATCAAATATCTTATCAGTATCCTCTGGTTTATAGAATTTTTTTGCGTTCTTGATGAACTCCTGTATGGTAAAAAGTCCATCGATCTTATGAATCAATTTTTCAGCTTCGTTAAAATGATATCTGGCATTCTCATTATCGCCGATTGCAGAATATGCGGAACTCAATGTAATGTGCAATCCACAGGCACTTTCGATCCGCCCTTTATCACGAGAAAAAGTCAAGTCTTGCAAGGCTAGTGGAATCATTTTTTTGTACTTCTTCTGAAGGAAGTAGATATAGGCTAAGTTTCCTATAGCGTTATAGGTTACACCATCAGCGTTAAAGCCTTTTGATTCCTCAATCAACTCACTTAAAAATACCTCCGCTTTTGGCACGGCTGAAGAATCAATATTAGATACTGCTGTTAGTATTGTTCCATGCAGGTTTTTTCCAAGCAACTCAATTTTTTTACTTGCCAGGGTATTAATTTCAAATGCTTCTTCAAAAGATTTTTGGTATTTAAGATAGGCTTCTAAGGCGGCATTCCATTGATCTGAAATTGCCAATATTCTTACCAAGAAATATTGAGTTAAAAAACTCATTGTTTGATCCTCTCTGTTTTCGAAAATCTCAACTGATTTCAGAAAAAGACTCTCAGCCTTTGGGACATCTTCAAACATGTAGAAATAGCCTTCAACTAAATGCAGAAACGGATAGTAAGCTTCTTTTTTAGTTACGAGGATGGCTTGCTTTGCAGCAATCAGTTTTTCTGCTGAAACTTCCGGAGATGAATTTCTGGAAATGATTGATAAAATCAGATGGCGCTCAATTTCATTTTCAGGAAGGCCAACTTTTGCAGCATCTTCATAAAGAATGGCATCTACAATTTTTTCTTGAAATCCATTACTAGGCCTTTGAGCCAAAAGACCATGAATTAAAACAAAAAGCAGGAAGGATATGGTTAACCTGAAGGTCACGGGCAATAATAATAGAAACAAGAATACATCATGGCTTATCCTGTGATTTATCTTTAAGTATTGATCGATCTATTATCGAATTGGGAGAATTAAATACCTCATTGCATGATTACAAAGTGATAGCTAAACAACATAACTGGTAATGGCTGATGTTATGTGATTCAAGTCATTCTCATCAATCACATAAGGAGGCATGATGTAGATCAAATTACGGAATGGCCGAATCCAGACACCTCTTTCCACAAAGAATTTTTGGGCTTCTGATACATCTACAGGCTCTTTCATCTCCACCACCCCGATAGCTCCAAGTACACGGACATCTTTTACAGAAAGTGCATTAGCAAGAGGAAGGAGTTCTTTCTTCAACTGCTTTTCTATTGCGACAACCTTCTCCTGCCAGTTCGCGTCAAGTATAAGATCGAGGTTCTTATTTGCAATAGCACAAGCGAGCGGATTGCCCATAAACGTAGGACCATGCATAAAGACTCCTGCTTCTCCATTACATATGGTTTCAGCTACATGCTGTTTGGTTAGTGTAGCAGCAAGCGTCATGTACCCTCCGGTTAATGCTTTTCCTACACACATGATATCAGGAGTTACCCCAGCATGTTCACAGGCAAATAGTTTTCCTGTTCGTCCAAATCCCGTAGCAATTTCATCAGCGATAAAGAGCATGTCATGTTCGTCACAGAGGTGTCGGATCTTCCTCAAATAATCCGGTGAATAAAACCACATGCCCCCAGCACCCTGTACGATTGGTTCTAAAATGAATGCCGCACATTTATCAGCATTGAGCCTGAAAAACTGCTTAAGCTGAGCCAACTCTTCATTTTCATACGACTCTTCAAATCTTTTTTGTGGTTGGTCAACGAAGAAATGCTTAGGTAAAAATTCAGCAAATAAATGATGCATTCCTCCTTCTGGATCGCACACAGACATGGCACCTGTGGTGTCTCCATGGTAACCATTCCTGATGGTCATGAATTTACTTTTCTGTGATTGACCTTTTGCATGCTGATACTGAATGGCCATTTTCATGGCCACCTCTACTGATACAGATCCTGAGTCAGCCAGAAATACTTTTTCTAGTCCCTCGGGAGTGATCTCAACTAGCTTTTGGCAAAGTTTTATGGCTGGCTCATGTGTGATACCGCCAAACATCACATGTGCCATTTTTTCCAGTTGATCCTGAGCTGCCTGGTTGAGTTCAGGCACATTGTAGCCATGGATAGCGGTCCACCAGCTGGACATCCCATCAATAAGTTCTTCTCCATTGGCGAGTTTGAGTCTCACTCCCTTGGCTGAGACTACAGGGTACGTTGGAAGAGGGTTGGTCAAAGAGGTGTAAGGGTGCCAAATATTGGTTTGATCGAATGTGAGGTCTTGGTTGCTAAAGGATGATTTGGTTGACATATCGTGTAATTACTTCTTCATTGATTGCCTCTTCTTTCTCAATCTCAAGGAGGCATTTTGCATTGGATCGACTCATAATCACATCAAAAGTAGAGGGATTCTTATCACCATTGAAAATGATGCCTATTAAAGGAATATTTCTGCTTTTCAAGGCATAAAGCGAAAGCAGTGTGTGATTGATACTTCCCAGGTAATAATTGGATACCAATACAACCGGCAGTCCGGTGCTGGCCACCCAATCGATGTTGAGGTAGTCTTCTCTCATTGGCACCATGAGCCCACCAGCTAGTTCAATGATCAGGCTATTCTCAGTTGTTGGAATCTGAAGCCTGGATTCTTCGATTGAGATGTTGTCAATAGCTGCAGCTGCATGTGGCGACATGGGCTGTGTTAATCGATAAGCTTCAGGATGGATGGTTGCCTCAGGAACCCAACGCTTTACTTTATGTGAGTCGGTGTTTTCAAGGTCACCTGCTTGAACCGGCTTCCAATAGTCTGCTTTTAATGCCTGGCAAAGGATGGCTGAAGCCACTGTTTTCCCAGTGTCTGTGTCTATGCCTGCAACGATGATTTTTTGGTTCATATCCTCCCCCAACCCCCTCTAAAGAGGGAAATGTTCATTTTAGTGTTTCGAATAGCAAATCTATCTCCTCTTTGGTATTGTAGGAATGAAGGCAGAAGCGAATTCGCTCTTTCCCTTCTGCTACGCTGGGTTTTCGGATAGGAAGTGCATTGATTTCGGCTTCTTTCAATTTTTCAGCCAGTTCAACCACCTCTTTATTTCCCGGTACGATCAACGATTGAATGTGTGTTTTGGAATCAACCCAGCTTCCGTCGGATGCCTTTCTTTTTTTAACAAAGTAATCAATGTTCTCCCTTAGCAAATTGCGATCGGCCCCACATTTTGGGAGGTGCTTATACATCGCAGCGATACTGGAAAAGTGATGATTGGATGGAGCTGTCGAAAAAATCATTGAACGAGAAAAATTTACCTGATATTCTTTCAGCCAGGATGGACCTACCACCGCTGCACCATGAATGCCCGGGGCTTTTCCATATGTCACTATTCGAGCGAATACCTCATTTTCAAGCTTTAAGCTTTGAACCAATCCCTCGCCATTCTCACCATAAATACCAAAAGCATGCGCCTCGTCTATTATGAGGAATGCATCATGTTCATTACAAAGTGCAACCAGCTCTTTAATTGGGCAGATATCTCCGTCCATGCTATAAACTGATTCTACGAGTACAATCACCTGACCTTCTGCTTTTTTCAGCTTTTCAGCAACATTATCTAAATCATTGTGTTTGAATCTTACCTTCTTTGCATGCCCCAAGCGCACGCCATCAATGAGGCTTGCATGCATTAATTCGTCACACAAAAGAGTAGTGTCTTTACGGGCGAGACTTGAGATTAATCCCAGGTTGGCCATGTATCCCGAAGCATAGATTAGCGCACTTTCTGCATTATGAAATTTGGCAATCTCATTTTCAACATCTTCGGCGTACTCACTATTGCCGCTAAGCAGACGTGAGCCCGTGGCGCCATTGAGTTTTGGCGCATTCCTGCATTCTTCCTCTATAGCTAAACTTAGGTTTTGAGACTGAGCGAGCCCCAAGTAATCGTTGGAGTAAAAGTCAACTCCTTCCGGTGGAAGGGGAAGTGTTCGCAGCAGGTGTTGCTGCTTTCGTTCTTCGAGTGCTTTTTGGTAGATGTTCATTCCCCCCCTAACCCCCTCCAAAAGGGAAAGTTTTCTAAGCCTCGACTTCTGTCTCTTTCTTTACTTCTTTAAATGCTTCTCTTGGCTGAAGGCCCAGCAAATCGAACATTTCTTTGTCGTCGTTGAAATCGGGATTTGGCGTGGTGAGCAACTTATCACCTGCAAAAATGGAATTAGCTCCGGCCATAAAGCAAAGTGCTTGTTCGGTCAGGCTCATTCCTTCTCGACCAGCAGATAGTCGTACAACAGATGCCGGCATTACCAGCCGAGCAGTGGCAATCATGCGGATCAATTCATGAGCGGCCACTCGTGGCTGCTCAGCAAGTGGTGTTCCCTCTACAGGCACCAATGCATTTACAGGTACAGATTCCGGGTGCTGATCCATGTTTGCCAATGTCATTAGCATTCCCATTCTGTCTTCCGCAGACTCACCCATGCCGATTATACCACCTGAGCACACGCTGATTTTAGCTTTTCGAACATTTTCTATGGTCTTCAAACGATCATCGTACTCTCTGGTTGAAATGATGTCATCATAATAAGCTTCAGAGGTATCAATGTTGTGATTGTAAGCATAAAGTCCTGCATCCGCCAATTTTTTAGCTTGCTCTTCAGATACCATCCCAAGCGTACAACACACCTCCATGTCCATGCTATTCACGGTTTTTACCATGTCCAGCACTTTGTCAAAATCACGGTTGTCTCTCACCTCTCTCCATGCAGCACCAAGGCACATCCTGGAGGCCCCATTTGCTTTGGCATTTTCAGCCTGTGCACGTACTTCATCCACCTCCATCAGTTTATGTACTTTGATATCCGTATGATAGCGAGCCGCCTGTGGGCAGTACGCACAATCTTCCGGACATCCACCGGTTTTTATCGAAATCAAACTGCTCACCTGAACCTCTTTAGGATCGTGATATTTCCGATGCATAGTAGCTGCCTCGAATACCAGTTCCATCAGTGGTTTGTGATAAATTTCAGAGATTTCCTCCAGTGTCCAGTTGTGTCTTATGTCTGCCATAAATCAGGTCATTTATTAATTGCAAGTATAGCCCATAAAGAATCAGAATTGAAGATAAACAGTGGCTGATATCCTATTTCTTGACGGTAGACAAGCACAATTTTACTGAGTATACAAATGGCATACAACTTGGAAAAAGGGCAAGTTTAAAGTAATCCAATACCATTTTACTTTCGTTGATTTGAATCTGAAATTTTGAAGTTGATGACTATGAGAGACGCTAAATGGCGATCTAATATGATTGCTAAAATTAAGGTTTTGAGCTTTCTGACGTATCTGAGGCGATGACCGTTACTGACCATGTCAGAGATACAGTTGAACATGGAGAACCTGGCTCAGGTGCCAAGATTTGGCGCGCTTGGAGCCGATGAGGCATTGAGTGATTTTGTATTTATTGTTAAATAATACCAAAACCAGTAGTTGAAATTAGAAGAACCCCAGATTCATTTTAGGGCCTGCTATGGATGTATAAAAAAAGCGAATGTCCGTTAGGTCATTCGCTTCAATTGTTTTGATGAAAGAGAAGAATTTACTTCTTAAACTCCATAATCGTCTTTTCAATGATGTCACAGCAATCATGAAGCTGTTCTTCTGTCATTACTAATGGTGGAGCAAAGCGAATGATATTGCCGTGTGTAGGTTTAGCAAGCAGGCCGTTTTCTTTTAGTTGAACACAGATATCCCATGCAGTAGAGCTTCCCTCATCATCATTGATGACAATGGCATTTAGTAAACCTTTACCTCTGACCAGCTTGACCAGATCAGTTTTCTCGATCATTTTGTTCATTCGATCTCTAAAGATATCACCGAGTCTTCTCGCATTTTGGGTTAGCTTTTCATCCCGGATTACGTTCAAAGCTGCTACCCCAACAGCACCAGCTACTGGGTTGCCTCCGAAAGTAGATCCATGCTGCCCGGGCTGAATGACATTCATAACTTCATCGTTAGCAAGCACCGCAGATACTGGATAGGCGCCACCAGATAATGCTTTGCCTAATATCAGTATATCTGGCTGTGTATATGTCTCTTGCTTTTCGCAGTGCCCTTCGCAGGTACAATCACCACAAACCCTTAATAAGGCACCTGTTCTGCCTATTCCGGTCTGAACTTCATCGGCGATGAAAAGCACATTGTTCTTTTCGCAGATCTCTTTGGCTTTTTTGATATATCCTTCATCAGGAACCATAACTCCTGCCTCACCCTGGATAGGCTCTACCAGGAATCCCGCAATATTTTTTCCCTGGATCGCTTGCTCAAGTTCATCAAGGCTATTGTAAGTGATACGTATAAATCCCGGGGTGTAAGGTCCAAAGTTTTTATTTGCGACAGGATCGTTTGAGAAGGATACGATGGTAGTAGTTCTTCCATGGAAATTGTTATCGCAAACGATGATCTGAGCCTGATTCTCCGGAATACCTTTTTTTTCGTACGCCCACTTTCTACAAATTTTGATTGCTGTCTCTACCGCTTCAGCTCCGGTATTCATTGGCAGCACTTTGTCAAACCCAAAGTATTCGGTGATGAATTTCTCATACTGACCCAGTACATCATTATAGAAAGCTCTTGAGGTGAGCGTTAGCGTCTCCGCCTGGCGTGTCATAGCACCAACAATTTCCGGGTGGCAATGCCCCTGATTAACAGCTGAGTATGCAGATAGAAAATCATAATATTGCTTTCCTTCTACATCCCACACATGCACGCCATCACCTTTAGCTAAAACAACCGGAAGTGGGTGATAATTATGAGCTCCGTGTTTATCTTCCAGATTTATTAACTCCTCACTGGAAAGTGTCTTATTTTCTATCATAATTTTGCTGTTTATCTGTTCAATGCAAGATTAATCATTTAGGCCCTGAGGCACAATTTTAAAGTGGCTTTACAACCCGAAGACTACTATATAAACAAAGATGGACTGATGGTGTTCACGGAGCATTATCATCTAAAGCGAGGCTATTGCTGTGGGAACGCTTGCTTGCATTGTCCATATAATCACGAAAATGTCAAACAATAGTTTGCATATTGGGTTGAAATCCCGATATTTGCACTCCATTTTTGAAAACGGACGAGAAAGATGTCAAAAGTTTGCGATTTAACCGGTAAGAGACCTCAAGTAGGAAACAACGTTTCTCACTCAAATAATAAAACCAAGAGA
The DNA here is from genome assembly GCF_056161305.1 of Ekhidna sp. ABH4_415. Classification (NCBI taxonomy): domain Bacteria; kingdom Pseudomonadati; phylum Bacteroidota; class Cytophagia; order Cytophagales; family Reichenbachiellaceae; genus Ekhidna; species Ekhidna sp. ABH4_415. Next base: position 27,060 of record NZ_JBSWYW010000001.1, read on the forward strand.
AGATTTAATCCAAATCTTCAGAAGAAACGATTTTACATTCCCGAGGAAGATAAGTGGATAACACTAAAAGTTTCTACATCTGCATTAAGAACCATCAATAAGAATGGCATCACATCTGTGCTTAAGAAAGCACGTGCCAATGGAATGGTAATCAAGTAAGATTGATAATTGACAAGAAATTTGATCCCGACCATAAGCGTCGGGATTTTTTTTGCCTTTTATCCAAGTAATTCACCAGTTCTGGATAGAAATTAAAAAGCAGACACCTTACTTGCTATCTTTAGCCGGAAGTTAAATCTCTATTAAAGTTATGAAGAAGATATCTACCCTGATTTTGTTAGCGGGGACACTATTGTCATTTGCCCAGGAAGAACTACCTGATGATTTTTTATCCAGCGAGTTTCACCAGGAACGGAGAGGTCTTGTTAGGGAAAAAATGCCAGCCAATTCAGTGGCAGTCTTTTTTGCCAATCCGGTTAGAAATCGTGCCAATGACGTAGACTATGTCTATCATCAGGACCCGAATCTTTATTATCTGACTGGCTATAAAGAACCGCATGCAGTGCTATTGATTTTTAAGCAAGAGCAGGATGGCCCGGAAGGGAGCTACGATGAAATTTTTTTCATTCAGCCTAGGAATGCCATGGCAGAAATGTGGACAGGCAGAAGAATGGGTATCAATGGAGTGAAAGAAAAGCTTGCATTTAATCAGGTATTTAACAATACTGAGTTTGAGGACTATAACATTGACTTTTCAAAATTTGATAAAGTTCTTTTCTACGATTTCTACAATGACGTACGGGACACCAATGCGGAAGGAGACCTCTATGATTTAATTGCTTCGTTTAAACAGAAAGCCGGATACCCTACAGAAGGAGACTTAACGATTGAATCTTCAGCAAACAATCTGGATATGGAAACCATAGATCAGATCATGAAAGATCTGAGAGGAATAAAAACGGAAGAAGAGCTGGATCTGTTGAGAAAAGCGGTTGACATCTCATGTATTGCACAGGTGGAAGTAATGAAAGCCATGAAGCCGGGTATGAGTGAATTAGAGATTCAAGGTCTTCATGAGTTTATTTTCAAAAAATATAAAGCTGAGTACGAGGGATACCCATCAATTGTAGGGGCAGGAAATAACGGCTGCATTCTTCATTATATTGAAAACTATAAGCCGGAAATTTCCAGTGATGAAATGATTCTGATGGATTTGGGAGCTGAGTATCATGGATACACGGCAGATGTGACTCGAACTATTCCGGTAGATGGTAAATTCTCTCCTGAAGAGAAAGCCATTTACGATCTTGTATACAGAGCGCAGGATGAAGCCATTAAGGCATGTAAGCCAGGCGTTAATATTCAAAGAGATCTTGATTTTGCGATCGCAAGAAGGATCATCAATGAGGGGTTAGCTGAGTTGGGTATTATAGACAGTGCGAATCAACGCCACCTCTACTATCCACATGGCTTAGGCCATCACATTGGGCTTGATGTCCATGATAAAGGAAACTACGAGTATCTTGAACCTGGAATGGCTATCACCATTGAGCCAGGCATCTATATTCCTGAGGGAGCTAAATGCGACGAAAAATGGTGGGGCATTGCAGTGCGCATAGAAGACGATGTGTTGATTACTGAGGAGGGCTATGAATTGCTTTCTGATATTGCACCGAGAAAAAGCGAAGAAATAGAAAAGATGATGCAGGAGCCAAGTCCACTTGATGAATTTGTGCTACCAGCGCTTGATGAGGATTAACGTCTTTTTACCTAAATAGCACTTCCCATGAAGAAATCAATTTATGCATTGGTTGTCCTGGCCAGTATTCAAGTGAGTGGCCAGACGGCCATTTTTGATAAGCAGGAGACATATGCACGACAGGATTCTCTTAGAGGGTCTATTACTCCCGAGCGAGCCTGGTGGGATTTGAAATATTATGATTTGTTTGTCTCAGTAGATCCTGAAAACAAGTTCATATCGGGAAGAAATACCATAACGTATGAAGCACTGGAATCTGCAAAAGTCATGCAAATTGACCTTCAGGAGCCAATGGCAATCACCAAGGTGACACAGGGTAAAGATGAATTGGAAGTCAAGCATGAGGGAAATGCTCATTTTATCCAGCTACCAACTCAAACCAAAGGCTCGGAAGGGAAGGTCACAGTTTACTTTGAAGGAAACCCCAGAGAGGCAATACGCGCACCCTGGGATGGAGGCTACTCCTGGAAAAAAGATGAAAATGGCAATCATTTCATTGCTACCTCAAACCAGGGAATAGGAGCAAGTCTTTGGTGGCCATGCAAAGATCACATGTACGATGAGCCTGATAATGGCATGACGCTAAGTATTCAGGCTCCTGAAAAGCTTACGGCAGTAGGAAACGGCAGGCTGGAAAAAATCAAAAAGAACAAAGACGACACTCGCACTTTTATCTGGAAAGTGGTGAATCCCATCAACAACTATGGAGTGAATGTGAACATTGGGGACTATGTAAATATCTCTTCAAAGTATGAAGGAGAGAAAGGAAAGCTTGATGTTGATTTTTGGGTACTGAGCTACAATAAGGATAAAGCGGAGGAGCACTTCCAGGATGCTTTTCGAACGCTTGAGGCATTAGAGCACTGGTTTGGTCCGTATCCATTTTATGAGGATAGCTATAAGCTTGTGGAGGTTCCTTACCTTGGAATGGAACATCAAAGTTCTGTGACCTACGGAAATAAATATCTAAAGGGCTACTTGGGACAAGATCTAAGCATGACCGGATGGGGATTGAAATGGGATTACATCATCATTCATGAAACAGGTCATGAATGGTTTGCCAATAATATAACCTACAAGGATGTTGCTGATATGTGGGTCCATGAGGGTTTTACTACCTATTCAGAAAGTTTATTCATTGAATATTTCTATGGCAAGGAAGCGGCATCTTCCTACACCCAGGGATTAAGACTCGGTATTCAGAACAACGAGCCAATCATTGGGGATTATGATGTGAACAGTGAAGGTTCTAAGGATATGTATCCAAAAGGAAACAACTTACTTCATACGGTGAGACAGATTGTGAACGATGATGCCAAATGGAGAGAGATATTAAGAGGCCTAAATAAGGAATTCTACCACCAGACGGTAACAACATCAGAAGTGGAGTCATATATTTCAGAGCAATCCGGAATGGATCTCTCAAATGTTTTTGACCAATACCTGAGAGATGCCAGAGTTCCGGTGTTCGAATATGCAATAATGGATAACCGATTGATTTATCGCTGGACAAATTGTATAGAATCATTCGATATGCCTGTAAGGGTTAAAATTGGAGGTGAAGAAACCCTACTAAAACCTAATCCTTCATTTCAACTAATGGAAATTGCAGATCAGAATCTGTCCATTAGCGATGATTATTACATTTATGTCAATGAGGTGAAGATCAACAAAGTGCCAAAGTAAAATATATAATAGATTAATTTTCTGAATGTTTCATTAGAAGCTTGAAATTTTCTACATTTGCACTCCTTTTTGGAAAAGACAAAATAAAATGGCGAAGAAAGGAAATAGAGTCCAGGTAATTCTTGAGTGCACAGAGCACAAAAACAGTGGTCTTCCGGGCACAAGCCGGTACATTACCACCAAGAACAGAAAAAACACTCCTGATCGAATTGAGTTGAAGAAATACAACCCGATCATGAGAAAGTATACCGTACACAAAGAAATTAAGTAACCATGGCAAAGAAAGTAGTAGCAACTCTTAAGCAACCAGGTGGAGCGAAATACGCTAAAGTGATCAAAGCGATCAAGAACGACAATGGATCTTACTCTTACAGAGAGGAGATGGTTCTTGAAGGTGACGTGAAAGACACGATAGCTAAGTAAGAAATTAAATCCTAAAAGAAGGAAGGCCGCTCCGACGCTCACGTCAGGGTGGCTTTTTTTATATATTCACACCTATCTCCTAATCCAATAAATCCATGGGTCTAAAAAGCTTTTTCTCCAAAGACAAAAAAGAGTCTCTCGACAAGGGGCTGGAAAAGTCGAAACAAAACTTTTTCACTAAGCTCAACAAGGCAGTGGTTGGTAAATCCACCGTCGATGCGGATGTGTTGGATGAGCTGGAGGAGGTATTGATCACTTCCGATGTTGGTGTTGAAACGACTGTCAAGATCATCGATCGAATTGAAGAGCGTGTGGCTAAGGACAAGTACCTGAACACTTCTGAGCTGAATCAAATACTGAGAGAGGAAATTGCAGGACTGTTGTCTGAAAATAACACAAAGGACCTTGTCGATTTTGACATTCCTAAAGTAGATGGTCCATATGTCATTTTGGTAGTGGGCGTAAATGGTGTAGGTAAAACGACAACCATTGGAAAGTTAGCTGCACAGTTTAAGGCTTTAGGTAAGAATGTCATTCTCGGTGCGGCAGATACATTCCGTGCTGCAGCAGTAGATCAATTAATCATGTGGGGTGAGCGAGTGGGTGTTCCGGTGGTTTCCAAAGGAATGAATACTGATCCTGCAGCAGTAGCTTTTGAAGCGGCGAAACGAGGGAAAGAAGAAAATGCCGATGTGGTAATTATTGATACAGCGGGAAGGCTTCACACGAAAGTGAACCTGATGAATGAGCTTTCCAAGATTAAAAATGTGGTTCAAAAATTTATCCCCGAAGCGCCACATGATGTCATGTTAGTTTTGGATGGAAGTACAGGTCAAAACGCATTCATACAAGCTAAGGAATTTACTAAAGCAACTGAGGTTTCTTCTCTTGCTGTTACCAAACTGGATGGAACAGCCAAGGGCGGTGTAGTTATTGGAATATCCGATCAGTTTAAAATTCCGGTGAAATATATCGGTGTTGGGGAAAAAGTTGAGGATCTACAGGTATTCAACAAAACGGAATTTGTAGATTCATTCTTTAAGCATTGATGCATTTTACCGGTGGATCAATCCACAACCGACGTACCGCCCACAATTTGATTTTGCTTGACTGCCTGGAGCGACTCTGGTGTCATCACAAATGAAAATTTCGCGAAATCACGGAATACCTTGACTTCAGAACAAATTCCATTTGTGTATGTGTAAACGTTGGTTCCATCAGGTGATTCCATCTCATACACATGGTCATCTACTTTTTTGAACGTAAGAAAATGCCCAAACTGCGGAGAAAAGACTTTCTGACCATCTATTGGTTCCTTATAGTATATAGCCGCAACTGAATAGCCAATGGGACTTTCAATGATTGTTCGACTTCCACTCAGATCCAGCGTGTATTTCTCTCCATCAAACCAGATCGTGGATTTCTTTTGGGTGTTTCCGTTTAGCTTATTGTGTGTGTATTCTTTAATTAGCCTTCCGTACTTGTATTCACTTGTGGACTCATAATTGACTGTAAATGAGAATAAGATTCGGAAAGTGACTTCACTATCAATCTGATAGTTTACTCCGTTTTCAGTTTTTACCCTTTTCACGTCCATATCACCGAGCTTTTTGCTCCCTTTGATTACCTCATAATGTAGGGTCTGAGCAATAGCTGCCTGGCTGACAATTAAAAAGAATAGTGTGATTAGTGAACTTTTCATTGAATTGAAATCATTAGCTTAATGACACAAATGGTTTCAAATTGTTTCGCTCAAGATAGATCAAAATCCATAACTCATGCGATATAAGAAAATTAGTTTTAAAAATTCTGATGGACAAGAGCTTTCAGGCCGATTAGATTTTCCATTAATCGGAAAGCCAAAGGCATTTGTGCTTTTTGCACATTGTTTCACCTGTTCTAAAAACTTGAAGTCCGTTGATCATATTAGTCATGCATTTACACAGCAGGGCATGGCCATCCTTCGATTTGATTTTACTGGTTTAGGCCAAAGTAAAGGAGATTTTGCGGACACCAATTTTTCCTCAAACCTTTCGGACCTGAAGGATGCATACGATTTTTTAGAAGATAATTATGAAGCACCGCAAATAATGGTTGGCCATTCACTGGGGGGAGCGGCTGTACTTCATGTTTCTGGAGAACTGGAAAATGTAAAAGCAGTAGCTACTATTGGTGCCCCTTCTACTCCGGACCATGTCACACATTTGCTTGACAAAGGGAGAAAAGAGCTGGAAGAAAAGGGTGAGGCAGAGGTAAATATTGGTGGGCGCACCTTTAAGATGAAAAAGCAGTTTCTGGACGATTTGGAAAAAAAGGAAAGAGATGACGTTATTAAAAATTTAAAAAGATCTCTTCTGGTAATCCACTCACCGCAGGACAATATTGTAGGAATTAATAATGCCCAGGAAATCTACGAGCAAGCCATGCACCCCAAAAGCTTTGTATCACTGGATGGCTCAGATCATTTAATGCAAAAGGAAGCTGACGCAAAATATGCTGGATCGATCATTTCCAGCTGGGCTAGCAGATACATCGAAATAAAAGAACAAGATGAGGCACCTGAAGGAGAAGTGTGGACACGAGTAGGAGAAAAAGGATTCACAACGGAAGTAATAGCTGGAAGGCATCAAATGATTGCGGACGAGCCTCCAAGTGTTGGTGGAGATGATTATGGACCAACTCCATACGGATATTTACTTGCTGGTCTTGGTGCCTGCACTGCCATGACTTTGCGTATGTATGCCGACCATAAAAAGATTGATTTGAAAGAAGTTGAAGTGAAACTCACACATGACAAGATCCACTTGAAGGATGGTGAGAACAGTGAGAGCTCAAAAGGAAAGATTGATCAAATTAAGAGGAAAATTAAACTGACCGGAGATCTTACAGGGGATCAAAGAAAACGATTAATTGAGATAGCGGATAGATGCCCTGTGCATAAAACGCTGGAAGGGAAGCCTGATATTTTGACGGAGGAGGTTCAATAATTATTGCAACCAGTCCAGCTTGCTAAGTAGTTCTTCCTTATTGCTACGACTGATTGGGAGTTCCACCTCACCCAGCATGATCATATTGTCTTGCGTGTCAATGGAAGTGACATGATTCAGGTTGACCGTGTACTTCCGGTGTATGCGCATGAAGTCACCAGGAGGAAGTTTCTCCTGCACATCTCCCATGCTCATGCGCAGAACATATTTTTTTCCTTTCTTGGTATATACGGTACTGTACCGGTCTTCCACTTCGAGATAGATGATGTCCGCTATTTCAATTTTTTCAAGCCGGTGACGCGTTTTGATAAAAAGCGAAGTGTCAAATACAACATCTTCGTTCCATTCAGCATCCTTTTCCAGATTTCCGACTGCCAGTTCAATCGTGCGTTGAAGGTTTTCGGCATCAAAAGGTTTGGTAATATAGGCGTATGGTTTGGTCGATTTAGCGCGATCAAATGTCGCTTTATCTTCAAATGAAGTAATGAAAATCACAGGTGCCTGATGCTCCAATGATGCTGCGAGATCGATCCCATTCATTGAACCATTCACTTTTACATCCATCAATAGCAAATCCGGCTTTTTTTGTTCTATCTCTACTTTGGCAGTATCACTATTGTCTGAAATGCCGACAAGATCATATGCTAATTGATCCACCAACATTTCCAGCTGGTTGGCATAGAGTTCTTCGTCTTCAAGGATATAAATCGATAGTTTTGACATTAGGCAGCCTTCGGCAGGTTAAATGAAAAAGTAGATCCTTGTCCTTCAGTACTCTCGACCTGGATGCTACCATGATTCAATTCTACTAATTCTTTGCATAGCACCAACCCCAGACCGGTACCTTTTTCACCCATAGTGCCTTGTTTGCTTTCCTTTTCCAAGTCAAATATTTTAGGGATCATCTCAGCAGAGATTCCAGTTCCTGTGTCGTTGATTAAAATGCTGGAGTGATCTCTCGAGTCTTGAATGTCAATAACTATCGCACCATTCGATTCAGTAAACTTTAAAGCATTGGAAATGAGATTTCTTAAGATCGTGTGAACGGCTTTTTCATCAGCATAGACATAAGAATTAGTTTCAATGTTGTTTTTAAGAGTGATACCTTTCACATCAGCCAATGGAGTTAATAAATCAATGACTGAATTAACTGAGGTTTTCATATCTACTTTTTGTGGATTGAATGGGATCATCCCATTTTGAAGCAGCGCCCAGTTTAGTAAATTATCAAGCAATTCATTCAGCTTTTTTGTGGTGTCACTAATTCCTCTTGATAGTTGTTCCAGTTTGTCAGTATTTCCTTTTTTAAGAAAGTAATCCACCTGGTCTCCTACGCCTTGCAACCCGATCAGCGGACTTCTAAGATCATGCGCAATGATCCCAAAGAACTTGTCTTTGGTTTGGTTTAACTGGGTAAGCTGTTCGTTTTGGCTTTGTGTTTTGGCTTTCACTTTTCGTAAACTGAAATACAGGTAAATCATCAAACCGATAATGATCAAAAGAAAAGCTCCAACGATAAGAAACAAATTGTTCCTGCTTTCTAGTAGGCGAGCATTCTCCTCCGCCAGCTCTTTGTCTCGCTGGTAGCTAAAAATACCTTGCCTGACTTGTTCTTCTTTTAATTTAGCTGTGGCACTGGTCGTAAACAAACTGTCATAAAGTTTGAAATAGGCAACATGGTTAGCATATGCTTCTTGCATGTCATTAGCAGCAGCACCAATGTCACTTAATAGCTTATAGCAATCCATTGAAAGATCTCGATCATTTAAATCAAAGGCCAGATTCAATGCTTTATTAGCATAAAATTTGGAAGAATCATATTCAGATTGAAGAAGGAAGTTGTCCGCTATATCGAATGTCACACGAGCATTAAATAGCTTGTTTGATTCACTGCTAATTTGAAGTGCTTCGTTTAAATACAGGTGTGCTTTGTTGAAATCTCCGGTTCGTTTGGCGTACATGCCGCGCATACGCTCGAAGAGCGCTTCAATCTTTGGGTCAGTGATTTGTTTGACTAACCCTTCAGCTTTATCTAAGTATTTTTTTGACTTTTTTAAGTCAATATGATCCTCTAACATCAGAAAAATGCCGCTTGCATGAACATAGGTTGATGCTAAGTATAGGGTGTCCTTGGTTTTAGTGTAGTATCGAATGTTATCTTCCGTTAGCTGTTCTGCAAGCTCGTATTCACTCATTCTTACCAGTGTAGGAATCATGGTTTCATTCACCCGATGAATGTCTTTTTCGAAACCCAACTCTTCGAATAGTAATCTTGATTTTTGAAAATCTGAGACTGCCTGATTAAGATTGCCAATTTCAGCATAGAGCTTTCCGGTTTGTGAATACATCCAGGCGGTCATGTCTTTATTGTTTAGCTTTTCCATTAGATTCAGTGCCTCAATCTTTACTTTAAGTGCACTAGATATATTCCCTTGCATCACATGTAAATCACCGATATAATTAAGAGTATTGGCTATATGCATTTCGGGTGCTACATCGAGAGCACTTCGTCTGCCAATCTTAGGATGTATGGGAGGATTTGTAGCCAGCTCCCTGAAATATTCAAGAGCAATACTCAGGTGATGCAACCCTTTTTCATATTCGCCTATTTGACCATATACATGACCGATGGTTTTATGTGTATTCCCTAGGGTTTTTATCGTGACCGTTTTGTCTACCTCCTTCAGAGACTCTAAGATCAACTCTATCGCTTTTTCGGGCTCTCCCTTTTCGAAATAATAGTTTTCTGCTAGCTGATATCGAGCATATGCAAGTGCTTCTTGATTCTTTTCTCGTTGGGCAATTTCTATTGCTTCCAGACAAAGACGTATCGCCTTGTCGTCATCACTCTCTATTACATAAGCTCTAAGATTTTCCATGATGCGACCATATGCTGCAGCGATGGGGATTTCCTCCGTTCTACCTATTTCATAAATACGTGTAAGCTGTTCATCTGCCTTTTTTACATTTCCATTGAACAGATACAGACGGAACAATCCAATGCATAAGTCAAGCTCATCCCATCCTGGCTCTGCAATGGGTCTGTAACTCTCCAAACTGTCAATGATTAGCTCTTGCTGAGATTTTTGAGCAGACAGAAATAAACTGACAAAAATGAGAAGCGCTAAGGTGATCAGTCGGGTAATGTTCATGTGAATGGAATGAATTTCTAAAAATACCAGAATTCGTTCACAACATCAATCTCACCATTCACACGCTTGATACATAACCTCACGGCCATTTCTCTCCATCACTTTACGTCAATGCCTAGGTTCGAGCTAAAACTACAATTACTTAAAGATGAAAACGTTATTAAAAATTAGTTTCATTGCTATTTTGTTGGCAATGCTTGCGGCTTGTGGTGAGGATAAAGACAGTCCGGCACCAGACGATATAGATGGAGAGGAGGAAGTAGACACTACAGCACCTTCTGTAATCAGTATTTCTCCGGGAGATGGAGATACAAATGTCTCGGTAGCATCAGATTTAGAGATTACATTTTCTGAAGCTGTCGACATTAATTCAGTAAGCGATAATACGATTCAATTGGTTAGATCCGGAGCTGGTGCAATTGCTGCCGAAGTGATTGTTTCAGGAGATTTAATGACTCTTGAACCATCATCTGATCTAGAGGGTAATACGGAATACACGCTCACTCTTACCACGGGTATAACCGACTTAGAAGGTAATGGACTGGCAGCAACTTTCACATCTTCTTTTACCACCGAAAATCTAGACATTGAAGCCCCCGCTTTAGAATCTTTTTCTATTGCAGATGGAGCTGTTAATATGAGCGTCTCAACAGATGTAGTGCTGGATTTTTCTGAAGCGTTAGACGAAAATAGTTTGACAGGCAATATCGTACTGACGCATGTTCGTACTGCTGAAGTTGTTGATCTATCCTTGGAAGCGGATGGCGGTAGTGTAACCGCAACGCCTATTAATGATCTATATGGAAATTCAGAATACCGGTTGGAAGTGTTAACAGGCATTAAAGATCTGGCTGGAAATGCATTGGAGTCAGCTAAAAGCATTGAGTTTAAGACAGAGATGGTGTCTCTTAATGTGCTGGATGTTAGCCCTTCCCACAACATGCTTGAGGTCGAGGTAGATGAAACAACGATTAAGATCACTTTTGATAAGGAAATCAATCCTGCATCTGTGGATGAAAACAAGCTCATTGTAGAGGAGAGACGCCTTTCCTCACCTGTCATTGTTTCCGGAACAGTAAGTGTAAACGGTTCGGAGATTTCATTTGAGGCAGATGAGCCCTGGAAAGAGTTTGACCAACATTATCAGATAAAAATCGGAGCTGGGATTGAGGATTATAATGGAAACTATTTGATGTATGCTGAATCCTCCTCGTTCTACTCTGTAACGCTTAGTGAGTACTACTACTACCATATTGTAAATTCTGACGCGCTGCAATTCGGCGAGGGAGTGGCGTTGACTGCATCTGTTCCTAGCCAGGAATTAATAAGAACCAGACCCACAGCCCACACCCAAAAGCACTGGCGATTCACCAAAGTTGGTGACCAATATGTAATCACCAATAAATATTGGGGTACTGACTTGCCCCTGGAAGCAACAGCAGCAGGAGATGGTAACAAATCATTCATCACAGGAACACCCGAGGGAGGGGGCTATTTCTCCGGTCAACTATGGGATGTTGCACACTTCGGAAGTGGAATCATTGGTTTCTACATTTCCAATCAGGGGGATGCGGCGTGGTTTGATGGAAGTACATTCGATGTAGAGTTTGGAACAGTCACTATGGATCGGAGATGGGAACCAGCACGACTGGATAAAATCAATTAAAAATGGGGAGCTAGAGAGAGTATTAATGAATACTCTTTCTACTCTAAAGAATAGCATTTGACAGTAGCTAGACGGTTCTTCGCAGGCTGTCATTTGCTTATTTTAGCATTTTACTATTTTCAAAACACTAAATTGATTTCATTGAATAATCTACTTACAGCTTTATTGATATCGCTATTAATGCTAAAGGCCAATGGCGACCGTTGAAGTAGCCAGTTCGGGAAAATATGCTAACCTCATTTCATAGGGCTCAGCAGAAAGTGTGAGAAGACTATCCGCACCCATACTATTGTGAGGCTTTTGTCTTAATCAACTAAAAGAAAACTAATCACTATAATTTATAAATCATGAAAACGCTAATCTTTATGCTGTTAATACTTCCTTGTTTATGCATGGGGCAGTATACGGTAAAATCAACGATGTTGATGGGAAACAAGGAAGTGACGATTACCAATTTTGTAGAAGGGTACATAGTAGATCAGTCTGGAAAAAAAATGACTGGACACATCTCCTTAAAGGTGGTGAATACGGATACGGTAGAGGTAAGATGGAAAGGGGCCAATAAACAAAAGGCCAAGTTCGATCGGTTGCAGTTATTGGATTTTGGCGCAAAGCCAAGGCTTATAACGGAGGAGAAAAATGACTATAAAAATCCGATATTAAATTTTCAGCCTGGGACCATTACACTTGAAAATGGCACCATACTGACAGGAAGAGTTGCTGCTGTAAGGATGAAACAAATGTATGATGGTCCAAGAAAACTAATTGGTGTCAAGTATGCCAATGATGAGGGTATCGTGAGCGAATACACAGCCAAATCTTATAAGGTGACTTACTTCACGCAGAAAATTGGTGCAGAAGAACGTCACTTTCAGTGCATCAACACTTTCTTTGAAGAAGTAGACCCACCAAAGGTTGTTGTCGAAAATAAGGGGGAGCGCTTGCCGCCACCCCCTCCACCAGAAGGCACGCGTTACGTAAAACGACTGAATGCGAATGCAACGCGTTATGCCAAAGGCTATGTCATAGATGGAGAGGGAAAGCGGTATGATGGAGAGATTTCCTTGAAGATGGATAGAAGAGATACCTTAGAGGTACTTCTCCGAGATGCAATGGGAAAGAAAATGAAGTTTAATCGCTCTGAATTGCAGGATTTTGATCTTGTCAACTACACGTTAGCTGAAGTTAAAAATGATTATGCTGATCCAATTCAGAATTTTCACAAGGGATATGTGATACTATCCAATGGCGAAAGGCATGAAGCAATGGTCTCTTCCATCTTGCATGGTATAGGAGATGGCAAGGATAAAAACGATCGTAAGATTATTGGGCCAATAGGTGTACGCTACGCTAAAGCTGACCAAGTGGTTTTTGATCACCTTGCTACAGATGAGCGTGTTTCATATTATATGCAAATAGTTAATGGTAAGGAAATGCATTACGTTAACACGTATGGTATGTACGTCCCGCTCCAAAATCCCAACGGAAGATTTAGTTATTTTAAAAATCCATATCCAACACATGTAAGAGAAGGGATGACTTCTTTTGTGAAAAGCTCTGCCCAACAGGTAGCTGATGAGGTCAATCAAGAACTGGCGGAGAATGCTGCAAAAAAAGCGGCTAAGGAAAGTTTAAGCCAGAGTAAATCAAACGGTGATGATTTAGGTAATTCACTAAACAACGCATCGATTTCAGCAGCAAATGCTTATCAAGATTGGAACAATGTTGTTCAGATAAATGAAGAAGGTGGAGAAATCTTTTTTGAAGAGTATGTGATTGTGGATAACCATACGGGCAAAAGTTCAATTGCCTACAAGAAAAACGTCAGTGATGTTATTAGTAGCTTCTTAGAAGGATGCAATGTAGATGCAGATCTTATCAATGAAAAGGCTAAGATGAATGCACTGCAGGAGGTGATGCAGTTTATGGAAAGACAAGCGTGTGATTAACATAAAAAAGGCAGCCCAGAGCTGCCTTTTTACATATCATCTTCATATTTATCCTCAAAATCTTCTCTGACCTCATCTTTCAAATTCCCATCCTCATCATAGTCATCATCTTCTTCGATGAGCTCTTTGGCTTCATCCCGAGTCATTTTTACTAAGTAATACTTGTCCTCTGTTTCAAATGGAAGACCACTCTGGTACTTGCCTTCCTTATTAACAAATTTGATCAGGTGATCTTCAAAACCTTCCGGGTAGGCTAACTTGATCTGTTCCTGGATTTCAACATCCAACGCTTCAAAAGCTTTCAGAACTCGAGGCTTATTATTCATATGACTAATGTAGAAATTTTAGGGAAAAATATAGGCTAATGAAAACTTCACCTAAATTTTTGAAAAAATATTCTTTAGACGAGTTTTAAGAATTCGATTGATCGCTATCTACTACCCGATCAAAAATGCGCCTGAATTGAAGGTCGCCAAAACCAAAAATGGGTGCCCTTTTGTGGAATTCGCGAAAGACTTTGCCAAAATCCGTGGTGGATTTTTCCTGAATGATTTGCTTAATGATTCGCTCTGGCTGATTCGGCCCATCAGAGGTGCGATCAAAATGTGCCTCGATAGCGCGCATGATAAAGGGGAAGTCAGCGTGTGTTTGAACACCAAGTTTCAATAATCGCTCTATATCATCATTTCTAAATGCAAACCAAAGCAGTGCCAGTTGATTGACTTGAATGGGAGTTACAGATTTTCGATCATCAAAAGCCTTTACCAATCCATCATTATCAAGTCCTCCAAATCCATACTCAAGACTGCTATTCGGCCTTATTAAATAAACCTTAACATCTTTTTGATAAATAAGACTACAGACAAACCATAGATTCGTCTGGCAGAATAGGTCATCTTCGAACCAGAGATTGATCTCTCCGGATTCTATATCAATTATTTTGGTAAGTTCATGTGCAGTTTTAGCAGCATAGTCGTCAATGCCGTAAGTATCTGAAATAAATTTTTCCCGAAGATGAAAAAGCTCACTTATTGATTGAGCTTTTACGGGACCATCCACCATGCACTCTCTGGCAACAATGATTTCACCTTCAATATGATCGGCAGGGAGCTGATCTTTTAGTGAATCGCCGTTGAGTATGTGGTAAGTGTTCAAATTTATGAATCGTGTGTTTCGAGTTGGCCTTTCTCTATGGTTGCATCTTCCTCTTTCTTAAAATACCTCTTCTGGAAAATGATAATAAAGCAGATAGCCACAAAAATAGAAGCATCAGCAATATTGAAAACAGGCCAAAGAGCCATATAATCCCCACCCAAAAGCGGAATCCAGTTTGGTAGGTAGCCCTCCCATATATCGATGTAAAACATGTCGATCACCTGGCCATGAAACCATGGACTGGGCGCATCGTATGGTGCATTGTCAAACCAAATGCCATAGAAAACGGAATCCACAAGGTTTCCGATTGCGCCACCCAGAATCAAAGCAATGCAGATAATCAGACCTGAGTTTGCCTGCTTTTGGATCAGTGAATAGAGGTAGTAACCTATGGCTATCATGGCGCCAATTCTAAATACGGTCAGGATCAGCTTTCCATATTCAAAATTAAGTCTCATCCCAAATGCCATTCCGGGGTTAGTGAGATAGTGAAGTTTAAACCAATTCCCTAAAATCAGGATCTGACCTTGCGAGCCCATATCCATGTTGTAGTGAACGATTACCTTCACCACCTGATCCACGATGATCACAAGAAAACTGATTAGAAAATATTTGAGTACCTGGTTTTTCATTGAAAACGATTTTGTCTGCAAAATAGGCAGGCTTGTTATTTTACTACCTCTATTTTGACATCTATTTCAATCCCGTCAATATCAAATTTCTCCCCGCCATTGGCACCATTAGACTCCAGTGTGAGTGCTTGTGTCTCTGATTTGATATAGTCGGCAAAATCTGATATTGCTGCACTCATCATATTATCGGTGGTGGCATATTTGATTGCGATTTTATCCTGTACCTCCAGTCCTTGATCTTTTCGAAGATTCTGAATTCGGTTTACCATATCACGACTGAGCCCTTCTTTTCGAAGGTCTTCTGAAATAGTGATGTCCAATGCCACGGTTAAGCTGCCTTCAGAGGCAACCAACCACCCGGGAATATCCTGAGAAGTGATTTCTACATCTTCCAATGACAGATTGATTTTCTCTCCATCTACCTCAATCTCAAAACTTCCGTCTCGCTCGATTGCA
This sequence comes from Ekhidna sp. ABH4_415, assembly GCF_056161305.1. Classification (NCBI taxonomy): domain Bacteria; kingdom Pseudomonadati; phylum Bacteroidota; class Cytophagia; order Cytophagales; family Reichenbachiellaceae; genus Ekhidna; species Ekhidna sp. ABH4_415. The sequence continues at coordinate 42,925 of NZ_JBSWYW010000001.1, forward strand.
GCTATTTCGTCTTTGCCAAAACCATTGATAATGCCTGTGATAGCCTTCATTTTTGGTCCATATTGCTGCCCCAGCTTACGGAAGTTTGGCTTGATGTTCTTCACTAAAATACCTGAAGCATCATCTACATACTCCACCTCCTTCACGTTTATCTCCGTTTTGATCAACTCTTCCACAGCTTCAATGCGCTCTTTTACCTCTGGTTTCAAAATAGGTATAAGCACCTTTTGAAGTGGTTGACGCACCTTGATTTTTTCTTTCTTTCTGAGTGAGTGCACCAATGAGGAAACCCCCTGGGCATAATGCATGCTCTCTGTCAGCGCTATGTCTATCTTGCTTTCATCTGCTTTTGGTAGCAGACTCAGGTGCACCGACTCAGGAGCCTCATTACTATCCTTTGTCAGGTTCTTAAATAACCATTCTGCATAGAATGGAGCGATCGGACTCATAAGCTGAGAGGTAACCATCAGGCATTCGTAAAGCGTCTCGTACGCTGACTTTTTATCTCCATTCAGTTCACTTCTCCAGAACCGTTTTCTTGACAACCGAACGTACCAGTTGGAAAGCTGATCATTGACAAAATCTTGGATTGCTCGGGCCGCTTTGGTAGGCTCGTAATCCTCGTAAAAAGTAGTCACGTCTTTTATCAAGATCTGCAACTCAGAGATAATCCAGCGATCAAATCGAGGGCGATCAGCCACTGGCGTCACATTTCCATCTTCCATCTGAAAACCATCAAGGTTTGCGTACAACGAAAAGAAAGAATAAGTATTCGTCAACGTTCCGAAGAACTTGCGCTGCACCTCGGCCACTCCATCCAGATCAAATTTCAGGTTGTCCCATGGGTTTGCGTTGGCAATCATGTACCACCGGGTAGGATCTGCTCCATATTTATCCAGTGTCTCGAATGGATTAATCGCATTGCCTAAACGCTTGGACATTTTGTTACCGTTTTTATCCAGCACCAGCCCATTGGCGATCACATTCTTGTAGGCCACCGAATCATTTAATAGAACAGCAATGGCATGTAGAGTAAAGAACCAGCCGCGTGTTTGGTCTACCCCTTCAGCGATGAAATCCGCAGGGTAGTTTGCTTTATATGTTTCCTCGTTTTCAAAAGGATAATGCCATTGAGCATAAGGCATAGCACCAGAGTCAAACCAAACGTCAATAAGGTCGGGCTCACGCATCATTTTCTTGCCGGAATCACTTACCAAAATCACATCATCCACATAAGGTCTATGGAGATCAAAATCTTTCGGAAGATCAGCATCCATGAATCCAGCCTCTGCTGATTTATGCACTTCTTTCTCTAGCTCTTCGATGCTACCAATGCACTTCATCTCTGTGCGATCTTCTGTCACCCAAATTGGAAGAGGGGTACCCCAGAATCTGGATCGTGATAAGTTCCAGTCCACAAGGTTTTCCAGCCAGTTTCCAAATCGTCCCGTTCCGGTAGATGCCGGTTTCCAGTTGATGGTTTTGTTGAGATCAACCAAGCGGTCTTTTAGTGCCGTGGTTTTGATAAACCAGGAATCTAGTGGATAGTAGAGTACCGGCTTATCCGTTCTCCAGCAGTGAGGATAGGAGTGCTCATACTTCTCTACTTTGAATGCTTTGTTATCCTCTTTTAGCTTGATAGCAATTAAAACATCGGTCGGTTTAAAGTCCGGGTCTTTTCGCTCTTCGTCACTGTAGTATTCTTCTTTGACAAACTTCCCGGCAAAGTCAGTGACTTCTTCCACAAACCTTCCCTGCTTATCAACGAGTGGTACATCCTGATTTTTTTCATCTTTCACCATCACGGATGGCACGCCGGCCTGCTGGGTCACTCTAAAGTCATCCGCACCAAATACAGAAGCCGTATGTACTACCCCTGTACCATCCTCAGTGGAAACAAAATCACCAGGGATTACCCGAAAGGCTTTTTCTTCTAGCGCTTCATTGGTTACATAGGGCATTAGCTGCTCGTATCGAACTTCTACGATATCCGATCCTTTGAATTCTTGAACAACCTCAAAAGGGATGAGTTTATCTCCTTGTTTGTATTCACTAAGAGAAACTTCCTTGGCCTTTTCAGAAAAGAATTTACCAACCAGCTCTTTGGCAAGGATCGCAGAGATTGGTTTGCCGGTATATTGATTAAAGGTTTTCACCTTCACATAATCAATTTTCTCTCCCACTGCCAGCGCACAGTTTGATGGGAGCGTCCATGGGGTTGTCGTCCACGCAAGTATTCTTACATCCTCATTCTCATCTTCAAACAAGAATGAGGAACGATCATCTTTTTTTACTTTGAATTGAGCTACAACTGAGGTGTCTTTTACATCTCGATAGGTACCAGGCTGATTAAGTTCGTGAGAGCTAAGTCCTGTTCCTGCCGCAGGTGAGTAGGGCTGTACTGTGTAGCCTTTGTAAAGCAATCCTTTATCAAAAAGTCTTTTCAGTAGATTCCAGACAGATTCGATATACTCCTTTTCAAAAGTTACGTATGGGTTATCCAAATCCACCCAGTAACCCATTTGGCGAGTCAAATCATCCCACTCGCCTTTAAACTTCATCACCGCCTCACGGCACTTGTCATTGTAATCTTCTACCGTGATTTTCTTTCCAATATCATCCTTGGTAATGCCAAGCTGTTTTTCAACTTGCAGTTCTACAGGAAGACCATGCGTATCCCAGCCTCCTTTTCTTTTTACCTGATAACCCTGCAAGGTTTTGTACCTGCAAAAAATATCTTTAACTGTCCTGGCCATCACGTGGTGAATCCCAGGTGTACCGTTTGCTGATGGCGGCCCTTCGTAAAATGTGAAGGTATCATTTCCCTCACGTGTGGATACAGACTTGTCAAAAATCTGCTCGTCCTCCCAAAATTTGAGGATATCTTTAGCGATTTCCGAATAGCTGACTTTTTTAAATTCAGGATATTTCACGGTACGATAAACTAAAAATTAACTTGATTTTTTGTTCTTTTTATTGCCCTCATCGTCATCGATTCCTTCTGCGAGTTCAGGCACACTTTCGATTAGCGGGTGCTTCGACTTATCCCGTTTACCACTGTCAAACTGCAGGATCAGAGCCGGCAACACAACCACATTTGTGATCATAGCAAAAAACAAGGTGATTGAGGTGAGTTTACCCAACGCAATGGTTCCTCCAAACTCTGAGAGCACAAAAATGATGAAGCCGAAAAAGAGGATGATGGAAGTATAGATCATACTTGACCCGGTCTCTCGAATACTCTTACTGATCGCCTTTGACACATCAAATTTATGAGCAAACAGCTCCTGACGGTATTTGGCTAAAAAGTGAATGGAATCATCCACTGAAATACCAAAGACGATACTAAAGATCAATGCTGTGGATGGCTTTAAAGGAATGCCAAAATACCCCATGATGCCAGCGGTGACCAGAAGCGGAATGATATTAGGTATGATCGAGATGATGATCATTTTGATGTTGCGGAAAAGCAGTCCCATAATCAATGCGATGATGAAGAAAGCAATGATCATGGAGGTCAGCAGGTTTTCAATCAAAAACTTGTTGCCCTTGATGAACATTAAAGTTGTTCCAGTAAGGTTTACGTCCATCTTAGAATCCACAAAGATCGAATCAATCTTAGGAGCTATTACGCCATTGACCAACGAGTCAAGTCTGTTGGAACCTATATCTGCTATTTTTAGTGAAACCCTTAAATAGCGACTGGTCGAATCCACAAATGACTGAGAAATATCTTCTGTTTCACCTTCACTTAGATAGCGCATGATAAATGCCATGTCTCTATTCGTTGGAAGGGAATAGAATGCCGGGCTCTGGTTGTAAAATGCCTGACGTGCAGCTTTCGCAAAGCTCACCACCGATACAGGTTGCGAAATGTAATCGATAGAGGAAATGAATGATTCGAATTCATCAATCTTGCGAAGGTTACGCAAGTTCTGAACGCCTTTTTTTGCCCCTGTATCTACGATTATCTCAAGAGGCATAATGCCACTAAAGTTCTGCTCAAAAAAGTGAAGATCCTTTTTTAGCGGACTGTTCTCCGGAATGTCATCAACCATGTAGGACACTGCTTTGATCTGGCTAAGCCCGTAAGCTGAAACTACAGCCACTGCAATCGTGATCGCAAAAATGGCAGGCCTCAATTCATGAACGATATCATCCAGCCAGCGGATCACAGAGTCAAGCATTTTAAATTTTAGGTGTTTAAGATGCTTTTGGGTTGGCGGTTTGTAAAGAGAGAATACACCAGGGATAAGGATAATACTCACTACGAAAGTGGCCATGATGTTGATTCCAGCAACAATACCAAACTCAACAAGTACATTGATTTGAGTAGTGGCCAGCACAAAAAATCCAACTGCAGTAGTAAGATTGGTGATGAATGTAACCACACCGATTTTTCGAATGATCCGGCTAAGTGCCTTCATTTGGTCACCATGCTGGCTAAACTCATGGTGATATCTATTCAGCATGTATACGCTATTCGGTATACCTATTACCACGATGATTGGTGGTATAAGCCCCGTCAGTAGTGTGATTTTATACTCCAACAATGCCAAAGTTCCCATCACCCAGATCACAACCACACCAATAATGATGAGTGGGAAAAATACTGCTTTGAATGACCGGAAGAACAAAAAGAGAATGATCCCAGTCACGAACAGAGAGAGCCCAAGGAACATGTTCAGTTCTGCCTTCACCTTGCTGGTTGTAATGGATCGCGAGTAAGGCAGTCCCGCAAAGTGGACGTCTACACCGCTTGCTTCTTCAAATTTTTTTCCTGCATCAATGATGCTGTTTACTAACTGATCCCGATTCTTAGAGTTGAGCACTTCTTTTTTGATTGTGATCAATATCAGCGTAGCGCCATTGTCAGAGTTGATGAGCTGACCACTGTAAAATTTTAAACTGGCGGCACCCTGAAGAAGGCTGTCAAGTTCTTCTTGTGTTTCTGGAATTCCTGCAAATACAGGTTGTAATTCAAACGCCCTTTTTTGGTTGTTCTTTTCGAGCTTTTGAAGGTTGGGAAGCCCAAGCACATTCCTGATGCCCTCCATTTCCTCGAGTTCATAGGTGAGCTCACTGAATTTCTTAAATGTCTCAAGTTGATAAATGGAGCTGTCTTTAACACCAATGGCCATGATATTGCCATCTTCTCCAAAAGTTTCCCTGAATTGACGGAAATAAACCATGTCCGGATCTTTCTCCGGCACAATGTTAGCCAGGTCATAAGACCATTTGATGTTTTGAGACTTGTACCCCATGAATACGGTCACAAGGGCCAGAATGACCATTAATGTAACGCGAAATCGAAGGATTGTATGAGCGATTTTGGACCACATAATAAAATAGTGCGCAAAGGTAATGAGATAAGGCTTAGAGGCAAGATTTTCAGTGAGTTATCGACCGAAGAAAAGCGATTAATTATCTGATTTAGCGTAATGTGGTAAATTGAAAAAATATTGACTGTTTCTATGAGGTGCATCTTAATATTAGCCATCTGTTTTAGTTTAGTTCCCTCCACTGCTCAAGATGATTTCGAGAAATCTCTATTGTTGGTAGATCACTATGTATCAAGAAATATAGATTCCGTTCACTATTATGTTCATGGGGTTTTAGCCAGCGGGGACTCAATAGCAATAAACAAAGCAAGGATTAAGCAGGCGGCATCTCTTCTTCTATTCAATATGTTTGCTGAAGCTGATTGTGTGGTCAATCTGTCCGGTTCACAAAACAGTATTTACGAAGAAGTAGAACTCAATAGAATTAAGGCAAACATTTTAGCAAAGAAGGGTCAGAATGATGAAGCGTTGGCTCAATTTTATAATGCGCTTGAATTGGCAAAAGAGAACAACCTTTCTGAGCTGGAAGGCCAAATTTATTTTGATCTTGCGGCTGTAGTAAGAAAAAATAATGACCTGGAAACTTGCACAAAGTACTATCAATTTGCTCTAAAGGAAGCCCGAAAATATAATAACAGAAACCTGGAGATTCGATCTTTAGTCCAATTGTGCAAGGTTTACAATGGCTGGATCGTTCTCAACCTGGACTCGTCTGTTTATTATGGAGAAAAAGCGATGTTGCTGGCTCGCCAACAAAAAAATGAATTTGGATATGCACATGCGCTGGCAACAGCTGCCGCTCCTTTAATCAGAGTCGGGCAAAATCAGCGTGGAATTGAACTCTCCAAAGAGGCATTGTCCTTTGCCGACAAGTACAACTTTTCTTTACTTACTCGCTACTACCTCACAGCAAATCAAGGGTTTGCCTTTAAGAATCTGAAAATGTATGATTCAGCTCTTTATTATATGAAAAGAGCCGGTGAACTGAGGGCCGGAAGTTTGGACTATCCCAGGTTAAAATATGAGGTATTGAAAGCTCAAGGAAAATACCGGGATGCCCTGGAAGCGCTTGAGTTTTATTGGTCAAAGTCTGATTCGACTCAGAGAAGTCGAAATACATCAAAAATATCCTCACTACAGGCCCGGTATGAAGCAAATCTCAAGGAGGAAGAGTTGCGGGCAGAACGTCAGTTGACCAAATTGCAGCAAAGCAAACTGGAGCAACAGCGATACTTAATTTTTGGAATGATCACCTTTGTCTTGCTGCTGATTTTTGCATTGGTCCTTGTGTTTCGCCAACGAAAATTAATGAAGCAAAAAACACTTTCTGAATTACAGTTGGTAGAGACCCAAAAACTGTTAGATCTGGAAAGACAGTATCGAGCATCTGAGCTCAAGGCTATACGCTCGCAAATGAATCCGCATTTTGTTTTCAACGCATTAAATTCTATTCAAGAATATATAATGTCAAATGAGCGCAAATTGGCAGGGAAGTATCTTGGAAAGTTTGCAGATTTAATGCGTATTTATTTGCAACATAGTCAAGTAAAAACGGTGACTGTTAGGGAGGAGATTGAAGCTTTACGACTTTATCTTGAGCTTGAAAAATTAAGATTTGAAGACTCACTAACGTATGAGTTGAACATTGATGATGAGGTAGATACAGAACAATCTATCCCATCACTTATGCTTCAGCCTTATGTAGAAAATGCAATCAAGCATGGTCTATTGCATAAAGAATCTGACCGAAAGTTGGAAATAAATATTAAGGCGGATCAATCAAATGCCGTGCTAATATGTGAGATAAAGGATAATGGTGTTGGTAGAAATAAATCACAGGAGATTAACAAGATGCGGAACCCCAACCATAAGTCATTTGCCTCCAGGGCTACTTCTAGCAGACTGGAATTGCTGAACCTGGATAGAGACATTCCAATAGAAGAAGAAGTTTTGGATTTAAAAGATAGTAATGGCAACCCGATGGGTACTAAAGTCATTATTCGCATACCTTCAGTTGATACTATGGAAGCTGAGAATAATCTTTCGGAAGTTGATAATTAGCATGCTTATAAATAAAAACTTACTTTGAAACTGATGAAGGCAGTAATCATTGATGATGAAGAAAAAGCTAAAAGACTTCTTCGTGTCTTGGTGGAAGAGAACTGTCCTCAAATTAAGGAATTGAGGGAGGCAAGTAATCTTCAGGAAGGAGTCAGGTTAATCAACGAATTTCAACCTCAAATTGTGTTTCTTGATATTGAAATGCCAGGCTATTCGGGCATTCAGCTTCTGGATTTTTTCGCACCTAGTCAAATCAACTTTGAGATCATTTTCACTACAGCATACAGTGAGTATGCCATTAAAGCATTTCAACTAAATGCCATTGATTATTTACTCAAACCACTTCGTGATGAACAGGTTGCACAGGCTGTAGAAAAAGCGTGTATTCATCACGGTAAATCTCAAGTTAGCGAGAGGTTAGAAGAATTAAGAAATACCTTTAAATCTTCCAATATTAGAAAAATTGGCTTGCCAGTGGCTGATGGAGTCTTATTTGTCAAATTCGATGATATAATTCTCTTAAAAGCAGACAGGATGTACACCAAAGTATTCACCACGCCAGATGGTGAAATCCTTGTGAGTAAACCACTTAGGTTTATCATGGATCTTCTCAAAGATGCGCCGGAGTTTTATCAAACTCATCGTTCGTATGTCATCAACCTGAAGTTTATTAAGCAGTATGTAAATCGCGATGGAGGGTATGTGGTAATGGAAAATGAAGAAATTGCCAGTCTGTCTAAAGAGCGAAAAGAGGAATTCTTTGAAGTGATGCACGGGGCTTAACCCTAATTCCATTCGGAAGTTCAAAATTGCAATTGGGAAACTGCCTTATTAGAAACTACGGATGAATGGACACTTTCGTGATAGTCAAAATCAAAACTATCATGAAAAAGTTATTACTGCCATTAGCAATACTAGCAAGTCTGTGGTCTTTTGCGCAGGTGCCGGCCACCAGTCAAGAGCATTTGTTTACCGGAGGAGATTTGTCCGGACTAACTCAAACCGGATCTGCATTGACCCAGGAGACAGATAGGTTGGGTGTCAGTTCAGATGCAATCAGCCTTAATGGAGATCATTTAACCAGAGCGAACATAAACTCTCCTTACATGTCCATTAGTTTCTGGGTCAAAACAACAACAAATGACGCTACCGTTAGGACGATCATTGATCAGACCGAAAGAACTTCATCTGCCAATAACAGCGGCGAGCGCGGATGGTATACATACCTGCAAAACGGAAAGGTCAGCATGGGCGGAAACTTCTACTATGCCTATTATTATGGGGTTTATCCTTCAGGTGAATTCAGAACTTTTCATAGTGGATACTACTTTGCAACAAGCACCACGGACGTCACAGATGGTGATTGGCATCATGTAATGGCCACTGCCGAACCAATTTATCAAGGGGGCACTTCCTTGAAATATGATTACAAAATCTACATCGACGGGGTATTAGAAGATACTGAAAGAGTAGAAGTGCTGGTCTCTCCAAATACGCTTAGCTACTCACTAACCCCCTCGAATCCGATCGTACTTGGGAATAACAGTAGCGGGAACCTGACTGACCGATATCAGGATGGAATGGATGATGTTAGATTCTACGGTAGAAGCATGACTAACTTTGAAATAGAGGAGTTAGCCAAAGAAGGAATCTGTTCCTTCCCCAGGACTATCAATGTAAGCAACGTACAGGAAACCTCCGCTTCTATCGATTGGGTTTCAAATGACTTGCCTTCCTCCTGGGAGCTAAGCTATGTGCCAAGTGGTGGACTACCTGATAATGGGACCATAGTATCCAATATTACCCAAAAAGAGTTTGAGCTAACAGGCTTAAGTTCCAATTCATCCTATGAAGTCTATATCAGAGCGATTTGTGGTGGTTCTCCTACAGCATGGTCTAATCCTGTTCAATTGACCACATCCAATATTGTGTATGTTGATGTCGACGCAACAGGAGCTAATGATGGGACAAGTTGGGATGATGCATATAACAATTTATCAACCGCCATTGCCAGCGCTTCTTCAAGTGACTTTATTTGGGTGGCAGAGGGAACTTACGTTCCAGGTAATTACAGAACCGCAGCATTTATTTTAAATCATCAAAAATTATTTGGCGGGTTCAATGGTACAGAGACTGGACGTCACGAAAGGAATCCTGCTATTAATCGTACCATTCTTAGTGGAGATGTGCTAGGGAATGATTCTGGAAATTTGAATGATACAGAAACGACAAGACAGGATAATATCTATCATGTAATAGCACTATTTGGATCCGCTACGGATGTACTGGTAGATGGCTTTGTCATAAAAGGGGGCAATGCAAATGGTGCTGTTAATACCAACTGTGGAAGTGGAGGGTTCGGTCAATATTATAGAACCAGAGGAGCAGCCGTTTATGCACACCCAACACAAGTCAATCAAACCATCACAGCAACCTTTAGGAACTGTGTCATTGAAGAAAACACGGCATCTAGTGTAAGTGTATACTCTACATTCGTTCCGTGTGGAATAACAGGAACTACGATTGATGTTGATTTTGAGAGTTGTATTATTAAAAACAACTATTCAAACCTCTTACCAGCATTTTTATTTTCCGGTTCCAGTGGTTATTCAAACCTCAGTAAAGGAAGTATTGTAAATAGTTTATTGTACGACAATATTTCCAATTCAGGGGCATCATGCGTGTATTTAGGCACAAGCACTGCCAATGGCGGCAATGCAACAGGAATTGATGTTGATATCATTAATTCAACATTCGCAGACAATACCGGATTGAATGGCAATGTTATCACAATGTTGAGGGCGTCTAACTCTACCATTCAAAATTCGATCATCTATGACAATGGGAGTGTTACTCCTTTTGATATCACATCTACTGGATCTGTGGTTTCCAATAGTATAGTGGAAGGAGGACAGCAGGGAGGAACAGATACTGACCCTTTATTTAATGATGTCTTATCCGATGATTTCACACTTTCATGTGCTTCGGCAGCAATAGATGCAGGAGATGCGAGTGGACTTTCTTTACCGGAAAAGGATCTCGCGGGGAATACCAGAGAGAATGGAACCATCGACATGGGGGCCTATGAATTCAGTGAGGTTTTACATACTTCAATTACGGCTGTAGTGAAAGATATAACTGTATATCTGGATGCGAACGGAGACGCAATCATTGCTCCTGAGGATGTGGATGATGGCTCAGGCTCCACATGTGGAACAGAGGTGGTTTTTTCACTGGATAATACAACTTTTTCCTGTGCCAATATTGGCCCTAACACAGTGATCCTCACAGCGACTGAAGTTGTCGGTGGAGCATCGGATGCTGCCAGTGCCACAGTGACAGTAATCGATGATATTGCACCAGTGGTAAGTGTACAGAATATTACAGCATCCCTTGACGCTTCAGGAAATGTTGTTGTTACACCTGCGCAGGTGGACAATGGAAGTACGGATAATTGTACCTCTTTCTCAAACCTAATTCTAAGCCTTGATCAAACTGCTTTTAACTGTGCTGATCTGGGGGCAAATCAGGTAACCTTAACGGTGGAAGATGAAAGTGGAAATACCTCTACTGCTTCTGCCACTGTTACCATTGTTGACGATATGGCGCCAACAGTAGTAGGGCAAAACCTTACCTTATCTCTTGACGCAAATGGCGATGCGAATCTATCTGCGGCTCAATTGGATAATGGATCTTCGGATAATTGCACATCGGCAGGAAACTTGGTCATGTCCATCGATAAATCATCCTTTACATGCAGTGATTTGGGAATAAATCAAGTAGAGCTAACGGTTACAGATGAATCAGGCAATCAAACTTCAGCCATGTTTGATGTGATCATTGAGGATAACACAGCACCAGCAGCGGTAGCTCAAAATCTTGTGGTGCAACTCGGTTCCAATGGTCAAGTAGTTGTAGATCCTCTAGCCATAAACAATGGTTCATCGGATAATTGTGGAATCACGTATTCGTTGGATCAAAACACCTTTACATGTGCCGATGTAGGCGTTAATAATGTTCTGTTCACTGCAACTGATAATGCTGGAAATCAATCTACAGTTTCAGCAACAGTTACAGTTGAGGATAATATCGCTCCGAATGTGATAGCTCAGAATCTCACAGTACAGCTTGATGCGAATGGACTGGCAACTGTCACCCCCGAATCAGTGGATAATGGTTCATCCGACAATTGTAGTGGCACCTTGTTGTTCTCCTTAAGTCAAACGGACTTTTCATGCGCTGATCTTGGAGTGAATACGGAGACACTTACCGTAACGGATGTCAATGGCAATCAATCTACTGCCCAGGTTTTTATTACCATCGAAGATGCAACTGCTCCGAGTGTTGTTGCTCAGAATATTTCAGTGCAACTGGATGCAAATGGTGAAATCAATGTATCTCCACAGTCGCTGGATAATGGATCCTCCGATAACTGCACAGCACAAGGTTCATTAACATTCGCATTGGATCAGACTTACTTTGATTGTAATGATGTAGGGGCAAATACAGTCACACTTACAGTGACAGACGGTAGTGGTAATAGTAGCACAGCTAGTGCTATCATTACGGTTGAAGATGTGACTAACCCGATCGTTTCTGCTCAGAATGTAACGGTGAAGCTGAATCAAAATAACGAAGCAACGGTCTTTGCCACTGACATTGATACAGGGTCTTCTGACAATTGTGGTGTGACGTTAAGCATGGCTCGTGTTTCTCAATTTGCCAGGGCTGCCCCTTCAGGCCCTTCCTTGATCTTTACAGAAGCGGATATTGGTAATAATTCCGTTGAGTTAACCGCTTCCGATCTTTCAGGGAATAGATCAAGTACCACCATAACCGTAACTGTGGAGCCGTATAAACTGGATCAGACAATCACCTTTGATGCAATACCTGACCAGGTTTATGGAAATTCAGACATCAGCTTATCCGCAATTTCAAGCTCAGGGTTGCCCGTTAGTTATTCTATCATATCTGGCAGTGCGGTTACTCTTTCTGGAAACACACTTTCAATAGTAGGAAGTAGCAGTGTTACCATCGAAGCTTCTCAGGCTGGTAATGGTGACTATAATCCAGCTACTTCTGTTCAAAGGTATTTCACCATAACCAAAGCATCATTGACTGCAACGGCTGAAAATAAGGCAATGAGCTATGGCGATGATCTACCAGAATTGACAATAAGCTATTCAGGCTTTGTTAACGGAGAAAATGCTTCAGACCTGGATTCAGAACCAACTGTAACTGCAGATTTCGGGGGGCAGGTAGTCCCAAATGCAGGGTCATATGACCTGGTGGTGACGGGGGGATCTTCTGATAATTATGAGTTGACATTGGTCAACGGAATCCTAACCATCAATAAAGTTGATCAGGTCATCACTATCCAGCCAATTGATGATAAGCAACCGGATGACGCTCCATTTAGCATCACTGCTACCGTCGATTCAGGACTTGAGTTAGACTATGATATTTCCGGTCCTGCTTCAATTTCAGGTACTACCATTTCACTTGATGGAACAGAGGGCACGGTTACGATGACCGTAAGTCAGGCAGGAGATCAAAATCATAATTCAGCTACTGAGGAAATTTCTTTCAATGTGATGATGCCTCTGGCTATAGGTGACGATTTGGAAAACAGCGTTAATATTTATCCGAACCCATTTGTAGATCATCTTACCATTGAAGGAAGCCAGCTGTTAAACGTCCGTTTATCTTCTCTTGATGGAAAAATCCTGAAATCTCTGGATGGATCAGAAGGGCTGCTAGACTTATCTGATCTTAAAAATGGTATCTACCTACTTGAAATAAGTAATGAAGAAGAACGAATTATTAAACGAATTATAAAGACAAACTAAGGAAGCATTAGCTTAGGCTTATGCATGGCGATCCCCAGGGGGTCGCCTTTTTATTTATTAGTAGCTATTTTTAATAAGAAAATATTTAGTCATGCCCAAGATTAGAATCAACTCCGTCCAATGCACCACTCCGGATGAAATAGACAAGGACGAAATGTACCTTAAGAAAGATGGTCACAAAATTTGGCCGGAGGGGGAACGATATCATCGGGTTGATACCGGTGATGTTGAGGAAGTGGGTTTGGTATTTGATGTTTCAGAAGGGTGGAATGAAATAGAAGTGTGGGATTATGATTACGTGAGCCTGAACGACAAGTTGGGCGTTTTTAAATTCAAGGTGGACGACACACCGGGCAAATACTCAACATCTATGACGCTGCTCGAGCGAAACAGCACGGCAAGCTATATGCTATTTTGGGAGATACTGGATAAAGATGGAAAGTCTGTTGACGACTAAACCGGCAGCCTGTATCCTTTAATTGTCTTGTAAAGCCGGACTGCATGAGAGTCAGTCAACCCACTGATGAAATCAATGACGATTTGTAACGCTTCATAAACAGATTCTGCATTTTTAAGTTGGACCTCAAACTCCTCCGGAAGTAACCTCAATACCGATTGATGTTTTGGAAGAGGAATATCAAAGTATTTCGCATATACAGCAGTCGAAAACGCTTCAATCAGATTATCGATGACTTCATAACCACCTGCTTCTTTTTCCAAAACAATCTTGGACCGATAAATTTTCTCAATTGAGAGATCGATTATTTTCTTCATCGCAGGAGCTGATGGAATGAGACTGGTTAAATCCGTATCGAAGGAACCATCCAACATGTGCTCTTCATGCTCAATAAAAGCATCTGAGCATTCCTTAATAAGTTGATTGATGGCCAGGGCCCGCAAGGTTCCTAAACGTTCATTTTGTGAAGGAATTTTTTGGACTTTCTCCTCAGAGTAAGAATCACCGATTATTTCTGCAAGGAGTTCCTTAACTGTTTCAAACGGAACGAGACCCAAGCGACAGCCATCTTCCAGATCTATGATGTGATAGCAAATATCGTCTGCAGCCTCCACTAAAAATGTCAGTGGATGTCTACACCACTTGTTTTCGCCGACAGGAATCAATTCCATCTCATTGGCCATTTCATGAAAAAGCTGTGAGTTACACTGGTAATACCCGAACTTCTTCTGGCTTTTTCTTCCCTTTTCCTTTTCGCAAGATGACGAAAGAGGATACTTGGTAAAAGCTCCCAGCGTGGCGAATGTGAGCTTCAGTCCCCCATTGCCTTTACCATTCAGAATCCGAAGGCCTTGCGCATTCCCTTCAAAGGTGGTCAAGTCTTTCCATTCTTTTTCAGACACTTTTTCTTTAAAGAATTGCCCCTTTTCATTTGTCAGGAAAAACGACGAAATGCTGTCTTCTCCCGAGTGTCCAAAAGGGGGATTCCCTAAATCGTGAGCCAGGCAAGCCGCCCCAACAATTCCTCCAAAATCATGTATTGTGTAGCCGGACTTTCTTAATTCAGGATACTTATCCAATAGGTGTGTTCCGGCATTTTTGGCCAGAGACCTGCCTACTACAGCTACTTCCAGACTATGAGTGAGACGTGTATGTACGAAATCATCTTCCGGAAGAGGGAAAACCTGGGTCTTATCTTGAAGCTTTCTGAACGGGTGTGAGAAAATTATACGATCATAATCCTGATCGAACCTGCTACGCGTTTGATCATGAGCGATTGTATTGGTTTCTCCCGGACGCTTGTGCGATAAAAGTTGAAGCCAGTTCATATTGAAAAATTAGGTGTTTTCTAGCAAAACCGGATCCTGGCGAAGCAACCGACAAAGTGTCCGATAGGTTTTTGGGTGTCTTTCATTGAACTCGATTGGTCGCTCGAAAAAATTCTCGACAGCAACAGCAAAAAATTCTTCATTATTAGCGCTTCCATATTTTCGGAAGAAGCTTTCTGTTCCGGCTTTTATTTCTTTCATGGTATGCGAGGCACGTGCTTCCCACTCTTCCAGCACTTCATGATTCAGAAAATTATATTCCTCATTCATGATTCGATTTTCTAATCGAAGGGCATGTGCCATCTCATGAAGTCCCAGATTTCTACCATCAGGCTTTAAATACCCTTCAACAAAATATTTCCAAGAAAGCACGATGGTTTTTGCTGTGGGGTTGACCTCACCTTTATGATGCTTTTGATTGGCTTTGCTGTAAAACGTCTCTGGGTAGATTAGGATATACCTAAACCAACTCAGGTTGACTTTTGGGAATCCGAATGTAAGCTGAACCGCGGAAGCTGAAATCAAGACTTTCATTTCCCATGTCACATGGTCCATTTGCCTTGGAATGAATTTTTTTGAGCTGATGAAAAGGGCCACTCTCCGCTCAAAAGTTTTCCTGGACTTAAGTGGTAGCTTTTGATAAAACTCAAAGTTATTCTGAAGAAAGTCTTTGTGTTTTGCACTAAGAAAAAATGCAGGGAAAAGGGTTCCAGTCTGATTGAATCGAATGACCCATCTTGCAATGAATGGGATCAATAATATGAGTAATAACTCCAATGATTAAATGTTTTTCAGCAGATGCTTTAGATCTACTTTTTCATGCAATTTTTGGATCAACTCTTCAACGGAAACGCGTTCCTGATTCATGGAATCCCTTTCTCTAATAGTAACCGTGTTGTCTTCCAATGTCTGATGATCTACTGTCACGCAGTAAGGCGTTCCTATTGCATCCTGACGTCTGTATCTCCTACCAATGGCATCTTTTGCATCGTATTGGAATGAGAAATCAAAACGTAGTTCATTCAATATTTCTTCTGCTTTTTCGGGAAGTCCATCCTTATTGACCAGTGGAAGCACAGCAACCTTATTTGGAGCTAATGCTGGTGGAATTTTGAGCACTGTTCGCTCGCTTCCATCTTCCAGCTTTTCCTCTGTGTACGCAGCAGACATAATTGCCAGGAACATTCGATCTAAACCAATCGAGGTTTCTACCACATATGGCACATAGCTTTCATTAGTGTTTTGATCAAAGAATTGAAGCTTTTTACCTGAATGTTGCTCGTGAGCCTTTAGGTCAAAGTCGGTTCTGGAGTGGATACCTTCCAGCTCCTTAAAACCCATCGGGAAATTGAATTCAATATCTGCTGCGGCATTTGCATAATGTGCAAGATTGATATGATCATGGAATCGGTAGTTCTCATCGCCAAGTCCAAGCGCTTTGTGCCAGTTGATGCGTTTTTCCTTCCAGTGCTCGTACCATTTCATTTCATCTCCTGGCTTAACAAAAAATTGCATCTCCATCTGTTCAAACTCTCGCATTCTGAAGATGAATTGACGAGCGATAATTTCATTTCTAAATGCTTTACCTATTTGGGCTATTCCAAAAGGGGGCTTCATCCGAGCGGTTTTCTGAACATTCAGATAGTTGACAAAAATACCCTGAGCAGTTTCAGGTCTTAGATAAATCTTTTCTGCGCCATCTGCGAGTGAGCCAAGCTCGGTAGAAAACATCAGGTTAAACTGACGAACATCTGTCCAGTTTTTCGATCCTGAAATCGGATCAGCAATCTCTAATTCTTCGATCAGGGCTTTAACATCTGCCAAATCTCCAGACCCCAGGGCATTACCTAGTCGGTCTTCAATAGACTTTATTTTTTCCTTGTAGCCAACAACTCTTGGGTTTGTAGAAATGAATTGCTCCTCATCAAATGCATCCCCGAATCGCTTGGCAGCCTTCTTCACTTCCTTTTCAATTTTCCCTTCCACCTTGGCGATATATTCTTCAATCAATACATCAGCTCTGTATCGCTTCTTCGAATCTTTGTTATCAATCAAGGGGTCATTGAAAGCATCCACATGACCTGAAGCCTTCCATGTGGTAGGGTGCATAAAAATGGCAGCATCAATTCCTACGATGTTTTCATGCATGCGTACCATGGCCTGCCACCAGTATTCCTTGATGTTGTTTTTCAATTCAGATCCATTCGGACCATAGTCATACGTGGCACCAAGCCCATCATAAATGTCGCTGGATGGGTAAATAAAACCGTATTCCTTACAGTGCGAAACAATGTTTTTTAAAGATCCTCCGTCTGGTGTATTGCTCATAGCCCGCAAAGATATATTTCCTTCAATCTTTTGAGATCAGTTGGCTGGCTTTTTGTGTAAATTCAAAAATGTCTCTTAGCATACATCTAGCCACCTTTAACGTCGTATAAGAATCCGAACAGAGTGAAAGTGCGTTAGTTAGCTACCTAAATCGAAATCAATCATGAAAATTATACTTGCGTTGCTCACGTTTTTATTTGCTCATTTAGTGTTTTCACAAGCCGGAGTATCTCACAAGTCCTATGATGAATTACTTCAGAAATATGTGGACGAAAAAGGCATGGTTGATTATAAAGGATTAAAAGGAGATAGGCCGGAGCTTAAGTCTTATCTATCCATGCTGGAAGCGAATCCACCACAGAACAATTGGACAAGGGATCAGAAACTGGCCTATTGGATTAATGCATACAATGCGTATACATTAGAATTGATTTTAGAACATTATCCCGTTGAGAGTATAAAAGATATTGGGTCCACAATTAAAATTCCTTTTGTGAGTACGGCGTGGGATATCAAGTTCATAAATATCGGTGAAGAAGAATACGACCTGAATAACATCGAGCATGGCATAATAAGGAAAGAGTTTGATGAGCCACGAATTCATTTTGCCTTGGTCTGTGCTGCAGTTTCATGTCCGAAGCTTCAGAGAACAGCCTATGTCCCGGAGAAGCTAGATGATCAATTGGCAAAGGCAACCAGAGAGTTTTTAGCAAATCCGGCAAAGAATGAATTTAAGAATGCCAATCAGGCAACTCTCTCGAAGTTATTTAACTGGTATGGAGGAGATTTCAAGAAAAACGGCACCTTAATCGATTTCATTAATGAGTATGCGCCGACTAAACTTAGCAAGAATGCAGATATAGATTGGAAAGATTACAATTGGGCCCTAAATGAACAGCAATGAAAAACCCCTGCTTTTTTAAGGCAGGGGTTCAATTGAAAAATCTTTTGGAATTATTTTACAATTTTTCGGCCAATGCTGTGGTATTCAAAGCCCAGCTCCTTCATTTGGTTCAGGTCATATAGGTTTCGACCATCAAAAATTACTTTGTTCTTTAGAGCACTGGTTATTTTTTCAAACTCCGGAGTTCTGAAGATTGGCCATTCCGTCATGATCATCAATGCATCTGCATTTTCCAGCGCATCATACTGATCATTCGCGAAATAAATATCACCCCCAAATAAGCCCTTCACATTTTCCATCGCTTCAGGGTCATAAGCTTTCACATCAGCACCAAGACTCAAGAGTGTTTTAATGTTCTCAAGTGCAGGAGCTTCTCTTATGTCGTCTGTGTAGGGCTTGAATGCCAGCCCCCACACGGCGATTGTTTTGCCCGAAAGATCACCGTTAAAATAATTTTTCAATGGATCAATCAGCCTTTGCTTTTGCTTAGTATTTACGGACATTACGGAGTTAAGAATCTTGAAATCATAATCCACCTCAGATGATGACTTGGCCAGTGCCTGAACGTCTTTAGGGAAGCAACTACCTCCATATCCGATTCCTGCAAAGAGAAAACGGTTGCCAATTCGTGTATCAGTACCGATTCCTTTTCTTACTTTATCAACGTCAGCTCCCATTAGTTCGCATAGATTGGCGATCTCATTCATGAAAGTGATCTTTGTTGCAAGGAAAGAGTTAGCAGCATATTTGGTAAGTTCAGCAGATCTCACGTCCATGAAAATGATCGGGTTTCCCTGCCTTACGAACGGCGCATATAGTTGCTCCATAAGCTTTATGGACTTTTCAGACTCAGCTCCAATCACCACCCTGTCCGGCTTCATGAAGTCATCTACTGCAACACCTTCTCTTAAAAATTCCGGATTTGAAACTACTTCAAAATCCACCTTGGCTCCTTCTTTTACTTTAGCCGTTACTTTTTCAGCTGTGCCCACTGGAACGGTGCTTTTATCAACGATCACAGTGAAATCTTCAAGCATTGGTCCTAAATCCTCTGCTACTTTCAGCACATACTGAAGATCAGCAGAGCCGTCCTCTCCCGGAGGGGTAGGTAATGCCAGGAAGATAATCTTAGCGCCTTTTATGCCTTCTTCGAGACTGGTGGTGAATTCTAGCCTTCCTTGCCTAATGTTTCGCTCGAAAAGTGCTTCCAGTCCAGGTTCGTATATTGTGATCTGCTTATTTCTAAGTTTTTCGACTTTATTCTCATCTATGTCAATGCATGTAACATGATTCCCTGTCTCCGCGAAACAGGTTCCGGTAACAAGCCCAACATATCCAGTTCCAACAACTGCTATTTTCATTTGGTGAATTGTTTATTTCTTAACGGGGCGCAAAACTAAGGCTTGTTTGTTTATCTAAGTATTAACAATCCTGTTTTTAGACGAACAACATTAGTAATTTTGCGTTCCCAATTAAAGCAAACGTTTTAAAGTATGTCTACAGCAACATTAACCCCACCCCAGGAGGTAAACGAGAACAAAGAAATGATCGCACAAATGGTTCGAGACTTTTGCGCAAAAGAGATCGAACCAAATAAAATGAAATGGGACGAATCCCAGGAGTTTCCAAAAGAGGTTTTCCATAAGATGGGCGAACTAGGCCTGCTGGGGGTCTTAGTTCCTCAGGAATATGGCGGTGCTGGCTTTGGCTATCATGAATATGTTACCGCGATCATTGAGCTCTCAAAAGTAGACGGGTCAATTGGTCTTTCTATGGCTGCTCACAATTCCCTTTGCACAGGACATATTTTACAGCATGCAAATGAAGAACAAAAGAAAAAATACTTACCAAAACTAGCGACCGGGGAATGGATTGGAGCCTGGGGGTTGACTGAGCCGAATACAGGATCAGATGCTGGAAACATGAAAACCGTTGCTGAAAAGGATGGTGATGAATGGGTAATCAATGGAGCTAAAAATTTCATTACTCATGGAAACTCTGGGGAAGTTGCGGTAGTAATTGCGCGAACTGGTGAGCCAGGAAAATCCAGAAACGCAAGTGCCTTTATTGTGGAGCGAACCAATCCTGGATTTAAGCAAGGAAGAAAAGAAGATAAACTGGGGATGAGGGCTTCTGAAACTTCAGAAATGATTTTTGAAGATTGCAGAATTCCTGCTAAGAATCTGATTGGCGAGGTGGGAGATGGTTTTGTACAGGCCCTAAAGGTTTTAGATGGGGGCAGAATTTCTATCGCAGCATTAGGTTGTGGAATTGCGGAAGGTGCACTTAATGCAGCTATTGCTTACTCTCAAGAACGAGAGCAATTCGGAAAGTCAATCTCGAATTTTCAGGGCATCTCATTCAAGCTTGCTGATATGGCAGTAAAAGTGGAGGCTGCAAAACTATTGACATACCAAGCTGCTGAGCTTAAAAATCAAGGTAAAAGTGTGAGTAGAGAGTCTGCTATGGCTAAGCTCTACTCATCTGAGATAGCCGTTGAAGTGGCCAATGATGGAGTTCAAATCTTTGGAGGGTATGGTTACACCAAGGATTATCCTGCAGAAAAATACTACAGAGATGCTAAGCTCTGCACCATTGGGGAGGGCACATCTGAAATACAAAAAATCGTAATTTCCAGAACCTTATTAAACCAATAATTGTAAGGCTGTAAAATAGCTGCTATATTTGCGGCCCAATTAAAAAATCTGAAATGTTAATAATCAACGTTAAAGAGAACGAATCGATAGACAGAGCACTGAAAAGATTCAAGAAGAAATTCGAGAAGACAGGAGTACTAAGAGAACTTAGATCTAGAACTCACTTCAAAAAGCCATCTGTGGCAAGAAGAGAAGAGATCATCAAAGCGAAGTACATCCAACAGATCAGAGACGAGGAAAATAAATAATCCTTTCTCCTTCATCTTCACCTAAGATTTTAATAAGTTAGTAATCACCTCAAAATTAGAGGTGATGCTGCTTATGGTGGAGACCTTCCTAAAATATCTTTCCTTCGAAAAACGCTACAGTCAACACACCGTTGAAGCTTATCGGAAAGATCTCCTGCAGTTTTCAGAATTCTTAAACACTGATTACGAAATCAGTGACCTATGTGAAGTAAAACACCCACAGGTGCGAGCATGGGTGGTAAATTTGATGGATGAAGGATTATCTCCAAAATCTGTCAACCGGAAAATAGCTACACTCAAGTCCTATTATAAGTTTTTACTGGCAAGAGACTACCTGGAGGTAAATCCTACAACTCAAATCAAGCTACTTAAAACTCAGAAAGATCTCCCCTCATTTGTGAAAGAAGAAGAGATCACAGACCTTCTGGATCGGGTGGTATTTTCACCTGATTTCTCTGGCCAAAGGGATAAGCTCCTTCTCGAGCTTCTTTACTCCACAGGGATTCGCCTGGCCGAGTTACAGGGCCTTAAGGAAGCCGATGTTAATTTTTATGAAAATACCGTTCGGGTGCTTGGAAAAAGGAACAAAGAACGTATCATCCCAGTCGGAAATTCGTTAATACAATTGATAGGCAACTATCAAAACCTAAAAAAAGAAATGGGCATGAAGGAGGATATATTGATGGTCACCGACGCTGGAAAAAAACTATATCCCATGTTCATCTATCGAAAGGTTAAGGCGTATTTAAGCGCTGTTACAACCTTAAGCAAAAAGAGCCCGCATGTAATGCGGCACACTTTTGCAACCCATTTACTAAACAAGGGGGCAGACTTGAATGCAGTAAAAGATTTACTGGGACATACCAGCCTGGCTGCAACACAAGTCTACACCCATAATTCAATAGAAAAGCTTAAGGCCGCCTTTGATCAGGCACATCCTAAGGCTTAATGTATAACCTTAAAACGTGACAGACATGAAGTTACAGATGCATTCCATTCACTTCGACGCAGACGTTAAGCTGCTCGATTTCATCCAGAAGAAAGTTGACAAGTTGGAGACTTTTTATGACCGGATCATCGATGGTGAGGTTTTTCTCCGAGTGGAAAAAGACAACTCCAATGAAAATAAAATAGTAGAAATCAAACTGAATGGACCTAAGAACCAGTTCTTCTCCAAAGAGAAGGCGCGTTCATTTGAGGCAGGTGTAGATGCAGCTGTAGAAGCTCTCAGAAGGCAGCTGAAGAAGCATAAGGAAAAAGTAATGGCGCATTAATAAATAGTTTAGCCAAATAAAAAAGCCCCATTTGCAAGTCGCAGATGGGGCTTTAAATTTTATATGATCTCAGATTAGCTTTTCCACTTGATCGTACATCCAATGGCTCGTTTTTCAGTTACCGCAGGCTTTTTACCCGCCTTGATTGCTTTGATTGCATCCTCCACATATGTTTCAGAAACATCGGTCGGATCATTTGGGCTATCATCTATTGCCCCAATAAACTCAACTTTATACTTTCCTGCAGCCTCTTTGTTCAGGACATATACATGAGGAGTTTTAGTTGCTCCAAAAGCTTTGGCTACTTGCTGACTGTCATCTCTTAAGTAAGGAAAGGTATACCCTTTGTCATTGGCTCTTTTCTTCATTTCTTCCATGGTGTCACCTGGTTGTTGCTTCACATCATTGGGATTTATTGCAACAACAGGGAATCCCTGATTCGCAAATTTTTTGTCAAGATCTATAATTCTTGATTCATATGCCTTTGCATAAGGGCATGTATTGCAAGTAAAAATCACGATAAATCCTTCAGCGTTATTGTAGTCAGCCATCGAAATCATTTTGCCATCGATATTGGGCAATTTGAAGTCTTCGGCATAGTCGCCTACTCCGTAACCTGCTAGTGGTTCAGAGGCATTCATAAAAAGCACAGCCACTACAGCCATAAGGCCCACAATAAGTATAAATGTTCGTTTCATGGTTTTGGACATTTGTTAGTTCAAATATTTTTCTACTGTTTTCTCCAGCTCTTCTTTAGTAAACGCTTTTTCGTGGAAATACGTTTTCCCCAGGTCGGTTACAAATAATGTTGCCGGGATAGCACCTGACCAGTCCTGGCTTACTTTGCTCATGTAGTCATCAGGATCTTTCTCATCCAGAAAAAGCACATTGGATTTTAATGATTTTTTAGCAACAAATTTCTTTACCCGTTCCAATTCACTTTGAAAATCTATACTCACCAGATACACCTTAATATTTTTGTTTTGATTTTCAAGATTATCAAAATGAGGAAGCTCTTTGATGCAAGGTCCACACCAGGTGGCCCAGAAATTAAAAACGGTCAATGGAGCGTCAGTGTAAAGCATCTTTTTTTGCAGGTCGGCAAACTTTACAACTTCCACTTCCTGTGCAGAAAGTTGAATAGATGCTATGATGCATAAAGCCAGAGCTAGTCGTTTCATCATAAGAAATACGAAATTACTACATTCAGGTTTTCTCTAAACAGGAATATAAATTGATTTTGTACAAAACCAAGATTGATAGTTATTAACGATATGTTCCTCTTTCATTTTTGGTAATTTCCAGTTAACACAGCCTGAACGGTTTGTTAAAGCGGTTAACAAGTGCCTCAACACTGTGAAAGCCCACATTTTATTTAAGAGCAAAAATTAGAAAAATTCAATCCAAAAGTTCAGAAGACAATTTATCCACAAATGGGCCAAGTTATCCACACCCTAATGTCAGGTCAGTCTAATTAACTGATATTCAGATAATTAAAAATTATGTTAAATCAATTTATTTTGTTGATAACTCGAATCAAATACATTTAAAACATTGAAAATCAGCAGTTTATCAAATGATAATCATTCTGCCGTTTGCCTGATTAGTTTTTTACGATATGCGTTGAAAATACGAGACTTGGATATGAAACCAACATATTTTCCGTCATCGATAACCGGCAAGTTCCATGCCTGTGTCACTTCAAATTTATTCATGACAGATTGCATTTTTTCCTGAGTCGAAACACTGGCAGGTGGCTTGTGCATGATCGTTTTTATAAGAACATTTTTACGTGATTCATCATCGAACATCATCTCTCGAATATCATCGAGTGTCACAATTCCTTGTAACTCTTTGTTTTCATCCACGACTGGGAAAATGTTACGCTTGCTCTTCATTACCAATTTCACCAGATCATCAAGGGAAGCTTCAGGGTTGATGGTGAGCAAGTCTTTCTCGATGATCTTCTTTAGGTCAATAAGACTAAGTACAATTCGATCTTTATCATACTGAATAAGGTCGCCTGTTTCGATCAAACGCTTGGTGTAAATGCTGTGCTTTTCAAAATACGAAATAGTGCTGAACGAGATTGCAGAAACGAGCATAAGTGGGACGAAGAGCATGTAGCCACTTGTGATTTCCGCTATTAGGAAAATTGCTGTTAGTGGAGCATGTAACACGCCACTCATTACTCCGCACATTCCTACTAAGGTAAAGTTACTAGTGCTAAGTGAAGTACCTAAAATCGAATTCGAAGTGGAGCTAAAAACAAACCCGGATAATCCTCCCATGAATAGCGAAGGAGCGAAAATCCCACCACTACCTCCTGCACCGATGGTCAGAGCGGTGGCAATTGGTTTTACGAGGAGAATCAAAAACAAGAAGATAATTAATGAAGCTTGATTTTCCGAAAGCTGATAAAAGAAACTGTGATAGAATACTTCTGCTGAATCTCCCTGCAATAAACTCTTGATGGTTGCATATCCTTCACCATAAATAGGGGGAAAGGTCAGAATGATTAATGCCAATGAAAGCCCACCTACGGCTGCACGACCAAAGTCATTTTTCAGCTTTTTAATGTTTCCTTCAAAGAAGTACATTATTCGGGTGAAGTAAAGGGAGATGATCCCACAAACAGCTCCAAACAGCAGGTAATATCCTGTTTCGCTCGCTATAAAATTATCTGTGAGTTTAAAAGAGAAAAGAATGTCTTCACCCAGCAAAACCAGTGCGACCAGCTGTCCACAAACCGATGCAATAAGTAGGGGGATGAACCGACTGATTTTTACTTCGGTCAGAATCACCTCCATAGCGAAAATAACTCCTGTAACTGGCGAGTTAAAGATGGCTGATATCGCCCCGGCAGCACCACATCCCAGCAGAACCGTCCGTTTTTTATAGCCTAAATGAAAAAGCCTACCTAGGTTAGATCCAATGGCAGACCCAGTTACTACGATAGGTGCCTCCAGTCCCACGGATCCTCCAAAACCGACAGTGATAGCACTGGTGACCATTCGGGAGTACATTTTTGTACGACGGATGATGCTGGAGTTTTTGGATATGGAATAAAGAATCTGTGTGATACCGTGCCCCAGGTTTTCCCTGAAAACATACTTTGCAACAAATACAGTTAATACAATGCCAATAAGTGGATATCCAAGGTATAGGTAATTGATACTGAAAATATTCAGGTTCAACTCCAGGTAGTGGATAATCAGGTGTACAGTGCTTTTAAGAATTACGGCGGCCAGCCCTGAAAAAATACCAATCAAGCCGGCGGTGATCAGTAAGAAATTATTGTCGCTGATGTGTCGAATTCTCCACACCAGAAATTTCATCATTACAGCGCTTAATGTACTTTTTTCCTGATTTGCCATTTTGAAAAGTTTGGCAAAGGTAGGCTTTACTTTTAGCCAATAAAAGCACTAGACGATTACTGCGTTTTTCTTTTCCAGTGCTTCCTCTACAAATTTGAAAGTGGACAGCACCTCTGGTTTCCCGTCGACGACAGCAACATCATGTTCAAAGTGGGCTGAAGGCTTTTTATCAGCAGTAACAATAGTCCAGCCATCATTTAACTGGATAACTCTGCGAGTACCCATATTAATCATTGGTTCAATGGCTACAACAAGACCCTCCTGAATTTTCGGTCCTCGACCTCTCTTTCCAAAATTCGGCACTTCAGGAGATTCATGCATTTTCGTACCTAGACCATGGCCGACAAGCTCTCTAACTACGCCGTAACCATGGCTTTCTGCATGTTGCTGGATAGCGAAACTGAGATCACCGATTCGATTTCCAGCGACCAACTGCTCAATGCCTTTGTCAAGACACTCTTTGGTCACAGTGAGAAGTTTCTTCACATCATCATCGATTTCCCCAACAGGGAAAGTGTAGGCATGATCTCCATAATAGTCGTTTTTCAGAACACCTATATCCACACCAACTACATCTCCTTCCTCCAGTGGACGGTCGGTTGGGATGCCATGCACTACCTGCTCGTTGACAGAAGTAATAATGGAATTAGGGTAATCATATAGTCCTAGAAATGCGGGGACGCCACCATGATCCCGAATGAATTCATCAGCGATTTTATCCAGCTCAAGAGGGGTTACTCCTGGCTCAATTTTTTCTGCCATGAGCCCAAGTGTCTTAGAGACTATGAGGGCACTTTCCCTCATAATTTCTATTTCTTCTGGTGTCTTATACTTTATCATGCGATGCAAAAATACAAACAAAAAACCCTGGCTTCATTTAATAGAAACCAGGGTTTAGAAAAATTGTCTTTTTATCTTATGACTTTTTTGTCACTCCTTCTAAAACTTCTTTGATAGGAACTCTCACACCGTCTTTGTATGAAACCACCCATGCATCTTTAACTCCCATTTCTCTAAGGTATTTTTTGAACGTATCTGCTTCCCAATAATCTCTGAATACCCCGATTGTGTATTTCTGAAGCCCATCAGCATCTTCTGCACTGAAGTTTGGAGAGTTGTCATACTTTTTCAAGTCCTTTTGCTTGAAAGCTCCAAGCTGTACTTTGAAAACCACTCCTTTACTTTCATCAATACCCCCACCAGTACTGCGTGTAGCTACATTGTCGGCAGGTTGCTTACTTTGAAGCCTGGAAAGCTCCTCCCTCAAATCTCCGATTTGAGCCTGATAGGTAAGAATTTGCTCGTCTTTTTCAGCCAATCGATCATCGATATTTCCAAGCTCCGTCTTCAAGCTTGTTACCTGGCCTTTCAAAGATTTATTTTCATCCAGTAGCTGCTTATATTGCTCTGGCTCTAATTTCTTAATCCTTTTCTTCCACTCCTTTTTCTCTTTTTTATCCATTTGAGCGTCCGCTTCAAATGCAAACACACAGCAGAGTGCCAGCGCGATAAGTGATATTGATTTTTTCATCTTTCCTGTGAAATTGGTTTTTTCTGCAATCATTAATGTTACTAAAGTACAAAAATCTCTTGATAATGGATAATGAATCAACTTTTTAGCGATCCAATCATATCTTCAGGCTTAACCCATTCCGTGAACTGCTCATCCGTAACAAGTCCCAGGTCTATGGCCGCTTTTCTTAGTGTGGTACCTTCTTTATGTGCCTTTTTAGCAATTTTAGCTGCATTTTCATACCCAATATGCGTATTCAGCGCAGTTACAAGCATTAGCGAGTTTTCTAATTTCTCTTTGATTACTTCATGATTTGGCTCTATTCCAATTGCACAATTATCATTGAAAGATTCGCATGCATCACCAATTAATCGAGCAGAATTCAGCAAATTAAAGACCATCATTGGCTTAAACACGTTCAGTTCAAAATGACCGGTAGCACCGCCAGTGGATACCGCAACATCATTTCCAATTACCTGTGCACATACCATTGTCAGTGCCTCACACTGTGTTGGGTTTACTTTTCCAGGCATAATGGATGAGCCAGGTTCATTTTCCGGAATCAATATTTCACCAATCCCACTTCTTGGTCCTGAGCAAAGCATTCTGATGTCATTTCCAATTTTCATCAGGCTTACGGCTAGTTGTTTCAATGCTCCATGTGTTTCTACAATTGCATCGTGTGCTGCTAATGCTTCGAATTTGTTCTCTGCTGTTTTCATTGGCATGCCTGAATGCTTGGCAATTTTCTTTGCTACTAACTCAGCATAACCTTTAGGAGTATTTAGACCAGTGCCAACTGCTGTTCCCCCTAATGCCAACTCTGACAAGTGGTCGAGTGTATTATTTAATGCCTTTAACCCATGGTCTAGCTGAGATACATATCCTGAGAACTCCTGTCCAAGACTTAGCGGAGTGGCATCCATGAAGTGTGTTCTACCAATTTTTACCACATCCATGAAAGCTTCCGATTTTTTATGAAGTGTATCTCGAAGCTTCTTCACCTTAGGGATGGTGTTTTCCACCACCATCTTGAAGCTGGCGATGTGCATGGCTGTTGGGAAGGTGTCATTAGAACTTTGACTTTTGTTAACATCGTCATTTGGGTGAATGATCTTTTTATCATCTGTCAATGATCCTCCATTGAGGACATGTGCTCGGTTGGCGATCACTTCGTTGGAGTTCATGTTGGATTGCGTACCCGATCCGGTCTGCCATACGACCAGCGGGAATTGATCATCCAGCTTTCCTTCGAGGATTTCATCGCATACTTTCCCAATAAGTTCAGCCTTTTCCTTGGGCAGTACTCCAAGCTCGTTGTTGGTTTCAGCAGCAGACTTTTTCAAAATGGCAAAAGCCCGGATGATTTCCATTGGCATTTGATTTTTTTCACCACCAATTTTGAAATTGTCTCTTGATCGCTGGGTTTGAGCTCCCCAATATTTATCAGCGGGCACTTTTACTTCGCCCATAGTGTCGTGTTCTATTCGGTATTCCATGTCTTCAATTTTGTGACTACAAATCTAACAATGGAAGAGGCTTTTGGATTTCATAGTAGGTTGTTTTTGTGTAATCAAATTTCCCAACCTACTTTTGTTTAGAATAATTCTAAATAAGAACATTGGCGACCTCCGTTTTACTTGCAGACTTTCAGTATCTCACCCGTCAGGGAATGGCATCACTAATTAAAGCCATGCCTGGTTTTGATCTGGTGAAGATGGTGGATTCTTCAGATCAACTGGAAGAGATGGTGAAAACCTCTCAACCCAAACTAGTGGTCATCGATATTTCAGACAAGGATCGTGAACTGATTCCTAAGTTGAAAAACTTGAAGGAAACAACAGCCTCTAGCTTCCTGGTCATATCAAATAGTCAAACCAGGGATTCCATCCAGCAGTTGTTAGGTATGGGAATCAAGGGAATCCTTACCAAAAACTGTAGTGAGGAGGAGATCATTAGTGGGTTGAGGGCCGTTTCGCAAGGCAATCGGTTCTTTTGTAATAACATCCTGGAACTGGTAGTAGATAATCCGGAAAAAGAAGATAATTGTGAACCTACCAACTTAACGCCTCGTGAGTATGAGGTATTGGAACTAATTACCCGCGGGAAGACTACAGCTCAAATAGCAGATGATTTGCATTTAAGTATTCACACCATCAATTCACATCGAAAAAATATCTTGAGAAAGTTGAACATGAATTCACCTGCAGAATTGATTGTTTATGCGTTGGAGTCTGGAATAGTCAAAGCCTCTTAACTAAAAGTCATCACTACTTCTAGCTACTATATCACTACTTCTAGTGATAAAAAATTCACGATCGATAGCGATTGACTTGAAAATTCCTCATATACACTTTTGCACCTGTTTAGAATGATTCTAAACAACCATTAGAAATGTACTTTTGCAAAACTTAATAAATGATGAAAAACAAATTATTCATTCTTACGATTTTAGGTATCGCGATATGCTCAACCAGCTGTGGAGATAATGACGATCCAACTCCTCAATTAACTATTCCTCAGGAATACATATCTACCAATTATAATGCTAATGTTACAGCAGAATCAACAGTTGTTTCGGAATTAGGAGATGTAGCCGGTGCAGTAAATGATGCGGAACTTAATGCCCAATCTAGCACGGTAACTTCTATTTCTTATCCATCGAATTTATCAGCTGTGACACTTACAAGCTATCAAACCAAAGTGTCAAGCTGGCTTCAGGAAATTGTGAATGCGGCTAACGATGACGACACATTTCAAAATCCTGGAATGGGAACACCCGCTGATGGAGAAGAGGGAGGACTTTTGGGAACCAGACTTCTGGACGAGTATGGCTTGGAACTTGAGCAAATGGTTGAGAAAGGCTCTTACGGAGCTGCACTTTATAATCACGCCTTAACGATTATTGATGGCCAGTTATCAAGTGCTTCAATTGATCAATTGGTTGAGATTTTCGGAGCAGATCCTACATTTAACGTGAACGAGGCAAGCTTTGCAGCTAAATATGCCAAGCGAAGATCAAATCACACTACAGGTGAAGGGTTCTTCTATGAAATTAAAAAGAACTTGATCACTGCAAAAGCTGCAATTGAGGCTGGTGATGCCTTTAATTCGGAGAGAGATCAAGCGCTTGCAGATTTCAAATTGAACTGGGAGAAGTCAAATTTTGCGACTGTGATTTATTACTGCAATGCTGCTAAAACAGCCCTGCAAACTGCTTCTACCGATGAAGAAAAGGGAAGTGCTATGCACGCATATGCTGAAGGGGTTGCTTTTGCACATGGATTCAAAGACGTTGCAGATAAGCAGATTACCGACGCTCAGATTGATGATATTTTAGACTTGCTAATGGCGCCTTCGGGAGAAACACCTGAGAGCTATAAGTTTTTAAATGATGCCACCTTATTGGCAAACTTTGATCAGATAATAGATGATATTCAAAGTATTTATGGTTTCACCGATGAGGAAGTCACAAGTTTTTTTGTAAATGACCCATCATAAAAAAATGAAGAAAAGAGCCCTGTAAAATCTTACAGGGCTTTTTGGATTAAGTAAAAAGAAGGAAGCAAATGAGAAGTAGGTATTTAATTCGAATAATATTTTTTCCAGTGATCGTAATACTGGCTACTGTGACATCTTGTGGTGATGACGAGCCTATTGAAGATGTGAGCTTTGATAGGAGTGCAATGCTAACAAGTCTTGCTGATGGGTTGATAATCCCGAATTTTGAACAACTTCAATCGAGTGTTCATGACTTATCAGTAGCAGTTTCAAACTTCAACGAGACGACCACACAAGATAATTTGATAGCAATAAGAACATCATGGGTGCAAGCGGTTACTGACTACCAACATTGTTCTGCTTTTGGCTTTGGACCAGGAAGTTTGCCGTTAGGTCCTTTTGCCACTGTACTTGGTGTGTTTCCTGTAGATGAAGTTCAGGTAGAAACGAATATCAAAGATTCAAACTTCAATCTTGCCGCCAGCTTCGATAGAGACATAAGGGGCTTTTTTGCTATCGAGTATTTAATCTACGGCGATGGTATGTCGGATGCTGAAATTATTACTGGATTCGATAGCAATCGGAAAGCTTATCTAAAGCTAATTGTAGATGAGTTGCAATCAACTTTCGTCACAATTACGACAGAATGGAAAAGCACTTATCGAGAAGAGTTCATTTCAAGCGAAGGTACTTCAGCTGGGAGCTCTGTTTCATTGCTTTACAATGACTTTGTGAAAGATTATGAAAACCTAAAAAACTTTAAGGTTGAACTGCCTGCCGGATTAACAGCCGGACAGGCGAGTGCAGATCCTACACTTGTTGAGGCGTATTACAGTGGTATATCGAATCAGCTGATTGATGCACATTTTGAATCTTCAAAAAATATTTGGTTTGGACTCTCCAGAGATGTTGCAGACCTCATAGGATTTGAAGAGTATTTGAATGAAGTTATAGGAGGGCCAGAACTAATCTCTCAGACTAAAACCGCAATTACAGCAATTGACGATGCGATAGAGAGCTTGCCAGAAGGGGAGTTGTCTGGCAATCTTGATGCGCAAGAGGTAGTAACACTTCGGAATCTGCTGCAAGCCAATACTCCCAATTTTAAAAGTTCGATGAGCTCCTTATTGGGTATAAGTATCACCTTTAATTCGGGAGATGGGGATTGACTAGCACGTTACCATATCGATCCATTATCAACTACCTGGAGCAACCGATTTCGATTGCTCCTTTAGTCGTTTTTAGGATAGCCTTTGGATTGCTGATGTTATTCAGCACTATTCGCTACATGGCAATGGGCTGGGTGGAAACGCAGCTGATTAATCCCACTTTGCATTTTAGCTATTATGGTTTCGAATGGGTAAAACCACTTCCCAGGGAATGGATGTATCTTGTGTTTGCCTTGATGGTAGTGAGTGCTGCAGCTATTACACTCGGAGCTTTTTATCGATTGGCGACTGCCTTATTTTTCGTTTGCTTCTCCTATGTGGAGTTGGTTGACATCACTTATTACCTGAATCATTATTATTTCGTCAGCATTGTCTCATTCCTATTGATTTTTGTGCCGGCAAACAAGCTTTTTTCGGTAGATGCTAAACGTAAACCACATATCACAAGCTACACCGCAAGCTTATGGACGATTGGTATTTTCAAGCTTCAAATCGCCATTGTTTACATCTATGCCGGTTTAGCCAAAATCAATTACGATTGGTTGATCAAAGCACTTCCTCTTTCTATTTGGTTACCTGCCAAAACAAGTATTCCTGTGATTGGATGGGTCTTTAAATTCAAAGCGACAGCTTTCCTCTTTAGCTGGCTGGGTATGTTTTTCGACACATTCATTGTAGTTGGCCTCATGTGGAAAAAAACCCGATGGCTATCGTATGCAGCAGTAGTATTTTTCCATACGATAACAGGCATCCTTTTTCAAATCGGCATTTTTCCGGTGGTGATGATTTTTGCCGTAACCATCTTCTTTTCAGCTTCCTTTCATGAGAAATTGCTGGACAAGCTCAGTGCTCTTATCGGAGGGCAACCACTTTTTGCTCTTGATGAAAGAGATAAGCAGGCAGTAAATCAAATACAATCACCATCTACCGCATTTTACCTTTTTCTTCTCGTATTCTTCACATTTCAGGTGCTATTCCCTTGGAGGTATTTGCTGTATAGCGGTAATATTTTCTGGACTGAGGAGGGGTATCGTTTTGCCTGGCGAGTAATGCTAATGGAAAAAGCTGGTACTGCCACATTTTATGTAAAAGACGGCCCTAATGGAAAAGAGGGGTCGGTAATCAACAGTCAATTTTTAAATATGCATCAGGAAAAGCAGATGGCCATGCAGCCTGATCTAATCCTACAGTTTGCCCATTATCTGGAAGATTATTTTATAGAGAAAGGAATGAGTGATCCTCAAATCAGAGCTGAAGCTTATGTGACCTTAAATGCAAGCCCTGCTCAATTGCTTATTGATCCAACTATTGATCTGACCCAGATGGAGGATGGCTGGCGAAAGAAATCATGGATAGAACCCTTTAATGCAGATGTTAATTGATGAAAAGGATTTTGTACATAGCGTCACTTCTTATAATTACTGGTCAGGTAGGAGCACAGACGTATCGTGCATACGGGAAAGTATTGAATACTACAGGAGATCCAATAGAAAATGCAACTGTGTTTGTTGAGGAACTCAATGTAAAGTCAAATACAAATGAGAAAGGGTATTTTCATCTAGAGCTGCCTGAGGGGTTGTATATTCTTGAAGTTTTCAGCATGGGGAGCAATGCAGGTGCTCAGCAGCTAGACCTGAAGACAGATACAGAAATACAATTTGTTCTTTCTGAATTCTCAGAAGATTTGGAGGAGGTTGAGATCGTAAGTCATCGTCAACAAACCAATGGAATTTCCAGGTTGAAAGCTGTTGATGGATTTGGTATTTATGAAGCAAAAAAGAATGAGCTCATTGTGATGGATGACTTTGCAGCTAATAAAGTATCCAATAATGCACGACAGGTGTTTGCAAAAGTGCCAGGATTGAACATCTGGGAAAGTGATTTTGCGGGGTTGCAATTAGATATTGCAGCAAGAGGACTAGGGCCAAGCCGAACGGCAAATTTCAACACCCGGCAGAATGGGTATGATATGAGTGCAGATGCCTTGGGTTATCCGGAAAGCTACTACATGCCTGCCATGCAGGCCGTGGATCGAATAGAGATTGTAAGAGGTGCAGCTTCATTGCAATACGGAACACAATTTGGTGGCATGCTCAACTTCAGATTAAAAAAGGCACCTGACGTTCCAATACAATTGAATGTGGAGCAGGCCGCTGGTTCGTTCGGACTATACAATTCATTTATTAGTGCGGGAGGAACAGTTGGCAAGGCAGATTATTACAGTTATTACCAATACCGAATGGGTGATGGCTGGAGAGATAACTCCGGCTTTGATTCGCATCTGGCATTTTCAAGAGTTGGATTGCTAGTAACAGATAAATTAAAGCTAGGCTTTGAATATTCGTTTCTTGATTACAAAGCTCAGCAACCTGGGGGTTTGACGGATGATGACCTTGATAATGGTGACCTAAGTAAGTCTCGTAGGAATAGGAACTGGTTCCAGGTATCGTGGAATTTGCTTGCTAACACGATAGACTACCGCTTTTCCGACCGAACGAAATTAAATATTCGCACTTTTGGACTATTCTCCGGTAGAGACGCTTTGGGAAACCTTGAACAGATTGATCGAATCGATGATCCAAATAGCAACCGAACACTGATAAGTGATAAATTCAAAAATTTTGGGTCAGAGGCACGCTTGCTTCATTATTTTGATGTCCTAGGTAAACGGTCTGCTTTGCTGTTTGGAGCTCGTTTCTATAATGGAATGACAAATCGAATGCAAGGGGATGCAAGTAGCAGTTCAGATGCTGATTTCACCTTTTTGAATCCCGAAGACCTGGAGGATTTCGATTATCAATTTCCAAGTAGAAACTACTCTTTCTTTATGGAAAACGTGATAAATGTTACAGATAGATTTAGTGTTACTCCCGGCGTTCGCTTTGAGCATATCCGTACAGATGCTAAAGGCACATGGAAGCAAACTATCAGAAACTTTTCAGGAGAGATCGTTACTGAAAATACTTTTACCGATGACAAATCAGTCGTGCGCTCACGGGCACTACTTGGATTAGGCCTTAGCTACTACCTGACGAGTGACCTAAATGTATATGCCAACTACTCTGATAATTTCAGGTCGGTAACGTTTAG
The DNA here is from genome assembly GCF_056161305.1 of Ekhidna sp. ABH4_415. Taxonomy (NCBI): domain Bacteria; kingdom Pseudomonadati; phylum Bacteroidota; class Cytophagia; order Cytophagales; family Reichenbachiellaceae; genus Ekhidna; species Ekhidna sp. ABH4_415. The sequence goes on from NZ_JBSWYW010000001.1 coordinate 78,023, forward strand.
TGATTTAAGGCTAAATAACCCTAATTTCATATTAGACAGTCTGATTACAGATGAAAGTGGATATAACATTGATCTGGGTATAAGAGGACGTCTGGTTGAATGGTTGAATGTAGATATAAGTATGTTCTACTTAAAATATAACGATCGCATAGGTGTGCTTCTTCCATCCGGCAGTACCATTCTGCTTAGGACAAATGTTGGAGATTCAAGACATATCGGAGTTGAATCTTTCGCTGAACTTGATGTCCTAAGAATGTTGGGTAAAGAGCGTGAAAAAGCTTCACTATCGGTATTTGCGAACTTGTCTTTGATTAATGCTGAGTACATTGATTCCGAAGACCCATCCATTGAAGGAAGAAAAGTGGAGTACGTACCAGATATGATGCTAAGGATGGGAATCAATTATTCATGGAAAGACCTTAAAGCGACTTATCAGTATTCTTATTTAAGTGAGCAATACTCGGATGCGACCAATTCCACTTTTAACCCAAATGCATTAACAGGTTTGGTGCCGTCCTATTATGTGATGGATGTTTCAGTAGAGTATGCCCCTGATCCATATAAGCTAACTTTTGGAGTAAACAATTTGACGGATCAACAGTATTTTACCAGAAGGGCTGAAAGCTACCCCGGTCCGGGAATTATTCCTGCAACACCGCGTAGTTTTTATATTTCACTTGGCTATAAGTTCTAAGTAACGACTAATACGAGCGTAATTTACAGACAGATTTTTACCGAACCCTTACTTCCCACACTTCTCACATGCAGGCTGCCTCTCTCCTGGTCCGATAAAAGACTGAACCAAAAAATAGCACGAACCGAGGAATAGAATTGCAACAGTAATTAGTTGTATCATACAAGTAATTGATAAGCGATTAATGAACTTACATAAGCCAGGACAGTCATATATCCTAACTGAACCAACGGCCATTTCCAGCTTTTAGTTTCCCGCCTGGTCACAGCCAAAGTGCTCATGCATTGCATGGCAAAAGCGTAGAAAATCATCAGGGAAATACCAGTGGCAAGCCCATAGATTTTTTCTCCCGTTTCTGGATTTATCTCCTGATTCATTCGTTCTAATAAGGAAGCTTCTGAATCTGATTCATCAATGCTGTAGATGGTAGCCATGGTGCCAACGAATACCTCTCGGGCGGCAAATGATGTGATTAAAGAAATGCCGATTTTCCAGTCGTAACCCAGCGGCTCAATGGCTGGCTCGATTTGTTTGCCAAGTATTCCGATGAAAGAACTTTCAAGTGATGTCTGCGGTAGTATTTCCTCAGTTTCATTGGACGAGCTGAATGATCTCGGACCGTAGGATCCCAGCACCCAAAGGATGATCGAAATAGCCAATATGATACGTCCTGCTCCCCACACAAATGCTTTACTCTTTTCGAAGACATTATAAATGACATTTCGAAATTTTGGCAATTGATACCGAGGCATCTCCATGATCAAAAAACTTTTGGACTTAGTCAGGAGAATAGCTTTAAAAATCATGGCAAAAACCAGTGCAGCGACGATTCCTAGCACATACATACCGAAAAGTACCAGCCCTTGCATGTTAATGAAACCAGCAACCAATTTATCAGGTACTGTAAGCGCAATCAGTAAAATATAAACAGGCAAACGCGCCGAGCAGCTCATCAGAGGAGTGACAAGAATTGTGATCAGTCTTTCCTTCGGCTGATCAATGGAACGGCTGGACATGATAGCCGGAATAGCACAAGCTACACCGGATATTAAAGGCACCACACTTTTCCCATGCAGTCCAAAAGGCCTCATGATTTTGTCCATTAAAAAGACGACCCGTGTCATGTATCCGGTTTCTTCAAGCACGGTGAGAAACAAGAACAGAAAAGCGATCTGAGGGATAAAAATCACAACTCCTCCGACCCCTGGAATAATGCCTTCGGTGACTAAAGAACTTAGCGGGCCTTCAGGGAGCCGTTCTGATAAAAACGAACTGGAGCTGATGAAGAAATTGTCAATCAGGTCCATCGGGACGTTCGCAAAAACGTAGATAAACTGAAAGATCACGAACAGAATAGCGAGGAAGATAGTGTATCCCCATACTTTGTGAAGAAGGAATTTGTCCAGCTTATTAGAAAACGTATCGGCCTTTTTATCGCCCTTTTCCAGAAACTTCATCAGCTTATTGATCTTCTGATGTCTGGCTTCAGTTTCCTTTAGGTAATCGATTCCGTTATCACTTTGGTAAAATGGCTGCCAGTTGTTGTTCGATTTGAAAGAAGCGATTGCTGATTTTAAGGCATCTATATTTCCATCCCGAGCATTTAAAGGGATGACAGGAACACCCCCCAAAAGTGAACTTAGTTTTTCCGTTGAAATATTTTCATTGTCCTTTTGGCTCAGGTCGATTCGATTGAGCACCAGTATAACTGGTACATTTAGATCGTAAACCTGTGAGAACAATAACAGATTGCGGTGAAGGTTGATTGCATCGGCGATTACAACAACTACATCGGGAGTGGTGTCTCCAGTAAGATAATTAAGAACGACTTGCTCATCTTCCGTTTTTGGGTGCAGGCTGTACGTTCCGGGAAGATCTACAACCTCTACGCTTTGCTCCCCAAGCTTGAATGAACCGTACTTTTTATCGACTGTAACACCCGGGTAGTTTCCTACCTTCTGATTGAGGCCAGTCAATAAGTTGAATATGGTGCTTTTCCCAACGTTCGGATTCCCTACTAAAGCTATCTTTCTGACCAATGCTTTTAATTTTCCTTGATGGTAATTAAATCTGCTTCATTTTGACGAAGCATAATAAGCTGTCCTCCTACCTTAACGATTAGCGGATCTCCAAAAGGAGCTTTTCTCACTACCTCTATAGTTTGATCAGGATAAACACCCATTTCGTATAACCGATCTTTCAGATCACTTTCTTCAATGTGAGCGATAGTATGTGGAGTGGAAGAAAGACTGGAAGAAAGCTTACTCATGCCGTGAAATTGATTGAAGATTTTTTTTCTTCTGACTGACTGCAAATCTACTTATTAAGAATCAATCTAAATAATAATATGGTTCCATTTTCGCAGTTGTGAAGATTACTGGCCACCCACTTTCTGCAGCTGATAAAAATCATTTAGAATAATTCTAAATAAGCTTGGAACATTTCCGATTCGGAATTACGTTTGCGTTCTATTTAGAATCTATCTAAATAAGAAATTGATCAATGAGTAGTATCCCTTTGCAACTTCCAACTTCTAAGCTCTATGAGGAGCACCTTCAGAATAAGAAAAAGAAGGGTAAGAAATTAAAGAAGGAGTGCTGTTTCAAATACATGAAAAAGAAGGGGAAATACTGCAAATCATGTCCAACATTACACGCAATGTGCCAGAATGCAGGAAGAGATCTATAAAACAAAGAGTGCGGCAATCGCCCAATGCGAGCTAACAGATTCGTTTTTGCTGACGTTTGATCAGGAAGAAATTCCGTTTAAGCTGTGTGATTTGTATGCATTCCGTAAGACGATCATGTCTTTTGATATTGTGGAATTACTAGAAAGCTCTGCGCCTGATGTTGAGGTCGTACACCTTCCTCATTGCGATCGCTTTTTGGTATTGTCCATTCGGGAGATATTGGAATTTAGAGAGCTTCTAAACGGAACGTTCGATACCTTAGCGCTTAATAGCGCGGTTCAGAAGATTTTACGTAAGAACGTATTCAACTTCTGATCTGTTAATCGTTTAAGGGCTAAATCAGATTTACAATGAAAGATATTTTAAGAAGACATCACGTACTCAAAGATGAGATCGTAGATATCATCAATCGTCAGATCAAAATGGAGGCGCACTCATCTGCAGCTTATTTGGCAATGGCAGCATGGTGTGATGTGAGAGGGTATGATAACAGTGCTGAGTTTTTCTTCAATCAATCAGATGAAGAGCGCAAGCATCAGCTAAAACTTTTTCACTATCTGTGTGACATGGAATGTGATGCGGTTTCTCCGACAGTTGGTGAAAGCCAGCATGATTTTGGATCACTGAGAGAGGTATTCGAAAAGGCACTGGAGCATGAGATTGCAGTCTCTGATGCTATTCATGAGATTGTAGGGGAATGCAGAAAGTACAATGACATTGCGACGGAAGAATTCATGCGTTGGTTCGTGCAGGAGCAAATAGAAGAAGAATACATTGCCAGAAGAGCTCTTGAACTATTTGATGTGTTGGGTGAAGATAAAATCGCCCTTGGAATGTTCGAAGAGCGTATCCTAGAGATCAAGTACGAGGAGGGGTAAAAACTTACCTTTAGTGTCATTTCGACCGCAGGAGAAATCTTTACCAATTGAGAAAAAGATTCTTCGCATTTGCTCGGAATGACAAAAAAAGAAAATTGGAAAGCTTCCTACACAGGAAGCTTTTTTTATATCTACCACCTCGCCTTGCTTCCCCTCACATCTACGTGAATAAAACCATTGTGCCGACTGTTTTTTCGGTAGAAGCCCAGACCCCCTACATAGGAGCTGTAACGATCCTTTGAGTACTCACTTTCGACGATGCTGTAAAAAACGCGCACATCTTTCTCGTCGATGACCCCATCTCCATTCAAATCATCCATGCTTCCGTCTTTGTTCTGATCGATGAAGATATCAGCAGCACCACCATACACATGTCGACTATACTGAACATTTCCAATAGATTTATTGTAAAATGGGGTTCTGTATCCGCTTATAAATCCAAATGTTTCAATATCGTATCCTTTTTCATTAACTCGCTCAAGTATGAACTCGAGTTTGAGTAACAGACGCTCCCTGACGATAACGTATTTCGGATAGCCACCGGCCTGTTTACATAGGAATTGCTTTAGAGTAAAATGAGGTGTCAATTTCAGATCCTGATTTTCTGGTGTTACTTCAAAAAGTCCTTTAGGGGCATTGTAGATAGGATTTCCTCTCAATGGTTGCGATGGATAATTACCTATTCGATATTTATTTAAATACTCTCCATTCTTTTGACTCAAGGGAGTCAACACCAGGATATTAATGGAAATCGTTTTTCCTTCCTGATTGGAAACAGTTGCTCGATATACTCCCGGCGTATTTGATGCAGTTATTTTCCATCTTGTATTAAAAGCTGTAGCATTTACCTCAACATCATCGCTTTTAACAGCGATGGCCTTCGAACTGCTTATCACAATTTCTGATCTTGGCATCACAAAAGTTGAGAAGATCTTATATGGATTTAACTCTCCGTTTACAACGATAGTAAATCCTGCACGCTGGTGATCATAGGCCCTTGAAGGAAATGACACCAACGAAATAAAAAATAGAAGTATAAGATTTTTCATTTATTAAAGACTTGGAGGGGTGGCTGTAAGTGATCTGAGTACTGCTGGGTCGCGATCATATAAGTCACTTCTAAAGTGAACTTGTCCATTACTTACCCAAGAGGTAAGGTATAAAATATGTACAGGTAGTGTTTTTTTGAGAATTACCGATTGTTCCTTTCCATTTTTAATGGTTCCCTCAATTTTCTCTTTGGTCCACCCTGGCTGCTCTTTTAAAATATATTCGGCGAGCATCAGAGGATTGTTCACCCGGATACACCCGGAGCTGAAAGCCCGATCGGTTTGACTGAACAATTCTTTACTCGGAGTATCATGGATGTAGACGTTATATTGGTTCGGAAACATAAACTTGACTACACCCAAAGCATTGGTAGGGCCTGAGTCTTGTCTTAATATATATGGGAAATTTCCTCTTGATAAGGAGGACCAATCGATGGTGTAAGGATCTACTTCCACTGCGTTGCTTCCCTGTCCTTGTAGAACCCTGATATTCTTTGATTTGGCATATCCTGGATTCTTTTTTAATTCAGGAAGCATGTCATTGAATAAGATGGTTGGAGGCACGGTCCATGTAGGATTAAACACCATGTAGGTCATTTTGCTGCTAAATACGGGTGTTTTCCTAAATGGTTTACCTACAATGACCTTTTCCTCAAATGTTTTCTTTCGGTTGTTGTAAACCTCTAATTGATAATTTGCGATGTTCACAATCACATAGTGATCCCCCATCTCTTCTGCCGCCCAGCGGTAGCGTTCCATGTTTATTAATATTTGTTCTACTCGTTTCTCAGCTGGGATATTTAATGATGCAGTGGTGAGCTTTCCGAGGTTGCCATCGGCCTCCAGGCCATTTCTGATCTGATATTTTTTAACAGCTTCAGCGAGTTCATCCGAATACGAAAAGCCAACAGAAAAGTTCTCTTTTAGATCATAAGTTTTTTTTAATCGATTGATCAATGACGGGACCCTTAAGCTATCTGTCATTCCGGGTTTTAATGTTTCTCCAACGGGTATGCTTCCCCAACCTCCCTTTGCTACTATGGATCGGTATTCGCGGAGGGCATTTTTGAGTCCTTTGTAGCCAGTATGATTAGGAGCCATGTTTGTGAGCGATTCTTTAACATTGTTATCAGCCAATGCTGACCTTAATACTGACTTGGCATCTCCCTCTCTTCGAATCGCTTGCCATTCGCTATCCACCGTTTCCGGATTTACCTTCCCATTGAGTAAGTGGCTAGAGTAAAGCAAAAAAGCATCTGTTAAAAGCAAGTCAAATTCAGCGGCTTCAACTGCATCTCTTTTTTTGGCTCGAAAATCTTGAATAGCATCAATGTGATAATCCTTTGGATTAAATCCCTCCTCGTTAGATTTTTCCAGTATGGTAATGAGCGCATCGGCATCTGATTTGTTCCATACTTTTTTAAATCCACTCTCCTGATAAAATACTGGTAATGTTTTTTTGCAGTAAATGGACTCACCCTGAATAGTAACAGGCAGCCCCGCCGTAACCATCTCGACCTTATGCCTCAGAAATTCGTCCTGATCAGGTGATAGCAGCAGAGGAAACATTAACAGTAGAACAAACTTGACAAATAAATTCATAATGCTAATAGATAACTGTTAATCGTTTGCTTCAATAAGAAGTTGATCTTTGAACTTACTAACAAAATCCCAAAGTACCACTCCTATACTTACAGAGATGTTTAGTGAATGCTTGGTGCCGTATTGAGGGATTTCCAATACATCATCCGCCGTTTCCACTACTTTATCATTCACCCCAAATACTTCGTTCCCAAATACAAAGGCATACTTATGTTTACCAACTTCAAAATCAAGTAGTGATGTACTTTCATCTGCTTGTTCCACTGCCACAATCTGGTAGCCTTCTTTTTTTAGGTCTGCTATACAATCGGCAATCGCTTCCTTGTGTTCCCATTCCACCGAATCTTGGGCTCCCAATGCGGTCTTGTTAATTTCCCGATGAGGAGGAGTGGCCGTAATTCCGCACAAGTAAATTTTTTCAACTCGAAATGCATCAGAGGTACGAAAAGCAGACCCTACATTCATGGCACTGCGGACGTCATCAAGCACCAAAACGACTGGTATTTTTTCCGCATTTTTAAATTCCTCAGGCGATAGCCTGTCCAGCTCTTCGTTCTTAATTTTTCGCATGGATTATTACCATTAATATTGCAAACTAAACCACAAAACTAAACCGATCCATCTGCATGGCAGGCACCAAAACGAAAGCGAAGGAAACCCCTCTGATGAAACAATACAATCAGATCAAGAGCAAGTACCCGGGTGCATTGCTGTTGTTCCGGGTGGGGGATTTTTACGAAACGTTTGGGGAAGATGCAGTAAAGGCTAGTAAGGCGCTTGATATTGTATTGACCAAGCGAGCCAATGGCTCACAAAAAGAAATGGAATTGGCAGGCTTCCCGCATCACGCCATGGACAATTACCTACCAAAGTTGGTTCGGGCAGGCTATCGGGTAGCTATTTGCGACCAGCTGGAAGATCCAAAATCTGTGAAGGGAATTGTCAAACGTGGAGTGACTGAGTTGGTCACCCCAGGCCTTTCGCTCAATGACAATGTATTGGATCAGCGAAAGAATAACTTCCTTGCTTCTGTCTACCCAGGCAAGGAAAAATGCGGTGTTTCCTTTCTCGATTTGTCTACCGGGGAGTTTATGGTTTCGTCCGGAACTGAAGATTATGTTGATAAACTCATACGCGGATTTCAACCTTCAGAAATCATTTACCCCAAACCAAATCGGGATTGGTATGGAGCCAATTACGGTGAGCACTTTTCGTCGTTTGCCCTGGAGGAATGGATCTTCAGTAAAGAATACGGATACGAAAAGCTGACCACTCATTTTAATGTGCCGAACCTCAAAGGCTATGGCATTGAAGAATTGTCTGAAGGTATTTTGGCTGCCGGTGCGATTCTTTACTACCTGGATGAAACCGAGCACAAGGAAACTAACCACATTAAGTCCATCTCACGGATTGATGAGAATAAATATGTGTGGTTGGATCGGTTCACTATTCGTAACTTAGAATTGATCCAGTCAGCACAACCAGATGGTATCTCCTTGATCGAAACGATCAACCAAACCCTTACCCCGATGGGTGGAAGGTTGTTGAGAAAATGGCTGGTACTTCCGCTCAAAAGCAAACCGGAAATCGACCAACGACTGGATGTGGTGGAGACGCTAACACAAGAGGAGGAGCTCCAGGATGCCCTGCGAGAGCACCTTGAAAAAATTGGCGACCTGGAACGGTTGGTTGGAAAAGTAGCCACTAGTCGGGTTAATCCAAGAGAGCTGCTGCAATTAAAAAAGAGCTTGCTTCAACTGGAACCCATTCGTTCGCTTATAACAGGGAAAGAAGCACTGAATGCCTTTTATGATCTTTTGAATCCGTGCGAAAAGCTCATTGAAAAGCTTACCAGTGATCTCAATGACGATGCTCCTTTGCAGCTGCATCAAGGAGGAGTGATCAAAGAAGGCGTAAATACTGATTTGGATGAGTTGCGAGCCATTTCCACTTCGGGGAAAGATTTTCTTTCAGGCATCCGGGATCGAGAGATTGAGCGAACCGGGATTAGCTCGTTGAAGATTGCTTACAATAAAGTATTCGGATACTACCTGGAAGTATCCAATGCGCACAAGGACAAGGTGCCGGAAGAATGGATCCGAAAACAGACCCTCGTGAATGCAGAGCGATACATCACTGAGGAGCTAAAGCAATACGAAGAAAAAATCCTGAATGCGGAATCTCAAATTGGTGTATTGGAGCAAAAACTCTATTCTGAATTGGTTGTTTTTGCACAATCCTATATCGATACAATCCAGCAAAACGCCAAGGTGATTGCACAACTCGACTGCCTGTCTTGCTTTGCGAAGCAGGCAAAATCTTATAGTTACTGTCGCCCAAATATCTCAGAAGAAAAAACCATCGACATTAAAGAAGGTCGACACCCGGTGATTGAGCGAAACCTGCCGGACGGTGAGGATTATATTACCAACGACCTTTACCTCGATAATGAGTCTCAGCAGGTGATGATCATAACGGGCCCTAACATGGCAGGTAAGTCGGCACTGCTAAGGCAGACCGCTCTCATCACATTGATGGCGCAGATGGGCTCATTTGTGCCTGCAGGCTATGCGAAAATTGGGCTGGTAGATAAGGTATTTACACGTGTTGGGGCCTCAGATAACTTGTCCCGAGGAGAGTCTACCTTCATGGTGGAGATGACAGAGACCGCCAGCATCCTGAATAATTTGAGTGATCGTTCGCTGGTACTGATGGATGAGATTGGAAGAGGGACAAGCACGTATGATGGGATTTCCATTGCCTGGTCAATTGTAGAGCATTTGCATAACCACCCCAAAGCCAAGGCCAAGACCCTTTTCGCAACACACTATCATGAGCTAAATGAGCTGGCGAAAGATTTGCCTCGCGTGAAAAATTTCAATGTGTCCGTGAAGGAGCTGGATAACAAAGTGATTTTTATGCGGAAACTGGTGGAGGGGGGCAGTGAGCACAGCTTTGGGATTCATGTAGCTCAGATGGCAGGGATGCCAAATGAGATTGTGATCCGTGCAAATGAAATTTTAAAGCATCTGGAAAAAGAAAAACTGACAGATAGTGATCGCCAGAAACTAGAAGAACTCGCTCCCCATAACTATCGGGACAGACAGTTCCAGATGAATTTATTCGAAGCAGATCCACGGATGGAGCGCATGCTGGATATTCTTCGAAATATCGATGTAAATACGACCTCACCTGTTGAGGCCTTACTTAAGATAAATGAGTTGAAGGATGTGCTGAAAGGTAGTTAAGCCACAGCAGCAACTTCGTACTGTATGGAATCTGCCTCCATGATCAAACTATTGACGTATTGAAGCTTAGACTCTAGTGCTTCATCACTTCTTCCATCCAGTAATCTCACCAAATGTTTTCTGATTTTTACAGCACATTCTAGCGTCATTTCTATTTCTTCGTTCAACATAATTGTATTGTTTTTGTGTGGTTTGTATTTTTTGTCTCGTTGGACAATACAAATGTGATAAATAGCCAGACGCATAACTTTTGTGAAAATCTGGATATTCATCTACGCATAATTACTAGGCGATTTTTACGCGATTTTGGCGCTCGATTAAAGCATATGTTTCATCGATTCCCGATTGCCCGTTGATCGAAAGAATTTGGAAGGAAATAGAATTATACGTATTTGAAGATAGCTTAAACTCTCAACGTAATTTCTTTCTAATCAAATAGCATTAACAATACTGCAGGTAATTAATTGCTAAGAAGAATTAATCAATGCGATCTCCGATTTCGATAATTTCTATTTGAATTTTACTGGCCCGTATGCCATCAATTTCGAGTATTTCTGCGTGTACTCCCTCATCCAGTTCGATTTTTTCATCCTTCTCCAGTTTATGACCCACTTTTTCTACGATCAGTCCGGATATCGTATCAGCATCCTCAGCGCTAAGGTTGAGTTTGAAACGATCGTTTATATCCTCAATCTGGACATCACCATTGACGATTATTTTACCATCTTTTAGCTCTTCAATCTCTGCCTCTTCAACATCAAATTCATCCTGCATGCTTCCAACCAATTCTTCCAAAACATCTTCCAGCGTTGCAATCCCAAGGACTGTCCCGTATTCATCTTGTATAAAAGCCAAATGCTGTCTCGCATTTCTAAATTCCTGCAATAATTTCCCAAGCAAGATATTTTCAGGCACCATCATAGCAGGCCTTGCTACCGTTGTGAGATCCACATCATCTTTATGATTGTAGCCTACAATATCTTTTATATGAACAACCCCCAGTACTTTGTCCAATGAATCGTCACAAAGGGGGAATCGTGTGTGCCTGGAAGCTCTTGCAAACTCCAGGTTTTTAAGAAAAGAGTCATTGGCATCCAGAAATTCCACATCGCTGCGTGGTTTCATAATTTGTTTGGCAACTGTATCGTCAAATCGGAAGACGGCATTTAATAAGCGATGCTCATTTTTGGTCAATTCTCCCTTAGCATAGGCAATACTCAATGAAGCCTGAATCTCTTCTTCGGAAAGAGGAGTATCATGTTCATCTGATTCATCTATTCCCAACCATTTCAGAAATACATTGGTGATCCCATTAAGTACGTACATAAAAGGGTATAGCACCATGTAGAATCCTTTTAAGAGGAGCGCAGAGCCCAGAAATACAGGTCCTGGCTTTCTGATGGCATAAATCTTAGGTACCTGCTCACCAATGACAATGTGAAATGCAGTAATAGTTGTGAAGGCAATGGTAAAGGCTATTACATGGATGAGATTCTCAGATTCAATGCCTAAGTCGTGGATCAATGGTGTGATCAGGTGGGCAATAGCCGGCTCACCAATCCAACCCAAAGCAAGAGAAGCCATGGTTATACCTAGCTGACAAGCAGAAAGGGCAAGGTTTTGCCTTTTATACAGCCACATTGCGGTAGTGGCAAAAGGTTGTTTTTCCCGTATCATTTTCTTGATCTTGCTCTTAGTGAGCTTGACCAGGGCAAATTCTGCTGCAACAAAAAAGCCATTGAGGATAACAAAAATAACGGTCAAGCCAATCTTGATTCCATCCATTGTGTAGCTAGGTTCTGCTTCCATTCAGGTTATTTATTTTTGGGTGTTAAATCTTTCCTATAGTTGCTCAATCTAAGCCTTTACCTTGTCTTTAGGCCTTTTCTTTTTGCTCGCTGTTTTCTCAATGTACTCCACGATCTTTCCTGCAATGTCCACTCCTGTGGCACTTTCAATACCCTCCAGGCCGGGCGAAGAATTTACTTCCAGAACCATGGGTCCACGACTGGATTGCAGCATATCCACCCCTGCGATAGCTAATCCCATTGCTTTTGCGGCACCAAGCGCAGTGGCCTTTTCTTCATTCGTTAGTTTTACGATTTTGGCTTGACCTCCGCGGTGAAGATTTGACCTGAATTCTCCTTCTTTACCTTGTCGCTTCATCGCACCCACTATTGCTCCATCAACAATAAAGGCACGTAAGTCTGCACCTCCGGCTTCTTTGATGAATTCCTGAAGAATTACCCGTGTTTTAAGGCTGTCAAAAGCCTCAACAACTGAGACAGCTGCTTTGTCAGTCTCAGCTAAAACGACACCTAGACCCTGAGTTCCTTCCAGCAATTTGATGACTACCGGAGCACGCCCAATGTGATGCAATACTTTGTTTTCCTGCTTACTGAAGTTGGTGAAAGCAGTTTTTGGCATCTTAATTCCTGATCGAGAAAGAATCTGAAGGCTTCTGAGTTTGTCCCGTGAGCGAGTGATGGCTAATGAATCTACAGCTGAAAAAACATTCATCATTTCAAACTGTCGAACAACAGCTGTACCATAGAAAGTCACGGAAGCACCAATTCTGGGAATTATAGCTTCAATATCGACTAGCTTTTCACCTTGATAATATACAAGAGGACCCTCATCCTCCATGATAATGTCACACTTCAAATGATCAATGACTCTACCTTCATGCCCCCTCTCATTGATTGCTTCAATCAAGCGACGAGTAGAGTATAGTTTGGGATTTCTGGAGAGTACTGCGATTTTCATAATAAAGCATTTAAAGAGTCTTGAAGTAATTAAAATATGCCTAGTGCAGATCCCAGCACCGTAGCTAAGCCAAGGAAACTTAAGAATCCCATGATGTCAGTGACAGTGGTCAAAACAATAGATGAAGACTGGGCCGGATCCTGCCCTGCAGCTTTTAGCACAATAGGCACCACTGCCCCGGAAAATCCGGCGATTACCATGGATAAGATCATGGATGTGCCGATAACTAAAGCGATACCAAAAGAGTCTGCCCAGAAATAGGCTATCATTGAAGTGGTTAAAGCCACTGCGATTCCATTAATGAAGCCCACAGCCACTTCTTTTCTTGCCACTTTCCACCAATGGTTGGTTTGAATCTCGCGCAATGCCAGTCCGCGCATGGTTACGGCTAGCGCCTGAGAGCCGGTATTTCCGGATTGGCCTGCCACAACGGGTAGAAAAACAGCGAGAACGGTTACCTGTGCTATGGTCTCCTCAAAAACGCCAACTATTGAAGCAGCAAGAAATGCAGTTGCGAGGTTGATCTCCAGCCATGGCAGCCGTTTTTTTACAGCGAACCAGGGGCTTGACAGTGCTCGTTCCTCTCTGCCCGCACCAAACATGGCAAGTACATCCTCAGAGGCATCTTTTTGCGTCGCAGCAATGAGTGTTTCACTTCTAATGATCCCTAGCAAGTGGTTTTCCAAATCAACTACAGGAAGATTGATGATTTTACCCTCTTCAAAAAGAACTACGGCCTCTTCAGCGGGTGACATTACCTGAATGCTTTCACAAGGGACTAATATTTCTTCGAGTGTCGTGTCAGGTGATGAGATTGCAATGTTTTGAATGAATACTTTTCCTAATAGCTTTCCTTTACTATCTGTTACATGAAGGTTTAAAATCTTCTTGTCACCAATGGTTCTCAGCTTTTTCAGGACTTCATCCACAGTGTTTTTTGGATGAAAGGTGATGATGCGTGTGTCCATCAGATAACCGGCGGCCTGAGGAGGATACGAGAGCATCTCCCGAATATTTTTCGCTTTCTTTTCCGGAAGAAGTCCTATTCTTTTTTCCTGAATTGAATGGGTCGTTCGTGATAAAAATTTAGCTGCTGAATACGAGTCAACCGATTCGAAAAGTTCTAAAAATGTCCTGTCATCCATTTGCTCTATAATCAGGCCAACAGCTTCAGGGCTTAGGTTTTGTAAGATGTCTTCTCTAATCTCATTGGGTTGAGTGGTCAGGTAATGTAAAATGTCCTCGGTGGAAAATGTATTTAAAATAGACGCAGCTTCATCAGGAAAACGCTGCATGTAGGTGTTTACCAAAGAGCTTTTAATTTCAGATATTTCCATATGAGGGTGATTTATGATTTCAAATTCGATTCTGCGCTACCCAATAAACTTGTGAGCCCAATCGTATAGAGTTCGCCGAGCGCATTGCCTGCTTTAAGAGCTGAATTATTCCATGCTGATTTGTCCGTATTTAACTCGGTTAATGAAGCTTTTGAAACGGTACCTAAAAATTCTCCATTGATTTTTACCACTGCTTGGTCAGTAAATGAATCATTCCATTTGTCCAACAGGTCTTTCACACTCATTTCTGCGAATACAGAATGAGATACAGGTTTCATCAATGTATTGATTCCTATGCCCAGCTGATTTTTCACTAAATCAGTTACATCAATGTACCCTACAAGTATATTTTCCTTGTTAAGGACAAAAACATGTGGTTTGATTGCCACTTTGCTATTCTTTATAAGTTCAAGGGCTCTTTCCACACTCATAGTTACCTGCAATGTGAATACATATGGATCAAGATGGGCACCTACCTGATCTTTATTGAATTCGAGTGCTCTTCTAATGTATTTGGCTTGTTCCGGAGCTATGTTGTCTAATATGTGATCAGAAACAGCTTTTTCACACACGCGCAGTATGGATTCAGCAAGAGATAATGGCATTCGCCCTACAACTTGTACCGCATGCTCCGGGGAGACTTTCTCAAGGATTTCCCCTGCTTTATACGGCACCATTCTGGATAGAATAAGTAAACATTGATCAATAGATAATCCTTCCAGTAATAATGCAGCATCTACCGTGTTTAAATCATTAATTGAATCTATAGCTATATCAGGATGGCTAGATAGGAATTCGTCAATAAGGAGTTGGTCATTTTTCATTCTGATGATCTTTAATAATGAGTACATTGGATTCATTGAAATCCTTTGCAGGAATGACCATCAATCCGGAGGTTGTTTCGATAGATATTGCATGATCCGTTATTTTGACGATGGTACCTTCCACTTCCCCAATTCTAATTTTTGTGCCTAGCTGGTGCGTTTTTCGTGCATAGTGAGATCCTAAAATATTACTAATTGATGTACGTGCTCCCAGAGCAAAGGCTAGCGCAGCGCCAAACATAAGTGAAGCAAGAATGACTATGAAAAGATTGCTTAGGAAGGCGATATCAACTCCAACCTGATCCAGTGCAATAACGATGGCAATAAATAGAATCAGATATCGAACAATCTTACCTAAAAGCTTGCCGTTAGCCAGGCCGGTTTTTGAAGCAGCAGATTGAATGAGCTCACTCAGGAGTCTGCCGGAAATGATTCCAACAAGGACGATAATTATTGCTGCAAGTACGTTTGGTAGGTATATGAGTACTCGATCCATCCAAGCACTTAGAAAGTCTAGTTTTAGGACCTGAACACAAATAAGCAATGTAAAAATGATGATGACCCAGAAAAAGGCAGTAGAAACAAATGTTGCGGAGCTTTTCAAATCCACATTTAACATGCTGTTTTGCAATCCCTGATTCATCTTTATGTTTAAAAAAAGAATAAATCGAAGGATGAGCTTTTTCAATAACTTACCAATCATGTACCCAATCAGCAGAATAAGAACTGCCATAGCCAGACGGGGAAGGATCAGGACCAGCTTTTCAGATACGTAATCAAGAAATAAACGCACATCTTCATTCATGAGGGTCTCATTTATAAATTTTAATCAAGAAAAGGAACCCGAAATATCTATAGGGGCATCATAAGAGTCGAGAGACTCCATACTCACTTATTCCAATGAATTGATCTCAAAACGATAAAATAGGTGAAAATAAATCAAAGTACTCCTGTGTACCGTCCTATGCCGATCAACGGATTTGCTACCCTAGTAAGTTACGGAAATAATACCAGAATGAATAAGGGATTATAGGGATAACACTGGTGGATTGAATAGTGGGAAGCAAACATTGCGGAGTAAGTAGGCAAACAAAAAAGCCTGACAATCAAATGATTATCAGGCTTATATGTACCTCGGACGGGACTTGAACCCGTACGGACGCAATGTCCACAGGATTTTAAGTCCTGCGTGTCTACCAATTCCACCACCGAGGCATGGTGTGTACCAAAAAAGAAGCCGCATCTAAGTGCGGCTCTTGAGCGGGAGACGGGATTCGAACCCGCGACCCCAACCTTGGCAAGGTTGTGCTCTACCAGCTGAGCTACTCTCGCTTATCCTCTTACTTTGAAAAGGACTGCAAATTTATATGAACCATTGAAATTTGCAATAGGAAATCTGAGGTCTTTTTCTCAATAATTCACATGACGATCAATCACCTCTTGATGGATATCTTCAATCGTGACAAGGATAGCAGTTTCTTCCACATCGCCAAAATCAGGATTTTGTGCGGTTCCAAAAGTCATCATGGTGTCTGACAGACTCATGTAGATATTGATCAGGGGAGGAATAAACTCACCTCGCTCTTTCAGCAGCTTGTGCAGCAGCTTAAATCCTTCCTGGTAGCTCAAGTCTTTGTCAAAGTGCTCTTTGAAAAGTTTGTCATCAAATCCGGCAAACAGCTCCTTTTTTGGCTCGCAAAGTCCCAGTCGATTAGGAAAGAAATGCGCCATAAACGAAAGCAATATGTTTCGCGCTTCCGTGTTGTAGCTGGTGTACATGGTCACCTTACCAAAGAAGTATTTGATCTCAGGATATTGAGTTACCAGGCAGCCCAGTCCATCCCAGATATTCATTAGGGCAAAGAGACCTTTTCTTGGGTTGTTTGCCGGCTGGTAGTCCGGCTGCACCCATGAACGTCCAAGCTCAATTGAGTAGGGCAGAAATTCTTCTTTCATCCGGTCGGAGAAATCGAAATAGTTAGCGGTGGACAACTCGAAATCACCTGTCTCGGGATTATGGGCCCGCTCACCGGTGATGAAGCGATATCCGCCAATAACCTCCCGGTCTTCCGGGTTGTATACAACTAGTTGCTCATAGCATCGATCTCTGGTATCAGCAGAGTCTATGTCTACTTCCTCACCTGTGCCACCTCCGGCATATCGGAAAGACACCTCACGCAAACGCCCAATTTCCCGCATGACGTTTGGTGCATTGTGATGGTTCAGGATATAAATCTTGTTTCCACCCTTATTGGTATCACGAACAAACCGTTCTTCATTGAGCTCCTGCTCAATCAGTTCCCGGTCAATTGGCGCTATAATTTCTTTCTCTTTTTGCATTCTTTAAATTTTCCCCTTGAGGGGATAAAGGGGTGACTTAGTAGGTAATTACAATGTCACCCACCTAAACCCAGACTTGTCGGACCGCCTCAAGGGAGGAACCATAAAATATTCACTCCCTTAATTTATAAACTTCTCCTTTAACCCACTGCGCCCATTCAACATCGGACTTATCACGCGTGAATGTTTCCGGTAGAATGGGTTTACCAATTACAATTTTAACCTCTTTTCCTTCTTGCTTAAACAACTCATCCACCAGGAAAAACATTTCGATGTTTACCTTAATGCCAAGAAACTTCCGAAGGTTGGCCAAACGATAAAATCGATTGGTTAGTCGTCCATCAATGTGAACCGGAAGTACGGGCTTATTGTATTTTTTTGCTTTGGTTACAAATGTCTTTTTCCATTCCAGATCAATGATTTCACCGTGGATTTTACGGCTAACCAGCCCAGCAGGAAATAGGAAGGTAGAATTTCCTGATGCAAATTGTTCCTCTACTTTTTGAAGTGATTGTGCAGCGCTGCGGCCCACCTTATTGACACCCACAAACTTTTCTTTCAGATTCCTCACCGCCATCAGCAGGTCATTTACAATGAAGGTGATGTCAGGTCTTACGTCTTTGAGTAGATGAATGATCGTGATCGCATCCATCCCTCCAAAGGGATGATTAGCAACGAAAATACACGACTGATCCATCGGGGGTACATGCTCCTTTCCTTTGATGCTGAGCTCTTGATTGAGCAAATTCACAGCTGCTTCACAAAACTCGAACGCATCGGCATCCTTATTAGCAGCCATAAAGGCATTCACCTGATCCTGATGAATGATTTTTTCAATCCATCGAACCACAAAACCCGGAAGCCACTTTAGTAGTTTGGGGTTTTTATCAGCGATCAGTTTTCGTACCTCTACAAATTTCTCCATGGGGTGACGGCAATGATAAAACGGTTTACGGGTTTGGGCAAGTAGAAAATCTACTTCGCTAAAAGAGGTTCAGATAGATCCGGATCAAATGAGAGAATAACTACCCGACCGGAAATATTTTCCAGCATTGGCCTCAGTACGGTATGCGCATTCTCTTTCGTCTGCTCCAGAATACCGGATTGTATTGCGGAAGCTTCAATCTGTTGTTCGGCAACTTTATAAAGTTCTTGAACAAAATTTCTGCGATCTTCTTCACGCATGTAATCGGTTTGAAGGTCATAAAGTCTGGATTTTTCAAGGTCGATTTTGAAGTAGCAGATCTCCGGTGCTGGAAGCTTGATATAAATAGTGTCGGTTGAAGCATTGATGTGCTTCGGGGTGATTTTGGTAAAATCGACACATCCCACAGCACTTCCCTGACTGATCAGCACCCCTTTAGAATCAGGTACGGGTTTATACTTGAATATCTTAAGGTCAATTTCACCTGCGATTTTTTTCACCTCGGTCACCTCCTGAAAATTGTATTTCACCAGTTCCATTTTGCCCATTTGCTCCACACGTGTGAGAATGGTATTAGTCATAACCTCTGTTCTTCCCTCTGAGGAATTACTCAGTTTTTCTGTAAACAGCATCCATCCCAGCAGACCGACGGTCAGCAGCCAGGGCAGAATCTTGAGGATGAGTTTCGTCAGATTGATCATGGGTTTAAGATAATATGAATATCTGATAAGGTTAGAAAAAACCAGAAGGTGTCATTTCGACTTAAAGGAGAAATCTTTACCAAGTATGTAGTTGTAAATTGATAGTATAGATTTCTCACGTAGTTCGAAATGACATAAAATGAAGCTTTGCGAGAATTCACTCAAACTTTTGATTCCCTATCTATACATTGTAATATTGCGATAAATAAATAAATGGATGAAGAAACTGAGCTTTTTAGATCGAAATCTTACCTTGTGGATTTTCACAGCAATGCTCGTGGGGGTGGGAATTGGCTATTTCTTTCCGGGGGTGGCAGACCAGGTAAACGCGATGAGCTCAGGTAGCACGAATGTACCGATTGCGATTGGACTAATCCTGATGATGTATCCGCCGCTGGCTAAAGTCAATTATTCGTTGCTGCCCAAAGTATTCCGAAATGTCAAGATTCTTTCCTTGTCTTTATTGCTTAATTGGATCATCGGGCCATTATTGATGTTCATTTTGGCGATCACGTTTCTTCAGGATTATCCTGAATACATGATTGGATTAATCCTGATTGGTTTGGCGCGTTGCATTGCCATGGTGCTGGTGTGGAACGATCTGGCCGAAGGGAGCAGTGAATATGGAGCAGGACTTGTTGCGCTAAACAGCATTTTTCAGGTGTTTGGATACAGTTTTTATGCTTGGTTGTTTATTACCGTGCTTCCACCCTACTTCGGTTTTAATGGAGCGATCGTTGATATTTCAATTGCCACGATTGCTGAGAGTGTGGCCATTTATTTGGGTATTCCATTCTTAGCTGGTATCCTGAGTCGCTGGCTGCTGGTAAGAATGAAAGGTGAAGACTGGTATAAAAACACTTTCATCCCATCTATATCGCCCATCACACTGATTGCTTTGTTGTTCACCATCGTGGTGATGTTTTCACTGAAAGGACAGCTGATTGTAGAGATACCGCTGGATGTACTTCGAATTGCTGTTCCTCTTTTGATATATTTTATTCTCATGTTCCTGATTGGATTCTTTGTGAGCAAAGCAGTGGGAGCAGAATATGACAAAAACGCATCCGTTGCTTTTACTGCTGCTGGAAACAATTTTGAATTAGCGATAGCAGTAGCAATTGCCGTTTTTGGACTGAATTCAGGTCAGGCGTTTGCCGGGGTGATAGGCCCGCTGGTTGAAGTTCCTGCATTAATTTTACTGGTGCGAGTTTCTTTTTGGCTGAAAAAAAAGTACTACACCGCAACCAAATAAATTATTCATCGTAATATTACGATATGGGAGTTAGTCGAACCGATTTATTTACCTCTGAACAAAACGAATTGGCGTTGGTGGCCAAAGCGTTTGCCCATCCGGCACGGGTGGCAATTATTGAGCATTTGATCAAAGCCAATCAATGCATTAACAGTGATTTGGTAGAAGAATTGGGTTTGGCTCAAGCAACGATCTCTCAGCACCTAAAGGAATTAAAAAGCGTTGGATTAATTAAAGGCACGGTCGAGGGGACATCCATGTGCTACTGCATTGATCCTGAAATTTGGCAAACTGTAAAAAACCGATTGCAGGGTTTGATGGATAGTTACGATCCGAACTGCTGCTAAAAAAAATTTTTTGAATAAAAACATCGTAATAATACGATATATAAATGAAAATAATATCCTTAAATAGCAATAACCTGAATAACAGTTTGGTCTTTTATCGATCCTTGCTGGATCAGATGCCAGATGAAATAAGTCCCAATGTTATTCGGTTCGAAACGGATCAGTTTCGACTGGATATCATCGAGTCAGTAAATGATGCAGAAGATGGACATCACGTACTGGAAGTGAAAGACCATTCTGTGTTGCAGGAAATTAACAGGCGAATGAGTCGATTTAGAAAGATTGAACGATTAAAGGAAGAATGTGAGAACATTGGAAAAGCCATCGGTCTCACTGATCCTGATGGAAACAAATGGGTGATTGGCAACCCTGAAGAGACAGTACACTTCGAAAAATGCTACATAGATTCAGAAATTTTTTAAACAACAATTATGATGGAACAGAAAACAGTATTTCCAAGAACGCATATCTCATTATTTGTCAGTGACATTGGTGAGACAGTCGCATTCTATGATAAATTTTTTAACGAGAGCGCGGCTAAAGTGAAGGACGATTATGCCAAGTATGAGCTGGATGCTCCGGCATTGACCATTTCGTTTATCCAAAATCCAGAGAAGGTGAACACCAGTGGGCACTACGGCATTCAGGTAGAAACCAAAGAAGAACTCAACGAAAAGCTAAATTTGGCCAGGGGTCATAAGTTGGTAGAGTTGGAGGAGGCCGAAACTGCATGTTGCTACGCCATTCAGGATAAATTCTGGGTCAACGATCCGGATGGATACGAATGGGAAGTCTACCACTTCCTAGACGATGTAGAACAAAATCAAGAAAAGCAGACCGCAGCTTGTTGTTAATACTAATTACTAATTCCCCTCCTGGGAGGGGTTAGGGGTGGGTGTATGTAATTTTGCCCACCCTATTTATCGCTTTATATATGATCTACCCACAAATAAAAACCTACCTAGAAAAAATAACTTCAGTTGAAATCACTGATGCACGAAAGTCTATCCTAAATGAAATTGTTGAGTATATAAAGTCAGCTGAGGACCCAAAACTCAATTTTATTTGCACACATAACTCCCGCAGAAGTCACCTAAGCCAGATTTGGGCGCAGACTATGGCGTATCATTATGGTGTGAAGGTGGAAACCTTTTCCGGCGGAACGGAAGCGACCGCTTTCAACGCAAATGCAGTTGCAGCAATTGAAAATGCCGGTTTTGACGTAAAAAAGGGATCAGGAGGCAATCCTCACTATGAAGTAAAGTTTTCAGATGATGCTTCACCGATGATCTGCTATTCCAAAACATTTGATAACGAGGAGAACCCAGGCACAGGTTTTGCGGCAATCATGACCTGCTCGGAAGCGGATGCCGAATGCCCAATTGTCTTTGGGGCAGACGCTCGAATCAAACTTTTTTATGAGGACCCTAAGGTGTCAGATGGGTCAGGGAACGAAGAAAAGGTGTACGGCGAAAGATCCAGTCAAATTGCAGCAGAGATGGCCTACGTTTTCAGCCAGTTGAAAAGCTGATTTTTTAGAATCAATTTGGGATGGCCCGTGTTTATACTCCTAAAAACACTCGCATGGCAATACCATCACATTTAAGACTCACCGTTCCTAAGACTCAATATCCACGGATCGTCATCATCGGCGGAGGATTTGCAGGTCTTAGGTTAGCGAAATCACTTAAAAAGGTAAAAGCCCAGGTGGTGATGTTGGATCGTAACAATTTTCATACGTTCCAGCCGCTTTTGTACCAGGTAGCCACGGCTGGACTGGAGCCGGATTCGATTTCAGGCCCTTTGAGAAAATCATTCGAGGGCCACTTCAACTATGTCTTTCGGATGGTGAAAGTCACCGGAGTGGACTTTGACAACAATGAGGTGATCACCAAGGTGGGCAATTTGAAATATGATTATCTGGTGATCGCCAATGGTTCCGCTACCAACTATTTTGGCAAAGAAAATTTCAGAGAAAAGGTACTTCCATTAAAACGGGTGGTTCATGCGCTCGATTTGAGAAGTCACATCCTTCAAAATTTTGAGCAAGCGGAGCTGACGCAAGATCCTGAGCTATTCCAACAGATGATGAATATCGTGGTTGTTGGTGGCGGACCGACAGGAGTGGAAGTAGCGGGGGCACTTGCTGAGCTTCGAAATCATATTCTTCCAAAAGATCACCCTGACTTGGACTTCTCTAAAATGAATATTTATCTGGTTGAGGGTCTTGATCGACTGCTTAATGGAATGAGTGATTTTGCCGGGAAAGAAGCACTCAAGTACCTCAAAAAGATGGGCGTGGATGTTCGTCTCAACACCATGGTTAAGGATTACGAAAATGGAATCATTGATCTGGGCAAAGAGGAGATCAAAGCGGAAACACTCATTTGGGCTGCAGGTGTAAAGGGAAGAATTATAGAAGGCATTGATGCAGAAAAGGTGCAGAAAAGCCGTATTGTGGTGGATGAGTACAACCGAGTGAGAGGGATGGATAATGTTTTTGCTATTGGTGATGTGGCCATGATGCAAACCGAAGAATTACCGAACGGTCATCCCATGTTGGCTCCTGTGGCCATTCAGCAGGGAGAGCAACTGGCGAAAAATATCAAACGAATGTTTGAGAGTAAAGAATTAAAGAAGTTTGATTACTTTGATAAGGGAACCATGGCAACTGTAGGTAGAAACAAAGCTGTAGTAGATATGCCCGGTGGTCTGCATTTCAAAGGGTTTTTTGCGTGGTTGGTGTGGATGTTTGTTCACATTATGTACCTGATTGGTTTCAGAAATAAATTGATCACACTGAATAACTGGATTTGGAGTTACTTCACCTACGATAAGGGTACTCGACTGATCATCAGGACCTTTTCTTTGCGATCTAAAAAAACACTTACTGCAGACAGAAAAATTTCAGGCTAGATTAAGACCACAAATCCAATAAATGTTCCTTACTTCAAATGGTTCTTTACAATTTGAAATGGAATCATATTTTTGCAAGCCAAACTCAAATAAAAAACATGGAAGAGCAAGCAATCGACAAGGATCTTCAAAAAGAACATCAGGAGAAAATCCAAAAGGTTATTTCTGAAGTTGGTAAAGTTGTGATTGGCCAGGAGTATATGGTCAACCGACTTCTTGTAGGACTGTTTACACAGGGGCATATTTTGCTTGAAGGAGTGCCCGGGCTGGCAAAAACACTAACAGTTAATGCACTGGCGGATGTTTTGAAGCTGGACTTCCAGCGAATACAGTTTACACCGGATTTATTACCTGCAGATTTAGTAGGAACGATGATCTACAACCAGCAGAAAGCTGAGTTTGAGGTTAAGAAAGGTCCAATCTTTGCCAATCTGATCCTGGCTGATGAGGTGAACCGATCTCCGGCTAAGGTGCAGTCAGCTTTGCTGGAAGCCATGCAGGAAAAAACCGTTTCCATTGGTGAAACTACATATAAGCTTGATAGACCATTCTTGGTAATGGCTACCCAAAACCCAATAGATCAGGAGGGAACGTATCCGCTACCCGAAGCTCAGGTAGACCGATTTATGTTAAAAATCCATGTGGATTATTTGAGTAAAGAAGATGAGCTTCAGGTAATGAGACGCATCTCAAACATGAGCTTCAATCCACAACTGGAAACCATTCTTACCAAAGACGATATCTTCTCCATTAGAAATGAGATCAATCAGGTGACTGTTTCTGAATCCATCGAGAAGTACATCATTGAATTGGTTTTTGCTACCCGTAATCCATTGGATTATAAGCTGAATGATGAAGCACAGTACATTCAGTTTGGAGCCTCCCCTAGAGCATCCATTAACCTTAACCTGGCAGCAAAGGCGATGGCATTTTTCAATGAGCGAGACTATGTTTTGCCGGAAGATGTGAAAGAGATCGCTGATGATGTACTAAACCATCGAATCTTGTTGAACTATGAGGCTGAGGCTGATGAAGTTACCACTCATGACATCATCAAATCCATATTATCTAAGGTTAATATTAGCAAATAAAACCACCCTCAGAACATTCTTTGGAAGATGGGCGCTTTACAATTTCTTAACAATTGTAACAGTGCCCTAACAAACAAGCCTTTCTTTTAATGATATCGTAACTGTCTTTCCTAAGGCAGTTAACATGCCGTCATCAATTTTGCGATACAAATTGATCTAACTAATTATTTAAATCGCAAAAGAGATGAAAAGAGTATTAAGCCTGGTGGGGCTAATTACAGGAACGCTAGCAATGATTTCCTGTTCAGACAAAGGAGGAGAAGAAATAACTCCAGACGGAAACGGGAATACTGATGCAGTAGTAAACATTTTTTCTTCCGCTGATGGTGTTGGTGGAAGTGAAGTGACATGGAGTGCGGATACCACTTATGTATTGAATGGATTCGTTTTTGTCAATGATGGACAAACATTAAACATTGAACCTGGTACGGTTATCAAAGGACAAACAGGTTCGCAAGCTTCAGCTTCAGCACTTATCGTAGCAAGAGGAGGAACCATTAATGCTATGGGTACAGCAAGCCTTCCAATTGTATTTACGAGCGTGTCTGACGAAATAACCAACGCTGATATTGCAGCAGGAATATATTCGAGTCCAAACCTTACCCCTGATATTCAAGGATTATGGGGAGGACTAATTATTCTTGGAAATGCTCCGATCTCTGCGTCAGCATCAGAAATTCAAATTGAGGGAATTCCAACATCTGAAACCCGCGGCTTATACGGAGGAAATGACGCAAGTGACAACTCCGGTCAAATAGCATATGTGTCCGTAAGACATGCAGGAACGAATATTGGGGCAGGAAACGAAATCAACGGTATCACTTTCGGTGGAGTTGGTTCAGGAACCACGGTTTCAAATGTGGAAGTGGTAGCTAATGCTGATGACGGTATTGAATGGTTTGGTGGAAGTGTTGACGTTTCAAACGTAGTGATATGGAACGTAGGTGATGATGCACTTGATACCGATCAGGATTGGTTGGGTACGTGCTCAAACTTTCTGATTGTGTCTCCAAATGGAAGTGCATTTGAACTAGATGGTCCAGAGGGAGAAACTTCGAACGGCGGAGTTCACACATTCATCAACGGAACAGTGTACGCAGGTTCTAACATTGACCACCTGGTTGACTTAGATGGTTCGACCAATGCAGAACTTCAAAATATTTACTTCTATGGTTGGGATGCTGATTATGGCTTCATTCAGGACGAAGATCCGGGAGAAGAAGGAGACCAAAACTTTAACCCAATTGAATCTTTTGGAGGAAACGGTGTGGGTACGTTCAGTGCCTGGGAATATACCCTCGCTTCTGGAAGTGGAGCTGCTGATGCGGCTGAGATCTTCGCTGGAGTTGATTCAGGGATTCTTTCAGAAGTAGCTAAAAACGCAAACACAGTTGGAGGTCCGGCATCAACCGAGTTTGGTTGGTCATGGGCTGGATACTCAAATGCTTTAAGTGATCTTGGATTATAAAATAGAAAATACAATCAAAAAACAACTGCCTGTTGGCCTTTCGGTCAACAGGCTTTGCTCTTTAGAATTATAGATCAATGAATAATATGTTTAGACAATTTGTGACCTTTACCTTATTCTTCGCCAGCACAGCTTTGCTTGCGCAACAAGGTACTATCCGAGGGACTGTCATTGAAGATGCTACCGGTGAGCCACTTTATGGGGTAACAGTCGTAATCAAAGGAACCACCAATGGTGCTATTACTGACTTTGATGGAAAATTTCAGATTAATGCTGCGCCTGGCACCTATGATATCCAGGCATCCTTCGTATCATTTGCTCCGGTTACTGTAAGTGAAGTTGCTGTTTCTGAAGAGCAGCCAACTGTTATAAATCAAATCAGATTAAAAGAAGATGTTGCCCTTTTGGATGAAGTAGTGGTCACAGCGGAAGTGATCAAAACCACAGAAGCAGCTTTGATGACTGTTAAAAGAAAGTCAGCAAGCTTAGTGGACGGAATATCTTCAGCCAATTTTAGAAAGATAGGAGATTCAGATGCTGCGTCAGCAGTTAAGCGAGTTACAGGTGTATCAGTTGAAGGAGGCAAATATGTTTATATCCGAGGTATTGGGGATCGGTATACCAAAACCATGCTAAACACGATGGATATTCCAGGGTTGGATCCTGATAGAAATAGTCTGCAGATTGATATTTTCCCAACGAATTTGATAGACAACATGATTGTCCATAAGACTGCAACCGCAGATCTTCCTGCCGATTTTACGGGTGGGGTGGTTAATATCGAAACCAAAGACTTCCCGGACGAGCGTATCATGGATGTTTCATTTGGCATCAGCTTTAACCCCGGCATGCATTTTAACAATGAATTTCTTACACAAAATGGAAGTAATACAGATTGGCTTGGTTTTGATAATGGTTTAAGAACACTCCCTGCAGGAGGTAGAAACGAAAACATTCCTTCTCCATTAAATTCTGAGTACTCGAGAGCACAGGTTTCAAACTTTAACAACTCATTTAATAAGCAAATGGGTGCCGAGCAGTCTACCAGCTTTATGGATTATAGCTTAGGCTTCACATATGGAGATCAAAAAGAGCTGAACAACGGCCATAAACTAGGTTACATATTCTCTTCTACTTACAAGAGCATTACCACTCACTTCGATGATGTAGTTTATGGCGAGTATCAGGTTCTTGAAGGATTGGAAACAAGTACAGAATTAATTCCTGCAACGATTCAATCGGGCACTGAGTCTCAAAAAAGTGTATTGCTGGGAGGTTTGGCTGGAGTAGCCTACAAAACCGACAACTCGAAGTATAAGGTCAATTTCATGCACTTGCAAAATAGCGACCGACTATCTGCACAAATGACAATTTTAGATGATCCTCAGGATCAGGCAATTGGAAAGTCTGGATTTTCTGGAAACTCAGACAATTTAGAATTTGCACAAAGAGGGTTGACGAACATGCTTGTTGCAGGTGAGCATCATTTTGGTAATAACGACTGGGTTCTTGATTGGAAGTTCTCACCTACTATTTCAAATATCACTGAGCCGGATGTTAGAAAGGCTGCATTCACTAACGAGGGATCAGCAATGACCATCAATGGTGGAGCTGCAGGGTTCCCAACTCGAATCTGGAGATTTCTGGATGAAGTAAACTATAGCAGTAGAGTGGATCTTACGAAAAACTCAGTGTTGTTTGGAAAGGAAGCCACCTTTAGAGGAGGATTTAGCCATACGTTCAAGGAAAGAGATTACGAAATCCTACAATATCAATTGCAGTTTTTTGGAGCTCAACCGAACTGGACGGGCAACCCTGATGAAATCTTCCAGGAAGATAATCTTTACCCAGCTCCTGGTACTGGTTATTTACAATCAGGAAATTCTTCGCCAAACTCCAATTCCTATAATTCTAATGTGAATTACGTAGCAGGGTATGTTTCTGCTGAAGTGTCTCCATTCGAAAGATTTAAAACCATCCTTGGTTTGCGATTGGAAAAATATCAGCAACGACATACAGGTAGAGATATTAGCTATGCACAATCCAATGGTAACGCTGGAAATAACCTGAATAATGATGTGGTTCTTGATGCTACTGACTTATTCCCGTCAGCAAACTTGATCTACAATGTGACGGAAAAGCAAAACCTAAGATTTTCAGCTTCAAGAACAGTGGCGAGACCATCATTCAAAGAGCTATCATTTGCACAAATTCTTGACCCGCTAAGTAATAGGACTTTTAACGGAGGACTGTTTGCATATGAGGGAGAATGGGACGGAAATCTGAGAGCTACGTATATCAACAACTTCGACCTTCGGTGGGAGCTGTTTATGCCACAAGGTCAGTTATTATCTGTAAGTGCATTCTATAAAACATTCAGTGATCCAATTGAAATGGTTCGAATCCGTCAGGCCCAGACCACCAATGAATTTCAACCTAGAAATGTGGGTGATGGGACTTTGATGGGTCTAGAGTTCGAAGTAAGAAAATCACTTGACCTGTTCGCTCAAAGCCTAAGCAACTTCACCTGGGTAACCAATGTGACCCTAGCGAAAACCAGCTTGGAAATGTCTGAAGTTGAGTTCAATGCTAGAAACGATTTCAGAAAAGGAGATCAGGAAATTAGCCGTGATCGGGAAATGGCTGGCCAGGCCCCTTATGTGATCAATGCCGGACTGTCATATGAAAACTATGAAGCAGGTGTTGATGCCGGATTGTTTTACAATGTTCAGGGGAAAACACTAACTGTTGTTGGTGGAGGCCTATTTCCGGATGTTTATTCAGAGCCGTTTAACAGTCTGAACTTTAATCTTAATAAGCGATTTGGAGCAAAAGATAATGTGACGCTTAATTTCAGTGTGAATAACATACTTGATGATGTAAGAGAAGAGTTTTACAACGGCTATAATGCAGAGCCTCAATATTTCTCAAGAAGGTCGCCTGGAAGGTCTGTTAGTCTGGGTGTGAGCTACGAATTTTAAGCACTTGAAGATGAAAAACCCTCGTAATGAGGGTTTTTTTAGCTCTTCTCTATTTTTTTAATTCTCGATTTTAGCGATTCGATCTCACGCTCCAGTCCGTTTAACTGATTTAGCAATTCAGACCTTTCACTATCAAGTACAGTATCCCGATATTCATCGCTTAGATCATCGGCTTTCTCTTGTTTTTTCTCTATCTGCTCAACCAAATGGTTGATGTAAAACTCCTTTTTGAAATCAAGGATCATAGCCAGGGCTTGCTCGTTGTATTTCTCATTTTCTACGCCCAGAAAAAAATCTGACCCCCCTTTCCCATCGGTAGTTTGGGTGAAGATTTCTATATCAACATTACCGTCACTAATCTGGGACGGTACTGTTACTTTATAATAGGTTTTCATATTTAAAGGAGTACCAAATGCTCTGGCATATTCCCACCACCCTCTTCTTACTTCCTCCCATCCAAAATCAAAATTTGTAGTATACCCCTTTAAAGCTTTACCTTCCAGTGACAACTGAGTAGCAGTTGCTTTCGGTACGTACTTTTTTTGCGAGAAACTCACCAGCACGGTGAACAAAAAAAGGTATCCGAGAGTATGTTTATAAACGATTTTATCCATGTCTTCAGCAAAACTAAACGACCCAATCAAAACGGTACTTATCACAGGCGGATCAGGCCTGGTTGGCACAGAGCTAAGCAAGCTACTCATATCATCCGGTTACACGGTGACCCACCTTTCACGCAACCCAACGCAAAAACACTACCAGACATTCTATTGGGATGTGAAAAAAGAAGAAATTGACGATGAAGCCATCACTTCAGCAGATGCCATCATCCACCTAGCAGGTGCAGGAGTATCAGACAAGAGGTGGTCGGATGCCTGGAAGAAGGAAATTTATGATAGTCGGATAGACTCTACGAAACTGCTCAGAGAAAAGGTTGAAAAGCTAAACCCAGGGTTAAAACATTTTATTTCCGCATCTGCTATTGGCTATTACGGTTGGGATACAGGGGATAAGCTTGTAGATGAGTCGACTGAAAAAGGGGAAGGCTTTCTAGCCGACGTAGTTGATGACTGGGAGAAAGAAGTGGATCGGTTCAAAGGCTTGAACATTAAGACATCTAAAGTCCGAATTGGTATTGTTTTAAGCGAAAAGGGAGGTGCTTTAGTGGAAATGGCCAAACCTATCAGGTTTGGAGTAGGTGCTCCTCTTGGTTCTGGTAACCAATACATGAGTTGGATTCATATCAATGATCTGTGCGGGATTTTTGCTCATGTACTTCAAAATGCCGAAGCGGGCACATTTAATGGGGTGGCGCCAAACCCTAAAACAAACAAAGTATTCACCAAATCCGTAGCAAGTCAGCTGGGCAAGCCTCTTTGGCTCCCGAATGTTCCTAAATTTGCGCTCCGATTGATTGTAGGCGAAATGTCTGATATATTAGTCGGTGGTAATCGTGTGTCGAGTAAAAAAATTGAAGACACGGGATTTAATTTTCAATTTGTTGCGTTAGACGATGCGCTGCAAGATTTACTACAATAACTACTAATGGAAGATAAGAAAGCAATTTCCAGGGAAGAGGAAGCACGGATACTCGAGGCTTTCAAGGAAAAGGACTGGAATGAGATAAAAAGTGCCGACTCCTGGGTGATTTTCAAGGTGATGGGCGAGTTTGTTCAGGGCTTTGAAAAAATGGCCAAAATTGGCCCCTGTGTATCCATATTTGGATCCGCCAGAACCAAGCCGGATGACAAGTACTATAAAATTGCAGAAGAAATTGCTGCAAAGGTGGTCCGTCATGGATACGGGGTAATTACTGGTGGTGGTCCGGGTATTATGGAAGCTGGTAACAAAGGAGCTAATGCGCAGGGAGGTAAATCTGTAGGATTGAATATTGACCTTCCTTTTGAGCAAAACAACAACATCTACATTGACAGAGACAAAAGCATTGATTTCGATTACTTCTTTGTACGTAAGGTCATGTTTGTGAAATACTCGCAGGGATTCATCGTACTACCAGGGGGTTTTGGAACGATGGATGAACTTTTTGAGGCATTGACCCTGATTCAAACGAAGAAAATTGGACAGTTTCCGATTGTCTTAGTGGGAAGAGAGTTTTGGTCTGGTCTGGTGGATTGGTTGAAGGGCACCATGCTTGAAATTGGAAACATCAGTGATACAGATCTGGATCTTTTTCATGTGGTAGATACAGCCACTGAGGCGGTCAATGTAATCGATGAATTCTACAGTAAATACAACTTGAGCCCGAACTTCTAACCGGGGACGAAGAAAATTGAAGAAGCGAGAGGAAGTAATCGAAGTAATAGGTGCAAGGGAGCACAATCTGAAAAATATAGATGTAACCCTACCACGAAACAAGCTTATTACCATCACAGGGATAAGTGGCAGTGGTAAGTCCTCGCTGGCATTTGATACCATCTATGCTGAAGGTCAAAGGCGATACATGGAGAGCTTCAGTGCCTATGCGCGAGCCTTCATTGGAGACATGGAACGACCGGATGTTGACAAAATTGAAGGACTCAGCCCGGTTATTTCCATCGAACAAAAAACGACTTCAAGAAACCCTCGCTCTACGGTCGGAACAGTGACGGAGATTTATGATTTCTTCCGGCTTCTATACGCAAGAGCTGGTGAAGCATACTCCTATCTATCAGGCAATAAAATGACTCGTCAGTCGGAAGATCAGATCATTGATATGATCTTAAAGAATCATGACGGACAAAAGCTGATATTACTGGCTCCTGTCGTAAAAGGTAGAAAGGGACATTATCGTGAGCTTTTTGTTCAAATCAGGAAGCTTGGGTTTACCAAAGTACGGGTAAATGGTGAGATCCAGGATTTGGTGCCTAAGATGCAGGTAGATCGATATAAAACCCACGACATTGAGATCGTCACTGACCGAATTAAAGTTTCAGAAAAGGACAGGAAGCGTATTCGAGAGTCGGTAAATACCTCATTACGTCATGGTGATGGCGTCATGATGATCCAAAAGGAAGATGGGACCATTTCACATTTCTCCAAAAATCTGATGGATCCAGAAACAGGTCTCGCTTACGATGAACCGGCACCAAATACATTTTCATTTAACTCTCCTTATGGTGCATGCCAGGAGTGTAATGGGCTAGGAGTTATTGAGGAGATATCAAAAGATTCTGTTATTCCGGATCCCTCACTCAGCATCAGTCGTGGAGGGATCGCTCCGCTTGGAGAATACCGCGACATCTGGATTTTCAAAAAGATTGATGCTATTCTAAAAAGAAACAAGGTTAACCTGTCAACACCTATCAAGAAGATTCCGGAGGACATTATCAATGTGCTGCTTTACGGAGATAGCGTCCCAGTTGCTGTCAGTTCGGTGAAGTATCCAGGTACCGATTGGCATACGAAATTTGAAGGCATTATCAACTTTCTGGAGAAGCAGAAGGATGGGGGCTCGGAAAAAATTCAGGCCTGGGTGAAGGAATTCACCGACACCAGGACGTGCCCAAATTGTAACGGGTATCGGCTAAAGAAAGAAGCCCTGCATTATAAAATTGCTGATAAACATATCGGAGAGCTTGCCGAGATGGATATCAAAGGCCTGGGAGAATGGATGGTTGGCTTGGAAGATCGACTGGATGAGCGTCAGCTGGTCATCGCTACAGAAATTCTGAAAGAGCTCAGGAAACGCATTGGCTTCCTCCTGGATGTTGGTTTGGATTATTTGAGTTTAAACCGGCCACTGAAAACTTTGTCCGGAGGTGAAGCCCAAAGAATCAGGTTGGCGACTCAGATTGGAACCCAGCTGGTAAACGTGCTATATATTTTGGATGAACCAAGTATCGGCTTGCACCAGCGTGATAATGTAAAATTGATCCAGGCGCTGAAAGATCTACGTGATTTAGGAAACACAGTCATTGTTGTGGAGCATGATAAGGACATGATGCTCGCCTCCGATGAAGTAGTTGATATAGGTCCTGGAGCTGGTCGTCATGGAGGACAGATTGTTGCGAAAGGCAACCCAGAAGAATTTTTGAAGCTTGGAAGCTCAACGGCCGATTATTTAAAGGGGACTCAAAAGATAGAAGTACCTGCCGAGCGAAGAGGAACCAATGGCAAATGGCTGGAGCTTTATGGTGCCTCAGGGCACAATCTGAAGAACGTAGACCTCAAGTTGCCACTTGGAAACTTGATTTTGGTCACGGGTGTGTCTGGAAGTGGAAAGTCGACATTGATTCATGAGACACTTTACCCACTCCTTCGAAAGCATCTGTATAAAAGCAGACAGGAACCACTTCCATACAAGAAAGTATCCGGGGTGGAGCATTTTGATAAAATCATCGAAGTAGATCAGTCGCCGATTGGCCGAACGCCTCGATCAAATCCTGCAACGTATACAGGAGTATTCTCAGAGATCAGGAGTCTTTTCGCACAACTTCCGGAAGCAAAAATCAGAGGATACAAACCTGGTCGATTCTCATTCAACGTAAAAGGGGGACGATGCGAGACCTGTGGGGGTGGAGGCATGCGTGTCATTGAAATGGATTTCCTGCCAGATGTGCTTGTGCCTTGCGAAACTTGTAAAGGCAAGCGGTACAATCGTGAAACGCTAGAGGTACGCTTCAAAGGGAAATCCATCTCAGATGTGTTGGATATGACTGTATCCCAGGCGGTAGAGTTCTTTGAAAATCAGCCACGAATCGTGAGAAAACTCAAAACATTGGATGAAGTTGGGTTAGGTTATATTTCACTTGGGCAGCATGCTACTACCCTTTCAGGAGGAGAAGCCCAGCGTGTGAAGCTGGCTACAGAACTATCCAAAAAAGATACTGGCAAAACATTCTATATACTGGACGAGCCTACCACAGGTCTTCATTTTCAGGATATTGAGCACTTGTTAGATGTCCTTCAGAAACTGGTGAATAAGGGAAATACGGTACTGATCATTGAGCATAATATGGATGTGATCAAAGTGGCAGATCACATCATCGATTTGGGACCTGAGGGAGGTTTTGCCGGGGGACAAATCATAGCCCAGGGCACTCCGGAAGAAATCGTGAAAGTAGGTGGCAGCTATACAGCCAAATTCCTGAAAGAGGAGCTTAATTTATAAATCAACTCCCCTCCCCAGAGGAGCTAGGGGTGGGTTAAATCTATTTTTTCAAAAATGATATTCTCTAATTTACCACCTCTCAATCCTCCCACGGGGAGGCTTTTGCATCATTTATTGAAAATATGAAAGTTCATTGATGAACTTAATTTATAAGTGACTCCACTTTGCTATCTCCAAAATAATAGTAGTCCCCCTGGTGATCAAATGCAAAATCGCTTTCTTCCAGAATCAGATGATCTGCGACGCTGATTTCATTGTTTGCTACATCATTCAACGGGAACTCACGAATGAGTGATCCCTCGTAGCTATATATCCTCACCATTTTCTGGAATACTAAATCCGTTTCTAATTGCATCCTCAATCCTTGATTGGCTTGCAATTCAACGCCAGATGCACCCAACATGGAGGACGCACTGATCATGAGCAATAAGAGTAGTGATTTCATGTGTTTAATCGTTTTTATTTGAGTTTAGTCCTGTACTTCTTTACGGCGAATAACAGACTGGGTTTGTTAAATCTCTTTAATTAAACAGGTGGTTTCGTTAATGATTTGTTAAAAAACCACTCATCAACCCATTCACTCATCCGTGAAACTTCTTGATCAAAATATTGAGCACTTCACTTAGCTTTATCCACTTATGACCAAGAGAAAAATATATTGGCTCTGTCAACTTCTAGGCTGGGGTCTTTATGGGTTTATCCAGGTATTCCTTTATACCGTAGCACAAGGCTTTGATTCAAATCAGGCGGTGGGTGTTTTGTACCAGGTGATTTACTTTATAGCAACTACCCACTTTTTAAGAGGCATTATCATCAAGCGGGAATGGCTGAACCTACGGCTTAGTTTCCTAATTCCTCGTTTATTAATCATCACTCTTCTATTGAGCGGGTTCAACTATGGCTATTTGTTAGTCATAGAGTTTCTAACCAGCACCGTTTCCCGTCAAGACCTTATGTTTCTCACAGTACTGATTAATACACTTGGGTATTGGGTTATCTATTTCATTTGGGCCATTTTCTACTTTACATTTCATTATGTAGAGCGATATAACAAATCCCTGAAAGCAGAGACAGCAGCAAGAGAGGTGGAGTTAAAAAATCTTAAAGAACAGCTAAACCCCCATTTTATTTTCAATGCCCTGAATAGTATTCGTGCGCTGGTGGATGAAAACCCACGAAAATCGAAGGAGTCCATCACTCAGCTCTCACATATCCTTCGAAACTCCTTGATGAGTGACCGTAAAAAACTCATTCCTTTCATGGATGAATTAAAAACGGTCATGGACTACCTGGCTTTGGAGTCCATTCGGTATGAGGAACGTCTGGTCACCAAATTCGATATCGATCGTAACTCAGGAAAATTCATGATCCCACCACTGATGTTACAAACGTTGGTTGAGAACGGTATTAAGCATGGCATTTCAAACTTGAAAGAAGGAGGAGAAATAAAAATTTCTACGACTGTAAAAAGGAAACAACTGCACCTCCAAATCCGTAATACGGGACAGCTATCTAAAGAGATGCATTCACATAAAGGATTTGGATTGACCAATACCAGGAAAAGATTGGAACTGATATTTGGCTCAGCGGCCAAATTTGAGATAAAAAACGAGAATAAGAACACTGTTCTTACTTCGATCATATTGCCCTCTATTGAACGATCAATGAGGGAAATCGATTAAATGAAGTATCTTAAACTTATTAAATGAAAGCGATTATAGTAGACGATGAGCGCTTGGCGCGAAAAGAGCTAATCTCACTTTTGGGTAGCCACCCTGAAATAGAAGTGGTAGATGAAGCTGCTAACCCGGATGAGGCGGTTGAGAAAATAGAAAAACATGATCCCGATGTGGTATTTCTGGATATCCAAATGCCTGGAAAGACCGGATTTGAAATGTTGGAAGAAATGGAGCGCGTGCCACAAGTGATCTTTACTACGGCTTATGATGAGTTTGCCTTAAAGGCCTTTGAGTACAATGCACTTGACTATTTGTTAAAACCAATACAGCCGGAAAGGCTGACAGAGAGCCTGAATAAAGTAAATATCAAAACTGTAGAAAAACCATCCAAGCAACAAAAGCTGGGAAGCAAGGATCAGGTATTTGTAAAAGATGGAGATAAATGTTGGTTTGTTAAACTTGAAGATGTGCGCTTGTTTGAATCCGATGGCAACTATATCAAAGTTTACTTTGACAAGTTCAAACCAATGATTCATAAGTCCCTGAATGCTCTTGATGAGCGCTTAGATGATCGCCACTTTTTCCGAGCCAGCAGAAAACACATCATCAATCTGGGTTGGGTAGAATCCATAGACACCTGGTTTAATGGCGGGCTGTTGGTACAGTTAAAAGGTGGCGAAAAGATCGAAGTGAGCCGAAGGCAATCGGCTAGGTTCCGTGAGATGATGAGTCTTTAATCCTTCACCTCTTCCAAAAACTTTTTCTCAACGTGCCAGTCTTTGGATAGCGTAAGGATCGCTGTGGTTTCCATTTCGGTCACATAGCCTTTTTTGTGGGTTTCTTCCCAAACTTCCATCAGGTACTTGATGCGATCCGGTTCGCTCATTTTGGTAAAAATTTTGGAAAGAAACTCGCGCGAACGTTCAAAAGCAGACAGGTAATCTTCGGCAATGAATTGGTTAGCCCATTCCATCTCGTCATGTGCCTGCATTTTACTGGCTGTTTCTTCAAGCATTTCACGTTCTTCATCATCCAGACCATGGTAGTGGAAGATTAGGGATTTTAGGAGTAAGAGGGCCTTTTTAGTGATTGTGTCCATTTGAAGTTCAAAAGTAGAGCTTATCGTCGATTATCCCTAAGCTAATTTGTTAGGTGAGATCATATTCATCTGGGAAAAACAGTCGTAAGGCAATTTCATCAGCAACCAGAAAACCAGAAGGTTTTAAGCGAAGGAATCCATCAACTAGTTCAATCATATTCTTCCTTTCTATGTCATTTAGAAAATCTGAATTTAGCTCCTCAAGTCGTTGACCGGTCAATGAGGAGATTTTATTCAAGTCCACTCCTTCTTTGGTTCTCAGCTCGGTTAATATTCGCTCATTGATTCGCTGAATATGGGAAAGCTCTTCATGCTCCAAAAATTCCTTACCCTCATTAATTGCCTTCAGGTATATGGCATTGTTTCGCACATTAAAGCTTCTTGTGTTTTGTCCATCAAATGAATGAGCTCCTGGCCCTACTCCAAGGTAAGGGGTGCCCGCCCAATATGCATGATTGTGGCGTGAGCGGTATCCTTCTTTTCCAAAGTTGGAAACTTCATATTGGCTGTATCCCTTCGATTTCAAAAAATCGATAGCGAATAGGTATTGTTCCGCTGCAGCATCCTCCGGCACCTGTATCAGCTTATTATCCTTTTCCCACTTTCCGAAAACAGTCTTTTCTTCAATAGTTAATCCATAAAGCGAAATGTGCTTAGGGCTCAAGGAGGTAATAGATTCAAGATCTTTTTTCCATTTATCTCGATCATGATCAGGGATCGCATAAATAAGATCCAGCGAGATATTTTCGAAACCTGCCGCTCGAGCATGCTCATAAGCTTCGATGGCTTCATCAGAGGAGTGAATACGATTCATCCACCTGAGCTTTTGCTCGTCAAAAGTTTGAATACCAATACTCATTCGATTGATCCCGCAATCATACAAGGTGCGTGAATGCTCTTCAGTCAAATCTTCCGGGTTGGCTTCCAGTGTAATTTCTGCTTTAGCCGATACATTGAAGTTTTGATTGATTGTATCAAGTAGCTTTTTTAATTGCGGCCCGGATAGCAATGAAGGCGTACCCCCACCAAAATAAACAGTTTCTACTTCCTCATGCAGGTAATCTTTCCTGTCTCTGATTTCCCTGGAGAGGGCATCCACCATTTCTTCCTGCCTGCTCAGATTGGTACTAAAGTGGAAGTCGCAATAGTGGCATGCCTGCCTGCAAAATGGAATATGGATATAGATGCCAGCCATGATTTGGGCTAAATTGCAAAGACCGATGCAAAGAATTCTAATTCTGTTGGTTTTTGTAAGCGCGATGGCTGTACACGGGCAGGTAAATTCACAGCTCTATGTTGATGGAAAACTACACGATGTGTTGGAATTTAGAGATACTATCCAACTCACTAGCTTCGTTCAAAACCTTCAGCTGAGATGGGTTGATCAGGGGCATTATTTTTCTGGAATTGATTCTCTGATCGATGTTGGGAATAGTTTTAAGATTTATCTCCATAAAGGGAAGGATCTAAGAGTACGGCTGGAAGAATATAAGGGCGAAAAGGTGATTAGACACCTTGAAAAGCACCTGCGCGATTATTCCAATAACGGTTATCCATTTGCTTCTGTCACTCTGGATTCTTTAAAAGCTGATGATGAACATTTATCAGGTAAACTGAGAATAAGGCCCGGTCCGGAAATAACCTATGATTCTGCCTATTTCTTTAATCCGGTAAAGACGAATCATAGCTATATCTATCAACTACTGGATATTGTTCCGGGAAATAAATTTAGTGAACGATCATACCGGCAGATTCCGAAAAAGATGGATCGATCCCCATTTTTAGCAATCCAGCGACCCACTGATCTGTCGTTTAAAAATAAGCAGGCAAAAATCTTTTTAGACATCAAGGAGGAGGCAGCCAATTCCTTTCAAGGGGTATTAGGGCTCCAGCAAAGTGGCAGTCAGTCAACAACAGTGGTTGGAAGCATTGAACTGGACATCCAAAACTTGTTCCGATCTGGAAAGCAATTCATGTTTTCCTGGGAGCGTTTTTCTGAGCAGTCACAAAGCCTGAATGTTTTTTACAAGCATCCTTTTTTTCTGGATTCTAAGATCTCACCGTCTTTTAGCTTTGATTTACTAAAACAGGATACCACATTCCTAACTCGCAGATTTGGATTGGGAGTACACACTTACATCGCACCAAGAATAGAGATGTTTTTAGAGTATGAGCAGACAAAAGGAACCTTACTTACCACTGATATACAGACATTGGAGGCGTCAGGTCTAGCAGGTTTTACGAGAACGCTTTATAGTCTACAGATCTCTAAGGGTGATTTGGTGAGTTTGGGTAGGCTCACTGAAGGAGTTGTTTGGTCGGCAACAACATCTGCAGGCAACAAACAGGTAGAAAGAAATCTGGATGTGCCGGGCACATACTATGACTCCATAGAAGAGAAAACCAATTTTTTTCGATTAGAAGGTGTGCTCGCCTATCAACTAAAGGCGTTAAAAAGGCAGGCGTTCTTTCACCA
The DNA here is from genome assembly GCF_056161305.1 of Ekhidna sp. ABH4_415. Lineage (NCBI taxonomy): Bacteria > Pseudomonadati > Bacteroidota > Cytophagia > Cytophagales > Reichenbachiellaceae > Ekhidna > Ekhidna sp. ABH4_415. The sequence continues at coordinate 117,498 of NZ_JBSWYW010000001.1, forward strand.
TATCTCCACTGGTACGATTAAGAATGATCAGCTACTGCAAAATGAGCTTTATCGTTTGGGAGGGCTTATCTCTTTAAGGGGGTTTAATGAGAAAGACATTTTTGCTCGAAATTATTTTTTGAGTCGAATGGAGTTTCGATCTTTTTTTGAAGAAAGGAGCTATGCCTATATTTTTTATGACCAACTCATTTATCAAAAACGGGATATTTGGGGTTATCCATTTGGTGTTGGTTTAGGATTTGCGCTTGCAACCTCGGCTGGTCAATTTACTTTTGCGCTTGGGGTTGGCGATTCTAAAAATCAATCCATTTCATTCTCAACCATGAAGGCACACTTCGGATACATTTCAAGATTTTAACATGAAAATATCGTTTACCATCGTATGCCTGATTTTCTCTGTGCAGGCTTTCGCTCAGCAGGATACCATCATCACCATTGACTATACCAAAATCATGATTGCTACAGACTCTGATGGAGAGGTTTATCCGATCACTTCATTGGATGATGAGCAGCAAGCTGGTTTTTTTATGAACGAAAAGCCAGAAGGAACGGTCAGGATTTGCCATCCGGAGAAACTTTTCATGTGGATAGATGGGCAGTTATTTGACACTTTTAGTGGATGTCGTTTTTACAATCCAGATGCGCTCTTCCATGGAAAGAACGCAGACACCATATATGTTTCTTTCAGCACGAGCAATTCATTAAGTGAGCTGGAGTGCCAGCTGGTCATTTTCGAAGAGTTACATATTGTGCGGGAAGAAGTTGCTTTACCCAGAGAAGTAAGGGATAAGTTTAATGAATTCGTCATTATCTGTTTATTGTTAATTCTTGGTTTCCTGGGTGTGATCGTTTCCAGTCATCCCGGTCGAATTTCTTATTTGATTGAAAAAACGTTCACGTTTAAATCAAGTTCTTATGAATTTATTAACACTGCTTTTCTTAGCTCACCCAGCATGTATTTGCTGATGTTCTTCTCATTGTCACTTGCATTTACAGGTCTTTATCTGGATGTCTTACTGAACAATCATTTGTTTGGGGTTCCTGAAACTACTGGTGGATTTGTGTGGCTGTGGATTCAGCTGGCTGGCGCGGTTTTCATGCTGTTTATTGTTAAATGGCTTGTCATTTCTGTGGTTGCTCAATTGTTCAAGTTCAGAAATCTAAAGAATTTTCAACTGTTCGATTTTTTGAATTTCAATACTTTTTTACTGGTCCCTGTTCTACTTTTTCTAGTGCTCGATTTTATTATCAATCACTCGTCTGACTCATGGGTAGGTCCGGGAATTTTGGTTTTCTTTCCAGTCTTAATCGTTCTGTTTGTTATCTGGTTCACTTTTAAATTTGTTAGTAATTCTCCACGCAGAAAACTTATGATAATTTCCTACCTTTGTGCCACTGAAATTATCCCTGTAATACTTATAGTGGGGTGGTTCTATAAATAATTATATTAAAGAGGAAATTACATGAGCGCGACTGATGATCTTTTGGTAATGGATAAAGAACGATTGAAGGAAGTAAAGAGCATTTTAGTTTCACAACCTGAGCCTTCTGATCCAAATTCTCCATACCACAAGCTGGCAGAAAAGTACAATTTGAAAATTGACTTTCGGAAATTTATTGATATCGATCCTGTCGACATTAAAGAGTTTAGAAAGCAAAAAGTAAATATCCTCGATCACACTGCGGTGATTTTTACCAGCCGCAATGCGGTAGACCATTTCTTTCGATTAGCTACTGAAAGCAAAATAGAAATACCTACAGATATGAAGTATTTCTGTATTTCTGAAACAACTGCAAATTATTTGCAGAAGTATATCGTGATTAGAAAGAGAAAAATATTCACAGGAGAGCGTACTGCTAATGACCTTCTTAATGTGATAAAAAAGCACAAGGACGAAAAATTCATCTTTCCTTGCTCAAATATTCGAACAGAACATATTCCAAACTTTCTGGATGAGAATGGATTTGAATGGTCCGAAGCTACCATCTACCGAACAGTGGCAGCTGACCTTTCTGACCTGGATGATGTAACCTATGATATTATTGCTTTTTTCAGCCCATCAGGCATAGAGTCCTTGTTGCAGAATTTTCCTAATTTCAAACAAAACAATACACGAATAGCCGCTTTTGGACCTACCACATCAAAAGCCGTGAAAGATGCTGGTTTGATTTTGGATATTCAGGCCCCACTTCCAAATGCTCCGTCCATGACAGGTGCTTTAGAGGTATATATAAAAGAGGCGAATAACCTTTAAGAGAAATAAGGGTATGTAAATTGTAAGAGTTATACTTACAATATGAATTGGAACCCTAGAATCATCTGTACATTTTTATTGCTGCTCGTGGCAAGCGTCGGTGCAGCACAGAATGATTTTTTTTTCAATCATTACATGTTCAATCCTTCTTACTATAATCCTGCATGGGTTGGTACAGAAGATCAGGCATTCGTAGCTGCTCATCATAGAAGTCAGTGGGCTGGGTATAACGCAACCTTTGATCCAGGCGGAGCTCCTACCACGCAATTGATTTCCATGGTTGTCCCGGTAAAATCCACTTTATCTGGCGTTGGTCTTTCCATATCCAATGATAAGGTTGCAAATGTGAATAACCTTCAGGTCCGATTATCGATTTCGATTAAAAGAGAATTCCAATTCGGTCAGCTATCATTTGGCCTCATGCCTGCAATCAATGTTCAGTCATTAGATCCAAACTTCAGGGCAGTTGACCCAAATGATGGTCTTATTCCGGAAAACAGAGAATCTCAGATGAAGCCTAATCTCCACGCTGGTATTTATTTTAAGTCCAGGAAAGACTACTTCGTTGGTTTCTCAGCGGAGAATATTATCGAGCCGGGGTTTGATTTTGGAACTGACGCAAAAAATATTGTGCCTATTAATTACTTGTTGATGGGAGGCACTTCGGTGGGTTTGATGAGGGAATTGGTACTGAATCCAACTATAATGATACGGTCAGATTTGAATTCATATACTTATGATATTAGTGCCATTGCCGTATATCAAGACAAAATGTGGGGAGGGCTAGCCTTTCGGAGAGCAGAATCGCTCAGTATTTTATTAGGTTATTCTTTTCTGGAGGATAATAAGCTTAAAGCAGGTTATTCATTTGATTACGTAGTAAAAGATCAAGATGCGAAACAGCCTACCTCACATGAGGTATTTATAAGGTATGATTTACCTGATTTGGTATTCGGGGGAAGGAAAGCTGTGAAAACACCAAGGTTCACTTTTTAAACCTCCAGATAAAAGCCTTTGTCCAATTTTAAAGTAAAACTTGTCCTAAATAGATTTATGATTATATATTTAGGCTGAATATCGTGCAATAATTCTTGCTAAAGTTTGTTTATTTTACATACTTGCATGTTCAATAAAGGTGTTATGAATAAAATGCGTGTTTTTACAATATCAAATTGTATTGTCCTTTGCTGCGCCATAATTCTTTCAGGTTGTGGTCTTTTTGGCGGAGATCAAGGTGACAAAGGAGAGCTTATAGGAGCTCCAGACAGACAAGGTTGGGAAATGACCAGGCCATTTGGTATGGTGTCAGTTCCTTCCGGTACTTTTCACATGGGGCAAGCGGACGAAGATGTTGCTGCTACTCAGATAAACTTCAACAAACAGGTTACTATCGGGGCTTTCTTTATGGATGATACAGAAATCACCAATAACGAATACCGACAGTTTACTCAGAATCTTCAGGAGAGTTCAGAGATAGATTTACCTACGGGCTATTCTATTGCGGACCTTTTACCTGATACAACAGTTTGGACAAGAGATTATACGCATCATATGGGAGACCCATTGGTAGTGTATTATTGGTCTCACCCTGCTTTCGATGATTATCCGGTTGTTGGGGTAGATTGGAATGCAGCCAAATATTTTTGCGAGTGGAGAACCAATTACTTGAATGACTATAGAAGAAGTGTTGGGTTGCCTTTGATGCCAAATTTCAGACTTCCTTCAGAAGCTGAATGGGAATATGCTTCAAGAGGTGGAAGAGATATGGCAAAGTATCCATGGGGTAATCCATACATTAGAAATGCTAAAGGTTGCTTACTTGCAAACTTCAAACCAGGAAGAGGAAATTATTTTGATGATGGCTATGCCTACACATCTCCTATCGGAACTTACTTTGCCAATGAATATGGACTATATGATATGGCAGGAAATGTAGCAGAGTGGTGCGAAGATGCGTACAACCAATCAGCTATGCCATTAACATGGGATTTGAACCCTACTTACTTTGATGACAATATTCCTTACAAAGTGATAAGAGGTGGGTCTTGGAAAGACATTGCCTATTACCTTGAAACAGGTACACGCTCATTTGAACACCAGGATACCACCAGAGCTTCTATTGGTTTCCGATGTGCAATGACCTACCTAGGAAGATCATCAGGATACGAATTTTAATTAATCAAAAACGAATAAATTACTAACCTAAATATTATTACAATGAGCAAAAAAGGCGGATTTCAGGAGCTACTCTATTCCACTATAATGCCGAAAATCTATGGAATAGGAGCTGCAGTTGTAATCGTGGGAGCGATGTTTAAAATTCTTCATATGCCAGGTGCATCCCTTATGCTTGGGGTTGGTCTAACCACCGAGGCTGTTATTTTCTTTTTAAGTGCTTTCGAACCAAAGCATGCTGAGCCGGATTGGGCTAAAGTATATCCAGAGCTTGCTGATGATTATGATGGACCAGCGGCTGCCCCACGAAAGGCTGTTCCTCAAGCAACCGGAGCTTCTGCTCAAATGGACAAAATGCTTGCTGATGCAAAAGTTGGGCCGGAGCTTATTAAAAGTTTGGGTGATGGCATGAGAAACATGGCAGAATCTGCCAAGAAAATGTCTAACCTTAGTGATGCAGCGGTTGCAACCAATGAATATGCAACTAACGTAAAGTCAGCATCTAAGTCTCTTTCTGAGATGAACAAATCCTACGCTCAGGCGATGGAGGCTATGTCAGGTATGGCTGATGCGACAAAAGATACTAAAGAGTACCATAGTCAGGTTCAGAACGTGACTAAGAGTTTAGGAGCGTTGAATGCGGTGTATGAAATGGAGTTAAAAGATGCTCAAAGTCATACCAAAGCATTGAATAAATTTTATTCTAATATTAGCGGTGCGCTTGAAAGCATGGCAGAGGCAGGTAAAGAAACCTCGCAGTTCCAGGCTGAGCTTAACAAGCTTACATCGAACATTTCTGCTCTAAATAAAGTATACGGTAATATGCTTACCGCAATGAGAGGTGGTAATCAGTAATTAACCCTTAAAACGAACTAATTATGGCAGGAGGAAAAGAAACACCACGGCAGAAAATGATCGGCATGATGTATTTGGTGCTGACAGCATTGTTGGCATTAAATGTGAGCTCCACGGTCTTAGACAAATTCGCCTTTATCAATGAAAGTTTGGAGCGGGCAAATGCGGAAACATCTGAGCGAAATGCTCGAACCATCGTTGGTATGAAATCTGCCGCAAAAGATAAGGGGAACAGAGCCGATGATTTGAAAGTAGTCGCAGATGCAGAAGCCCTGAGGGCAGAGACAACAAAGATTCTGGCCGAGCTAGAAGAGTATAAAGAGACTTTTGTAGAAATTACAGGAGACTATATGGAAGGTCATAAAGGAGATAAACGTTTCATCAATGGGAAGACGGATTATGACAAAGTAGGTCACTACATGATGCCAGAAGAAGAAGGAGGAGAAGGACATGGGGCGAAAATGAAGGCGCTTCTTAATGGCTATGCCGAATATATTCAAGAAGTCTTAAAGAAGAATGATGCTGATGAAGCTAAGTTGAAGCAGTATCATAAAATCGCCCTCGATGCGGACGAGGATCCCATTTATAGCAAGGATGAAAATCAGAAAGGTAAAAAATGGTCTCAACTGGCTTTTGAAAACTCGCCAACTCATGCTGGATTAGCTACTGTAAGTGAATTTCAGGCTAATGTTTTGGCATTTGAAACTTCGGCTCTTGATTTTCTAGTAAAGAGGGTTGGTTTGAAAGACATCACTTTTGATCAAATAAAACCGGTAATTATGCCAGAGTCAAAATATGTGGCTGCAGGCACCAAGTATAAAGCGGATATGTTTATCGCGGCTTCTGCTTCTGGTTTGAATGACAAATTGGTGATGACTTATAATGGAGAAGAAGCTCCGGTTGTTGGAGGTGTAGGTAAAGTTGAATTTACAGCCACTCCAGGTAGCTATGATAAGAGTGGAAATGCAAGAAAAGAGATTATTGCGTCTATTACAGTTCCTCAGGGTGGCGGTACTGACACCACATTCACGGATACCATTGAATATTATGTAGTGAAGCCTGTGATACAGATTCAATCACAATCTGTTAACGCACTTTACTACAATTGCGGTAATGCACTAGATGTTCAGGTTCCTGCTTTGGGAACTTCATATAATCCTTCTTTCTCAGCAAAAGGTGGTGATGCAATAAAAGGATCTCAAACTGGTCAGGTTACTGTGGTGCCGCGCTCGCAGAAAGTTACATTAACTGTGTCCTCAGGAGGTAATGTGATTGGATCCAGAGAGTTTGGTGTAAGAAGCATCCCGGCTCCCGATATTAAGGCTTATACAAGCGCAGGAGAGGTGAATCTCAAAGAAGGTATATCTGCTCGAACACCGGAATTATTTTTAAGAGCTATTCCTGATGAAAGCTTTGCTCAATTCCTTCCCAATGACGCGAAATTCAAAATTGCTGAAGCAGAAGTTACTTTGGTGAGTGGCGGCCTTGGAAGAGGATCTATTCGGGCTGGTGAACGAATCAATCTAAGAGGAATGTCTGGAAGAAAGGGTGACCAATTGGTTATTGAGATTAAAAAAGTACAAAGACAAAACTTCAGAAAGCAGGTGGAAACATTTCCAAAACACCAGCGCTTTATCAACATATCATTGAAGTAAACTTGTCAGATAAAACAGTGTTATGAAAAAATTAGGTTATGTAATTGTTTTCGGTTTTTCGCTCTCCTTCGGGTTTGCGCAAGAAGAGCTTGCACCCCTGGTGAAACCAGAGGTTGAAGAGTCTCAGGTGATGTTCCGGAAAACCGTTTGGAGAAGAATGGATTTGCAAGAAAAGCAAAATCGACCGTTTTTTTCCTTGAATGGAGAAATCTCCAGGCTACTTATTGAGGCCGTAGATGAAGGCCTGCTGACTCCATATAGATCAGACTCATGTATAAATTTTATGCCTGATATCATCTTTGTTTCAAACATCTCAGTTGAGCGAGAAGAAAACCCGTTTGTTGGGGGAGGCTTTAACTCTGGTGGTTTTGACTCCTTTGGTGATGAAAGCACTGATGATGCTGCTGTAGAGGAAAGTGAAGAGCCAAGGCAAGAATCAATTCCTGAGGACTTGTTTTCAGTCTTGTACATCAAAGAAGACGTGATCTTTGATAGAAACAGATCACGAATGTATCACTACATAAGATCCTTGAGTATTGCTCTTCCGAGAGATGCAGGTTCACTCTATAATCCTGCCGGTTTTGAGAAGAAGGTAGCTCACTTTAGGTATGATGATGTTGTGTCCCTCTTCAGAGGTCCGTATGCCGATAAGGCAATTTATTACAACAGGCAGAACGTAGGCAAGCACTTAAATATGAGTGATGCCTTTGAGCTACGGCTATTCAATGCACCAATTGTTAAGGTATCTAACCCTCAGGATTTGGACATTCGCCAGCAATATTCAGAACAAATGGCTGAAGATCCTTTGAGTGTGATTGTGATTCAGCAAAAGTATGAGTACGACTTAATGGAGTACGAGTCGGAGCTCTGGGAATATTAATGATTTTAACCTAACCTAATCCACCGTAAAATGAATATACGTTATTTACTCTCCCTTTTGTTTATCGTTGGTTGCCTTTTGGGCCCTGCGCAGGAGTTTGGAGAGCTCACAGACTCACGTGACGGAAAGACCTATAAAACGGTTACTATCGACATTGAACTTGAGGGTGGTGTCACCGTGAAACGAACCTGGATGGCACAGAACCTTGCTTTTGAAGTATCGGATTCATTTTGCTATAAGAATGAGCCTGCATATTGTGAAGCATTTGGTCGATTATATACCTTCAAGGCAGCCACTGAGGCATGTCCTGAAGGATGGCGAATTCCCACAATAGGTGATTGGCAACTTTTATTTAAAACATACGGAGGAATTCGGAATGCGGGTATTGCACTTCAAAATGGGGGCGAGAGCGGAATAGATTTAGTTCTAGGTGGATTTGGTGACCCGGGAAGAGTATTTAAAAATGTTGGAATTAGTGGAAATTATTGGGACGCTGAGAAAAAATCTGACAATACTTCTGGTTTAATTTCTGTTCAAAAAGGATCCAAAGAAATTTATCATAGTGTGATTGGCGACTGGCATAGAAACAGCTGTCGATGTATTAAAGAATATTAGAAAATTAAAAATAGCACTAAAAAGGAGACTGTTAAAGGTCTCCTTTTTTTATTGCCTCCAGAATTATTTCTGCTTTAGAATTTCCAATTAGCTCTCTTAAGTCTTTCTCTGAAGATTGTTTTAACCTTGCGACACTACCAAACTCTTTCATCAGAATGACTCTTGTTTGCTTTCCTATACCCTTCAATTGATCTAATGCGGAATTGTAAGAATTTTTACTCCTTTTTTGTCGGTGAAAGTTGATCGCAAAACGATGTGCTTCATCTCGAAGATGTTGAATTAGCTTAAGAGATGTCGATTTTTTACTTATATAAAGAGGGATACTATCTTCTGGAAAATAGATTTCCTCTAGTTTTTTGGCAATACCGATGATGGGTATCTGACCGTAAACGCCCAGTTCTTTTAGTGCCTCACATGCAGCACTTAGTTGGCCTTTACCACCATCAATTATGATAAGCTGAGGAAATGAAATTCCTTCATTCTTAAGGTGTGAATATCTTCTTCCCACTACTTCCTTCATTGATGCGAAATCGTCAGGTCCGACTACCGTCTTGATATTGAATTTTCTGTAGTTAGATTTCGATGGCTTTCCATTTTTGAAACACACCATTGATGCTACCGGACTGGTACCCTGAATATTTGAGTTATCAAAGCACTCGATGTGGACGGGTAGTTCTGGTAATTTCAAATCTTCTTGTAAGTTCTTTAGAATAGCTTCATTGGGTTGAGTGCTTTTTTTCGAAAAATTTTCCTTTTTGAAAAAGAGTGCGTTTTTTAATGACAGCTCTACTAGTTTCTTTTTGTCACCAATTTTTGGAACAATTATATCAACGTCTTCCCACCCCTCCACTTCATGATTTGTAAGTATGTGTGGATTGTTACTACCGTATTTTTTCCTTAAATCGAAGATTGAAAATCTAAATACCTCGGCATTATCTTCCTCAATTTTCTTTTTAACTTCTATTGTTTCGGAATTTATAATCGCACCGTTTTCAATCTTCATATAATTAATAAACAATGACTTTTCATTATCTGACCCAGTCATCGTAAATACGTCTGTATTGGTAATCTTCTGATTAACAATCAACGAACGTGATTGGAATTTTTCAAGAAGATTCAGTTTTTCCTTGTAGGATTGAGCTAATTCAAATTTTAACTCTTCAGAGGCATTTTGCATCTTTCCCTTGTATGATCTACCAACCACACCAATTTTTCCTTTGAGGATCTTGCGTGCCTCATCAATATCTTTCAGATAGTCTTCCTCGGATTGGAGACCTTCACAAGGACCCAGACAATTACCTATATGATATTCCAGGCATACTTTGAATTTCTTTTTCTTAATATTCTCTTCAGATAGGTTGTATTTGCAGGTTCTGATTTTATGTAGCTTTCGAATGAGGTCTATAACCCCATTCATCGCTTTTACGCTCGTGTAAGGACCAAAGTATTCACCTTTTTTATGATCGATTCTTCTTGTGGAATAGATTCGTGGGAATCGCTCATTGGTGATGCAAATGCTTGGAAAACTCTTATCATCTTTCAAAAGAATGTTGTAACGAGGCTGATTCTCTTTGATCAGATTGTTCTCGAGGAGTAAAGCATCGAATTCGGAAGAAACAATTACAAATTCAACAAGCCGGATTTCTGATACCAACCTATAAGTTTTTCGATTATCTAGGTTGGCTTTTGTAAAATAGCTTGCGACTCTTTTTTTTAAACTTTTTGCTTTTCCAACATAGATTATTGTTCCATCCTGATCAAGAAATTTATAAATACCTGGCTTTTCAGGAAGTCTTAAATAATCCTCTCGAGCGTATCGTTGAAATTGCATTACATGAAATCATCTTCGTCAACTACGTCATAATCAACAGAGTCAGATGGATTTGTGTTCTCTTCGTAGAGGTCACAGTCGATTACAGTATTTAGTTGTTTCGTTGGTTTCTCGAAATATCCTTTCTCATAGCCCAAGGTCTCATCAGCGTAAATTTTAGCCATATACCTTTCCCAAATCGGAAGCGCGGTTCTACCTCCCTGTCCAAGTACCCACTGTCTAAATCGGATACTTCGATCATCACCGCCTACCCAGGCCCCAGATACGAGATCTTTAGTTACTCCTATAAACCATCCGTCTGATGCGTTTTGCGTTGTTCCTGTTTTGGCGCCAATTTCATTATCTACTTTTAGCTCATAGTCAAGTGCACGCCCTGTACCCATTTCCACAACTCCTTTCAGCATATGGAGCATCAGGTAAGCTGTTTCTTCATTGATAGCCTCCTGTTCATCCGGAACAAACTGCTGGATGACATTCCCATTTTTATCTTCAATTCTGGAAATGAAGAAAGGCTTGATGTACGTACCTTTATTTACGAATGTGGAGTATGCTCCTACCATTTCATAAATAGAAACATCACCTCCGGCTCCTAAGCAGAGCGAGGGAACAGCATCTAGTCTACTTTCGATACCCAGTCTTTTCGCATAGTCAACTACTGTAGACGGGCCAATGCGATTCATCATAAATGCAGTGATACTATTCACCGATTGTGCCATTGCCTGGCGTATGGTCATTACTTCTCCAGTAAATCTTCCATTTGAGTTTTGAGGCACCCAGGTTGGTGGATCTTGTCCGGGAAGGCTAAAGGAAACGGGAGCATCAACCACAGGGAAGCAAGGTGAGTATCCATTGTCTATTGCAGCGGTGTAAACGATTGGTTTGAAAGTCGATCCAGGCTGCCTTTTCCCCTGCTTCACATGATCAAATTTGAAATATTGATGATTGATACCCCCTACCCACGCTTTGATATATCCTGTTCTTGGATCCATGGACATAAAGCCTGCTTGAAGAAAGCGTTTGTAATAATTCAATGAATCGTAAGAACTAAAGACGGTATCTATTTCGCCTCCCCACGAAAAGACTCTCATTTTCTTTTTCTTATTCAAATAGTATTCGATAGAATCCTTCTGCTCTCCAAACCGTGATCGTAAACTCCTGTAGGCATCCGTTCGCCTGATAGCCATATCAAGAAACTCAGGAATTTCATTGTTGTCATCATCAATCCATGGATTTTCTCCTTGCCAGTGGTTATTGAAAATTTGTTGAAGCGTATCCATGTGTTCAGCTACTGCCTCTTCTGCATATTGCTGCATCCTGCTATCAATAGTGGTATAGATTTTTAATCCATCATCAAATAGATCGTATCCATTTTCGATGGCCCAATTGACGAGGTAGTTTTTTGCTACTGTACGAAAGTAGGTGGCTAACCCTTCATTTTGATTTTCTACTTTGTAGTTCAATTGGATTGAATCTCTATTGAGTGTATCGAACTGAATACGATCAATAATCCCGTACTTGTGAAGATTCCAAAGGACTTCTGTTCGTTTGCGATGGGCATTATCAGGGTTTAAAACAGGACTCCATCGGGTTGGTGCATTGATGGCTCCAACAAGCACAGCAGATTCTGCGTAATTGAGCTGAGAAGGGAGTTTATTAAAGAAAGTCTTTGCGGCTACTTTGATTCCATATGAATTGCTTCCAAATTCTACTGTATTTAGATACATAGCCAGTATTTCCTCCTTTGTGTAGGATTTTTCAAGTTGAACTGCGATTATCCATTCCTTCAACTTGGTAATGACCTGACCCAGTGTTCTTGACTTGTAAAGTGTTCCTTGTTCAGCAGTATTGGTTTTAAATAAATTCTCTGCTAGCTGCATTGTAAGGGTGCTTCCACCACCCTTGAACGAGAAAGTAAGCTTACCAATGACGGCACGGGCCAAACCTTTTAGATCAATTCCAGAGTGATTTTTGAAGCGAACATCCTCAGTTACCAATAGCGTGTTTACAAGCTCAGGAGAGAGCTCTTCATATGTGACGGGAGTTCGGTTTTTCCTGAAATATTTACCTAAAGACACTCCATCCGCGCTGATTAGTTCTGATGAGAGGTCTGGATCTGGTCGTTCGAGTGCTGCAAGGCTTGGCAAGCCCCCAAACCATCCAAAGGCATCATTTTTAACCATTAGAAAGGTAGTCGGTATGCCCAGAACCGTCAGTATGAATAAAATCCAGAAAACTCGAAGTGAGTATTTAATAAGCTTTTGCTTCATCAATAATGTTTTTCGAAAAACGTCAAATAAGCTGAGACATCTTTTGTTTTATAGAAGATATCAAAGTTATCCTCTGTAATCACAAATAAATCAAATTTTTGACCTTTAAATGTATCCTTCAGGTTAACCTCTTTACTTAATAAATTCATAAAATTTACGGCAGTGCTCTTGCCAGGGAAGACATTAACCAATAGCATCGACTTCTGATCACTCAGGATTAGGTTGCCTGTTTTAAGATTTGACATGTTCTTTTCTTGTAAATAGTCATCCATCAGCGGTAGAAGCTTGTCTGTCATATCTGATTTGAGGTCATAGACGATTACAAATAAGTGCTTTTGTTTGAAGTCTTCAATGAATCGAGCCTTAGCACTATTATATCTTTTTTGCTGAAAGGATTCAGAAGTGGTGAGTAAAGTTTGAGCGTACGCATTCAACTCACTCTCAGGATATTTTTTTATAAACTCCCCCAGTTCAAACTGATACTTGTGGTCTTCCTCCATCTGACCAATCGCTAGCACCCTTAGAAGAGCAACATTATCGCTAAATTCATTTTCAGGGTGCTTGCTAAGCGCACTATCAGCAGCAAATAATACTTGTTGGTATTCACCTAATTTATATTTCTCGTATAGCTTTTTATAAAGCTTTTTAAGCTGCTCACTTATTGCAAAGCTCTCTTCTCTGTAATTGGGGTTGTCAACCAGTTTAGCATATATCGTTTCAGGATATTTCTGTTTCAGGATATTTCCCTTTAAAACTGATTTTGCAGGATCGATGTTTTTATACAAGAGATAAAGTTGATAGAGTACTTCAGCCTCATATTCTGTTTCTGGAAAACGTTGGAGTAGTTGCTCGAAAGATTCGGCAGCATTGGCGTCTTCCTCTAGGCGTAGATTATAGATGTTTCCAAGGTTATATAAGGCAACTTCAATCTCTCCAAGTAGCGCATTTTTTTGTTCTTCAGTCCGCGGAATATCTGCCATCATTCGCCTGGCCTCATCTTCTATGGTCTCTTCTTCGGGTTGTTCCCCGGTTGCTTCAGAGCGATCGTTTGAAACAATTGTTTCCTCAGGGGAAGGGCTATTGGTGGTTGTAGCAGATTTGTTTTTCCGTCTCCAATTGTCTTCAAGTGCCCTATCCCCCCACTTTCTGATGAAATCATTCCGGCCTTTACTTAATGCTGTTTGGTTGTTGAAGTACCAAACTGATCCGGTAGAAGCTGTTGCAATAAGGTTATCACCAGAACTCTGTGTAATATTTCTTGCCCGATTAATGGCAGCTTGTTTTGCCTTTTTTCTTTTCTCTTCTTTCTCTGCTCGTTCTTTCGTGATTTTCGATGTTAGCATTGATAAAACAGAATCCTCTGGCAGAGACGCTAGATTTAAAAGGCTATCATTTTTCTGGATGGTGACTATCTGCTTGACAAAATCAACTAAAATTTCCTGGCGTTCCTTTATAGCCTCAAAGTTTTCTTCATCCTTAGGCATAGTACTGACCGTACTGTCATAGTAATTCTTAGCCAAGACATAATCCCTCAACGTGTCGTAATAGATCTTACCCAGATTTAAATAAGAATAGGCCTTTTGACGATTGTTGCCTTGACTCGATCTTACAGATAGTTTATAGTTTCTAATTGCTTCATCAACATTGCCATTTTTCAGTTCAAAGCCAGCCAATTCATAATAAATCTTGTCCCGATACTCCTTGTTTTTAGGGTCTTTGAGTAGGTTTTTAAAGTATTTCTGGATTTTCTTTAAATCTCCTTCGTCAGCTAGCTCGGTTACCCTGGCCATGTAGAGTTTCGAATAAAACTCTAGTTCATAGCTTGGGTTGTTTTTCAGAACGTTTTTGTAATATCGAAATGCTTCACTTTCGAAACCAAGCTCCTGGAATGTCTGACCAATTATAAAATTGATTCGAGCTTTGTCTGAAGACTTTAGTAGTTCTTCCGCCTTCACAAGGCTTCCTACCATTTTATTTTGATCACCTTTTTTTTGATACAGGTAGGCAGTGTTGAGGTGCATCCGACGTTGGTTTTCTTTGTTCAGTTCTTCTTTTGCCAGATAATCGGTCACTGCAACTCCATTGTTATATTCTTCAAATTCCGCAAAACTCCTGATCAGTTCTGTAAGCGCATGATGCCTCGCATTATCATCTTCACTATGTGTATTTACATATTTAAATGTCTCAATTGCGTCTGGAAACTCTCTGGCATAGTATCGGGCTTTCCCCACCAGAAGATAGCTGTCATCTTCCCATTTACTGTTTGGATGGTGCTGAATTGCGATTGATGCTTTTTGAATGCAGTCTTCAATAGGACCTTTCAATGAAGCAGACTTGGCAGAGTCAAATTGCGCATAAATAGGTAGAACCTTATTGTAATTCCACTCCTGGCTTTCAAAAATGGATTTTTCAATTTCATTTATACGCTCATTGGCTATGAAATAGGCATTGAAATGAGCGGTGAGATCGTGATAGGAGTTGCTCAAAGGGTTGTTTTTGTAGGGAGAACAACCTGCCACAACTGCTATTAAACATACGGATAAAAGTTTCTTCAAAATACGCCTAGACTGGTTCGTTAAATAACGATCTCAAATTCAATTTGGTGTAAAGATAAAACAAGGGGTGATTGAATACCTTTGTCGCCTTAAATTGCAATTTATGGCTGCAAGAAAGACATTTAGTAACTGGCTAACGAATAAATACCTGCTCATTATTAGAAATGAGGAGAATTTTGCTGAGAAGACTACTTTTAGCTTCAATTATGCTCGCTTATTTCTGCTGCTTGCAGGAGTAGGCCTACTTCTTTTATCACTCGCAGTATACCTGATTACGGTTGCATTGGAACAATGGCTGGATCCAAGGCATGCGCAAATGGAGGCTAATCGACAGGTTTTAGAGCTATCCATGACTATCGATTCGTTGGCTCAGGAGGTCGAGAATAAGGATATATACATTGAAAACATCCGTAAAATCATAGCTGGAGAAGAAATTGATCAAAATATGGATGTGAGTCCTGAGTCTGATCTGCAGCCAGCAGAGCTCAATGAGACAATTCAGCCGGTTGATTCTCAATTCCGGGCGGAATTTGAAGGTTCGGAGCTGGCAGAAATAACTGCCCTGCCAATTGCAGTATCATCAAATATCTACGAATTGCGTGATGTTTACCTTTTTAGCCCACTAGACGGAATTATCACAGATGGGTTTAACCCCAAAGAGGATCATTACGGAATAGATATGGTTGCGCCGGAGAATGAACCTGTTCGGTCAGTTGCTGATGGAGTGGTTATAATGTCTTCCTGGACACTGGATGGAGGATATATCCTGGCAATTCAGCATCCTGGCAATTTAATTTCGGTATATAAACACAATTCGGAATTATTTAAAAACGTTGGTAGCTTTGTGGCGGCTGGAGAAGTAGTAGCCACTATAGGAAATACAGGAGAACTGACATCAGGACCACATTTACACTTGGAATTGTGGCATAATGGCAACCCTGTGAATCCACAAGAGTATATTGCACTTTAAAATCAGGCTATGTTGAACAAGAATCAAAAAGAAGTAGAAGAGTTGAGTAACTCAAGTAATATAATTGGGAAAGGCACGATCGTAAACGGTAGCATCGAAACGTTTGGAAATATTCGTGTAGAAGGGAAGGTTGTAGGAGACATCAAAACAAAATCAAAAGCAGCTTTTGGGCACTCATCTCAGGTAGATGGTAGTGTGTTAGCTCAAAATGCCGAAGTGGCGGGACACATTACGGGTACCATTGAAGTCACTGAGCAGTTGGTATTGAAAGCTACTGCAACTATAGATGGTGACATTATTACCAATAAGTTGCTGGTAGAATCAGGAGCTAACTTCAATGGCAAATGTAAAATGGGCGTAAAAAGCAAGGAAATAAAAATTGGAAAGCCCGAAGACCAAGAGCAGCCACAAGCGCTCAAAGCCTGATAAAAACCCAAACGACGATAAGTCTTACATGAAGCTTTATGGTTTAGTGTTTGAGCTTATCGTCATGAATCTCATCTTGATTATTGGAGGGTATTACCTGGATGATTATTTATCATCTAGTCCGGTAATTATCCTTATTACCACATTTCTTGCCATGGCTGGGACAATCTGGCTACTATTAAAATCACTCAAATGAAAAAGTGGATTACGCTCGCGCTGATCACTGTATCTTTATTGGTGGCAGGTTACTATTTTGAATCTGACCTACACCTTCATGAATCTTATTTGATCATGGTCGCTTTTTTTGCTATTCAAGCCCTGGTGCTTTTTCGGATAGAAATGTGGGCGCCTGATGAATGGAAAGTTCAGATATCACTTGTTAAAATTGTAATTCGATTGCTATCCTCTCTCGTCTTCATTATGATTCTTATTTATACGCAAGATGATCTCAAAAACCTGGTTATTCAATTTATTATCCTCTATTTGATATTCATGATCTTTGAAATAGTTGAGGCTTTGACTAACTTGCGCCGAAATTGAGGAACGAACGAAAATCTGATGAAAATAGGCTCAATATTGAAGCAATCTAACTTTCTGAAAATCAACAAGTTTTTAGCGTTTTTATTACTTGTTTTTCCTGGTTTAGTATTCGCTGGTGGTGGTTCGAAAGACGGAGAAGATGGGCCATTCGATCCGAGTGAATTAATCAATCACCACATTTCAGATTCTCACGTGTGGGAAATCTATCACGGACTTAATGTTTACTTACCGGTAATCGTATACTCCGAGGAGAAAGGACTGGATGTTTTTTCCTCTCACAATTTTTTCAACGAAGACCATGAGTTGGTTCCTTACAATGGATATGTAATGGATCACGACCATATTACCCTGGAAAATGGGGGACACGTTTTGGACATTTCTATTACTAAAAATGTTCTTTTCATGCTCATTGATGCCGTCATTTTGATTTTGGTTTTTTCTGCAGTAGCAAGAGGGTATAAGAAAAATGCTGGTCGGGCGCCAAAAGGAATTCAATCATTTTTCGAGCCAATCATTATTTTTATCAGAGATGACATAGCCAAAGAAAATATTGGGCACAAGTACGAGCGATTCATGCCATTCTTGTTAACCGTTTTCTTTTTTATCTGGTTTGGTAATCTTCTTGGCTTGTTGCCAGGAGCAGCAAATATGACAGGGAATATCTCAGTAACGCTAACACTTGCTGTGATAACCCTTTTAATCACACTTTTCTCAGGAAGACAAACATACTGGCTACACATTGTAGATCCACTTGGAAAATCAATGCCGTGGGCCGGAAAACTATTGTTATACATCATTTTATGGCCGGTGGAGATCATCGGGATTTTCACAAAACCATTTTCACTGATGATTCGACTTTTTGCGAACATCACTGCAGGTCACATTTTGATCCTTAGTATTATCAGTTTGGCTTTCATTTTTGAAAGCTTAACCATAGGTGTAGTTGGAGCGGTTTTCGCAACAGTGATGAATATGCTGGAGTTATTTGTAGCAGTGCTTCAGGCGTATGTATTTACGCTGCTTTCTGCCTTGTATTTTGGACAGGCAGTAGAGGAGCATCATTAATTT
The DNA here is from genome assembly GCF_056161305.1 of Ekhidna sp. ABH4_415. Taxonomy (NCBI): domain Bacteria; kingdom Pseudomonadati; phylum Bacteroidota; class Cytophagia; order Cytophagales; family Reichenbachiellaceae; genus Ekhidna; species Ekhidna sp. ABH4_415. Next base: position 135,590 of record NZ_JBSWYW010000001.1, read on the forward strand.
TTGGAACCAATTTTAAACTAATAAATAATTAATTATGGGAGCAATTGGAGCAGGTTTAGCAGTACTAGGAGCAGGACTTGGTATCGGTTTGATCGGTAAAGGAGCAACTGAGAGTATTGCAAGGCAACCAGAAGCAGCTGGTAAGATCCAAACAGCAATGATTATTGCAGCAGCACTTATTGAAGGTGCGGCGCTATTCGGTGTTGTAGTAGGTCTATTGGCTGGAACAGGAAATTAATTCCTAAAAGAAGCTTGGCTATGACCACATTAGGTGGCATGGCCAGGTTTATTTTAAAAAAAGACATTTACACTAAATAATTTATATCGTGGCACTAGTTACCCCCGACATAGGATTGATCATTTGGCAGGTGATAGTATTCCTGATTGTGTTATTCATTTTACGAGCATTCGTATGGAGACCAATCTTAGGAGCACTTAAAACCCGTGAGTTTCAGATCGAAGACTCTCTAAGAGCTGCAGAGCATGCTCAGGAGGAGATGAAGCAAATCCAAGCTGACAATGAATACTTGCTACAGGAAGCCAGAATTGAAAGAGATGCAATCTTGAAAGAGGCCAGAGATGAAGCAACTCACATTGTGGAGCATGCAAAGGCTGAGACTTCTGATATTACATCCAAAATGATCCAGGATGCCAGAGAGGCAATAGAAGTGGAGAAAAAAGCAGCGCTAAATGAAGTAAAAGAACTGGTTTCTTCACTTTCACTTGAGATTGCTGAAAAAGTGCTTCGAGAAAAACTATCAGACGATAAGTCTCAAAAAGCACTCGTTGAGAAGTTTATCAAAGACGTAAAAGTTAATTAAACATGTCTGTAAGCAGAATAGCCGTTCGTTATGCAACTCCAATCCTTGAATTAGCTGAGGAGAAGAAGGTGTTGGATAATGTGAAGGATGACATGGAATCTTTTGTTGCGGTTTGCGAGGAGAGCAGGGATTTTGCTTTGATGCTTAAAAGCCCCATCATCGCTCATCAGAAGAAGGCCGAAATCTTAAAAAAGGTCTTTTCCGGTAAGGTCAATGATCTTACCCTGCAGGCATTCGATATCATTACTCGAAAGAGTCGCGAAAACCTTCTTGAGGATATCGCAGCTGAGTTTCTTCATTTATACAACGTGAAGAAAGGGCTTGCTGAAGTTTCAGTAACTACCAGCTTTGAGTTGGATGATGAAATGAAGAAAGCATTTGAAAAGCTGGCAAAAGAGATTACCGGAAAGGAGCCACTTTTATCAAAAAAGGTAGACCCGGAAATTGTAGGAGGATATATCCTGAGAATGGGAGACCAACAGCTGGATGAAAGTGTGAGCGGACAATTGAAAGATTTAAAACTGAAGTTTTCAAAAAAATAAATAACTCAAGCCAACAGGCTAAACAAATAAAATTATGGCACAAGTAAGACCTGATGAGGTTTCAGCAATTTTAAGAGAGCAGCTATCTGGTCACAAGACGGAAGCTGAGCTTGAAGAAGTAGGTACCGTACTACAGGTAGGTGATGGTGTAGCCAGAATCTACGGACTATCTAATGCTCAAGCTGGAGAGCTATTGGAATTTGAGAATGGATTGAATGCATTGGTATTGAACCTGGAAGAGGACAATGTAGGAGCCGTACTTCTTGGAGACTCTGCAGAAGTCAATGAAGGTGACACAGTGAAGAGAACGGGCCGAATTGCTTCCATCAAAGTAGGTGACGGAATGTGTGGGCGTGTAGTTGACACTTTGGGTAACCCAATCGATGGTAAGGGAGCGATCGAAGGTGAAACGTTCGAAATGCCACTCGAAAGAAAAGCTCCTGGAGTAATTTACCGAGAGCCGGTAAGTGAGCCGCTACAAACAGGTATTACAGCGATTGACTCAATGATTCCAGTTGGAAGGGGTCAGCGAGAGTTGGTGATTGGTGACCGTCAGACAGGGAAAACTGCCGTGGTAATTGACACCATTATCAATCAGAAAGAATTTTATGACAAAGGAGAGCCGGTATTCTGTATTTATGTAGCTATCGGTCAGAAAGCCTCTACCGTAGCAGGTATCGTGGCGCAGCTGGAAAAAGCAGGTGCAATGGCTTATACGGTTATTGTGAATGCTTCTGCATCTGATCCTGCTCCAATGCAGTTTTATGCTCCAATGACTGGTGCAGCTATTGGTGAGTACTTCAGAGATACTGGTCGTCCGGCACTTGTGGTATATGATGACCTTTCCAAGCAAGCGGTTTCTTATCGTGAGGTGTCACTTCTACTTAGAAGACCTCCGGGGCGTGAAGCTTATCCAGGTGACGTTTTCTATCTTCACTCAAGACTTCTAGAGCGTGCAGCAAAAATTATTAACGATGATTCTGTAGCTACTCAAATGAATGACCTTCCTCCTTCTCTGAAAGGAAAAGTAAAAGGTGGCGGATCTTTGACCGCTCTTCCAATCATTGAAACACAGGCAGGAGACGTTTCAGCATATATCCCGACGAACGTAATCTCAATTACTGACGGTCAGATATTCCTAGAAACAAACCTTTTCAACTCCGGTATTCGTCCAGCGATTAACGTAGGTATCTCGGTATCACGAGTGGGTGGTAATGCTCAGATCAAGTCAATGAAGAAGGTAGCAGGTACCTTGAAGTTGGACCAGGCACAGTTCCGTGAACTTGAAGCGTTCGCAAAATTCGGGTCTGACCTTGATGCAGCGACTCAGCGAACCATCGACAGAGGTAGAAAGAACCAGGAAATTCTGAAGCAGCCTCAGTTCTCACCAATTCCGGTAGAGGAGCAAGTGGCAATCATTTATGCTTCTACAAAAGGATTCTTAGATCCGGTTCCTGTGAACAAGGCAAAAGAATTCCAAACTGAATTCATGAATGCAATGAGATCTACTGGTAAAGATGCGTTGGCAGACTTCAAAGCTGGTAAATTGAGCGAAGAAGCTGTTGCGAAAACAGAAGAAATCGCTAAAGACATTGCTTCCAGATATAAAAAATAAGAAAATAGATGGCCAATCTTAAAGAGGTAAAAGGTAGGATTCAATCAGTTGTTTCAACACAGCAGATCACAAAAGCCATGAAAATGGTTGCTGCTGCTAAGTTGAGAAGGGCACAGGATCGTATCATTCAAATGAGGCCATATTCTCAGAAGCTATCTGAAATTATTCAGAATGTATCGGCAGGACAATCAGACGATGCTGATAACCCATATTCAGAAGAAAGAGCCATTGAAAGGGTTCTTCTTGTTGTGGTGACATCAGATAGAGGATTGTGTGGTGCTTTTAATAGCAGTGTCTTTAAAGGAACGAAGGCGCTAATAGCAGAAAAGTACAGTCACGTTGAGGCTTCAGGGAATTTGGAAATATTACCGATCGGGAAAAAAGCATTGGAACACTTTACTAAAAGAAAGTACAATGTGGTCAGCACTTATTCTCATTTGATAGAGAAGCTAAATTTTGCGGATGCAAAGGAAGCGGCTGAAATGGTGATGGCTGATTTCCTTGATGGTAAATATGATCGAGTGGACATAGTCTACAATGAGTTCAAAAACGTTGCTACTCAGATCGTAAAAAAAGAACAGTTTCTTCCAATTCAGGAAATTGAGACAGAAGAAATGGATGACTCCTATGGTGAGATAGATTACATCTATGAGCCTTCGAAAGATTTCATTTTTGATGAGCTTGTTCCTAAGTCACTTAAGATCCAGTTCTATAAAACCTTATTGGAATCGAATGCTTCTGAGCATGGAGCACGGATGACAGCAATGGATAAGGCAACAGAAAATGCTGATGAACTATTGAAGGAGCTTCGTTTGACTTATAACAGAACACGTCAGGCTGCCATTACCAAAGAGATCCTGGAGATCGTTGGTGGGGCTGAGGCATTAGCTCAGGGATAATGATCGGGCGAGCATATCGTACCGCTCAAATTTTGTCCATAGATATTGTAGTCGGAGTAGTTATACTGCTCCGATTTTTTTGTGCTCAATTTGGAGTAGCTCCCGGATGGGAAGTGTATGCGCTGCTAGGAGGTGTGGTTTGGCTTATCTATACAGCAGATCACCTCCGAGATGCAGAGAACAAGATCAGGTCATCCAGGGAGCGATATCTGTTTCATAAAAACCATCGAAAATATTTACTGGTAGTTGCTGTTCTTGTTTTGATTGCATTGTCAGTTCTGGTCTTATTCATTCCATTAGTGATCTTCCTTGGAGGTTTAGCGCTGGCAGTATTCTCATTTGCTTACTTGATGATGCAGCACAGATTATCACGATTTCTTTCAAAGGAGCTTTACGTTGCGCTGGTCTATTCAGCCGGGATTTTGATGATACCTTTCCTACTCAGTCAGACCTATCACTGGGATATATTTTTATTATTGGTGCTACTAACCTTTGTGAACCTTAGTCTATTTAGCTGGTATGAAAAGGAGGACGATATCAGAGACAAGTTTCAATCGATTGCAACAGAACTTAATGGTAAGCATCTGGAAAAAATTATATTACTGCTGATCTCAATAGGTCTTGCAATTGCTATTCTTTCCATCAACGTAATCACAATTTATTTTGTAGCAGGGTTTGTCATTTATGCATTGATGATCATTTCTTCCGATTGGTTTCGACTTAATCATCGATACAGAGCTATAGGTGATGGTGTATTTTTATTGCCAATTCTTTTTGAATGGCTGTAAACGATTTTGACTTTGTTGCCCCATATTATGATCGCCTTTCCAAACTTGTTTTTGGAGAATCATTAATACAAGCACAAGCTTATCATCTGAAAGAAATAGGCGATAAAGATCGTGTGCTTATCCTTGGTGGAGGTACAGGACAAATTTTGGAAAAAATTCCGTCATGTGAAGAAATTGTATTCGTAGAGAAGTCAAGTGGGATGCTGAATATAGCAAAAAAGCGATCGGTTAAAGGAACAGTCAGTTTCGTTCATACTGATTTTTTGGAATTTGAATCAAATAAAAAATATGATGTGATCATCTGTCCGTTTTTTCTGGACTGTTTTGATGAGCAAAGTCTGCATACAGTGATTGTTAGAGTCAAGGAACTACTTTGCACTGATGGAAAGTTGATTGTGTTGGATTTTGAAAAGAGAAAGGTTAATACCCTCTTGCTGAGAGTTATGCTGATTTTCTTTAATTGGTTTGTCAATCTTGAAACCAGCAAACTACTTGACTTAAGGTCTTTTTTAAAGGAAAGTGATTTTCAGGAAACTGAAATCAAGCTTTATAAGAAGGGGGTTTTTAGTGCACTTTACTACCAGGTAGGTAAAAGGAAACGGTAGTTCCCTGTTTGGCACTAATTTCCAATTTACCCAGGTTTTTTTCAATAAAGTCCTTACACATTAGAAGCCCGATTCCTGAACCTTTCTCCTGCTCTGTTCTTGTTCGGGTAAAAGCTTCCTCCTTATCTAGAATCTTCTGAATCATTTCATTGGTCATCCCCATTCCGGTATCGATGATGGATACTCTGGTGAGATCAGCACCGTGTTCTGCTACAATCTTTATCTTTCCATTTTTAGGAGTGAATTTGATCGAATTGTGAATAAGGTTCCTAACCACAAACTCAAGCATGTCTTTATCCGCATTCAATATGGTTTCATCCACCCCTTGTGGACGTAAAGCTGATGAAGTAAGATGGTACAGAAGCGAAAGGTGAAGAAGAAGGCGAACTCTGGCTCAACGGCCCGGTGGTGACTCCTGGGTACTGGAACAATGAGGAGGCAAGCAAAGAGGCCTTTACAGGTGGATGGTTTCGAACAGGGGATATTCTCGTTCGGGATGAGGAAGGGTATTACTATGTGAAAGACCGAATAAAAAACATGTTTATCTCTGGTGGAGAAAATGTGTATCCGGATGAAGTGGAAAAATTACTTCAGACACATCCATCTATTCATGAAGTGGCCGTAATTGGAGTTCCCGATGACAGATGGGGTGAAGTGGGTAAGGCGATAGTTGTGGGACGTTCAGCTACATTAACGCAGAACGATATACTTGATTTCTGTGCCGGGAAGCTGGCCAAATTCAAGATCCCCAAATACATCCAAATGGTAAAAGAAATTCCTAAGACCGATAGCGGTAAAATCGATCGTAAGAGCCTGTATTCTCTGTTTTCATAATGCTTGGTAGTAGTTATCTACCTTTAGCTCACCTTTTTATTAGAAAAAACGTAAAATGGAGAAACCTTTGATAAAAGGCATTGTCTTTACATAGATCGTGAGCACCACACAAACCATCCATAAGCACCTGATTATACAGAGTCAGCAGGGAGACCAGGCGGCCATGGAGTCACTCTATGGCCTATATGCTAAGGCGATGTATAATATATGCCGACGGATGATGGGTGATGAAGAGGAAGCGAAAGATATGCTTCAGGAGTCATTTATTGATGCCTTTCAGAAGCTACCCTCGCTAAGAGAGGTGAACACGTTTAGCTCATGGATCAAACGGATTGTGATTAATAATTGTATTAACGCCATTCGGAAAAAGAAACTGGATACTTCTCAGCTGGAGGAGAATGAAGATTTTATAGAGGAAGAGGAAGATGACTTTGAATATGCGCAGTTTCAGGCGTCACAGATCATGTCTGTGATTGATTTGTTGCCGGAAGGCTGCAAAACGGTGTTGAACCTGTATCTGTTTGAAGGATATGATCATAAAGAAATAGGCCAGATTTTAGGCGTTTCAGAGTCAGCTTCAAAAGCACAGTATTGCAAAGCAAAAGCAAGAATTAGGAAAATATTAGCAGAGGAAAGGGGACAAAATGCGGGATAGTTTAAAAGAACATATTGAAAACAGCAGGGAAGAATTTGAGGTCTATCCTTTTGATAGTGATCAGGAGTGGGAAAAACTTTCCGGGAAGATCAAGCCAGGACCTCAAAGAAGAAACCCATGGCAGATAGCTGGTATCGCTGCATGCTTTGCCTTAATAATCGTTGGGTCTGTTTTTGTTTTAAATAACCAACAATCGGGTAGCAACGAGGTAGCAGAATTGGAAAACTATTACGAAGGAGAAATCAATCAGAAGGTCACCTTGATCAAAAATCAATTGGAAGATGATCAGATTCTTAAGGATCTGGAGGAAATGGATGCAGCCTTTGCAGATCTGAAGGCAGATCTTAATGAAAATGTAGATAATGAGGAGGTAATTATCGCGATGATGGAAAATTATCGCCTCAAGCTTCAAATACTGGAAGAAATTTTAAACGAGTTGGAGAAAGAAAAGAGTGAAGAAGTGCTTTAACATATTACTAGCTTTATTGCTAACAACCCCACTCGTAGGGCAGGTTCGGCAAGAACGCGACTTTAAGCGCTCATTTGCTGTACCAGACAATGCCAAGGTGGAGGTAGTGAGCAAGTATGGAGAGGTTATCGTCCGCACATGGAATCTTGATTCTGTTCGATTTGAGGTGATAGTGCGCGCAGAAGGAAAAAATTCGTCGGCCGTTACTAAATCCATGTCTCGCGTCGATATCAGGTTTCGTAAAGTTGGAAGCGTGATCTCTGCTGTCACGGAAATCAGCAGTGGTGGTGGGTTCTTCGGGAATGTATTGAGCGAAGTAGAAGGAGTGATGGGTAGCAATAAACTGAAGGTTGATTATGAAGTTTGGATTCCTGAAGATGTGATGCTTAGTATTGAAAGCAAATACGGCGATTTATACATGGCTGATCTGAATGGTAGAGTAGATTTGGACATATCTCATGGCGACATCAAAGCCAATAACCTTACTCAGACGCTCAATCTGAAACACAGCTTTGGAAAGTCTTCTTTCGGGAAGTTGAAAGATGGCATTTTCACGCTCCGAGGTGCAGAGGTCAGAGTGGATGAAGCCACAGAACTGAATATTGAAAGTGGCAGTTCGGAAATTCGTGTCGATAAGATTGGCAGAATTCAGTTGAACTCAAGAAATGATAAAATCCATTTGCTGGATGCCAAGGAAATTATGTGTGAGGGCTCGTTCACCGATTTGACCTCTGATCTGCTGAGAGGCTCAGCAAGGTTAGATTTCAGCTATGGAGATATCTTCCTTAGCAGAATCGAAAAAGACTTTAATAGCATTGACATTACAGGAAAATCCACCGATATCAATTTGGTGCTCAATCAGGCCTCATACATTAAAACATACATTAAAGGACCGGAAGACCGAATGATTTTGCCAAATAGCATGCTTACCATGCAAAAACAGCAATTTGCGGATGAGGGTAAAATCTCACTTTCTGGTTTCGTAGGAAATACCAACACCCGTCATAGTCAGCTGCTGATAGAAGCTGATGGAGGTGAACTAATTGTTGCCATTAAAGAAACTCCTATTTTCGTAGATCGAGATTAAAACTACATGCACCGTCACCACCGGAAACCCATGAAAACATTGCTTTGCTCAATTTTTGTGCTGATTTCGATCAGCTCAGCAGCTCAGCAGCTGTATGAAAAGTCAGGCGGTGTTCGCCTCGGACACACCTCCGGGATTACTTTCAAAAAGTTTGTGACAGAAGATGAGGCGGTGGAGATGATCCTAAGCGGAAGAAATGAGGGGATGCAATACACTGCTACCTATCTGTTTCATCAACCGATGGAGTTTTCATTCAACGATCGCTTTTACCTGCACTATGGAATAGGTGGTCATGTGGGATACGAAAAATTCGATGACATTTCTAAAACGTTATCCAATGCAGCGGGCGATGAATTCATCTATGAATCAAAGAGTTTTTTCACCATGGGAGTAGATGCCAGTTTGGGCATTGAATATCGATGGCTCGAAGTACCAGCTACCTTCGGCTTTGACATCAAACCATATTTCAATTTTATTGGCATGAGACACACCAAAGCGCGTTTTTGGGATGCAGCCATTTCATTTAAATATGTCTTCTAGTGGTGAGAAAGATCATTTTCATATTCTTAATCTTTTGCTTTGGTTCGTTCGGTTTTGCGCAGCGTTACATGGATACGAATGACCCAAAGGACGAGGAAGTAAAATCGTTGCTCAGTAAAAAGAACGATCTAAATGCCTTTGGTGCGGCAGACCTGAAAGTAGGTGATCTGAAAGGTGAGCGAGGCTTATTGGTAGGTGCATATGGTGGTTTCATTATAAACCGAAGGTATCTTTTTGGAGTGGCAGGATATGGTATAGTCACAAATGTAGCGTTTGAGGGAACCGTTCCGGGACAAACGGAAGCCAAGCAACTGAATTTGCATGGAGGATATGGAGGAGTCTTGATTGGTGGCACTATCGCGCCGCGAGAATTGATACACATCAGCATACCGATCATTTTGGGTGCTGGATCTCTTGAAGTGGTGGATAAAGATTTTTTTATCAATAATCCCGCAGACTCAGAATTCACAGTGGAAAACTCTGTATTCTTCGTAGCAGAGCCTGGAATTGAGGTGGAGTTCAATATCACAAAGTATTTTAGGTTGGGTGCCGGGATGACCTACCGATACGTTTCTGGCACAGAACTGGAAAACGTTCAAGATGAAGATGTTTCAGGCACCACAGCTATGATCAGCTTCAGGTTCGGAAGATTCTGATTAGCACTATCTTTGATGGTAGTATCAAACAATTATCTGCTTTGTGAAACTCACCATTCACCTATTCACATGCTTTGTCTTTTGTCTTGCATCCGCTGGATGGGCACAAAGGATCAATTATACGAAGGAGGTTGATAAGCTTATCAGGCAATGCGATTCTCTCGTTTATGACCAGCCGCAAGAAAGTCTTGAGCTCGCACAGCGGGCACATCAGCTTGCTACAGATGCGGCAAATGACTCATTAATCGCTGTAGCGCTCAATCGAGTAGGTAGTGCGCATTGGTCGCTTGGCAATTCGATGAAAGCACTAGAGCAACTTCAGGCATCCCTTCAAATCTCAGAGCTAAATGATTTTGAAGAAGTGATGGCGAAAAATCTTGGAAATATTGGCAATGTATATGCCGCCTCAGGGCTGGATTTGGACGCCATTGGCTACTATCGTTTGGAGTTGGATCTTCAAAAAAACTTAAAGGATACTTTTAGGCTATTTGCAGTAAATAATAACATCGGAAAAGCCTTCCTTGATCTCAGCTATTATGATTCAGCCAATCATTATTTAATGAAGGCATTTGAGTACCTGGATCCAGAATTTGAATATTTGCATTCAATCTATTTTTTCAATCAGGCCGAACTCAATTATAAACAGGGGAGCCTTCAAAAGGCTGATTCGCTCGTTCAGCTTACGATGGCCAATGCAAAGGAGTTCAACAGCAAGCGAGGCGTTATCCGGGCTAACCAGCTTCAGGCCGAATTGGATCGATCACGAGGTAAATATCAGTCAGCACTCGGCAAAGCCAAAAACGCTTTTAATATGGCTATGGAAAGCGGAGTGAAGGAGCTGATCTATATCACGAGTAAAACCTTGTCTCGATGTTATGGAGCACTAAATCAATTTGAGGATGCCTACGAAATGGAGCTTTTGCACGAGCAATATCTCGATAGCGTACAAAGCGTCAACACCATCAATGAGTTAGAACTTCTATCCTACTATCAGCGACTTTTTCAGGTACGGGTGTTGGAATCCAAAAACAAGCTTAATAAGCAGTTGGCAGACCAACGGCAGCTGATCATTCAAGGATTAGTAGTTGCCCTGGTTATAGCAGCAATATTGATCGCTATCATCGTGATGGTCGTTCGTGAATTAGGCATTCGTAAACGAAAGCTTGAAAATCTGAATAAGTTCAAGGCTAAAATTTTCGCGATTGTTTCTCATGATCTTAAGTCACCCATACAGGCGGTATCATCTGTCATTGAGATGTTCAATCAAAAACTAATTAGCAAGGAAGAGATTGAGCCACTTTTGCCTGAAGTAAAAGAGAAGACCTCAAATTTGATCAATCTTTTGAATAATTTGTTTTTATGGGCCGAGGGGCAGATGGAGGGAGAAAATTTAGCGAAAGAGGATTTTTCATTACATCCTGTAATTGAGGAGCTCGAGTCAGAACTGCATGAGCGACTGGAAGAGAAAAGAATTGAATTAAAGTTCGACACTGCTTTTGGCTTCTATCTTCATTCTAATCCCGGGATTGTTAGGGTCCTGCTTCGCAACCTGGTGGTGAATGCAATTAAGTTTTCCGATCCAGATTCAAAGGTGGAGATCAATTGTGTAAAGGGTGAAAGCACTAAAGTGATTGAGGTTATAGATGAAGGTGTCGGAATGTCGAAAGAGAAACAAGAAAAACTATTTACTGGTGGGCTAGAGAGTTCAGATGGAACTGCAGGGGAACGAGGAAACGGTCTTGGACTTGCATTGTGTCATGATTTCGTAAGAGGGCTGGGGGGTAAAATAGAAGTAGATAGTGTTAAAGGTGAAGGGTCTGTTTTTAGAATTATTTTCACTGATCAAAACGATTAGCAATAATCATTTGTGCTTTGTTATTCTGATCTCTGAACGCAAGAAGATAATATCTTCCACCATCCTTTAACTTCCATTTTTTCTTCAGCTCTTGAGGGTTTAATGGGTAATTTCGGGTGATCACATTAATCTTACCATCTTTAGCATACGCTTTGATCGATTGTTTATTGACGGTATCAATTACCTGATAGATTCGTCCAGGAAAAGATTCAATTATTTCATTTGATGTGTATAGGTGCGTATTATTTGCCAGTTTACTGACATTAAAAATCTTAGCAACTTTATTGAATGCCCCAGCTTTCATTATTGAGCTGTTTGGCTCATAGATGAACTGCTTGTAATTCCCATAAACAGGCGAAGCAGAATGCTCCTCTTTCATAGAAAATGAAAATGCCTGCTGATCTGTTTCAAGGTTGACGCACTTTATCTGCGACTCACCCTCGAAGGAAAAGTCAATCAGAAGAAGGAGTTCTTTACAATCATTTTTTACCGAAACCACATGCAGCTCTCTTATGTGGTTGATTGACTTGATGAGTGAGCTGATATCTAAAAGTGGGGAGTACTTAACCAATACCTGTGATGCATTTTTACTTAAAGCAGGCATCAATTCGATCAGATTCGGCGAACAGTCCTCAACTCGGAAAACCCGTTTTTTACTTTGATCTCTTCTTGCAGGATCTATATATGCAATGACATTCTGAGTATCAAGTGAGTGATGCTTCAGATAATCCTCAGCAGTTGAGTTTATGATCTCAATTTTTCTTTTATGGACTTTTGAATTATGGCGGAACACCTCACATAGACCAGGATCTCGTTCCACATAACTAGTTCTTTCGAACGATTCGCTTAGTGAAAAACAATCTATACCCATCCCACCGGTCAGATCAACTAAATGCTTTCCACCGATCAAATTTCGCTTATATTGACTGGTTGCCTCAGAGGATGCCTGCTCAATGGAAAGCGGTGGAGGCATGATTATGTCAAAGTTTGAAGCCCAGCTTTCCAGTTTTGCTTTTGCTTTCTGTCTGGACAGAATTTGATTCGCTATCTCTTTGATGTTCGAACTAAAAGCTGCTGGCGGATTTAGAATGAGTTTATTGGGATCAGCATTCGCATTTTCACGAATAAATTCCTTTACCTCTGACTGAGTTAGCAAATCTATTCTTGACGCCATGCTGTTAGCTAGTAAACCAAACTATGCTCCAGCATATACTCGGCAATCTGGATTGTATTGGTAGCCGCACCTTTTCTCAAATTATCCGATACCACCCAAAGGTTAAGTGTCTTTGGTTGAGTTTCATCTCTTCTGATCCTTCCAACAAATACGTCATCCTTATCATGAGCATTCAAAGGCATTGGGTATTCATTTTTAGCCGGATTATCTACTACTGTAACACCCGGTGCATTGGATAGAATGGAATATACCTGCTCCAGGGTGTATTCATTTTCAAACTCAACATTGATAGCCTCCGAATGACCACCAATAGTTGGAATTCGAACACATGTAGACGTTACCTTTATGGAGTCATCTCCCATAATTTTCATAGTCTCATTCACCATCTTCATTTCCTCTTTGGTGTATCCGTTTTCCTGAAACACGTCTATGTGTGGAAGGGCATTCATGTCGATTTTGTGGGGATACACTTTTTTAATGTCTTTCCCAGATCGTTCTCCTTCCAGCTGATCCACTGCCCCTTTCCCAGATCCGGTCACTGATTGATAGGTAGAAACTACGATTCGCTTAATCTGGAATGCATCGTGAAGTGGTTTGAGTGCAACCACCATTTGAATGGTAGAGCAATTCGGGTTAGCAATGATTCGGTCATCAATGCGAAGAATATGCCCGTTAACTTCAGGAACGATTAATTTTTTGCTTACATCCATCCTCCATGCAGAAGAATTGTCAATCACCACTGTTCCTGCCTCGGCAAATTTTGGTGCATACTCAAGGGAGACGTTACCTCCGGCAGAAAATAATGCAATATCCGGTTTTGAAGCAATAGCATCTTCCATGGAAAGAATGGTGTAATCTTTTCCATTATAAGAAATTTTCTTCCCTACTGAGCGCTCTGAAGCGACGGGTAAAAGTTCTTCAACCGGAAAATTTCTCTCGGACATTATCTGGAGCATCTTCTGGCCAACCAGCCCGCTCGCTCCTACTACTGCAACCTTCATATTAGCTTAAACAATGTGAATAATGATTGTCATGCAAAACTACTACTTTTATGAGTTGATGAAATAACGTGTTTGGACTTCATTTCTATCCGTAAAAGTTTCTTTTTCATTTCGGAAATGCACTTTCAACACACAAAACCCACAAAGTATGCCATCAAAATCTCATCTTCTTTACAGAGCATTCTTTTTTCTCATTGCTAGCTTTTTGTTCCAGCTTGTCGATGCTCAGACGGGTGATTTTATATTGACCCATCATTCACCTAAACACTCGGAAATTGATAACGTCAATTTTGAAATCACTGCCGATAAAAATGGGATAATCTGCATAGCGAATCGGTTTGGTGTGTTAAAATACGATGGGAATGAATGGAATTTCTATCGAACCAATTCATCAGCGCTTTCATTAGCGGTATCCTCAGATAATGTTGTATATGTAGGGTGCCTTGGTGGGTTTGGGAAGCTGGATTTTGTATCGAATACATATGGATATGTGCCAATTGTTGATAGTGACTCGCTTTCAGATCACTTTCTACAAACATTCGCCTTGGATGACCGGATATATTTCCTGAGTGATAAAAACTTGTATCAGTACACCCCCTCAACGGATGAAGTAAAGAATTTGCTTGCCGGTGATTTTTTGAATGGGTATGTTAATGATGAGAAACTTCACATCAATACTTATGATGAAACGGTGATTACTGTAGGTTCAAATCAAATCGACAGCCTTACCAATCCTGATAAACTCTGGGGGATCATTTTACCTTCTCCGGATGGAAGGAGTGAATTTTCTGTGGATTTGGAAGGTGGTCTGTTTGTAAAACAAGGAGATGAGGTTAAGCCTCACCATCATTATGAAAGACTGCAGGAAGCAGAGGTTGCTATCACTGATTTGGAATGGGTAAACGATTCATTGGTTGCATGTTCAACGATTGAGTCTGGAGTATTCTTTCTACATGTAAGTGATTCAAACTACTTCGAGGTAACGGATTACCACTCTGGATTGCCCGATAACGAAATCCATGATTTATATGCGGATGAAAATCAGGGAGTATGGGTGGCTCATGAATTTGGATTAACCCGTATTGCACCACTTTTTCCCGCTTACAGTTATACCAACTTCCCTGGGCTTGAAGGAAATCTTATCGAAGCACAACGCTTGAAAGATGATCTATGGATAAATACAAGTTTGGGGGTTTACTACTTTTCAAAGGATACTTCCTATCGCAGTAGAGTTTATGTGCAACAGGTAAGAAAGGAGCCTCAAAAATCCAGAAGAGCCGCAGCAAACCAAACCAAGCCGCAGCAAGAAGAAAAGATAGAGGAGTCTGAAGAGAAGAAAAGCAAGAAAAAAAGAGGCTTTCTAAGTGGTCTTTTTAAGAAGAAAGACCGAGCTCAGGAGAGCAATAAGGAGGAAGAGAAGAAAGGGTTTTTCAAGAAGATTTTTTCTACGAGTGATGAGGAAAATACGGGTGGCGGAAAGGAACAGGAAGAAGATAAATACAAATACGTCCGAAGGGTAGAAAAGGTAGTGACCGGTGTTAGCTATCAGTTCCACCATGTGCCTGATACAGATGGAAAGTTTCGTCAACTAATTGAAACGAAAGACCGAATACTCGCGACGAGCCATACTGGGATATACGAAATTGACAAAAATTCAGCTCAGCTTGTGATCAATCACCCAGTGAAATACGCTTATGCAGTGCCAGGGTCAAACCAGCTTCTGATCAGTACTGAGAGAGGGATGCTGAAACATTATGATCTGATCAATAACATATGGACTGAGATTTCAAGCGCATATTTTGAGGACGTTATTCTAAATGTTTACATGGATCATCTAGGGGAGGTTTGGTTGGCAGGCACCACTCACATTTACCAGGGTGTGTTTTCAGAGGAGGGCTTTCTGATCGAGCATAGTTATGAGATCAATAATCGGTATTATGATGAGATAAGCATTTGGGAGCATTCCGGAAAATTATATTTTATTAACTCTCAGGGATATTTCCGATTGGAGCGGGAGCTTGATCGAATTGTCAAAGATCTGGAATTGAAGAAGGAACTGGGTTCTCCTCATCATCATATTCATAATGAAAAGAGTAGGGTTTGGCTATACAATGGTAAAATATGGCAGCTTTTGCTTCCGGATGGCAGTGTTCAGGAATTCAAATATTTGGGCGTTTTTCCAAACCTGAAATACATCAATTATGATGAGCAGCTTGATCGCTATTGGCTCATTACAGATGATAATCAGTTGCTAGCATATGACGCAAAACAAATCCCGGAATTTCATCAATCCTATTCCATTTTTGTAAAGCGTCTGGTAGGAAAAGCAGGTGAATTGCGAATCGATGAGCAGTTAAATCTTTCTCATGATCAAAACATGCTGAGCATTGAATTGCTAAAGCCTGACTATGTGGGATTGCTCAACCCGGAATACCAATATCGGTTGAGTGGCCTTACTGAAGAATGGTCAAAGTGGACCCATGCAAACCTTATTGACTACAGCTATTTGCCTCCGGGTGAGTATCAACTTGATGTAAAGGTCAGGGATGCATTGGGGCAAATTGAGGAAGATACGTTGTTGCGTTTTACGGTAGCCACTCCATATTGGCAGCAGCCATGGTTTTACGCAGTTCAGGCACTTATTCTTGCATTGATTATTGGTATTACCTCAAGGCTGGACGAGTCTAAGCCGTTCAATCGTTTCATGAAACATGGCTTAAGTATACTCACGCTTGTAGTGATCATTCAATTCATGCAGGCGGTAATTAGCGCATTTTTAGATATTGAAAGCACACCAGTAATTGATTTCCTCATAGATGCAGGTATTGCACTCATGATATTCCCGCTGGAGTGGGTGCTAAGGAAACTGATTTTGGATGGAGGATTGAAGATATCAGGCACATCAGAAGCGACTAAGTTGTGATTAGTAATAGGGTCATTTGTTTTTGTATTCTCTATGGGTTAGTCAACATTGGATACTCTCAGGTAACTGATGATTTTAGTGATGGAGATTTTAATGTCAGCCCAACTTGGACGGGCTCTAGCAGTTTTGGAGTAGATGATCCTTTTGAAATATCGGAGGCAGACAATCAGCTTAGGAGTCAAAATCTGGACATGGGCTCTGGCACCAGATTACTCTACCTAAGTACTGCTGACAATCTTGATCTATCATCCTCTATAGTAGAATGGAACTTTAGGTTTAGATTGGGCTTTTCTCAACCTGGTTCTGCTTCAACTAATTCGAATAATACATCCAGAGTTTATTTAATGAGTAGTTCTTCAGACTTAAATGGAAATTTGGATGGCTATTATATTGAGCTAAGGTATCCAGATTCAGATGTTAATGAGGTGAGACTATATCGTCAAGACGGAAGCTCTACCAATGAGCTTACTTTATCTGGGTCAATTCAGCAGCTAACATCGCAGGATTTTGCCAATGTCACAGTAAGGAGGTCTGAGATTGGTTTATGGGAATTGGAAGTTAATTCAACTAGTCAGGGGACTGTTACTGATGATACTTATAGTTCTTCTTCTTTCTTTGGTGTTCAAGTCAGGTACACTGCGAACTCTAGAGACAATGGTTTTTATTTTGATGACTTCTCAGGAACCGTGACACCAGTTGCCGACACCTCTCCACCCACCATCCAATCTGTCACTGCTATTTCAGATACCCAAGTGGATGTTCATTTCAGTGAACCAGTTGATGAAACTACTGCTGAGGTGCTGGGCAATTATTCAATTGATGGTAGTATCTCGGTTAGCTCAGCTGATCAAGACGTTTCTAACACTTCTTTAGTGCATCTAACCGTCGATCCGCTTACAAACGGGACAAACTACACACTGACTATTAACAATGTGGAGGATGAAAATGGAAATGCGATAGCCAGCAATAGCGAGGAAATGTTTGCGTATTTGGTGTTTGAGGAGGCAACCGAGCTAGACATAGTGATCAATGAGTTTATGGCTGCACCAAGTGTAGAATCAGGATTGCCCAACGAAGAATATGTGGAGATATACAATCGATCTGATAAGTTTGTCAATCTTGAGGGTTGGACGATAAGTGATGCTGCAGGTCCTTCTTCCGGATTCCCATCTACTACCTTAAGACCGGGGGAATATTTAATCTTAACATCAACAGGAAATGGAGCTTTGTTTTCAGGTTTTGGAGAAGTGTTAGAGGTTACTTCTTTTCCAGCGCTGAATAACTCAGGTGATGATATCTTGATAGCTAATTCGTTGGCCACAGTCATTCATCAAATTGTTTATCAGGATTCAGAAAATGGCGTTTCCACTGAATTGATCAATCCAGACGATCCATGCCTTTCAATAGATAGCTACGCATTGTCTGTTGACGCTTCAGGTGGCACACCAGGTTCTCAAAACTCAATTTTTGATAATACACCTGACACCACCCCTCCTACAATCACCTCGTCCAGCTTCACCACCTCATTGATTATCAATTTTTCTGAAATCATGGACGCTGCTAGTCTTAGCTCAGGGTCTTACGATGTTTCTGATGGGCTTACCGTTGATCAAATCAACGTAGATGGGACACTCCCGAGATCTGTAGAGATCACTTTCAATGAGACCATCGAGCTGGGCAAAAGTTATAACATCACCATTGCTGAAGTATCAGATTGCTCAGGAAACACGTTGGAAGAAACCACAATTTCGTTCAGTTTTGGTAGAGCACCTGAATTCAACGAACTAATTATCACAGAAATCTATGCGGACGAAGATCCATCGGTTGGCCTTCCGGAGAGAGAATGGATTGAGATATTTAATGCCACCGCAGATGTAATTTCAACGGAGGGCATGACTTTAACTGACGCGACGAATACCGTCGACTTACCAAACTTTAATATAGAACCGAATGCCTATACAATTTTAACGAGTAATAGCGGCGCATCTGAGTTTGCAAACGCCACTGGCGTCTCTGGCTATTTTTCAAACAGTCTGAATAATTCTGGGGAGACACTTGTCCTCGCTCATAATTCCTCGCTTATATTTTCAGTTACTTATACTCCAGATTGGCATGATGATGACAAAAGAGACGGTGGTTATTCATTTGAAATGGTGGATATAACCAACCCATGCCTTGAGAGTGGAGCTAATTGGCGAAGCTCTACCGATGTGTCGGGTGGGACGCCCGGACGAGAAAATTCAGTGAATAACCCCGGAAGCGTGCCTGACAATATGCCTCCAAATTTGATTCGTGTAACAGCAATTTCAGATGACACAGTCAAACTTGTTTTTGATGAAAAAATTGATCCGGCAAGTACACAAAATGCTACATTTAATTTCAATCCGAGCCAGGAGATAGTAGAGTCATTTGTTTTGGCGGATAAGACCAAATCTGTCTATGTGAAACTTTCATCTGGACTGGAAGTCGATGTTCCCTATACCCTACAGGTTTCAGGAATCAGCGATTGCAATGGCAATGAAATCGGAGAAAACGAGCAATTATTTGCACTACCTGTCAATGCAGAAAATGCTGAAATTAAATTGAGTGAAGTACTTTTTAATCCTCGAACGAATGGTGTGGATTTCGTTGAGATTTACAATGATTCCGAAAAATTCATCAGCTTAAAAAACTGGCAACTAGCCAGAAAAATAGATGATATTGTGGAAGAAGAAAGAATCATTTCAAGCGAAGAGTTGGTTATTGAACCTGGTGATTACCTTGTTTTCACAAGTGATGTCAATATTTTGCTATCCAACTACCCAAAGGGGCATGCAGAAAACTTCATAGAAATGACTTCTTTACCTTCCTATCCAAATGAAGAAGGAACCGTTTTAATTCTTGACGAGAATTCGGAGATTAAGGATGAATTCACCTACAATGAAGATTTCCATTATGACCTTCTGGAAAGTGTAGACGGAGTTTCGCTGGAAAGGGTCTCATTTTCTCAGTCAAACAATGAAGACAACTGGCGGTCTGCTGCCAGCACCGAAGGGTTCGCAACCCCTGGCTATCTAAATTCTCAATCCTTTTCATCTGACGTTTCATCAGGTAAGGTTAGTGCAGATCCTGAGGTATTTATCCCCGGAAATGCAGGCACAGGAAGAGATTTCACTACGATCAATTACCAATTGGATGAACCCGGTCAGTTTGCCAACGTAAGTATTTATGATCAAATGGGACGTTTGGTGAAAAACTTGGCACAAGGTGTGCTCTTGAGTACATCCGGTTTTCTTCGTTGGGATGGTGACACTAA
This sequence comes from Ekhidna sp. ABH4_415, assembly GCF_056161305.1. NCBI lineage: Bacteria > Pseudomonadati > Bacteroidota > Cytophagia > Cytophagales > Reichenbachiellaceae > Ekhidna > Ekhidna sp. ABH4_415. The sequence continues at coordinate 155,349 of NZ_JBSWYW010000001.1, forward strand.
CGATGGGAAAATGGCACGGATGGGTTACTATCTGATTATATTCGAGATTTATGATAGTAAAGGCAATTCCGAAACCATCAAAGAGACGGTGGTTGTTGGAAGAGATTTTTAATGCGAAATTCTCATTTTGGATTTATCCAATTATTTATTGTGCATCAAGGTGAGTATTTTCGCTTGATTTTTACGTTATATGAATTTAAATATCACCTGCCATGAGCGAAAAGACGAGATATTCTGACGAAGAGCTAAAAGAGTTTGAAGAACTTATTCTTCAAAAACTTGAAAAAGCTAAAGAAGAGCTGAATACGCTAAAGGCATCACTCACTCGAGAATCTGATGATAGTGGCGACAATTTTTCATCAGTAAAAACATTAGAAGATGGAGCTGATACTGCAGAAAAAGAGCAACTGAGCCAGCTTGCCGGGAGACAGCAAAAGTTTATTAATAACCTGGAGAATGCACTGGTTCGAATTAAGAATGGGACTTATGGCATTTGTGTTGATACAGGCAAGCTGATCTCAAAAGAGCGTTTAAGAGCAGTGCCTCACACCACGCAGAGTATTGATGCTAAGCTGAATAGAAAGCCTTAATGGATTATTTGGCAAACCATATTCAGGCACTGGTTTTTTGTTCACCAAAGCCGATTACGGAAGATGAGATACAGGACTGTCTCAAAGAGATGTTTGATGCAGATGTACCTGTTGATGATATTACGGATGGCTTGAGCAAAATTGAAGAGAAGTTCAAAAATGATGACTTTGCCATGGAGTTGGTAAAATCCGGTGGCGGATATCAATTTCTGACAAAACCAGCCTATCAGGCCAGTATTGGGATTCTTTTAAAACAGCAATCCAAAAAACGTCTTTCTAATTCGGCTCTCGAAACCTTATCCATTATTGCCTATAAACAACCCATAACCAAGAGTGAGGCTGAACAAATTAGAGGAGTGAGCTGCGACTACTCCATTCAAAAGCTACTGGAAAAAGAGCTTGTAGAAATAAAAGGAAAGTCAGAGGGGGTTGGAAGACCATTATTATATGGCACAAGCCAGAAGTTCATGGACTACTTTGGTATCAATGATCTTAAAGAACTACCTACACCAAAAGACTTTACCTCTGAAGAGGAAAATACGATTGGTGAAGAAAAGGAATAACTTGTCGTAAGACATTATGAAACGCCCCAACAAGAAGGAAACAAAAAAGCCTGCAGAAATCCGATTGAATCGATACATCGCTAATGCAGGAGTGTGCTCCAGGCGAGAGGCAGATAACCTGATTGCAGAGGGGAGAATTAAGGTCAACGGGAAAGTTAAGACCGAGATGGGCTATAAGGTTAAGCGGACAGACACTGTTGAATACAAGGGAAGAAAACTTAAGTCTGAGACGCATCAATACATTCTACTGAATAAACCACGAGGTTTTGTCACCACTACCAAAGATCCGCATGCTAAAAGAACAGTGATGGAGTTGGTTGAAAAAGCCTGTGAAGAGCGGATCTATCCTGTGGGTCGACTGGATAAAGAAACAACAGGTCTTTTGTTATTTACAAACGATGGTGAAACAGCAAAGAAACTCACCCATCCATCACACAAAGTCAAAAAGATTTACCAGGTTGAACTGGACAAGCCAATCACAAAGGCAGACTTTGACTCCATTTTAAAAGGAGTTGAGCTGGACGATGGACCAGCTGTTGTAAATGAGATGGCTGTTCTGGGAGAAGATAGCAAGGTTCTTGGGGTAGAAATCCATATCGGAAGGAATCGAATCGTGCGAAGAATCTTTGAGCACCTTGGCTATGAAGTCAAAAAGCTAGACCGTGTGATGTTCGCCTCGCTTACAAAGAAAAACCTACCGAGAGGTAAATACAGACACCTCAGCCCAAAAGAAGTAATGGGCCTCAAAGGCATTAAATAGTCTTTTACTAAAAACCTTTGCGAAAATTTCAATATCGTTTATAAAAAGACACCACTTTTTGAAAAAGTGAATGGATTTTAATCCGTTGAACGGTCGATTTGCAAAAAATTACTAAAAAAAGGATTAATTCATACCAAAGTTTATAATTATTTCAGCAAATGGGTATTTTTATAGTTTAATTTTAATCCAGTTTTGCTATGAATTGCCAATTCAAGAAGAAATTACCAGCTTTTTTAATCATTCTTTTACTTCCAATGCTAAGTTTTGCCCAGGATGGGGCTGTTGATACAGGTAATACAGCCTGGATGTTAATGGCAACTGCATTGGTCATGTTGATGACACCAGCTGGACTGGCACTCTTCTACGGAGGGCTTACCCAACACAAAAGTGTGCTCAATACCGTGGGGATGAGCTATGTTTCCTTCCTGATCGGCACACTGGTTTGGGTGATCATTGGCTACTCACTCTCATTTGCTGACGGCAATGGTTTCATAGGTGGACTGAATTATGTATTGTTAAAAAATATTGCGATAACTGATATAGTGGATGGAGCAAATATTCCAAAAATATTGGATGTGGCATTTCAGGGAACATTCGCGGCTATTGCAGTGGCGATTGTAAGTGGATCGGTCATTGAACGTATCCGGTTCTCGTCATGGATATGGTTTGCTATTTTATGGATAGTAGTAGTATATGCACCAATCTGCCATTGGGTGTGGGGTTCTGAAGGGTTTCTTCACGGAGACCTGGATTTTGCCGGGGGAACAGTAATTCATATCAACGCAGGAGTCTCTGGATTGGTACTCGCTCTTTTAGTTGGCAGAAGAATGAATCTGCATGAAGAACGGAAACCTTCTTCCATAAAATTTATGATTTTAGGATCAGCCCTACTATGGTTTGGTTGGTTCGGTTTTAATGGAGGTAGTGCTTATGGAGCAAATTTCCTAGCGGCAAATGCGCTCATGGTGACCAATATTGCTGCATGTACCGCAGGGGTTGTATGGCTGATTATAGAAATGGTAATTATAAAAAAACCTACCCTGATTGGTGTGGCATCCGGGGCTATATGCGGGTTGGTTGGTATTACACCAGCTGCAGGATTTGTAGGCGTGCCTGGAGCACTTGTGATAGGTATTATCAGCAGTGTTGTAGGCTACCTTGGAGTTGTAAAACTTAAAGCATATTTCGGTCATGATGATACGCTTGATGCTTTTGGTATGCATGGTCTGGTGGGCATTGCAGGAGCATTACTCACAGGAGTATTAGCTAATCCGGCGATTGACCCTTCGGGAGTTGGAGCACTTTATGGTAATCCAGGTCAGCTATTGATACAATTAAAATCTGTAGGTGCTACCATCGTGTATTCCGCAGTTGGGACATTTGTTGTTTATAAAATTGTAGCACTCTTTACAAAAGGTGCCAGGATCACAAAGGACCTTGAGTTGGAAGGAATGGATATTGGATATCATGGCGAACAGCATATCACCATAGAAAGAGAAATGGTTACTGACCTAACCTGAAGAAACCCCGAAAGGGGTTTTTTTATGCATTTAAAAATTTGCACACCGCTTCTGCTGCCTTTCGCCCTTCGGCAATCGCCCAAACAACGAGTGATTGACCTCTGCGCATATCCCCGGCGGCAAATACTTTTTTAATGCTGGATTGAAAGTTTTTGGTTGAGACATTTCCACCCGAGTCGAGCTCCAACTTAAGCTGAGAAAGTAAACCCTCCTTTTGCGGGTGAACAAACCCAGCCGCAATGAGTGCCAGCTGTGCCGGAATAATCTGCTCCGATCCTGGTCGCTCCTCCATTTTACCATTTTCAAAAGAGACTTCAACCACTTTTAGTCCCGTAAGGTGACCTTCCTTACCCGTGAATTCCTTAGTCATGATCGCCCATTTGCGATCACACCCTTCCTCATGGGAGGTTGATGTCCGGAGCACCATAGGCCACTCAGGCCAGGGGTTGTCTTCAGGGCGTTCCAGAGGGGGTTTATCCATGATCTCTATTTGGGTAATGGATTTAGCCCCTTGTCGGTTGCTGGTGCCAACACAATCGGATCCTGTATCACCACCGCCTATGACCACCACGTCTTTACCTTCAGCAGAAATTTTATTCTTCGGTGATTGACCAGTGGCTACTTCTCTGTTTTGTTGTGTGAGAAATTCCATCGCGAAATGAACACCTTTAAGATTTCTTCCCGGGATATCTAAATCTCTGGGAATGGTGCTCCCACCGCATAGTACGAGCGCATCAAACGACTTATCCAATTCTTTGGCGGTAATATCAAAGCCAACATTCACTTTTGTTTTAAAGGTGATCCCTTCTTTTTCCAAAATAGATATCCGACGTTCTACAATCTGCTTCTCCAACTTAAAATCCGGAATCCCATATCGTAGCAATCCTCCAACAGCTTCGTCCCGCTCGAAAACGGTGACAGAATGTCCTGATTGATTTAATTGATCGGCTGCTGCCAACCCGGCCGGTCCAGAACCTACTATCGCAACTTTCTTACCCGTGGAAGTAGATGGTTTTCTTACTTTTTCCAGTCCCAATTCAAATCCTTTTTCAGCTATGGATTTTTCAATATGCTCGATGGTAACAGGTGGCTGATTAATTCCCAATACACAGGAACCTTCACAGGGGGCAGGGCAGATTCTACCTGTAAACTCCGGAAAATTGTTTGTGGACTTGAGTATTTGCCATGCTTCTTCCCACTCCTGGTTGTAGACGGCATCATTAAAGTCAGGTATTTTGTTACCAAGTGGGCAACCCGAATGGCAAAACGGTACTCCACAATCCATGCACCGGGCTGCTTGTTCTTTCGTTTTATCCTCCGGAAAGGTGTGTTCGAATTCGGTGTAAGATTTCACACGGGCTTTTACATCCTCCTTTGGAGGAAGCTCTCGGGTATATTCTAAAAATCCTGTTGGTTTTCCCATACTGCTTAATTAATAAACGGGTGTCATTGGAATTTTTGATTTCTCCTTATCCAAAATGTCCTTGTATTTCACAGGAATTACTTTAACAATGTGGTTGAGGTGACGCTCCCAATCCAGCAGGATTTCCTGCGCCAGGCTACTCGCTGTATGTCGGATGTGATTGATAATCAGCCATCGAATATGCTGAATATCCGACGGTTCCAGCGTGTCGAAAACCACCATTTCCATGTTGCAGCGCTCCCTTAGTTTGTTAGCTGTATCAAGTACATAAGCAATGCCACCACTCATACCCGCAGCAAAGTTCTTCCCTGTTTCACCTAAAATGAGCACAGTTCCTCCGGTCATGTATTCACATCCATGATCACCAACACCTTCTACCACAGCTCGTGCACCGGAATTTCGTACTGCGAATCGCTCACCGGCAATACCATTGATGTAACACTCACCACTGGTAGCTCCATATAGTGCTACGTTTCCTATGAGTGTGTTTTCTCTTGCATGGAAGCGAACATTTCTTTGAGGATGGATGATGATTCGTCCTCCTGAGAGACCTTTTCCCACGTAATCATTCGCATCTCCCTCCAGGGTAAACTTCAATCCTCTGGCAAGGAAAGCACCAAAACTCTGACCGGCAGACCCTTTAAACTTAGGTTTAATCAGGTCTTTTGGAAGTCCTTTTTCGCCATATTCTTTAGAAACTATACTTGATAGGATAGCACCTGTAGACCGATCGGTGTTTTTGATTGGGTAATCATAGGCAGCAACAAAGCCCGCTCTAACCTCTTCCTTCACATCATTCCACAACTGATAATCCAACGCATCAGATAGGAGGTCTTGTTGCTTCCGAGAATTGTATCGTGTATCCCTCGTTTCTTCAAAGGCAAGAATCCTTGAAAGATCTAAACCTTTTAAGTCCTGATCCTTAATAGCAAGTCTATTACTCTGCCCAACCATCTCATTGATGGTCTTAAATCCAAGCTCTGCCATGATTTCTCGAAGTTCCTGAGCCATGAAGTGGAACAAGTTGATCACATGTTCCGGGTCACCGGAAAACAACTTTCGCAATTCTTCTTTCTGAGTGGCAATCCCTACAGGGCAAGTGTTAAGATGACATTTACGCATCATAATACATCCTTCTGCTATTAATGCGGCTGTTGAAACACCCCATTCCTCTGCACCAAGTAGGGTGGCAATAGCAATGTCCCGGCCTGTCATCATTTTTCCATCCGATTGGAGTACCACCCGACTTCTGAGGCGATTTTTGACAAGCGTCTGCTGGGCTTCCGAAAGCCCCATTTCCCATGGTAGACCCGCATGCCGGATCGAACTTAAGGGGGATGCCCCTGTTCCTCCATCTGCTCCGGAAATGAGAATTGCATCAGCGAAACCCTTGGCTACACCCGCAGCAATGGTACCTACACCGGCTTGTGAAACAAGCTTCACATTAATCCGGGCATCTGGGTTGGCGTTTTTTAAATCGAAAATAAGCTGCGCCAGATCTTCAATGGAATAAATATCATGATGTGGCGGAGGTGAGATCAGGTCTACTCCTGGTGTTGACATTCGCACTCTACCTATCCACTCATTTACTTTGTGACCAGGTAGTTGACCGCCTTCACCGGGCTTGGCACCCTGCGCGATTTTAATTTGAATTTCATCCGCATTATTGAGATAGTATGACGTTACCCCAAATCGACCGGAGGCCACTTGCTTAATTCTTGATTTCTCCGAATCTCCATTCTCTTTTGGCTCAAAACGACTCACATCTTCTCCCCCTTCGCCGCTGTTGCTTTTCCCTCCAATGCGGTTCATCGCTATGGCGAGTGTAGTGTGTGCTTCATGAGAAATGGAGCCGAAAGACATGGCGCCTGTGGCAAATCGTTTAAGTATGTTTTCGACTGGCTCTACCGAATCAATTGGGATCGAGTCCTTGTATTTGAAATCGAGCAAATGCCTGATGTAGAAAGGATCCTCAGGGTGATTGATTCGGGAAGCATAGGTTTTATAAAGCTCATAATCTTTCAGCTTAGTTGCTTTTTGTAGCAGATGAACTGTTTCTGGATCAATCAGGTGACGCTCCTCATCTCTTCGCCAACTATAAACTCCTCCATGAGGCAGGTCGGAGTGTTGCTGAAAAGCTTTTGAATGATTATCTCGGATATTTTCTTCAAACTGAGCAAAGGTGCTCCCACCAATTCGAGAGATGGTACCCTTGAAACATTTATTTATGACTTCATCTGACAAACCAATTGCCTCAAAGATCTGGGCTGCCTGATAGGATTGCAGTGTTGAAATGCCCATTTTTGACATGATTTTAAGCAATCCCTTACCTATGGCTTCCGCGTAATTGTCGGAAAGCGTGTCAAAATCAAGTTGTTTATTTTCCGCCTGCTCTTTTATGAGGTTAAAACTTAGATAGGGCATTACGGCACTGGCACCATATCCAATTAGTGTAGCAAAATGATGCACCTCTACAGCATCCGCTGCATGAACAATCAGGCTGGTGTGCGATCGGAGTTTCTTATCAATTAAATGATGCTGGATAGCTCCGGTAGCCATCAATGATGGAATTGGTAATCGATCTTCTGAAATATTTTCATCAGAAATAATCAGAATTTTAATTTCTTCCCGAGCGGCTTCCTCAGCGGCCTGGCACAGCTTATTTATTCCTTCTTCCAACGTTTCGGAAATAGAAAATGTGCAATCAAGAATCCGATGATTAAATCCCTGGTTTTCCAGCTCCAGCACTTTTTGATAGGTCTGAGGTCTTAGGATGGGTCGTGTAATATGGATTTGATGACAGTGGGAAGGCTCTTCAGTTAAAATATTGTTGCCTTTTCCTAATCTCGTAAAAAGGGACATGACCAGTCGCTCCCTGATTGGGTCTATTGGTGGGTTGCTAACCTGGGCAAAAAATTGCTTCAAATAATTGGAAGTGTGCTGTGGGAGTTTGCTTAGAGCAGCAATTGGGATTTCCAAACCCATACTTCCGATGGGCTCTTTTCCTTCCTGGCACATGGGCATCAGAATGCGATCCACCAGCTCTTTGGTCCAGCCATTTGCCTTGAGATAGGATTGATATTTATCTGCCGGTAAAAAGAGAATGTCTGAAAATGGACCCGGTAGAAATCGCAGCTTGATTCGATGCTTTTTAATCCAGTCGGTATATGGTTTGGATTTTGATATTTCTTCTTTGATTTCCTGATCAAACCGAACCTGCTGATTCTCAAGATCGGCGATGATCATTTTTCCCGGCTGCAGCCTTCCTTTTTGTTTGACCAACTTTTGGTCGATTGGGAGTGCACCTGTTTCGCTGGAAACTATGAGTCTGTTGTCGTATGTGATTGTATACCTGCATGGACGCAAGCCGTTTCGATCGAGAGTGGCTCCTATTATTTCACCATCTGTGAAACACAATGCTGCCGGGCCATCCCAGGGCTCCATTATAGAAGCATTGTATTTGTAAAAAGCTTTGGTCTTTTCATCCATACTTTGGTTGTATTGCCAGGTTTCCGGAACCAGCATCATTAACGCATGAGGGAGAGACCTGCCTGCCATAACCAGTAGCTCAATCAACTCATCCAGGTTGGCTGAATCTGAGAATGCTGGGTTACAAACGGGTTGCAAGTGTTCAATTTCTTCTTTTGTGAAATACGGAGATTCAAGCAATGCTTCTTTGCTTTTCATCTTGTTTACATTCCCTCTGATCGTATTTATTTCACCATTGTGAGCTACGTATCTGAAAGGTTGAGCCAGACTCCATTTCGGAAAAGTATTGGTGGAGAATCTTGAGTGGATGATTGCAAAGGATGATTTGAAATCTTCATTTTGAAGATCCAGATAGTATTTTTTTAGCTGGTCTGTTCTTAGCTGACCTTTGTAAACAATTTTGTAGCAGGAGAGAGAAGAAATGTAAAACTCGTCGTAATTAGGAGTTAATTGGTGGGTTGCATATTTGCTGAGCACGTATAGTTTTCTCTCTAATTCCCGTTCAGCAAGCTCTCCGTGTTTAAGAAAAAGTTGAATAATGATGGGCTCATTGTCTCGTGCAGTTGGGCCAACATGCAGGCTATCAACCGGAACAGACCTTTTGGCAAAGACCTCAAAACCGAATGATTTAGCGACCAAATTGAATTCATCAAGACATTCTTCCCATTGTGGTTTTGGCAGAAAGAGCATGCCCACACCGTAAGATCTGGGTGTAAGCTTGGCTTTATGTCTGGATAGCTCCTGATCGAATAGATCGTAAGGAATCTCTGTCATTATGCCGGCACCATCTCCGGTTTCAGGTTCGGCACCAACACCTCCCCGATGCTCCATATTTTCAAGCATCAGAATAGCATCATCTACTGTTTTGTAATCCCGATTACCCTTGATATTAGCGATGAACCCAATCCCGCATGCATCGTGTTCCATTGAGCTGAGATACATTCCCTCCATGCATTTATATTTTGAAATAAATCCCAAAATAACAAATAATGAATGGAAATTTTAAATATTAAAGGGCAATCATTTGGTTATTGAAATAATTATCAGAATATTATAAAATATTGAAATATTTGTAATTATAGCAGCATTATGAATGCTTTGATTGCAAATTTCAAAATGAGCCTATCGCATGAATTTTTGAATGTAATCAATGATAGAATCATTGGCCATGATCTTGTAATGGCCTAATCCTTTTACATGAACGAAAGATGCATGAGGCCATGCTGCTTCAAGTTCTTCGCCTTTACTAAAAGGAATAACCTGATCATCTTCGCAATAAAAAAGGTGCGTATCGATTTGTTTTAAATCACTCGCTTTTATCCGCAAATCGAAATAATCGATGGAATGATGGTATTTTTCTTTAACCAAACCACACATTGCCTGATAAACGGACTCATTGCAGCCTACATCATTAACTATGTCTTTAAAAAAGTACCTGATGTATGGAGGAGCTGATATAACGAAAAAGTGTTTCGGTTGAAAGGTCGAACCAAGCTCACTTAATGCAATTCCTGAGGCTAGTGCACCTATTGAGTGTCCAATGACCGTTTCGTAAGGTCCATTTTTAGCAATATGATTTTTTATGACATCTCTAAACTCGGGCATGGCAGTATGTTTTCCCTGGGAGTTTCCATGTGCTCGCATATCAATTGCTTCAACCTGATATCCTTCTGCAACAAATTTCTTAATCATACGTCTAAAATCAGCAGCTTTTGACCTCCATCCATGGCAAAGTAGGACTTTAGGTCCGGAGGTACCCCATCGATAATATTTGATTAAATCTCCTTGATAGCTGGTTTGTGATACTTGTGCCTCACCTAGAATCTGTCTTTGTGGGTCAGTATAACCGACTCTTCCAGGCATTGTGAAGTAATGCCATATAATAGCAGCTGATTTCTTCGGAGATGCATGCTGAAGGAGTCCGAGTCCTTTTTTAATTATTTCAATTTTCCAGTTCGTTTTTGGAGGTCGCTCGGCAGGTCGACTAATATCTTCTCCTTTTATTTCTATGTGAGTAACCATAATTGAACATACCAATCGGTATTTTAATGAATAAATTTTTTTAAGTACTTATATCTTTGATCTGTTTTAGAATAAACTGCTTAACAAAATCAAAGGATCTGCTATCTCCTTCAATTCTTGATACTGAGATGGCCCCTTCGATGGTAGCATAAAAGAAGTTGGTAAATTCCTCTGCGTCTACATCTCTTTTCATCTGTCCTTCCATTATGCCTCGATTAATGATCTTCATGACAGAATCTTTAAGTAAAGCAATAGATCTAATAACACGTGATCGAAGAAATGGTAGGTTATCATCCGCTTCGATAGATGAATTTAAAACAGGACAACCTCCTGGAATAGGTGGATCATTTAAATATTCCTCATAGAAATCCATAATTGCAATTAGTTTATCCGGAGCGGTCTTCTCAGCTCTAACTCGCTTAGCCAATGCTCCAGCTACAATTTCTACCCCCCTTTCAAACGCTGCGGTTGCTACCTCATCTTTATTTTTAAAATTTCCATAAATGGCTCCTTTAGTAATACCCGTTGCAGCTGTAATGTCTGAAATAGATGCTGCATTATAGCCCTTCGTGTTGAAAATAGGCAATGCCTTTTCAATAATAAGCTCCTTAGTATGTTCAGGGTTTCTCGCCATAATGCAAATATACCGATCGGTATATTAATAACGAAAACTAATTTATAAAGTTTCTAAAGTAGTATGCATGCATACTATTTTAACGAAATGATTTTATCTTCGGGTTCAATTAAAAGAAAGCTGAAATTGGTAGCTTTATGAGCGATATAGCAGAAGGGCATGAAAACAAAAAAGCCACCCTTGAAGAAGGATGGCTTGGGTGGTGCTGAGTGGATTCGAACCACCGACTCACGGATTTTCAGTCCGATGCTCTACCAACTGAGCTACAGCACCAAAATTTGGGTTGGCAAAAGTAGGTATTTCTTTGAAAAGGCAAAATATAAATTGAAGTTCGTATCAGGAATTTTTTAGTATTATGGAATATATCCCTCAAATCGCGTTTTTGCTGTTTGCAGGATTCTTCGGATATCTGATCTCAAGAAGAGTTTCGCGCATTGCAAAAAATATTAAGCTGGGTAAACCGGTAGACCTATCAGACAATAAAGGAGAGCGACTCAAAACGATGCTCCTGGTGGCGTTTGGGCAGAAAAAGATGTTCAAGCGCATCATTCCAGCGCTGTTGCACCTGTTGATCTATGTAGGCTTTGTATTGATCAATATTGAAGTTCTTGAAATCGTAATCGATGGAATATTCGGAACTCACAGAGTGGCAGCACCACTTCTTGGAGATTTTTATTCAACGATGATCAATTTCTTTGAGTTTCTAGCTGTGGGTGTACTTTTTTCATGTGTAGTCTTTCTCATCAGAAGGAATGTTTTGAGAATAAATCGTTTCAAAAAAATAGAGATGGTGGGTTGGCCTTCACTAGATGCTAATTTGATTTTAATTATTGAAATTTTGTTGATGGTAGCCATTCTGGGTATGAATGGTGCAGACCAAATTCTTCAAACCAGAGGAGCTAGTCACTATACAGAGACCGGTTCTTTCTTTTTCAGCTCTGCCATGTTCGGTTGGCTGGATCAGTTTGAAACAGGCACTTTAATTCTTATTGAAAGAGCAGCCTGGTGGTTTCACATTGTTGGGATTTTTGCATTTGCTCTTTATGTCACCTACTCCAAGCACTTGCATATTTTTATGGCATTCCCAAATACCTATTACAGTAGATTGGATCCAAAAGGGAAGATGACTAATATGGATGAAATCACCAACGAGGTGAAAATGATGCTGGGTATGCCTGTAGAAGGAGACAATTCACCACCTCCTGAGGGTATGCGATTCGGAGCGAAAGATGTAAATGACCTTACCTGGAAGAATCTAATGGATGCGTACGCATGCACCGAATGTGGACGATGCACTTCTGAATGTCCTGCAAACCTGACAGGAAAAAAGCTATCTCCACGAAAGATTATGATGGATACACGTGATCGGCTGGAGGACGTTGGAAAAAATGGATTAGACGATGGGAAATCATTGTTAGGCGATTACATCACTAAGGAAGAAATCAATGCATGTACCAATTGCAATGCTTGTGTGGAAGCATGCCCTGTGAATATTAACCCATTAGACATTATACTTCAAACAAGAAGATATGTGGCAATGGAAGAGTCAGCGGCTCCAGACTCGTGGAACGCGATGTTCCAAAATGTGGAGACAAATTTTGCACCCTGGAAGTTTGGTGTGCAAGATCGATTCAACTGGTCTAATGAATTAAAAGAAGGAAAATGAGCGAAATACAAATACCAACCGTAGCAGATTTAGCAGCTAAAGGAGAAAAGCCTGAGGTTCTTTTTTGGGTAGGATGTGCTGGATCTTACGATGATCGATACAAAAGTGTAACAAAAGCATTTGTGAAAATCCTCAACAAAGTGGGTGTGAAGTTCGCAGTGCTAGGACCGGAAGAAACCTGTACCGGTGATCCTGCGAGAAGAGCTGGAAATGAGTTTTTATTCCAGATGCAGGCAATGTCCAACATTCAGGTCTTGAATGGGTATGAGATTAAGAAAATTGTGACTGCTTGCCCACACTGCTTTAATACCATCAAAAACGAATACCCTGAGCTTGGTGGAAATTACGACGTAATCCACCATTCACAATTCCTCCAAGAGTTAATCAATGAAGGTAAAGTAGAATTAAAAGGTGGTGGAGAATTTAAAGGCAAGAAGATTACCTATCATGATTCATGTTTCCTTGGCCGTGCAAATAATGTTTACTCTGCACCACGTGCGGTTTTAGAAGCATTGGACGCAGAGTTGGTGGAAATGAAAAGATGCCGGACAAAGGGTCTTTGCTGCGGTGCTGGTGGAGCTCAGATGTTTAAAGATGCTGAGCCTGGTAACAAAGAAATCAACATAGAACGCACAGAGGAGGCATTAGAAACCAAAGCAGAAACCATAGCAGTAGCTTGCCCATTCTGTATGACTATGATGTCTGATGGGGTAAAGAATAAGGAGAAGGAAGATTCTGTCAAGGTGAAGGATCTGGCGGAACTCATTGCCGAATCAGAGGGTTTGGATTGATATGCTAATACCATTTGACGAGATGCCCGACAATGCCCGGTTATGGATTTATCAGGCGGAGCGAAAGTTGAAACCTGAGGAGGTTCGATTTGTAGAGGAAAACACCAAAAATTTTCTGAATCAATGGCAAGCCCATGGCCAGGATTTGAAAGCTTCATTTTCAGTAGAATATGATCAGTTTTTGATTATTTCGGTTGATGAATCATTCAGTCAGGCCAGTGGATGCAGCATCGATGCTTCTGTGCATTTGATAAAAGCTCTCGAGAATGAATTGAGTCTCTCATTTATGACTACCAGCCAGGTGGCGTTTTTGCAGAATGAACAAATTAATCTCTATCCATTCAATCAATTGAAGTCACAGGCCGAGGAGCAAGTAATCACCCCGGAAACACTGGTTTTTGATAATACAGTACAAAATGTAGCTCAATTTCGAGAAGGGTGGCTAAAAGAAAGTGGAAAGACCTGGGTGAAAAGGTACTTTTCATAGGGCATTTGGTTCGTTTCTTGTTTCAGGTTTAGCTAATTTCGGAAAAATCATCTGGACAAGAATTTCGTTATTTCTATATGCGATTCATTCAATTTCTTCTACTTGCACTTTTCTCTTTCAGCTGTTCACTTGAAAAAAGCATGAACAATGCAGAGTTTGATGCAGTTATAGCCAAGCTTGGAGACTCACCAGAAAAAAACTCTGTGGAAGAAAATGTGATGGTTGGAGACGCATACCGCAAATCCAATCGATTGGTAGAGTCCATCCCTTTTTATGAAGCTGCAATTGAGGAAGGAGGTGCACCGGAAGAGGCTAATCTTTATTTAGCGCAAGGTCTGAAAGTGCAACAAAATTATGCGGAAGCAGAACGAATTCTAAATAACTACCTTCCGAGGGCAAGAGACGAAAAGACGAAGAAATTAGCTGAAAAAGAGCTTGAAAACCTGAGAAAGATTGATGAGTTAAAAGAAAAGGAAAGCTACTATCAGGTTAAAAATTTAGAAGAGATTAACACGGAGAGAGCTGAATACTCTCCGGTCTTTAGTCAGAATTATTTGTATTTCACATCCAATCGAGAGGGCGGAAAAATCTATCGAACAACAGGCACACCCTTTACTGACATCTATCGCGTAGCTTCACGTGGAGCTAATGTGAACCTTAGCACGCTTGATGCTTTGGATCCTATCATTAACCATGTTGATACAAACGAGGGTTCAGTTGCTATTTCACCTGATGGGTCGTCGATGATCTTTGCTAAAGGAAACGACGGGAAAGCCAAGGGATATAGTGAGGTGAATTTGTTTTTTACAAGATATCGTAACGGACGTTGGTCTGAGCCAGTGCCGCTCTCTATAAATATGGCGGAAGCATGGGACTCAACTCCGGCTTTTTCTCCCGATGGTACAACCCTCTATTTTTCATCTACCAGACCCGGAGGTTATGGAGGTGCGGACTTATACCAGGCGAAAGTGAATAGAAGGGGAAGATGGGTGGATGTTAGGAATTTGGGCCCTGAAATAAATACACCTGGAGATGAGATGTTCCCATATATAAGTGAAGATGGGAGTTTGTATTTTTCTTCGGATGGACATGCAGGTTTTGGGAAGTTAGATATGTTTAGAGCAGTTCGGGAAGGAGGTCACGTTACAGTCACTAATCTTGGGAAGCCAATGAACTCATCAGCAGATGATTTTGGTCTTTTCCAATTCAACCTCACACGAGGCTTTTTTACTTCAAATAGAAGAGGCGGAAAAGGAGATGATGACATCTATACATTTATTAATGATGATCCCGATTTGAAAGTTGTGAACTATTTCCTAACAGGCATTACCATGACTACAGACGATGGAGGAGAGGAGATCATTCTTCCTAACACAAAAGTTTCATTGACTGCAGATAACGGAGATGTGTTGGATGAGGCTTTTACAGGAGCCGATGGAAAATTTAACTTTAGAGTATACCCTGAAGAGCACTACGATCTGATCGGCGAAAAGACGGATTATTTCACCGTTCGCAAAGATTTTACAACGGTAGGCAAGACAGTAAACAGGGACACGCTAACTGAATTCATCACAAATGTCACATTTAAAACCAACATCATGATGGATCCAATTGTGTTGGAAAAAGCGATTGTTTTGGATAACATTTATTATGATCTGGACAAAGCCAATATTCGCCCTGATGCGGCGCTTGTTTTGGATAGTCTAGTTCAGATAATGAATGATAACCCTGAGATTTACATTGAACTTGGGTCCCACACTGATAGCAGAGCTGATGATGATTATAACATGAAGCTATCCCAACGTAGAGCTCAGTCTGCGGTAAGCTATATCATCAATGAAGGAATCAATTCAGATCGGATTGTTGCGAAAGGATATGGGGAAACTCAGCTTTTGATTAAGAACGCAAAGACAGAGGTAGAACACCAAAAGAACCGTCGTACTGAATTCAAGGTGCTTAGATATAATCCTCGAAATAGAAATGACGACCTTCCTCCAGATGAGCCAGTCGATGAATACGATCGATTCTTTAAAGATTCGGGCGATGGAAACGGATAAACGGTTTTCTTTGCAAACAAAAACAGAAGTATGACTGATCGGTACGCACAACGAGGCGTTTCAGCAGACAAAGAGGACGTTCACTCTGCAATCAAAAACATTGACAAGGGGCTATTTCCGAAAGCGTTTTGCAAGATTGTAGAAGATATCACCGAAGATCCGGAATATTGTACCATCATGCATGCGGATGGAGCCGGCACTAAATCGTCACTTGCCTATCTATATTGGAAAGAGACAGGAGATTTAAGTGTCTGGAAAGGAATTGCTCAAGATGCAATTATCATGAATGTAGATGATCTGCTATGCGTGGGGTGTACAGACAATATTCTTCTGTCCTCTACCATCGGCAGAAACAAAAATCTAATTCCCGGAGAGGTGATTGCAGAGATCATCAACGGAACAGAGGAGGTACTTCAGATGCTTCGTGATAATGGGATCAACATCAAGTCTACTGGTGGTGAAACTGCAGATGTGGGTGACTTGGTAAAGACGATCATCGTAGATAGTACAGTGACCGCCCGGATGAAACGAATGGATGTAATCAATAATGAAAATATCCAGGCTGGTGATTTCATTATCGGAATATCTTCTTACGGTCAGGCATCTTATGAGAAGGAATACAATGGAGGTATGGGTAGCAATGGACTGACCTCAGCTCGTCACGATGTGTTTGATAAGGTATACGCCGAAAAATACCCTGAATCATTTGATTCAGGTGTTCCCGTGGATTTGGTTTACAGTGGCTCAAAGAAACTAACAGATCCGGTTGACGGATCGCCATTGGATGCAGGGAAGCTGGTTCTTTCTCCAACTAGGACATATGGCCCGATCATTCAATCCATCTTGAAGGAATTGCGTACTGAAGTCCATGGCATGGTTCATTGTAGTGGAGGCGCACAAACAAAAATTCTTCACTTTGTTGATAACCTGCGAATTGTTAAAGACAACATGCTACCAATACCACCCTTGTTCCAGATGATCCATGAAGAGAGTGGAACAAACTGGAAGGAAATGTACAAGGTCTTTAACATGGGTCATCGAATGGAAATATATGCTGCGGAGGAATCGGCAGATGAAATTGTGGAGATTGCTCGGTCATTCAATGTGGACGCTCAGGTAATTGGAAGAGTAGAACCATCTGAGAAAAAAGAGCTCATTATTCGATCTGAACATGGTGTTTTTGAATACGAATGAAAAGGCATTATAAAGAACTGGGTGATGAATTAATCACTTTGATTCCGCTAACAGCAGATCACATTCAAGAGATGCGTAAGCTTAGCGATGATCCGGATATATGGACCTGGTATACGGAAGACTTAACTCATCCGGATGCCTTGGAAAAGTGGATGACAATGCGACTGGCTGAGTCAAAACTTGGTGATAAAATGTCTTATGCAGTTAAGCTGAATGAAACCGGTGAAATCATTGGGTCTTCCAGTTATGGTCATATCAACTGGCAGGAAAAAGGAATCGAGATCGGTTGGACCTGGCTGGGCAAAAAATTTATTGGATCGGGTATCAATAAGCATATGAAGTTTTTGATGCTGAGTCATGCGTTTGACAAAATGGACATGGAGCGCCTGGAACTAAGAACAGACGAATTAAATGTAAGATCCAGGAGGGCAATGGAGAAAATCGGGGCTAAGTATGATGGAACACTGAGAAATCATCGGGCTACACAAGGAGGAAAAAGAAGGAATACAGTGATATACAGTATTTTGAAATCTGAATGGCCTGATATCCGAAAAACGATTTTTAAAGAATTCTGATGGAAGCTTTCCTGATAATACTCTCAATCATTCTTATTGCCGGTGGAATTATATTTTCAATTCTTCCTCCTCTGCCAGGCCCTTTGCTTACTTACGGAGCGATGATTTGCACTCACGCAGTTTCCAATGATACCCAGTTTAGTGTCACTTCTTTTACCATTTGGGCCATTCTAGGAGTAGTGATTTTAGTTGCTGATTATGTATTACCAGTGGCGGCTACTAAGAAATTTGGTGGTACAAAAGCCGGCGTTGTTGGAGGAATGATCGGCATGGTCGCCGGAGTGATGCTCCCCATTCCTTTTGGGATTATTCTAGGTCCACTTTTGGGAGCTATTATTGGAGATCTATATGGGGGAAACAGAATCAAATCAGCTTTTAAATCTGGTTTTGGTTCTTTTCTTGGTTTTTTGGCAGCAACCGGACTCAAGTTGCTCTACTCCATCATTTTGGGAGGAATCATTGCATGGAAGGTTGGTGGATTCACTGTTAGAGCGATCGTTGAAATGCTTTAGATTAGAGTTACACTAATTAGTCCAGCAAGTATGATTCCGTCAACATATTTCTTCAGAATCTTAAAGTCTTTTATTTTATCTGCTTTGGTAAGTTTATAAGCCATCCATAGAATGATAAGAAAGACACTAAAAAAGAAGTATCGCACATTCCAATTCGGAATTGACCACAAGTAGAAAGTGAGCATCCCTACACCTGCCAATCCTGCTAAATAGATAAATGTCTTGGCACCTCTGATACCCCAGACAATTGGTACTGATTGATACCCGAATTGACCTTCTCCCTTTACGCTAATGATGTCCTTTATACTCTCTCGAATAAAAATGGTGACGCACCCAAACATTGCATATGCAACTACCAGCAGGCTAAACTGTCTGAAATACACCATAACAAGGAGCAGGGTTAGGCTCGCTAGGAATGAAATAGTAAGAGTTCCGAGCAAGATCCATCTTTTAAGAATGGCACTGTAAGTCCATAAAGCTCCAGCAGAAAAAATATGAATAGCTCCAATAAACGGATCTATATAGAAGCCAATGCATATTCCAACTAGGGTTAGTAACATATGTGCAATTAGAGCGATTCTTCTATTAAAGTCTGTGCCGACCAAAACACTGGCGGGACGGTTGATCATATCGATTTTTTGATCAAAATAATCATTGATAATATACCCTGCCGCTCCGATCATGCCTGTACTGACGATGAACCATATGAACTTTGCTTTAACAAGTACATTGAATGGGATTTCTAGAAGAAAGTAGGCGGTAACAAACTGAGTTATTAAAATAATAATTTGGTTATTTATTCTTATAGCAGATAAAAATATGGATATGTGCCTTATAATAAGCATAAAATAATACGAAATACTCTTAACTTAAAATAATTAGTTGTTTTAACATCATTTATATGAACGGTTTTGGCAAAAGATTAACGTTTATTAAAATTGGCGACTTAAAAATAGAGCTTTGATAGCTCTTTTATGTTAAACCTACAATCTACTAAGTATGAAGAAGTTACTACTAATGGGTTGTTTGTTGTTATCATGCATAATGGTATGGTCACAGCAAAGAACAGTGACTGGTAAGGTAACATCAGAAGATGATGGAACTACACTACCAGGTGTGAATGTGTTTCTAAAGGGTACTACCACGGGTGTGGTAACTGACCTGGATGGAAACTACAGAATTTCAGTACCAAGCGATGGAGGAACTCTTGTTTTCTCTTCTATTGGTTTCGCCACTACAGAAATTGAGATCGGTTCAAGATCCACAATTGATGTAGTTATGGGTGCAGATGTACAGCAGCTTAATGAAGTTGTGGTTACTGCACTGGGGGTTTCTCGTGACAAAAGATCTGTCGGTTATTCCGTACAGCAAGTGGATACAGAGGAACTATCTCAAGCAAAGGAGCCAAACATTGTTAATGCGCTTCAAGGGCAGGTTGCAGGTGTGCAAATCCAAGGTTCTCCAGGAACCCTTGGTGGCTCTTCCAGAATTACAATTCGGGGTTCAAACTCATTTTTAGGTGAAAACCAGCCGCTTTTCGTGGTTGATGGAATGCCTATCAATAATGATAACTATGCATCTAACTCGCAGCAGTCTGGATTTGGTGGTGGTGCTTACGATTATGGTAACGCTGCTTCTGATATAAACCCTGAAGACATTGCTTCAATGTCTGTACTTAAAGGAGCTGCAGCTACTGCTCTTTATGGTACCAGAGGTGCGAATGGTGTAATCTTGATTACAACCAAATCAGGTGCAAAGGCTAAAGGGCTAGGTATTGATGTGAGCTCAGGTGTGACTTTTGATAAAGTTCAAAACCTGATCGAGCACCAGCAGAAGTACGGTGGAGGTTCAGTGTTGAGCACACCTTCAGGCTTTACTGAGTTTAACGAAGGCGGAATAAATTATTATTCTCCGGTATACTCAAAAGATGGTGCGTGGGGACCTAAATATGATCCTAACATGATGGTTCGTCATTGGGACTCATGGGATCCGCAATCTCCTAACTATGGCGAAACTCGTCCGTGGGTAGCTCCAGCTAATGATTACTCTGAGTTTTTTGAAACAGGTGTTACCCTTCAAAACTCCGTTGCAATTAGCAAAGGAAATGAGAACGGAAGTTTCCGTTTGAGCTACACGAATCTGGATCAATCTGGAACAATGCCTAACTCTAACCTTCAGAGAAATACATTCAGCATTAACACTCAGTACCAAATCACTGATAAGCTTAATGTATCTGGAGCGGGTAGCTTAGTGAAGCAAAATGCAAATGGAAGAAATGCTACAGGTTACTCTAATAGCAACCCAATGCAAGGGTTTACTCAGTGGTGGCAAACACAAGTTGACGTAACTCGTCTTCCTAATTATAAGTGGCAAGATGGAACTCAAAATACTTGGAACCCAACAGGGGTTACAAAAAATCCTGATGGTTCTTTGAAGAGTTTCAATCCTGCACCATACTATTTTGACAACCCATATTGGGTAAGAAACGAGTTTTTGCAGGAAGATACCAGAGACAGGTTCTTCGGTAACATTGCATTATCATACGAATTGGTTGAAGGACTAAAGGTTTCAGTTAGAGCCATGACAGATGGGTTTACTTTCAAGTCAAGAGAAGGTATTCCTAACGGTGGTGTAGATCAGTCTTTCTACTCTGAAACATTCCGAACTTTTAGTGAATCAAATTACGAGGCGAAGGTTACATACGAAAAGAACATTAATGAGGCAATCTCCATTAATGCAATGGTAGGTGGTAACCTTATGCATCAGCAAAGAAAAAGAACAACAGCAACGACCAATGGAGGTTTGGCACTTGATGGATTCTTTAATATTGCAAATGGTATTGGAAGCCCGGTAATTACTACGAACGATCAAGAGAAAAAAATCAACTCGATTTTCGCTCAAACGTCAGTAGGTCTTTACTCTACGGTTTTCGTTGATCTTACCATTCGAAATGACTGGTCTTCAACGCTACCAACCAGTGATAACTCTTATTTCTATCCTTCCGCAACTACAAGTTTTGTATTCACAGAGCTTCCGGCATTACAAGGAAATGAGATTTTATCATTTGGTAAGTTGAGAGTAGGATATGGTTTTGCAGGTAATGACGCAGACCCATACAGACTAGCTAATGTATATACTCCTGTTCAGCCAAACTTTGGTGATAACCCGAGATACACTGTGCCAAACAGCAGAAACAACCCTAACCTGGTTAATGAGTTGACTGAGGAATTTGAGGTTGGTTTAGAGTTGAATTTTTTCCAGAACAGAGCGGGATTAGACATCTCTTATTATGATAGAACCACTTCTGAGCAAATATTCTCAGTAGCTTCATCTTCTACTACAGGATATACTTCCAGAGTAGTAAACGCAGGTACGATGAAAAACAGTGGGTTTGAAATCTCATTAAGAGGTACCCCGGTTTCAGCAGGAGATTTCACCTGGGATGTGAACTTCAACCTTGCTACTTATAACAACGAAGTGGTTGAACTGGCAGAAGGTGTAGATAACATCATCGTTGGAAACACATGGGCTGCTGATGTAAGATTGCAGAAAGGTCAGCCATATATGTCAATCTATGGTCAGGATTTCCAGAGAAATGAAGACGGTGAGCTAATCATTGGAAGCAATGGCATTCCATTGGTAGAGGCTGACAGAAAATTCTTAGGTTCTGCAATTGCTGATTTCACTGGAGGTCTAAGAAACTCTTTCAGATGGAAAAACATCTCAGCAAGCGTTCTAATTGATTTCCAAAGTGGAGGTGCAATGCACTCTACCTCACTTCAGTGGGCTGCCTACTCAGGGATGTCTCCTAAGACGGCAGAAGGTAATATCCGAGAAGAGGGTATGATTATCACCGGAGTTAAAGCAACTTATGATACTGATGGAAATGTAACTGGTTACAGTGAAGAGGCAAATGATGTAGCTGTAGATCCTCAAAGATACTATCAGAGTATCTGGAGAGTAGCTGCACCAAACGTATACTCAGCTTCTTTCATCAAGTTGCGAGAGGTTCGACTAGGTTATACACTTCCTAACAGTGTACTTGGAAACTTACCATTCAGAGATGTTTCCTTAGCTGTTTTGGGTAGAAACCTTGGAATTCTTTACAGCGAGATCCCTTATTTGGATCCTCAGGCCGTAACCGGTACAGGAAACAATCAAGGTCTTGAAAATGCACAGGTTCCTACAACCAGATCAATTGGTTTCAACCTAAGCTTCAAACTTTAAAATTTGATAGAAATGAAGAAATTATATTCAATACTTTCAATAGCTCTTGTATTTGTATTTACTGCATGTACAGGTGATTTTGAAGAGGTAAATACAGACCCAAACAACCCTACGGTTGTTCCGGCTGAAAACCTCTATACACAAGCTCAATTTTCACTGGCGAATCGTGTATGGAGTAGAGCGATGAACTTTGAGTTCGGTATGCTAATGGTTCAGCATTTTGCTCAAAATGAGTATGCTGAAGATTCTAGATACAATCAGGCACCAGCCAACTTCAGTGCGTCATGGGATTCTTTTTATGCGGCAGGTCTGAATGATTTGCTAGAAGCTAGAAACCTTGTTGAGGCGAATGAAGGTCTTGAAACAGCAGTGAGAGACAATATGCTGGCTCAGATTGCTATCATGCGAGTGTGGGCATACCAGTATATCACGGATATCTGGGGTGACGTGCCTTATTCTCAGGCATTCCAGCCAGAGGAGTATCCTAACCCGGCATACGATAGCCAGGCTGATATTTACGCGGGTCTTGTAACTGAATTGAACGATGCAATTGCATTGATCAACACAAGTGCAAGTGGATTTGAGTCAGGAGATATCGTTTTTGGTGGCGACATGGCTGCATGGGGACGATTTGCTAATTCTTTGAAAGTAAGATTAGGAATGAGAATGGCTGATGCCAATGCAAGTGCTGCAGCAACAGCGGTTTCCGAAGCGTTTTCTCACTCTTTAGGTGTTATCTCATCCAATGATGAGAATGCAACATTTGTTTTTGGATCAGATCAGAATATTGCAAATCCATTTTATGTGGATGCAATTACCAGGGATGATTTTGCTATTTCTTTGATTTTGGAAAATAGCATGGAGGCGAACGGTGATCCAAGGCTATCTAAATATGCTGAGCCAAACACCAACGGTGTGATTTTAGGACTTGGTTACGGTTTGACTGACGCACAGGCGTTTGCTGGGAAAGCAACCTCATCAAGACCTGCAGAATCAATCAAGCAAGCGACTGCTCCTGCATATCTTATGACATATGCAGAGGTAGAATTCTTCAGAGCCGAAGCAATTGAAAGAGCAATTATCACTGGAGACGCTGAGACAGCATTCAACAACGCGGTTGCAGCTTCGCATGCGCAGTGGGGTGTTTCATCTTCTGCAGCTGCAGCTTATTTAGCAGCTAATCCTTACGATGCAGCTAATTGGGAAGAATCAATTGGTTATGAGAAGTGGGTTGCCTTGTATACCCAGGGACTTGAGGCATGGTCTGAAAGAAGAAGACTGGATGAGCCAGCTCTACCAGTACCTGCAGCAGCTGAAATCAGTGTGATACCTGTGAGAGCATTTTACCCGGCATCTGAAGCTGAAGCGAATGGCGCAAGTCTTTCTGCTGTAGGTTTCAATGATATGACGACAAGAATGTGGTGGGACGTAAACTAAAAGTTAGAATTAGATAGATATGAAATATTTAAAGATAAATTTTAAACCGCTTTATGTATTAGCGGTGGGAATATTGGTTCTGACTGCCTCATGTAATGATGAGGATAAGAACGCAATTGAGTATGCCCCTGGAAATACCTTGACGATATCAGGACCGAGTTCGGCATACATTGGAGATACTGAAGAGTATTACCTTGTTATGAACATCAAGGAGACTGATTACACATGGAGCATTGATGCAGGAGCTACAATTACCGAAAACTCCGAAAATGATGCATACGTTGATGTAAATTTCACTCAAGATGGATCTTATGTATTGTCTGTTACTAATGGTACTGCAGATGGTGATAAGAGCATCAGTATTTCTCAAAGACAAGTATCGTTTGAAACTGATTCCATTTTCAAAATGGAAACAATTGTAAATGATACAATCATCATTCCTTTGGAAATAGGTGGTGGTTTTAGAGGCGATTTTGATTTCGCATATACGCTTTCAGGTGACTTGACAGAAGGTGTGGATTATCAAGTTGCTCCAGGGTATGCTAGTCCGATTACTGCAAGCACTGATTCACTAGCTGAGATTAGGTTAATCATGCTACCAGAGGACGAGCTTGATGCAGATACCACTTCTATTATTGTAACGCTCAATAGCATTACGCCAGATCTTGCAGATGAATATTTCTTGACGGATACACTCGATCAAGAAATTAAGTACTCTTTTGCCAACGATCTGAAGATAGCTTCGATAGACACTACAACATTAGAGTTGACTGATGGAGATGAAGGACAGTACGAGTTTCCAGTTACCTTGACTAGTGCTGCACTTTCAGAGATCACGGTAAACTATTCAGTTACTGGTTTTGGAGTTAATGATTCTTCAGTAGATCCGGGTCAGTTGATATTCAAGAAAGGGGAGACTGAAAAGTCAATCGTTCTTGGATTAGGTAGTAATGCGTTTTCTGCAGATCAGACGATTACTATTTCATTGAATAGTACCACTGGTTCAGCAGAGGCTAGTATTAACGATGATCTCGATACTAAGGAGATTGTAATTGATGTTGAGTAATACCCTCTTCATATAAATGTAGAAAAGGGAGTCAATTGGACTCCCTTTTTTATTTGTGCTTCTGAATACTTTCCGTTACCAAGCGATATATCGTTTTCATCTGTTCGTCTTTTAACATTTCCAGATGCCTGTTGATGGTGTCATCATCATCTCGAACCGCAGGTCCTGTCTGCGAACGAGAAGGGTTGAGCTCAATGGCTTTTCTGAATGTTTCTTCTACAAGAGGTAAGATGTCTTGAAACGTCATCTCTAAATCGGCAAGTAGCTTTTCGGACAGATGAAACATGTGATTGCTGAAATTACATGCAAACACAGCTGCGAGATGCAGTTTTGAGCGATTAGTTGATGTGAGAAGCCTAACGTCATTGCTAAAACTTCTAACAAACGTGAAAATGTCCTTTTCCCCTTCTTCAGACCCTTCTACAAAAATGGGAATGGCTGTGAAGTCTACTTCCTTCGTTTTGCTAAAGGTTTGTAAGGGATAAACCACACCATGCTTAGGATGCTTATTTAAATCTGAAATTGCGTTGGCTCCTGAAGTATGCAGGACGATTGCTTCTGAAACGTCCAGGCGGTCAGAAACTTCTTTAATCTTATCGTCCGGAACGGTAAGAATAATAAAATCAAAGGCACCTGGCTCCAGGTCATCCATCGAAAGAATAAAATCTTCAGAAGAAGTCCGTGAAAAGATGGTTACTTCATGTCTTTTGGAAGAAATTCTGTTGGCCAGGTGATAGCCAACATTTCCATACCCAATGATTGCTACCTTGCTCATTGAGTAAAAATAGGTGATTAATAAGCAAAATGTGAAGCTAAGCTTCTACTCCTTTATCTCGCATCTTCATGAATTCGGAATAGCGACGATTGATGGCCACCAGAAAACCAATTACTAAAAGGAATGTCCCCAGCCAGAGCAGATTGATCCAAGGCTTTTTCACTGCTTCCATGATAATCCAATCCTTTTGAGTGGTTTGGTATACCAAGACCACTGCATTTTCCTGAGGGATGATATTTTGAATCGATATTCTAAACGCCAGGTCATTTACCTGATCATCAATTCTGCCAATATACTCTCGATCCCGAATCACGAAGACTGGCTCTGCTAAATAATTTTCGTATTCACCTTGCACCTCAATAACTGCTTTAACAGCCACATCTCCACTGGATAATGGTGTGCCATCAATCTCAGAGATCGGCTCCATTTTAATTAACGTTGCTACATAATCATTGATAAAAAATTGATCACCAATTTTTACTTGAATTTCCTTTGGATCGCTCCAATCCGGTTCTTGTTCAGGGTCGGGAAACGTACGAACATGTGTGTACATATCAGCACTTAGATTCCTTTTTATATCAGGTGAATAGACGATCATATCCATGGTCTCATTGATTTGAACTCTTGGAAAAAGAGTAAACTGCTTCTCGCCTTCTTTATGATATTCTACTTCGAAGTAGCTGTTCTCAGGATTGATCAGTGTTAGTGTATCTTTTTCGTTGCTTCCTATGCGAACCACCTTTAATGGATCAGCAGTTGGCATTAGTTCATTTTGATCTACATATCCTTCCTCTCTTGTCATTTTTCGAATCCCACGATAAATCATCGAATATTCCTTCATCTGACGAGGCTCGTTGATAAAAAGAAGAAGATTGTCTCGATTTACTTCTTCTGGAAACTCCGTACTCCAAACCATCGAGGTATAGTTGGTGGAAAGGATTGTGGAGTAGCCACTTGAAAAAAGTATTCCTACAAGCATTAAAGCCACTCCTATGTGTGTAATGGCTCCACCAGATAGTTTAATATTTGCTTTAGCCACCCCATAAAAAATCTTGGCGTTAGCCACAATGGAGTAAGTGCATGCTACCAGAAGAATCAGGTAATAAGGGTTTGTGATTTTAGACAAAACAATGATCAAACCAGAAATGATCAATGCAATGATGAACGGAGTGGTTAGCTCAGCTTTTAGCTTTTTACCGTCCATTTTTTTCCACCAAAAGAATTGTCCTGTACCCGATAAAATGGCAAGGAATATTGCGAGAATCATTTGTGGCAATGAGTACGCATCATAAATGTCGGTTGGTGGTGCGAGGTTTAAGTCAACTCCCAGACTGCCTGCTATGCTGTTGTAGACAGGCATTGAAGTGTATATCAGGACCTGGAAAGCCATGAGACACAAGATTGCTGCACCCATGAAAATCCAGAATTCCCTGGAATAGGTGGATGTTTCTTCTTTGGTACTAGGGACTTCTTTCCATCGTTTTGAAATGAAGAAAACAGCAATGGCTAGGAATGCCAATAGATAAATAAGCAATTGACCAGAAAGTCCTAAATCTGTGAATGAGTGTACAGATGAATTCCCGAGAATTCCGCTTCTGGTTAAGAAAGTGGCATAGAGTACCAATAAAAAGCTCGCCACAACGAGAATCATAGAAAGCTTAAGTGCAGATCCACTTTTTTTGTAGGCGATCATTACGTGAATAGCTGCTACCAAAACAAGCCAGGGAACATAGATCGCATTTTCAACTGGATCCCAGTTCCAGTACCCACCGAAATTCAACGTTTCATACGCCCAATACGCACCCATTAATATCCCTACTCCAAGGATCATTGCTGAGAACTGTGCCCATGGTAATGCAGGTCGTATCCACTCTTTATTTTTTCCAATCATCAACCCACCTATGCAATAGGCAAAAGGGATGACGGTCGTCGCAAATCCGAGAAATAAAGTTGGCGGATGGATCACCATCCAATAGTTCTGTAATAATGGATTTAATCCATTCCCATCCTCAGGGATAAAGTTTGGATTTGTTTTAAAAATTGGTGCATCGATTACATCTCTTAGTAACATGAAAGGAGAGCTACCCAGCTTCACATCAAAAATTACTACACCTAATATCATGGATGCGAGAAAAACCTGGGTTAATGACATGATAAGCATGACGGGAGCCTTCCAGAATTTGTTGGTGTTGATAAGGATGACTCCTAGCACAGCATTCCAAAACATCCAAAGCAGGAAAGACCCCTCCTGACCTTCCCAAAAACAGGAAATTTGATAGTAGACCGGAAGTAGCTTTGAACTATGGCTAAATACGTAGTGGTATTCAAAATAGTGGTTGGTAATCAGATAGAAGAGCGTACCTATAATTCCTAATATGGCAATTGAGTGTGCGTAGAATATCTTGGAGCCGAATGAAGTCCACTGTTCGTCTTGATTTCTCCCTTTGAAATAAGCATATGCTGAAAGCAAGCTTGTGACAAATGCAATGATTACAAACGCATGACCTAATTGTCCCTCGAAATAATGTATCATTCAGCTAAGACAATTTTTTTTCGAGTGGTGCAATTCTTTTTTCGTGATCGGTGTAATTCTCGGATGCGAAATCAATGAATAAATCAAATTCCTCTTTGAAGTCACCGAGCGCCTCGTTGAGTCCTTTTAAGCCATCATGCATGTAGGAAATCGTAGCTTCCATTACATTGATTTTTCGATCTATGCGTGTTTTGAATTCTTTAAATCTCTTATCCATGACGAATAAATTTAGCTGGTAAATTCTGGATCCTCCTGGTATTTCGAAGGACACTTTAATAATATTTTATTAGCAACGAACTTATCACCCTGATAAGCCCCAACTATCACCACTTGTTCGGATCGTGTGAAATCTGTAGGTATTGGCTCTGCAAACAATACTTGCTGCTTCATCCCATTCTCATCGATCATTTCAAACTTAAACGAGAGTTTGTCTGGACTTTCTTCAATCCCCACCACTTCTCCTGATGCAGTCTTTGGTAATTCTCCTACCACATGAATGCTCTTCTTGAAACCCTTTTCAGAAAGTTCTTTTGCTTCCTTAAATGAGACATATGTACTTGCATCACCAGCCATCGATATGATCATGGTAATGGCGATTGCAATAATTACAATGGCAGCTATGTATTTCTTCTTCATCACGCTAAGTCGCTAAGATCGCTAAGTTTTGATCTGATTCTCTTAATCTAGAATTGCAAATTTCGATAAGAATTATCAAAGTCCGTTAACGATTCTTTGTATTCCGTTTTTGATTAGTGATTCATTAAAATTAATAAGTAAACCAAGCTTCAACTTCGTAAGTTTCAAGTATGTTAAAACTTGTTTTTGATGAACAGGGAGTATATTCTCTAAGGATTTTATTTCGATGAGGACTTTGCTTTCTACAATCAAATCCGCTCGAAAACCCTGATCCATTTTAATTTCATTCCAAAATACAGGGATACCCTTTTGACGTTCAATGCTTAAACCTCGTGAAATGAGCTCATAGTTTAAAACTTCTTCGTACACCGATTCAAATAGCCCTGCTCCAAGCTTGGTGTGAATCTGATAAGACGCATCAACAATAATTCTTGAAAGCTCATTTTCAGACATAACCTTATGTTTCTCTGCTTCTTTGCGTGACCTTTAATTGTCTTTTCGCCTTTGCGAGATATCATTTTCTAAACGTTTAGATCGCTTGTCCAGTTTGAACAGTAAATAGAAAAATCCTGCAAGAATGACTAGGATGATAGCGATCACCACATAAATTTTTCCTTCGCCCCGAAAGTCATCTGCCATTTCAACCTGAGCGTGGGCAAATTGAGTTCCGATTAGCATCAATATTCCAAAAATATATTTAAACATCTTCCAGTTTTTGTTTTGTTAAGGAAAGTCGGATAGTGATAGTTGTCAGCCAGTATCCAAGCAATGTCCATCCAATGACTGAGAGATAAAACACTTTTCTCAGATTACTATCCAAATCGTAAGCGTTGAACCCCGGATTGCCTCCGTTTCCCGGATGCAGGCTGTCAGACATCCTCGGTAAAATGAAAAGGAGTGGGATCATTAAAAAGAAGGCGAAAATATTAAACACTGCAGAAATTCTGTTTCGCTGTTGTTCATCCTGGATCGACCCTCTTAATACGAAATAAGCCAGATAGATTAGAAGTGATATGGCCGAAGCATTCTGTTTGGGATCGTTGCTCCATGGTTCACCCCATGTGAAATTGGCCCAAATCATACCGGTCAAAATACCAAGAACACCAAACGCAATACCCATGTTCGCTAGTTGAAAGCTGTAGATATCATACTTAATCTCCCCGGTTCTAAGATGCTTAATTGCATGAATTACCGAACCCAGGAAAAGGAGGATCATCCCAAACCACATTGGCACATGAAAGTGAAGTGAGCGAATGGTCTCGTTTAGTATTGGAAGCTTAGGTACAGGAAAAAGCAATCCCCCAATTACGGTATAGGTTAAAAGCACTACACACAGCCATTTCCACCAGTCTTTTTTCAGTAAATAACCCATCACGATTTCCAGGTAAAAGGGAATAATACGAATGTGAGCGCAATGATAATCACATCGACTGAAAACAAGGTGATAATGTTGCCTTGAATCTGCGTAAATACGTAACTGTCAAGTATTTTGAAGCTGTTGCTGATAGACAGAATAAGCACAGGGATGATCACTGGAAACCCCAGCACAGCCATCATAATCGATCGATTGCTGGTGCGAAATGCGATAGAAGAAACCATGGTAAATGCTGAACTTAAACCAACACATCCCAAAATTAGGTTGAGAAAGAAAAGGGGATAATTGATGATTGGGTTACCCATCAGGATTATGTAGATGAGGAGAGATATAACAGAAACAATCCATAGATAAACAAAAGAGTAGATCAGTTTAGCAAGTATTATCTCCGATGGTTTGCATAAGAAAAAATAATAATGTGTTCGCCTCTCCTCTTGGATAAAGCTTTTTGAAATGGCATTGATGCTTGTAAATAACAGGATGATCCAGAAAAGTGCATTCCAAACTTCTACAGAGACAAACCCTTTGAATGCCATGTAGGTGGCAAAAATGGTTGAGGCTAAGTAGAGAAGTATCCCGGATATAGGATTTTGCTGTCTCCAGTCAACGATAAAATCTTTGTGTATAAGGGAAATAATGCGTTGCACGTCGCAAAGATAAATTCAAACAGCCTTCCAGCCTTGCATATACATTGTAATCCTTTTAGCATTGCATATTCTTTGTTAGCTCTTGCCTCTAAAACCATTTCCGTATAGATAATCAGATATGAAGAAAGTTCTTGTAACAGGTGGAGCAGGATTTATTGGTTCAAACTTAATTGAATCATTACTGGATAGATCATATGAGGTGATTTGCTTAGACAACCTGTCAACTGGTCATATCAAAAACATTCAGGAATTTTCAGACCATAAGCATTTTGAATTTATTGAAGGAGATATCCTGGACTTTGAACTTGTAAAGAAGCTTTCCAAAGGAGTCTTTGCAGTTTCTCATCAAGCAGCACTTGGTTCAGTGCCCCGATCAATTAAAGATCCGCTAACATCTAACCGAGTGAATGTAGAGGGTACGCTGAATGTGTTTAAAGCATGTGTTGAAAACAAAGTTGATCGAGTGGTGTATGCCGCCTCTTCATCTACTTATGGTGATTCAATCGTTTTACCGAAGAAGGAGGAGAATATCGGCAAACCCTTGTCTCCATATGCAGTGACTAAATTGGTTAACGAACTATATGCTGATGTTTTTCATAAAACGTATGGTTTAAATACAATTGGCTTGAGGTATTTCAATGTTTTTGGCCCAAAGCAAGATCCAAATGGACCATATGCAGCGGTGATACCATTGTTTATTAAGGCAATTTTATCCGGAAAAAAACCGGTGATCAATGGAGATGGAAGCCATAGCAGGGACTTTACCTTTGTGGCAAATGCAGTTCAGGCAAATATAAAAGCACTGGAAGCATCACAAGAAAATTATAATTCCATATACAATATAGCTTGCGGTGAAAGGACTACACTTAATGATCTTGTTAATATTATTAATGATATTGAGGGTGAAAAAGTAGAGGCGGTTTATGCAGAAGAACGAGATGGTGATGTAAAACATAGCATGGCTGACATTTCAAAAGCTAAGATTCAATTAAACTATCAACCTGATTATCAGGTTAGTGAAGGCCTTGCTATTACAATCGATTGGTACAAAAGGCTGGAGAAAGCATGAAAGCCAAGATTAAAATATTAATTACAGGAGGGGCAGGTTTCATTGGATCACATGTAGTGAGGCAACTCCTTAAGTCTGGAAAATATCATGTGGTCAATTTAGATAAACTGACCTATGCAGGAAATCTGGAAAATCTTAGAGATGTTGAGGATGATCCGAATTATCAATTTATTAAAGGAGACATCTGTGATTTTGATTTTATAAACGAACTTTTCAAAAAACACGATTTTCAGGGGGTTATTCATCTTGCGGCAGAATCACATGTAGATCGTTCAATTACGAACCCCATGGAATTCATCCAAACCAATGTGGTTGGAACAGTCAATCTCTTGAATGCGGCTAAGGAAGTCTGGAAAGGAAAAGAAAACAGAAGGTTTTATCATGTGTCTACCGATGAGGTATATGGCTCACTTGGTGATAAGGGGCTTTTCACCGAAAAAACCCCATATGATCCAAAATCTCCATACTCTGCATCGAAAGCTTCTTCAGATCATCTCGTAAGGGCATACGGAAACACCTATGATTTACCCTATGTCATTTCAAATTGCTCAAATAATTATGGACCTTATCATTTTCCCGAAAAGCTGATTCCTTTAATGATCCACAACATCAGGAACAAGAAGCCACTTCCAGTTTATGGAAAAGGTGAAAATATCCGAGATTGGCTCTATGTGGAAGATCATGCACGTGCCATTGAATTAATTTTTGAGAAGGGTAAAAACGGAGAAACCTATAACATTGGCGGCTTCAATGAATGGAAAAACATTGATTTAGTTCATTTATTGTGTGATATCATGGATCGCAAGCTTGGGAATGAGCAAGGAACTTCCAGAGAACTCATCACTTTTGTAAAAGATCGAGCAGGACATGATCTAAGATATGCAATTGATGCATCAAAAATTAAAGAAGATCTGGGTTGGGAGCCATCTTTGCGGTTTGAAGAAGGTCTTGAGAAAACCGTAGATTGGTTTTTTGAAAATGAGCAATGGCTGAATGATGTTACCTCAGGTGAATACATGAAATATTATGATGAACATTATTCAAATAGGTAGTCCCCTCCTTGGAGGGGTTGGGGTGGGTTTATTAAATCGACTTTATATAAAATGAGCATGTTTAGGAAGTCACATATCAAATTACGGAATGACGACTATGCGAATTCCATGCGTGCTTTTCAGGATAAATCTATGTACGCATGAAGGGGATAATATTAGCCGGAGGATCAGGAACACGGTTGCACCCATTGACCTATGCAGTTAGTAAGCAGATTTTACCGGTATATGACAAGCCGATGATTTACTACCCTTTATCAACGTTGATGTTGTCAGGGATCAACGAAATACTCATTATAAGCACTCCACGTGATTTGCCAATCTTTAAAGAGTTGTTAGGTGATGGTTCACACTTAGGATGCTCTTTTTCTTATGCAGTTCAGGAAGAACCCAGAGGATTAGCGGAGGCCTTTATTATAGGATCAGACTTTATAGGCACTGATAGTGTGGCTCTGATTTTGGGAGACAATATTTTCTATGCATCCGGCCTTTCAAAAAAATTACAATCATGCATAAATCCCAATGGAGGAGTTGTTTTCGCCTATCATGTGAATGACCCTGATAGATATGGTGTAGTAGAGTTTGATAGCCAAAACAAAGCAATCTCAATTGAGGAAAAACCGGATAACCCTAAGTCAAATTTTGCTGTTCCAGGCTTGTATTACTACGATAATGACGTTGTGAAAATTGCAAAAAACATAAAGCCAAGTGCTCGCGGTGAACTTGAGATTACAGATGTTAATAACTACTATTTGCAAAAAGGTAAGCTAAAGGTACAAGTACTTGATCGTGGAACAGCATGGCTAGATACCGGTACATTTGCATCTTTGATGCAAGCCGGAAATTTTGTTCAGGTGATTGAAGAAAGGCAAGGGTTGAAGGTGGGCTGCATTGAGGAGGTGGCTTACAAAATGAATTTTATTAGTGAAAACCAATTAACAAAGTTGGCTAAACCACTGGAGAAGAGCGGTTATGGTTCCTACCTGCTCAATATATTAAAGAAATGAAATCAGAAAAGACGAACCTTAAAGACTGTTGGATTTTGGAGCCGGACGTTTATGAGGATGAGCGAGGGTTCTTTTATGAAGGCTTTAACATAAAGAAGTTCAACGATGCAACTGGCTTTGATTTTGAGGTCAAACAAATCAATCAATCCCGTTCTTCGAAAGGTGTATTGAGGGGCCTTCATTATCAAAATGGTAACAAGGCACAGGCAAAACTGGTATCTTGTATTGAGGGGGAGGTACTAGACGTTGCTGTGGATTTAAGGAGAGAGTCACCTACTTTTGGTCAATATTCGATGGTGAGATTATCAGCACATAACAAGAAACACTTTTACATCCCC
Source organism: Ekhidna sp. ABH4_415 (assembly GCF_056161305.1). NCBI lineage: Bacteria > Pseudomonadati > Bacteroidota > Cytophagia > Cytophagales > Reichenbachiellaceae > Ekhidna > Ekhidna sp. ABH4_415. Next base: position 189,791 of record NZ_JBSWYW010000001.1, read on the forward strand.
AAAGGAATGGCACATGGTTTTCTTGTTTTGACAGACCATGCCAAACTCATGTACCAGGTAGACGAACTCTATTCTAAGGAGCACGATACGGGAATTATGTTTAATGATCCGGATCTGAATATCAGCTGGGGATTTCCGGAGGATGAGATCATATTATCTGAAAAAGATCAAAATCTACCATTACTAAAAGAAGCTAAAATCGATTTTATAAATGTCTAAGAAAAAAGTATTAATCACCGGAGGTGCAGGGTTTTTAGGCTCACATCTGTGTGATCGGTTTATCAAGGAGGGCTATCACGTGGTAGCAATGGATAACCTTCTCACAGGTGACATGGAAAATATTGAACACCTCATGGGAAACAAAAACTTCGAGTTTCATCATCACGATGTATCAAAGTATGTACATGTTTCCGGTGACCTTGAATACATTCTCCACTTTGCCTCGCCTGCGAGTCCTATTGATTATTTGAAAATGCCCATTCAAACCATGAAAGTGGGTTCTTTAGGGACTTTGAATTGTCTTGGACTTGCGAAAGATAAGGGAGCTCGAATGTTGATTGCCTCAACATCCGAAGTATATGGAGATCCCCTGGTGCACCCACAAAGCGAAGATTATTGGGGAAACGTGAATCCAGTAGGGCCGAGAGGAGTGTATGATGAAGCTAAGAGGTTTCAGGAGGCCTTGACTATGGCCTACCACACCTTCCACGGTTTAGAAACCAGGATTGTTAGAATCTTCAACACATTTGGTCCTCGAATGCGACTGGACGATGGAAGAGTTCTCCCAGCCTTTATTTCTCAAGCTTTAAGAGGGGAAGACTTAACTGCCTTTGGAGATGGATCGCAAACACGATCCTTCACCTACGTAGATGATTTGGTAGAAGGAATTTACAGACTCCTTAAAAGCGATTATGCACAACCAGTAAACATTGGTAATCCGGAAGAAATAACTATTAAGGAATTTGGTGAGGAGATCATTCGTTTAACAGGTAGTAATTCTAAAATTATTTATAAAGACCTGCCTAAGGACGACCCCAAACAACGGAAACCAGATATATCTCGAGCTAGAGAGGTTTTAAGCTGGGAACCAAAATACTCTCGTGCAGAGGGACTTAAGCCAACACTCGAATATTTCCAGAAGAAGGTATTAGGCTAATATTTTATTCTATTTTTGCGGCTTACTATTCCCCTCCTTGGAGCGATCCGACGAATCGGGGTTAGGGGTGGGCTCCTAAAGAATTCGCTGCTCTGAAAAACAGAATTGCATGAACTATAATGTAGGAATCATAGGGCTAGGATATGTTGGACTTCCGCTAGCTGTGGAAAGTGGAAAAATATACCCTACTGTTGGACTGGATATCGACGAAGGTAGAATTAAAGAGCTAAAATCAGGAAAAGATCGGACCTTAGAGGTTGAATCCGATGAACTGAAAAAAGCCTCTTACCTGACATTCAGTTCAAATCCTCAGGATTTAAAAGATTGTAATTTTTATGTTGTTACGGTCCCTACTCCGGTAGATGAAAACAAGAATCCGAATTTAGCGCCATTAAAAAGTGCCTCAAAACTTATTGGGCCTTTGCTAAAAAGGGGTGACATTGTTGTTTATGAATCAACTGTTTTCCCGGGGTGCACGGAGGAGGTTTGTGTTCCCATTTTGGAGAAAGCAAGTGGATTAAAATTCAACACGGATTTCTTTTGTGGATATTCTCCTGAGCGTATTAACCCTGGAGATAAAAAGCATCGGATCACAAATATTCTTAAAGTTACAAGCGGAAGTACGGTTGAATCAGCTGCTGTGGTTGATGATTTCTACAAATCATTCATAACAGCAGGCACACACAAAGCATCTTCCATAAAAGTGGCTGAGGCAGCAAAGGTGATAGAAAATGCTCAACGGGACATCAATATTGCTTTCGTCAATGAATTGGCATTGATTTTCGACCGGTTAGGAGTAGATACCACAGAGGTGCTGGAAGCAGCCGGAACCAAGTGGAATTTTCTTCCATTTAGGCCAGGGTTAGTAGGAGGCCATTGCATTGGAGTTGATCCATTTTATTTAACACAGAAAGCAGAATCAGTGGGGTATCATCCTCAAGTAATACTTTCCGGGCGAAAAATCAATGATCAAATGGGACAATATGTGGCTCAAAAAATCATTAAAATGCTTGGGCAAAAGAAACGCCTTGGCAACAATGCTCGAGTCTTGATCCTCGGTTTCACTTTTAAGGAAAATTGTCCAGACACCAGAAATACCCGGGTCATAGATATTTACCACGAGCTGAACTCATACGGAGTGAATGTTGATGTATATGATCCACAGGCGGATTCGGAGCAGGTTGTTGAAGAGTATGGTATCCAACTTTCAGGATCTTATAAAGGGGAGTATGATGCCATCATCTTAGCTGTTGCTCACAATGAATTTCTTGAACTGGATTGGGATGAAATGAGAAAAAACACTCCAATCATATATGATGTAAAAAGTGTTTTGCCTAAAGAACTTGTAGATGGGCGATTATAGAGAAAATATCATTCCTCATTCCCATGCAATTAGCAAGGTTGATCGAGAGCAAAAGAATGGTCACAAGGCTAGCGTGCTATGGTTTGTAGGTCTATCTGGATCTGGTAAATCAACATTAGCCAGTGCTTTTGAGTCGTATCTACATGAAAAGGGATATCATACCTACATATTAGATGGAGACAATATCAGGTCTGGTCTGAACGCTGATTTAGATTTTTCAGATGAAAGCAGGAAAGAAAACATAAGGAGGATAGCAGAGGTGTCTAAGTTGTTTGTTGATGCTGGAATAGTGGTTTTAACCGCCTTCATCTCTCCTTTTAAGGAGGACCGATTGATGGCAAAAAAAGTGATCGGGAAAGAAAATTTTATTGAAATCCATGTTGATTGCCCTTTAGAAGTTTGTGAGCAGAGAGATGTGAAAGGGCTGTATAAGAAAGCGCGAGCAGGAGAGATCAAACACTTTACGGGCATAGACTCTCCGTTCGAAGCACCAGATAACCCGGATATGCGGGTGAATACAGCTGCAAATTCTCTGGATTCATGCTTGAAAAAACTAATTGATAATGTAGAACCAAAAATAATTCTTTAGTTCACTAACCGAATCCTCTCCTGGGAGCGGTTCGACGCTTCGAGGTTAGGGGTGGATTAGTTAATAGCTATGAAAAATTACAATTTAACGCACTTAAAAGAATTAGAAGCAGAAGCTATTTACATACTTAGAGAAGTAGCTGCACAGTTTCAGAATCCTGCAATTCTTTTTTCCGGGGGAAAGGATTCGATTTGTGTGACTCACCTTGCAAGGAAGGCTTTTCATCCTGCTAAAATCCCTTTCCCATTAGTGCACATAGACACTGGGCATAATTTTCCTGAAACAATGGAGTTTCGTGATAACCTGGTGAAGGAATTAGGAGCTAAGCTCATCGTAGGGTCTGTACAGAAGTCCATAGATGATGGAAGAGCTGCTGAAGAGAAAGGAAAGAATGCCAGTAGAAATGCCATTCAAACAGTAACGCTGCTGGACACCATCGAGGAACACGGATTTGACGCCTGTATTGGTGGAGCTCGTAGGGATGAAGAAAAAGCCAGGGCTAAGGAAAGATTCTTTAGTCATAGAGATGAATTTGGTCAGTGGGATCCCAAAAATCAGCGCCCGGAATTATGGAATATTTTCAACGGTAAACATCAATATGGTGAACACTTTAGAGTTTTTCCTTTAAGTAACTGGACGGAGATGGATGTATGGCAATATATTCTTGCTGAAAACATAGCCATCCCATCACTTTATTTTGCTCATAATAGAGAGGTGATCTGGAGGAATAATACCTGGTTGCCAGTCTCAGATTTTATTCAAGTCGATGATGCAGAGAAGGTGGTCAATAAAAAATTGAGGTTTAGAACACTCGGAGATATTACCATCACAGGAGGGGTTGAATCTGAAGCCGATACACTGGATAAGATTGTAGAGGAAGTCGCTGCAGCCAGACACACTGAGCGAGGGAATAGAGCTGACGATAAGCGCTCTGAAACCGCCATGGAAGATCGCAAGAAAGAAGGGTATTTTTAACACATACCTATTCCCCTCCTCGGAGGGGTTAGGGGTGGGTTATAAAAAGGTAAACATAATGAAAAAAGAAGAATCAAATCCAAAAGTCAAAAACCAACAGCCAAAGACCAATAGCTACCTAGATATGGAATTATTGCGCTTTACCACTGCTGGTAGCGTAGATGATGGAAAAAGTACTTTGATTGGGCGTTTGCTGTTCGATTCAAAGTCTATTTTTGAAGATCAATTAGACCAGGTTAGGCAGACAAGTGAACGCAGAGGAGCAACAGAGGTGGATTTAGCACTTTTGACAGACGGACTGAAAGATGAACGTGAGCAAGGAATAACGATCGATGTAGCTTACCGATATTTTGCTACGCCAAAAAGAAAGTTCATCATTGCGGATACTCCCGGACATATTCAATACACACGGAATATGGTAACAGGAGCATCTACAGCGAACGTTGCATTGATCCTTATTGATGCTCGAAATGGAGTGGTTGAACAAACATGCAGACACTCAATCATTGCTTCCTTGCTCCAGATACCGCACATCATTGTCTGTGTAAATAAAATGGACCTGGTTGGCTATGAAGAAGATAGATTTAATGAGATAAAAGCAGACTTTGAAGATTTTGCTTCAAAATTGGATGTTAAAGACGTTCAATTTATTCCCATAAGCGCGTTGAAGGGTGACAATGTAGTGAATCGGAGCGAGCACATGAAATGGTATGAAGGATCCACGCTACTTTATACTCTGGAAAACATTCATATTGGAAGCGATCATAATCACATTGATTGCCGGTTCCCAGTTCAAACAGTCATTCGTCCACAAACAGACGAATACCATGATTATCGGGGCTATGCTGGTAGAATTGCGGGTGGGGTATTTAAACCTGGTGATGAGGTAGTGGTGTTACCGTCCGGATTTAGCTCAAAGATTAAATCGATTGACACCTATGACGGTGAAGTGGAAGAGGCCTTTGCTCCCATGTCAGTGACAATCACTTTGGAAGATGACATTGATATTAGTCGCGGTGATATGATTGTGCGTACGAACAACCAACCAGAACCAAAGCAAGACATTGATGTGATGCTATGCTGGTTGAATACGAAAGGACCTCAACCACGAACAAAGTATACCATCCGCCATACAACTGCTGAGGCCAAAGCCATGATCAAAGAGATTCGGTACAAGATGGATATCAACACGCTACACCGAAATGAGGAGGATAAGAACATCACGGCGAATGATATATGTCGTGCTCAATTAAGAACAACCCGTCCCCTTCTTGTGGATTCGTATCGAAAAAACCGAAATACCGGCAGCATTATTTTGGTGGATGAGGGCACTAATGAGACGGTGGCTGCTGGAATGATCATTTAGCAGTCACAATTCCCCTCCTCGGAGCGGTCCGACGTATCGGGGTTAGGGGTGGGTTAAGCCCCCAAATTTTGCACGAATGTTTTGATCCATAGCATTCAATTGTTTCTACTTTTATTTTACAAGGAGATTAAATTAGGAGTAGGATATGAGTTAAAAAATGTTTTCTGAAGAATAAATAACAGTTCAAACGTTTCAATTTCTAAACAAAATCAAGTCCCCTCCTCGGAGCGGTCCGACGTATCGGGGTTAGGGGTGGGTTAAAATAAAATAGATTATGCGCAGAGAAGTATATGAAGTGGAATTGAAAAATCATCATAAAATCCCTCCTCGGAGGCGCAACGACAGGCAATCAGAATAATATTTTTGAGTTCCGTTTAGATAGGAAGTAAATAATGCGAAAGTAAAATAATTTCATATAGCCAGAACTTAGCTTATCCCGTAAGGAACTACTCCCCTCCTCGGAGGGGTTGGGGGTGGGTTTAAATCATATAAATTATGCGCAGAGAAATAATCCCATATAACCCAAGGTTAAAAGAGCTCGCTAAAAAACTTCGCAAAAACATGACGCTTTCAGAAATTCTTTTATGGGACGAGCTAAAGCAAAAAAAGATCAAGGGATATGATTTTGATCGACAGAAGCCATTAAACGAATTCATAGTCGATTTCTATTGTAAAGACTTGAAACTAGCCATAGAGGTTGATGGTGACAGCCATGATCGTGAAGAAGCATATATAGCAGATAAGAAGCGACAAAAGAAGCTGGAGGATTTGGGAGTGAGCTTTTTGAGATTTGATGACCAGGAAATTAAAAAAAATATAAACAATGTCATACGTACCATTGAGTACTGGATTCAAGAGAAAGAAGAAGATATGAAGAAACCCACCCCTAACCCCTCCGAGGAGGGGAGTAGAACGTCGTTAGAAAAGTCAAGTATTGTATCAAATGAAGATTCATCCTTTGCTGTAGAATCAAGTCCCCTCCCGGGAGGGGTAGGGGTGGGTTCTTTAGCATCATTGTTAGAGGTAGCCAAGAAAGCAGCCTACTCAGCTGGGGCAGAAATTCTTAAAATCTATGAGTCGGGCAATTTTTCAATTGAAGCTAAATCAGACGACTCTCCTTTAACGCTTGCTGATAAAGCTGCTCACAACAAAATTGTTTCCTATTTAGAAGAAACCAAACTACCTATTTTGAGCGAGGAGGGAAGAGATATTCCCTACGAAGAAAGAAAAAACTGGGAATATTTCTGGTTGGTGGATCCTTTAGATGGTACTAAAGAGTTCATTAAAAAAAATGGTGAATTCACCGTTAACATTGCGCTAATTCATAATGGTGAGCCAATCCTTGGAGTCGTTTATCCTCCGGTATTAGGTGAAATGTACTGGGGAGTGAGGGGCACAGGGTCATTTAAAGAAAAGAATGGTGAAATAGAAAAGATTCATACAACCAAAAAGTTAATAAGTGAGTCAGGGTTAAAGGTGGTAGCATCACGATCCCATATGAGTCCTGAAACAGAACAGTTTGTTTCAAAACTGGATAAACCAGAAGTGGTCTCAAAAGGAAGCTCTTTAAAATTTTTGTTAATTGCTTCAGGAGAAGCAGATATGTACCCTCGCTTTGGCCCAACCATGGAGTGGGATACTGCCGCAGCGCACGCAATAGTCACAGAGGCAGGTGGTCGTGTCACGCTGGAAGATCGGATTACACCATTATCTTATAATAAACCGAACTTGTTAAATCCATACTTTATAGTTTTGCCACTTTAATTGGAATCAATCAAACAAATGAGATTTTTAAAGTATTGCCTGATCTTGATTTCGCTGGTGTTTGTCACACATGTGTGGGCACAAGACCCTAATGATTTCTCCCCCAGTGATTTGAATTCAGTTAATATAGATGAGCTGACCGATGAGCAGGTGCAGCGGTTTCTGGATCGAGCGAAAGAAAGTGGACTTACACTAGAGCAGCTTGAGTTGGTAGCCAAGCAGAGGGGGATGTCCAGCTCTCAGATTGCCAAGCTTAGAAATCGCATAAGGCAATTACAATTGGGAGCTACCGAAGAATCACAGATAACAACACCATCAGATAGGTTAAGAGAATCCGTAAATGAAGAAAGTGACGAATATTCGTTTTTTAGCTTTTTAAACACAAGCGATTCCACAAAATCTAAAGCCCTGAAGATCTTCGGAATGGATATCTTCAAAACGGCAGACATGACTTTTGAGCCATCCTTGAATGTGGCCACACCCGAAAGCTACATACTGGGAGCTGGCGATGAAATGATTATCGATGTGTATGGTGCCTCTGAAATCACCTATCAGGAAGTCATCAGCCCGGATGGTGCCATTCTGATTAGCGGTGTGGGTCCTATCAGTCTGGGTGGATTAAGTGTAAAGGAAGCCAGGAATCGTATTTTTAACCGTCTTTCGTCCATTTATTCAGGTCTGAAAGGGAGGAATCCGAATACCTTCATTCAGGTTTCTTTAGGTCAGGTACGGTCGATCAAGGTGAATGTGGTAGGCAATGTGGTGCAGCCGGGCACCTATGAGCTTTCATCTTTTTCAACCGCGTTCAACGCGCTTTATTTTGCCGGAGGGCCAACAGAAACCGGGTCTTTGCGTCAAATAGAAGTATTCAGAAAGGGGAAAAAGATTGCTGTTCTGGATGTGTATAAGTATTTATTTGAGGGGGATGATACACAGAATCCGCAATTATTAGATCAGGATGTATTAATCGTAAAACCCTACCAAAACCGGGTAAAACTTGCTGGAAATGTAAAACAACCAGCCATATATGAATTGAAAGAAGGAGAGTCGGTAGAGTATTTACTCAATTTTTCAGGTGGTTTTAATAGTTCAGCGTTTAAAGAGTTCATCACAATAGATCGTGTGGGTGAGACTGAACGGGAGGTAGCCACCATCGAGCAATCGGCATTTGCCTCGGAACAAGTAATGGATGGGGATTCCATCTATGTGACCAAAGTGTTGGATACCTATGCCAATCGAGTGAAAATAGAAGGTGCGGTAAATCGTCCCGGATATTACGAATTAATGCCAAATATGACCCTGTCCTCTTTGCTTAAAAAAGCAAATGGTCTCAGGGAGGATGCTTACCTTCAAAGAGGCAATGTGATTCGTTTATCACAAACCCTTTCTTTAAAAAACATATCATTTGATGTAAGGGAAGTTTTGGATGGAAATCAAGATGTGGTTTTAAGTCCAGACGATGTGATACGCATTTCATCCATTTTTGACTTAACGGAGCAGCGACTGATCAGCATTGAGGGGCAGGTCAGAAATCCTGGTGAATTCCCGTATATTGACTCAATGACGGTTGAAGACCTGATAGCCATTTCGGGTGGGTTGAAGGAAGATGCAAGTACAACAACGATCGAAGTTGCCAGGAGATTGAGTACAGACGAGGATTTGTCAAAGTCGTCACAAATTTTTACGTTCAAAATCAATGGTGATCTGTCGATAAATGAAGAGGCATCAGACTTTCTACTTCAGCCGTTTGATTTGGTACTTATTAAATCTACTCCTTTCATTAGAGAACATAAGGTAGTTAGAATTGAAGGTGAAGTTAATTTTCCTGGATTCTATGCATTGGAAACGAACGAAGATAAAATTTCTGATTTGATTAAAAGAGCTGGTGGCTTAACTAAATATGGTTATCCAGAGGGTGCCTCTTTGATACGAAGAACCGAATATTTTCGAACGGAGTTTGAAAAAGAAGAATTAGAGGCCCTCATTGAAGCCAAGAGGAATGAACTGGAAGAAAAGTTTTTAACAGATAATCCACAAGGACTTGAGAACTATGATCTGATTGAGGAGCAGCTAATAGAATACGAAAAGCAATTAACGGAGGCCTTTAAGATTGAAGAATCAACCGATGAGTTGGAAGCGAGAATATTTCGTGCACAAGAGCTTAGAAAATTGTTAGTCAGAGATTCTGTCAGCGGCTCAGAGGAATTGATTGAGCGGCAGGCCATAGGGATTGAACTTGATAAGATCCTGAACCAACCTAAATCAAAATACGATTTGATTTTGAAAGACGGTGATTTAATCAGTGTACCTAAACAATTGCAGACCGTTAGAGTGCAGGGAGAGGTCTTGTATCCCAATACGGTGAGGTATCAGGAAGGCACGTCTTTCAAAACTTATGTTTCTGCCTCAGGTGGATTTTCCTCAAAAGCCAAGGAAAGCAAGTCTTATATAGTATATGCGAATGGCTCGGCCAAGCGCACAAAAAACTTTCTCTTTATAAAGAAATTTCCGAAGGTAAAGCCAGGCGCAGACATCATTGTACCTCAAAGAGAGCCAAGAAGAAAACTTTCCGCTCAGGAAGTTTTAGGAATTAGCTCATCCCTGGCAACCATGGCATTAATCATTGACAGACTGGTAAACCGATGAGTGATCAGCAAAAAAATATTGTCCAGGAGGATGAGATCGACCTGATCGAACTGGCTAAGGTCATTTGGTCCAAGCGTTTGTTTATCATCAAGGTGACAGGTGTATTCATATTGCTGGGCCTTATCATTGCCTTTACCTCTAAGGTAGAGTATGAAGCGAGTGCAAAGTTGCTTCCTGAAAGTCAAGAAGGTAGTATGCCCAATCTTGGAGGATTGGGAGGACTTGCAGGATTAGCAGGTTTTGATATATCATCTTTTGGTGGAGAGGGGCAGGTTTTAAGTCCCGAACTTTTTCCTGAGATTGTAGGAAGTACACCTTTTATTATTAACCTAATCAAAAAGCCTGTTTTTTTTGAACACTTAGACACCACTATATCAAGTTATAATTATTTCGTAAACTTTGATAAACCGTCTCTCATTGAGTATGCCTTAGGTTATACTATAGGTCTTCCAGGTAAAATAAAAAAAATGTTTTCTAATGACGAATCTACCACTAAGGCAGATTTGAATGCTGTTAGACTTACTAAGGAAGAATGGAAGATAATAAAGAAATACTCAGATAGATTAATTGTTTCAGTTGATCGAAAAACAGGAATAGTAAGCGTGACAGTTGAATTGCCAGATCCAGTCGCTGCGGCTAGTGTAGCAAAATTGCTCATAGAAAACTTAACTGAAGAAATTACCCAATACAAGACCGACAAGTCTTTACGGAACCTAAATTTTGTCAAAGAACAATTCTTAATTGCTAAGGATGAGTATGAGAAGAAGCAAAACCAAATAGCTCTTTTTACAGACGCAAACAGGAATATGACATCCTCAGTAATTCAAATGGAGTATAGCAGATTGCAAAACGAGGTGGATATTGCTTTTGAAGTTTATAAGGGGCTCGCGAATCAGTTGGAGCAGGCTAAAATTCAGATTAACAACGAAACCCCGGTTTTTACATTATTGGAGCCTGTAAGAATACCGGAATCCAGAAGTAAACCAAATAGAGTGCTTATAATCATACTTGCTTTTTTAGTTGGTCTAGTTGTATCTAATTTAATCGTGATTTATCAAATTCATATCAAATAGATAATGGGAGCAATTAAAAAATTAAATAAGAATTCAAGTAGGTTTTATCTTGAATCTTTTGCAAAAGAGGCAGGGGATGCAATTGGGAAAGACGGATTGGTTTTAGATGCTGGTGCAGGGGATTGCAGATATAAAAAATACTTCATGGATGCTACTTATGAATCCGCTGACTTTTGCCAAGTAGATAAACCTTATGCTAAAGTAACATACGTATGTAGTTTAGATGAAATACCTGTTGAGGATTGCAGGTATGATTTAATTTTCTTGTCTCAGGTACTTGAACATATACCCAACCCAGAGGTTGTTCTAGAAGAATTAAATAGAGTTTTAAAACCAAATGGTAAATTGTGGCTTTCAGTCCCACTTTATTATGAGGAACATGAACAGCCATATGATTATTTTAGATATACCCAGTTTGGCTTAAATCATTTACTAAAAAATTCAGGTTTTGAAATTGAGGATATCTCTTGGTTGGAGGGTTTTTATGGTACTGTAGCTTATCAATTTCAATCCATGTATCGGTACTTGCCAACTAATAGTAGTTCCTATGGTGGTGGAGTATTTGGATGGCTTAATTCTAAAATCGTGTTGCTTTTAAAACCTTTTATGATGCTACTTAATTTTTACTTTTCTCAATTAGATATAAATCACAAGTATACAAAAAGTGGCTATTGTAAAAATTACACAATAAAGGCTAAGAAAGCCAAGTAACTTGGACTATTCTACAAAACTTAAAAATAAAACTGTAACTAATGTTAAATCCTCTATTTATGTTCAAGGGGTCAGGTTAATAACCTTAGTTACTGGTAACCTGCTATTTACACTTTACCTTAAGCCTCAAGACTTTGGATATATTGCAATAGCCCAAACCGTTATTGGGTTGTTGTTGATTTTTAAAGATATGGGTTTTTCACAGCCAATAATTCAATCAAAAAGAATTAGTAAAACCCAGAAAGACACGATTTTTTGGCTTAATCTCTTTTTGACAATCTCTTTATCCTCCATATTGTTTGTGTCTTCAAACTTAATAGAGAAATATTTTGAATTTGATAATCTTAGTTTGATTATTAAGCTGATGATTGTTCCTTTTATTCTCAATAGTTCGGGAAGCGTTCATGAGGCTTTTCTAAATAGATATCTTAAGGTGAATTTGACATCAAAGATTCAAGGATTTTCGATAGTAATTAGCTATTTAATTGCAATTGTAATGCTTTTGTTTATCAAAGATTACCGAGTAATTATAATCCAACAATTTGTTTTCTCGATTGTCAATTTATCTCTTACTATCTATAATTATTCATGGGCTCCTGGGATACGTTTTAATATCAAACTAATTAAACCATTATATGGATTTGGATTCAAACTTCTGATTGGTAATATTTTAAATTTCGGATCAAGGAATGTTGACAACTTGCTAATAGGTAAATTTTTTGGATCAAATTTACTTGGTCAATATAATAGAGCATACGGTCTATTATTATTACCGCTTAACCAATTAAATAATCCAATCGGGAGCGCTCTTATACCTACACTGAGCATTCTTCAAGATGAAAAACAAAAGTATAAAATAATCTACCTCTCAACTGTTAAGGCTCTAATATTAATGATTTACCCAGCTTTAACAATAGGTTTTTTTTATTCTAGTGAATTGTTTGATTATATATTTGGAGATAAATGGTCATTATCAGCTCAATATTTTAAAATATTGATATTAGGTGCATTTACTCAAATTGTGACGAATACTTCAAGCTGGCTGTTAATTTCCCAAGGACGAAGCAACGATATATTAAAAATCACCATTTTTGGAAGCTTTGTTTCTGTGACATCATTTTTAATTGGGATTAATTGGGGAGTTGAAGGATTGATATGGGCTTACACATTGACTGGTATTTTTATTCGATCTCCATTTTTAATTTACATTTTGACTGCTACTGGGCCGATTAGGATACGTGACTTTGGGAGTGTTGTAAACACTGGGTTGATAATTTTGATTCCAACCAGTTTGATCATTTTTTTAATCAAACTATTCCATTTTGATAGCTTAATTCTGGAAGTTGCCTTTGTAACAATTTTTTCATATGGACTCTCATATTTCTTCTTACCAAAGAAAATGAAAAAGCTAATATCTAATGCATAAACATATAAATTTAATGGATACGTCTGTCTCTTCTGATAATGTAGGAGATGAAATCATTTGTAATTCAATAAGACAAACTTTGACGGGGATTCTAGAGCAAGCGTATATTACAACCGTTGCAACGCACGATAGCTTGGGTAATACTGGTAAATCTTTGATAAAAAAATCTGATGTTTCTATTTTCATGGGGACGAATGCTTTAACAGGACACTTTAGTCTTAACAGGAAAGATATATGGCCATTGAGTATTACAGACTTATACTCTCTGAAAAACAAAATACTATTATGTGGAGTTGGATGGAGGAATTATTCAAAAAACAATTCGCTACTTCAAAAACAAGTATATAAGCTCATTCTCAATAAGGAGTTAATTCATTCTGTAAGAGATGCATATACTGCTGACAAACTTCGAGAATTAGGTATCAGAAATGTAATTAATACTTCATGTCCAACACTTTGGGATATAGATTCTGAACACACTAATAAGATTCCAAAATCGAAATCTAAGCAGGTTGTATTTACGCTAACACGTCATAAACCTCATTCTAATGATGTGATTATGATTGATATCCTGCTTAATAACTATGAAAAAGTCTTTTTTTGGCCTCAACAAATTGAAGACGGGGTATATCTAAGCTCAATTTTAGATGGCCAAAAATTAAATCAAATTGTAAAAGTGCCTCCCTCTTTGATAGCATTTGACAATTTATTAGATGAAAATGAAATAGACTTTATTGGTACAAGGCTTCACGGTGGAATTCGGGCCATTCAGAGATGTAACAGATCTATAATTATTGCAATAGATAATAGAGCTAAAGAAATAAATAACGACACCAACCTTCCAACTTTGGATCGTGAGTTGATTCCATTCAATCTCACACAGCTAATTCAAAGTAAATTTGAGACAAACATCAGACTTCCCTCGGAAGATATTAAAATATGGAAGAATCAGTTATTGAATCTGAAAAATTAATTTTGGTTTGACAAAAAAAAGAAATGTTTTAATTTATAATGGTGTCAGGTTTTTGCCATTGTCTTGTACCTTCATATATCGTCAATTACAAGGCATATCACAACAATTTGTACCCTATTCAATATGTGCTATTCCAGAAAATCAGGATAGGTTTGGAATAAGAAACTTATTTATATGGAAAAGATCTTTCTTTGAAAAAGCTTTAAATAGTATATTATTCAGAACTGGATTCAATCTTACATTTATCTCCAAAAAGGAAATAAAAGTAATTAGAGAATTGATTTCATCGCACGAAATAGATTTAATACATGCTCATTTTGGCGTCAATGCTGTTAAGCTGTTCGAAATTGCCAAAGAAATGAATGTGCCAATGATTACAACTCTGCATGGGATTGACATTACGGAATATGCTCGGAACAGAAGGTACTTAAAAAAACTTCAAGAACTCACTAATTATTCTAAAGTAATTTGTGTTTCAGAGGGAATAAGGACTCATGCCATTTCATTAGGAATTTCACCCCATAACTTAATTGTTCATTATATAGGGATTCCACTTGATAAATTTCCATTTGTACATAGAGAGTCTATTAAGAAAAAAGCTAGTAAAGGGGAACGAATTACTTTCTTACAGGTATCACGGCTAAGTGAGAAGAAAGGAATTGAAGTAACTTTAAACGTATTTGCTAAATTCATACAAAAACATGACAATAGCTCTTTATTAATTGCGGGAGATGGACCACTGAAAAAACAATTGATTTCTTTATCCGGAAAACTTGGACTACAGAATAAAGTTCAATTTATTGGGAGTGTAAACTCTACTGAAGTTTTTAATCTTTTTTCTAAATCTGATGTCTTTTTACATCATAGTATTACATCTCGAAATGGAGATAAAGAAGGGCTGCCCACAGTTATTGCGGAGGCTATGGCAACAGGCATGCCAGTGGTGTCCACATATCACTCTGGTATTCCTGAATTAATTGAAGATCAACTTGATGGTTTCCTTGTGCACGAGAAAGATCAGAAAGCATATCTTTCAAAACTTACTTCCTTATTAAAAAAAGACTATTCTGAACTGCCTATGCAAGCTCATAAAAAAGTAAACAGCATATTCAATGTTAAAAAACAAAATAAAAAACTAGTTAATATATACCAATCATTTTTGCGTTAAATATTTGGTATTTATAAGGCTTGTAATTTAGCTTTCTATATTATTATTCAAGTCTCTTTTCAAAAAGATACCCAATGTGTTAAACAGTTTTAATGAGTCTACCAATTTCTTGATTGTTTAACATTTGTAGATATTTGTGCTTTTTAAATCACACTATTGAAAGAGGCGGCCAAACTACATTCATTCCAGAGCTATTTTACAATTCAAAAATTTAGCTTGTATGATTTCGGATTCAAAGTACTGGTTTTTCTGGCCATCTTTGATGGGGTTAGGCATAACTCTATTTTTTACCCATTTTCTCCGCTTAAAGAATTATTCACCTATAGTTTACTTTTTTTCTTATTACTTGACCTAAATTTTAAAGTCAGAAACCCACTAAAGCATCTTGATATAATACTATTTGTAGGATACTTGATTGTATTTGGGTCTTTCATAACATTAGGCAACTTGGACCTACTCCAAAAGGTGGTGCAACGTGATCCTCCAATCAACCCTATAGCTCTACATATTAAAACGATTAACTTTTTTTTGTTAATTTATTTATTTTCAAACTACTCAAAACTGACAAGAAAAAGCCTTGTAAGCTTAGTCAACTTTAGTGTCAACCTTTCGATTGCATATCTGATATTTAGCGTAATATCTTATTTCGTTTCTTTACCATTTATAACAGAGTTTCGGCCATATGTTGGGAGAATTAGTAGCGGATATCCAACAGCAGATAGTCAATCCCTTTCTTTTACATTATTAGCGTTATATTTTGTTGGTGCTAAACATGTTAGGTTTTTTACAGCAAAGTTTATTTTGTTGACACTGGCGATTATTATGCAAGCTACAACGACTGGAGTAGCGACTTTAGGTTTAGTGTATTTTTCATTTTTTTTTCTTGGCAGACGAATCGGAAGTAGCCAGTCTTACAAACAATTTATAAAGGCACTTATAGCCTTGGTGGCAATTGTTGCGGTTGGCATTGTTTATATCTTCACTATTGTTGATAAAGAAGTGGTAGATTCCTTTGTCTCCTTATTATCGGCTAAAAGTGAGTTTATTATTTATTACATAAAACTTAAGCTTTTTGGAATTGATTCTGAAACAAGCGATCACTTCGTTACAGCGACTTACCATGTGAGACAAGAGGAAATAAACTCTACCATAAAATATTTTGATTCTCCAATCGAAATGACTTTTGGGAAAGGAACTGCACTTGCTAGTATTATAGAAAACCAGTTTGGTTTTGTTTTAAGGGCTTATGGTTATATAGGACTTTCATTATATTGTCTGTTTTATTTAGGCGCTCTCCTTAGAGGCTTGTCTGTAAGGGAGTATAATGTGTTAAGAGTTGGCTTAGTAATGTTAGTATTATTACTAACAAGCATGAGTCAAATATCAAGCTATCTTTTTCAGATTTCATGTGGGTTTGCTATCGCTTACTGTTGTGTTTTTTCGGAAACACTTAATCAAAAATACCCATGAGAATTTTAGTGATAGCCAACTTGTATCATCCTTATATTATTGGAGGGGGTGAAATATCAACTAAAATCCTTTGCGAAGGACTAGTTGAGGCAGGACATACTGTAAAGGTTTTGACCTCAGGTAAAAATTCCTCTGAAGATAATGTTGACGGGATAATTGTGTCCAGAAAACCTAATAATATATACTGGAGCTATGAAAAAGATGAAAAGCCCGGCTTAATTAAGCTTTTTTGGCATCTATTAAATGAATACAATTTAAAGGCAAGAAAGATACTTAGGTATGAGTTAAATAGAAATAGCTATGATTTACTTGTTACAAGTACGATAGATGGATTTTCTGGTATAGTGTGGAAGGAAGCCTCTCAAAGAGGATTAAAAGTAGTTCATATTTTAAGAAGCTACTCTTTATTCTGTCCAAGATCGGGGTTCTTCAAGAACAACAGTTCTTGTAAAAATCAGTGTATCGAATGCAAATTATTGACTGGAATTAAGAAAGTTCATTCCAATAATTATGTTGATTTAGTTGTTGGAATTAGTGAGTTTATTTTGAACATGCATATCCAGTTAGGATATTTTAAAAGCGCTGAAAAAGTAGTTATTGGCAATCCACTTGGGCTTTCAAAATCGACAATAAAAAAAGAAAAAAAAGAGAAAGTAGAACTTGGATTTGTAGGTTCCATTCAAGAAAAGAAGGGTATTGAAATTTTACTCGAAGAGTTTATAAAAATAACGAACACTAAACTACGTCTCTCTATTTATGGTAAATGCATAGATGATGATTACTGTTCATATTTGAAGGAAAAATATCTTGATCCAAGAATCAGTTTTCATGGATTTAAATCACTAAATGAGATTTATCAATCATTAGATATTTTGATTGTGCCGTCTTTATGGCATGAGCCATTCGGAAGAATTATTGTTGAGGCTTATTCTAACGGGATTCCGGTTATTGGTTCAAATAGAGGGGGCATTCCTGAGCTTATAATACCCAATGTTACAGGGTTAATATTTGATCCCAAAGTCCCAGGGGATTTGACAAGGTGTATTAATAATTTGCTTAAAAATAAATCATACTTGAAGATGAGTTCGAAGTGTTTGGAAATGTCCCAAAACTATTCACGAAATGAAATAATTTCTCAATACAGCAATCACTTCAAGACCTTAATGGAGGGAAAATGAGCAAAGAAACCATAGCTGTAGACATAAGAATGGTTAATATATCAGGTATAGGAAGATATATTAATTCATTAATACCTGCTTTATTAGATCATTTTGGCAATGAAAATACAATTTTTTTGGGTCGAAAGGAGGAAGTTGTGAGGTGTCATTGGTATCACCCGAGCATTAAGATAGTTAATATTACTGCACCTATCTATTCATTGAAGGAGCAATTTGAGATTGCTTTTAAAATGCCAGATTGTGATGTGTTTATTTCACCACATTATAATTTCCCGATTTTTTCTTTTAGACAGAGAATTAGTGTCGTGTTTTTCCCCGATGTTAATCACTTAGCAATGGGACAATCTCTTTCCTTTTCAAAAAGATTGTATGCTAAAATCATGTTCAACTTGGCAAGTTTAAGAGCACACTCCATTATAACAATATCAGATTTTTCAAAAAATGAGATTAGTAAGTATTTGATAATACAACCTAAAGAAATATTGGTAGCTAAATGTGGTGTTGATCGTTTGAAGCTAGATGATTCAATAAATATACAATTAGATAAACCCTATTTTCTATTCGTTGGTAATGTAAAGCCCCACAAAAATTTATATAATGCATTATTGGCTTTTGAGATAATTCTGGATAGAATTGATAAGATTAAATTCTGTATTGTTGGAAGAAGAGATGGGTTTCTAACCGGAGATAATAGTATTTCTTATTTAATCAATAGTAGCGAGAAGCTTAGAGAAAATGTCATTTTCACTGGATATATAAATGACAAAGAATTAGCATTTTTTTATAAAAATGCAAAAGCGCTTTTTTTTCCATCATTGTATGAAGGTTTTGGTTTACCACCTCTTGAGGCTATGAGTATGGGGTGTCCAGTTCTTGGTTCCAATTCATCTTCAATTCCTGAGATTTGTGGAGAAGCTGCAATCTATTGTGATCCTAACGATGTAAAGGATATGTCTGAGAAACTGGTTGAAATTTTTAGTAATTCTGAGTTAAGAGCAAAATTAATTGATAACGGATACAAAAAGATTGATAATTATTCTTGGGAAGACTTTAATACTAAAGTTTTAAATAAAGTAAAAAGTTTATTAAGTAGATGAAAGTAGCAATAGTCCATGATGATTTAATGCGGCGAGGTGGAGCTGAAAAAGTGGCCCTTACAATTAGTGAAATGTATCCTGACGCACCTATTTTCACTTTAGCCTATCGTCCAGATCTAACTTATCCTGAGTTTAAAACAAAAAAGATTTATACATCATGGTTTCAATACTTCGCTAAAAATGAGTTATTAATGAAGTGGTTGTTTTTCCCTTTGGGTTTAATAGCAATGAAATCTTTAACAATTAAAGGGTTTGATTTAGTAATAATATCGACCACTTATTGCGGTAAATATGTAAAAATCGATCCAAAAAGTACTGTAGTTGCTTACTGTTATACACCATTTAGGTTAGCATGGAATCCTAATTCTTATTCAGCCTATTCGAATTCAAAAGGAATAGTGAGATATATTTTCAACCGTGTCATCAATTGCCTCATAAAAATTGACTTTAAAGAATCGAAAAAGATAGATTACTTTATTGCAATGACTAAAGAAACCAAGCAGAGACTGATAGAATGTTATAAACCTAAAAATGAAATTCCCATTATTAATCCCTCAGTTGAACTCGATGATTATAAGCAATCAGAGAAAACTGGCGACTATTATTTAATTGTTTCCCGGTTGGAACCGTATAAAAAGGTTGATTTGGCAATTGAGGCGTTTAATATTTCCAAACGAAAACTTGTAGTAGTTGGTAACGGCAGCATGAAGCGGTACTTGAAAAGTATAGCGAGAGATAACGTTGAATTCCAAGAAATGCTTTCTGCTTCAGAGTTGGCTGAATTATATATGAAATGTAAAGGATTTATTTTTCCGCAACATGAAGATTATGGATTGACTCCAATCGAAGCTAATGCTGCAGGAAGGCCTGTAATCGCTTATGGGAAAGGAGGTATTCTCGATACCATGATACCTTACCATCTAGATAAAAAAAATGCAACTGCAGTCTTTTTTTATGAACAATCAGCCAAAGCTTTAAATGAGGCGATTGAAAATTTTGAAAGCTTTACTTTTGCGCCGGAAGCAGCACGAAAGAATGCCGAAAGATTTTCCAAGAAAAGATTCAAACAAGAAATAACTTCTTTTATAGACACAATTGTAAAATGAAAAAAGCATTAATTACTGGAATTACCGGACAGGATGGAGCTTATCTATCCGAACTATTACTCGATAAGGGTTATGAGGTTTACGGTGCTTTTCGGCGAACAAGCAGTGAAAATTTTTGGAGAATTGAGGATCTGGGTATTCGAAATCACGAAAACTTTCATTTGGTTGAGCTTGATCTCACAGATCAGGCGAACATCATCCGGATTCTTACAAAATACGAAGTTGATGAAGTTTATAATTTAGCTGCTCAAAGCTTTGTCGGTGTTTCATTTGAAAAACCAATAATGACAGGTTTAATTACAGGTCTTGGCGTAACCCATTTACTTGAAGCAATTCGAATCATCAACCCAAAGATTCGTTTTTACCAAGCTTCTACTTCTGAAATGTTTGGGAAAGTACAAGAAATACCGCAAAAAGAGACTACCCCATTTTATCCCAGAAGTCCCTATGGTGTTGCAAAACTCTACGGACATTGGATAATGGTTAATTATCGGGAGTCATATGATATTTATGCCTGTAGTGGAATTTTATTCAATCATGAATCCCCCTTACGGGGGAAAGAATTTGTCACCAGAAAAATCACTGATTCTGTGGCTAAAATTCACCTCGGTATCCAGGACAGTCTACAGTTAGGAAACTTAGATGCAAAACGTGATTGGGGTTTTGCAAAGGAATATGTTGAAGGAATGTATAAAATGCTTCAGCAGTCAAAACCAGACGATTATGTTTTAGCAACTGGGGTCACTAGTACAGTCCGTGATTTTGTTACCATGGCTTTCAAAGAGATAGGTAAAGAAATTGAGTGGTCAGGCAAGGAAGAAAATGAGGTTGGTATTGATTCCCAAACAGGAAAGACAATAGTTTCTGTAAATAAGAAATACTACCGCCCGGCCGAGGTTGATTTATTGATTGGAGATGCTTCGAAGGCAAATAAAGTATTAGGGTGGTCACCAAAAACAGATCTTAAAGAGTTAGCCAGAATAATGGTAAAATCAGATATTCAGAGAAATCAGGATGGAGCTTCATTCTAAAAATAAAGTTCTTATTACGGGAATTGAAGGCTTTACAGGTACTCATCTCAGGTCATATCTAAAAAACAATGGTTTCGAAGTACTTGGAACTGCACTCAATCCAAAAGATGCTGAAACATCAACTCTGGATATTAACCAATTAGAGGATGTTAAGAGAGTTCTAAATGACCTTAAACCAGACTATATTGTTCATTTAGCAGCTATATCGTACGTTGGTCATCCTGAAATTTTAGATTTTTATAGGGTTAATACAATTGGAACAGAAAATATCTTAAAGGCATTAGTGAGTATTGAGCATATTCCAAAGAAGATTCTGATTCCTAGTAGTGCTACTGTTTATGGCAACCAAGAATCATCAATTCTTCATGAGGGAATGACCCCAATACCATCAAATCATTATGGATGCTCAAAATTAGCGATGGAGAAAATAATTGCTAACTACTATGACAAGATACCTGTCATTATTGTAAGACCATTTAATTATACCGGTCCAAATCAAAGTTCTAATTTTCTAATTCCAAAACTTGTTGACCATTTCAAGCAAAAGAGAAGTAAAATTTTCCTGGGAAATATTAATGTCAAAAGAGAATTCAATAATATAGGCTACATCTCAGAAATCTATAAACGGCTTTTATTAAGTAGTGCGCATTCTACAATCGTTAATGCTTGTTCATCAGTATCATACTCAATAAATAACATACTGAAGGAACTTGAATGGTTAACTAATCACTCAATAGCCGTAGAGGTCAATCCTGATTTTATAAGGAAAAATGAAATATATGAGTTAAAAGGTTCGATAGAAAAGTTATCAAAGCTTATTGAAGTTCCTGAACCCTTACCATTGGAAGTTGTCTTGCGTGAAATGTTAGATAGCTAAGTTCGCAGGTAAGTAGTTATCTCGTACTATATTTGATTTAATTTCAAAAGGCTATGCCTTCTCACCATCGTTTATCCAAATATTTCCTCATAATCTTCCTGGTTGGAGACTTGGTATCACTTAACCTGGGTGTTTTTGCCGCCACATACTATCAATTTAATTCGATTGACTATCCTGAGAGATATGCCACACTTCATATGTTCTTAAATATACTATGGGTACTCATTTTCTTTAGCAGCCGCCTCCAGGATATTAACCGTCAGTCTCAGTTACTGGATCATCTTAATCGAGTTTTATCGGCATTGGTGATTAATCTTTCTATCGTATTTGCACTCTGGTTTGCGCTGCAACCGGTTGATTACTCAAGAAAATATCTTTTTGTAACGTATCTGGTATTTACGATTGCAATTATTATTTGGAGATCTGTCTGGCACTATTTCATAAGGTATTCCAGAACTAAAGGTTTCAACCTTAGAAATGTATTTGTAATTGGAGCCGGTGATCTTACTGACACCTTGATTGAGCACTTTGAGGAGAATCCGGAATTGGGATATAATCTGGTAGGTATACATGATATCAGTAAAGATGGCTCCTCTCTTCAGGAGCTCGAAAAGATGGCTTTAGAAAAAAACACCGATATTATATTTTGCCACCTTCCAAACCTCAGCGAGGAGGAGGTGAAAGAAATTATTGATTTTGCAGAAAATAACCTTATTAAGGTTAACCTAATATCTCAGTTCAGTAGGTTGATGACACATAATCTGACCATTGAGCAGTACGGCAATATTCCAATCATTAATGTTAATACCATACCGCTGGATCATGAATTGAATCGTATCGTGAAGCGATCCTTTGATATTTTATTCTCTTCGTTGGTACTTATGGGCATACTTTCCTGGCTTGTACCAATCATCGGCTTGTTGATAAAGATGGAATCAAAGGGCCCCATCTTTTTTAAGCAGAAGAGACATGGAAAGGATAATGAGAATTTTTTGTGCTGGAAGTTTAGAACCATGACGTACCAAAAAAATGCAGCATTTAAGCAAGCCAAAAAGAACGATAATCGCATCACTAAAATTGGCGCTATACTGAGAAAAACATCGATCGACGAGTTGCCTCAATTTATCAATGTCTTCTTAGGTGATATGTCTGTGGTAGGTCCAAGACCACACCCAATCGCGTTAAATGAAGAGTTTCAACCACAAATTGATCGATTCTGGCAAAGACATGCTGTAAAGCCAGGTATTACAGGGTTAGCACAGGCAAGAGGATTTAGAGGGGAAACGGCAGAACTAAGTGACATGAGTGGAAGAGTAAAACTGGATCGCTTTTATGTGAAGAACTGGTCCCTGACACTTGATTTCAAGATCATTCTGTTGACGGCAATTTCAATTATCCGGGGAGATCAAAAAGCATATTAGGTTGGCTGTTGGCGATTAGCTCTTGGCTATTAGCTTCTAGCTGTTGGTAACTGGCCTTTAGTTGGAGGTTTTGCCCTTCCCCTTTAGGGGATCGAGGGGTGTGTTTTTGGCCATTAGCTTTAGCAGTTAGCAACCTCTAAAATGTTCAATAAACTACCAATATCCATTTACTACTTTTGCCAAAACTTTGAATAAATGAAGAATGTACTTGTAACCGGGGGGCTTGGTTTTATCGGTTCTCATACGTGTGTAGAACTTTTACAAAGGGGATATAAGGTTATCGCTGTTGATAACTTGTCCAACTCAGAAATTCAAGTTAAAGATAGAATAGCTAAAATCACCGGTAGAGATATCCTTTTCAAGGAGTTTGATTTAACTGATAAAAGTAAAGTAAGATCCCTTTTTGAGAGTCATAAGATTGACGCAATCATTCACTTTGCTGCATCAAAAGCGGTAGGAGAGTCGGTCGAAAAGCCGCTTCATTACTACCAAAATAACCTGATCTCTCTTATGAATTTATTGGAGATTTGCATTGAATATAATGTCAATGAGTTTGTATTTTCATCTTCATGTACTGTATATGGCCAGCCAGATAAACTTCCTGTTACAGAAGATACTCCTAAACAACCAGCAGAATCGCCATATGGTAACACGAAACAGATTTGTGAGGAGATCATCGAAGATTTTTGTAGGGTAAATCCGTCGTTTAATGCGATTTCACTGCGGTATTTTAATCCTATAGGAGCTCATGAAACCGCATTAATCGGTGAACTTCCATTAGGTGTACCTAACAACCTGGTTCCATTCATCACTCAGACAGCCGCTGGAATAAGAGAAAAACTCAATGTTTTTGGGGGCGATTATGATACCCCGGATGGAACCTGCATCAGAGATTATATCCATGTCGTGGATTTAGCATTGGCACATATTTCTGCACTGGAGTATGCTGACAGAATGGGAGAAAATTACGATTTCTTCAATGTTGGTACCGGAAACGGATACTCTGTATTGGAGGTTATCAAGTCTTTTGAAAAGGTTTCAGGAGTAAAGCTCAATTATGAGATAGTAGATCGAAGGCCTGGAGACATTGAGAAAATATATGCGGACACAACCAAAGTGAATCAAAAACTAGGCTGGAAAGCCGAATTGGGGTTGGATGAGATGACTCGTTCGGCCTGGAAGTGGCAAAAAACCTTATAATGTTAATAAGCTACGTTTCAACTACAAAATCGATCCTTTTGCCGAAATAGTTAAAATATCCCTTAAAAAATCAACATTTTTGAATCAGGCTTTTGGAGTATTTCCGTAAGTCTGATCAAAATTTAAATCATGGGACTGCCGCTCGCCATAGCAACATCGTTCTCAGTAACACTTACCCTGATGCCCGTAGTAATTAGGATCTTCAGATCCATAGACCTACTGGATCGGCCGGATAAGCGAAAGATACATAGCGTAAGCACGCCATCGCTTGGTGGCATAGCTATATTCATTGGCTTGGTGATGGCATTATTACTTGCACTACCAATTGCAGAGTTAGCGAACGAAAAATACTTGTTGGGTGCTACCTCACTTATCTTCTTGCTAGGTGTGAGAGATGACTTATCAAGCCTACTGGCTCAGCACAAGCTCATTGTGCAAATTTTTGCTGCATTCCTTGTCGTTTTTTTGGGGGATGTCAAAATAGAAGGCTTCAATGGCTTATTTGGCGTTGATAATTTTCCATGGCTCTTTGATGAAATCTTTACAATTTTTGTAATCGTTGTGATGACAAATGCATTTAACCTGATTGATGGTATCGACGGATTAGCAGGGAGTATTGCATTAGTAATAGCAACATTTTTGGGTTGGGCTGCATTTCAGAGTGGATTGTACGTCAATGCAACTCTTGCATTAGCAGTATCCGGTTCAACCTTAGGATTTTTACTTTATAACTGGTACCCATCGAAAGTATTCATGGGGGATACCGGATCAATGGTATTTGGGTTTATTCTTACTGTTTTAATGGTGAAGTTTTTAACCACGCCGATACCACCTTCTACTATATTATCACCGGTTGCAACTAGCTTGGCATTGTTTTCATTACCGGTTTACGATACCCTTAGAGTAATTCTTATCAGGTTGTTTATTGGCAAGCCCCCACTTTCACCGGATAGGAATCACATCCATCACGTGCTTTTAAAGCTTGGCTTGAACCATAGTCAATCCACCTTGAGTCTTGTTGCCTACAGTATTCTAATGATTGCTTTTGCAGTAGGATTCCAACACATTGGTGAACTATGGATCATGCTAATCATGACCGTCACAACTGTTTCCTTAGGAGCGCTCCTCGATCGCAAACTAATGAGAAGGGAAGCTGCTCGATTAGCTCAGCTGATTCCACCGGAAATCAAGATGAGTAAATCGCATACCTCAGTATAATTGCTATTTTTGCGGTTGATCTTGAACTGCAAAAAAAAATATGCTCGAAAAGGTAAAATCGTTTATTTCTGAAGTTGAGAATGCCACTGCTAAAACGGAGGAGGAAGTAGAAAACTTTCGTTTGAAGTTTGTTGGGAGAAACAATGTGATCAATGACCTTTTTGAAGAGTTTAAGCAGGTGCCTGCTGAACAGAAGCGAGAGCTGGGACCAGCCTTAAATAGCCTTAAGAATCTTGCACAATCGAGATTAAAAGAGTTATCAAACGCAGTAAGTACTGGAAACGCTTCATCCAGTGATGTGGATGTCACACTTCCTGGAGCGTATGGTACAGAAGGATCCATTCACCCTATTTCTCAAACTAAAAGTCGTATCATTGAGATTTTTGAGCGTCAGGGTTTTAATGTGGAAGATGGTCCGGAAATAGATAATGACTGGAATAATTTCACAGCTTTAAACTTCCCTGAAAATCATCCTGCCAGAGAGATGCAGGACACCTATTTCATTGAGAAGAATCCGGATGTATTATTGAGAACACACACGTCCAACGTTCAGATAAGACTGATGAATAAGAAAAAGCCACCAATCCGATCCATCATGCCTGGAAGGGTATACCGGAATGAGGCCATATCAGCGCGAGCACATTGCTTTTTCCACCAGGTAGAGGGATTGGTTGTGGGAGAAAATATCAGCTTCAGAGATTTGAAAAATACGCTGTATCATTTCTCAAAAGAAATGTTCGGTAAGGACACCAAAATAAGGTTGCGCCCATCTTATTTCCCATTCACTGAGCCTAGTGCCGAAATTGACATTAGCTGCTTTATCTGCGGTGGTGATGGGTGCAAAATCTGTAAACAAACAGGATGGGTAGAAATTGCCGGATCAGGCATGGTAGATCCTTACGTACTAGAGAATTGTGGTATCGATTCTACAAAGTACAGTGGGTTTGCATTTGGAATGGGTATTGAGCGCATCACTATGCTCAAGTACCAGATTGATGATCTGCGTTTATTTTCAGAAAATGACGTAAGATTCCTGAAGCAGTTTTAAAGTAAGTCAGAGATAATTTTTTCCTCTGAAATGCCTTCTGCTTCCGCTTTAAAATTTCGTACAATGCGATGACGAAGAACAGGTGCCGCCACCAGCTTCACGTCTTCGATATCAGGCGAATATTTTCCATTTATTAACGAATTGCATTTAGCTGCAAGAATTAAAAACTGCCCTGCCCGTGGACCAGCTCCCCATTCCAGGTATTCCTGTGATAATTTGTCTGCTTTCTCTCCATTGGGTCGTGTTTTGGAAACCAAATTAACAGCATATTCAAATACATTATCAGCTACAGGCACCTTTCTCACCAGCTCTTGATAATCCAATATCTTCTCTTTCGAAATGACTTCACTTACTTCTTCTAATTGCTGTGAAGTGGTACTTTTAATTACCTCAACTTCATCTTCATATTTAGGATAATCCAATTTGATCATAAACATAAATCGATCAAGCTGAGCTTCAGGTAGAGGATATGTACCCTCTTGTTCGATTGGATTCTGAGTTGCCAAAACAAAGAATGGCTTATCTAAATCGTAGTTATGTCCTGCCACTGTCACAGCTCCTTCCTGCATGGCTTCCAACAATGCAGATTGTGTTTTTGGAGGGGTTCGGTTGATCTCATCCGCAAGGATCACATTGGAAAAAATAGGGCCTTTGATGAATCG
This sequence comes from Ekhidna sp. ABH4_415, assembly GCF_056161305.1. Lineage (NCBI taxonomy): Bacteria > Pseudomonadati > Bacteroidota > Cytophagia > Cytophagales > Reichenbachiellaceae > Ekhidna > Ekhidna sp. ABH4_415. The sequence continues at coordinate 217,309 of NZ_JBSWYW010000001.1, forward strand.
TAGATTTCGTTCTTTATCCAACGTTTCAGCGCCCAATATATCAGAGGGCATCAAATCAGGAGTAAATTGAATTCGGTTGAAATCCAACCCAAGACATTTGGATACAGTTTGAACCAAGAGGGTTTTGGCCAGGCCCGGTACACCTACTAAGAGTGAGTGTCCATTACAAAAAAGGGAGGTGATGAGTAATCGAACGACATCAGCCTGTCCTATGATTTTTTTAGAAATTTCTGCCTCCAGACTTTGAAAATCTTTGGCTAACTCATCTGCAAGTTTCACATCTGTATTTCCTGCCATGTAATTATTTCTTTAATAATGCACCTTAAGTCCCAATTTAGTTAGCTAGGTCACAATAATCGTAATCCGGGTCTATCTCAATGAAGACATTGCCCCTGGCCTTTTCAAACCACTCAGAAATTTTGGCATTTTTCTTTCTGGCAAGCGCAGCATTGGCAATTTTTTGATAGTCGATATCCAGATTTGCCTGGTGCGGTGCTATTTTATTTTTGTAATAAATGATTCTGAATGCATAACTGCCATCTTGCTTCTGATACCTTATTGGTTTGGTAATATTTCCTATTTTCATTGTGTCTATGGTAAAGAAAATATTTGGATCTAGTTGATCTGCCGGCACTCTCAAAGCCCCGGTTTCATCCTGAAAAAATCCACCTGCTGAGGATGTAGCTTGATCATCAGAGTGTTCTTTTGCTGCAGCTTGAAAGCTGATGCTATCGAGCTGAATCATTGTTCTGATACTATCCAGAAAACTCTCTGCTTTTTTAAAGTCATCCTGATTGGGCTGTGGTGTAATCAGAATGTGCCTGGTTTTATAGGTGTTACCTCTTTTTTCCTGAAGCTGAATTAAGTGAAAACCGAACTGGGTTTCTACTGGCATTGAAATTTCTCCTGGCTTCATTGAGAGTGCAGCAGCTTCATATTCTGGGGCTAATTCTCCCCTGCTGTAAAAGCCTAACTGCCCGCCATTGGCGGCTGAGCCGGGATCCTGTGAGTATTTTTTAGCCAGGACTGCAAAGTCAATTCCACTTTCCAATTGGCTTCTGATATCAAGCATGAGGTTTCTCACCTTATCTTTTTGGGTTTTGCCTGGCTCAGGCTCCTTTACGATCTGCGCAATGGATACTTCAGTAGAAAAATACGGAAGTGAGTCTTGAGGTATGTTTTTGAAAAATTTCTTTACTTCCGCTGGCGTCACCTTCAAGCCAGAAGTCAATTCCGACTGCATTCGCTGAATGGTGAGTTGTTCTTTGATGTTATCGAAGATCTCATTCCTGATTTGCTCAATACTCTTTCCATAGGCTTTTTCTATGGCCTCTTCCCCGCCAAATTGCTGTGCCATCACGGACATTCTACGATCAAGGTTGCTGTTTACTTCTGAGTCGTCCACAAAAATGGAATCAATCTCTGACTGGGCCATTAACATTTTATTTACAACCAGCTGCTGCAAAATCTGACATTTGGCGTTGCTTCCTCTCATTTCTCCACGTGAAAGAAAATCCAAATAGGAGCGCTCAAGTTCTGACTTTAGAATGATATAATCATCCACCTTAGCGATGATTTTATCAATCACCACCTCATTATTTTGTGCAAATGAGGGTAATGTAAATAGTAGGGCTGCACTAATTGCTATAAATCTCAAACGCATTTGTCTGTTCTGCTTCTTCATAAATTTTCTTTTCCAGCTCCTTCTTCAGAGCAATTTTTCGCTTGTTGATGATGATGTCTGAAACACTCTCTCTTATGAATTCAAGTGGTGCAATTTCACCAACCGTCTTGTACTCAAATATTTTTAAAAAGTAAATGAAATCTTCATCGGATACTTCCACTGAACTGTTGGTTTTCAAAAATGATGCCTTATCATTTACATCTTTCAATGGGGTCTCAATTAGAACTTCGTCAAACTTGACCCAGACAGAGTCTTCAACGAATGCTTTCACCGCATGTTCCTCAGCATATTCCCATATCTCTGTAGTGTCTCTCGGGTAGTTTTTTAAAGCTCTTCTTAGTCTCCAAACATTCGGTGCTTTTGACGGTATCTTGAAATAGACACACTTAGCCAGGTTTTGACGGAGGACGAAATTTTCCGATTTCTCATCATAATATTTTTGAATCTCAGCATCGCTCACTTCTTCATTCAGGTTTGCTTCGATGTATTTTTTTTCCAACTCATGAACCATCAATGCATATTGGTAATCCAAAACCTTATTTTGAATTCTGGCTTCATTGAAATCGATGGCTTCTTCTGCACGACTGATCATCAATTGCTTTTTTATCCAGTCTAACACAAATTTCTCCACAAAGACCACACTGTCTGAAGCTGAAAGATTTGCAGGGATTAGCGCATTGAGATTTGACTCAAGAAGTTCTTTTTCACCCACTCGTGCAATTACCTTCTCTTCCGTTTGCTCTTTGGGCTGGAAGTATTGACATCCTGAGATTAGTAATATGTTGAAAATGAGGATATTTCTCACTTTAAGGATACATTTTTATGAGCCTGCAAATATTGTGATTCTTTTCAGTAGAGAACTCAATTTTATCCATTATTCTTTTCACCAACATTAAGCCCAGACCGCCTTGCCTCCGGGTGGATATAAGCTCCTCCATGGATGGAGATTTGTATTCATTTATATCGAATCCTACTCCTTTATCTCTAAATGTAAAAATGATTTGCTTTGGCCTAAAATCTATATTGAATTCTATGTGACTATGAGGATTGCAATTATTCGCATGGATAATCAAATTGGCGCACACTTCGTCTACAGCTAGCACGAGCTTGTGTGCCTGCAGGTCAGGTACACCTTGCGCCTCCAGCATATCGGAGGTGAACTGGCGGATTCTCACCAGTTCATCTTTACTGCATCCTATGGTCAGTTTCTTACTCATTAAAAGAGGCTACTGCTGCTTCTTTATCTTCTTTTATTGTTAATAGTTTTTCCAAACCGAGAATATCAAACACTTGTTTTACTGTTTCATTTATTCCAAAAATCGTGAGCTCAATATTCTGTTTCTTGAATTCATCCAGATGAGAAATAAATACGCCCAATCCGGCTGAAGAGATATAGTTTAAGTGTGTCAGGTCGACCACAATCTTCTTTTCACCAGATTCCATTGCTTCTTTTAATGCATTATCCAGATATATGCTAGAGCCAGCGTCTATCTCGCCATCTACATTGATGAAGTGAATTCCATCGTTTTTCTCGGTGGTTATCTCAGCCATTTTTAATTGTCTTTAAATTGGACTACTACTAAAGTGTAATCATCATCTATTATCATTTCTCCTATAAAGTCAGAGAGATCTTTTTTAATTCCTTCTTTTACTTGGTTGGGTGATTTTGAGGCAAGGGCGGTGAAAGCGTCTTTCAGACGTTTGCTTCCATACTGTTCTCCCTCCGGGTTTTTTGCCTCTGTGATCCCGTCAGTATATAAAAGCAGGGTATCACCTGCATGATAATTCACAGTATTGCTATGAACGTAATCTCTGTAACTAGAGTTTCTTAACATACCCAGACCCATTCCATCGCATTTCAAAAAGTCAACCGAATTTGCATTTTTGCAATAGAAAAGACTCGGACAATGTCCTGCCCGTGAAAAATGCAACACGTTTTTCGTGGTGTCAATGTCGAAATAAGTAGCTGTAATAAAGGAGGTCTTCTCAAGGCATTGACTCAACGCAATATTTGCTTTTTTGTTGAATTCCTCCGGAGACACACCCTGGCTGGCAAGGCTGTGAAAGATACCTTTCATCTGTGCCATCTGGAATGCGGCGCTGGTGCCTTTACCAGATACATCACCAATGATCAAGCTGAATCTGTTTTTCTTGTACTCCAGGATATCGTAATAGTCACCCCCCACCTCATCAGCAGCCATGGAAAAGGCCGCCATCGTTAGGTGATCATTGTTAATCAGTGAGGTAGGAAGCAAGCTCTTTTGGACGTTCTTGGCAATTTTCAGCTGCTCTTTGTATCGTTCATTTTCAATGGATTCCTTGATGAGAGAAAGGTTCTCCAATGAAATACTTGCCTGGTTTACAAACGTGGTGATTATGTTGACCATCTCACGGTTGAATGCCTCAGAAACCTCATTCAGCAGAACAATAAAGCCCACTTGTTTATTTTGGACCATAATGGGCAGGGCAATGATTGATTTGAATTGAGGGTGTTTCAAATCATCAGTAAGCTTGCCTGGGTTTGCTTCACTTTTAAGCGACAGATTCAATATTTCTTTGATGGTTTCTCCCTTAATAGCGGATTTTATAATCTTAACTTCTTCATCTTTCAAGTTTCGGATTACCTGAGTTGTGCCACTTTCTTCACGCACCTCCAGCCAGGCGGCATCTGCAAAAACGGCGCTCATAGAGCTTTCAAGCAGAATCTCATACGTTTGATCTTTGGTTTCACCTCGTGGAATCGATTGACTTAGTTTTTGGAAATCCAGCGCTTCTTTCAGTTTTTGCTCAAAAACGGAGGAGGTTGGAAGGTTGAAAAGCGTGACAAGAATAGAAATGACGGCATAAACGAAAAGAAACCCAAACATCCCGGCGATGAATGCACGATCAAGCAGGTCGATGACTAAAACCTCTGTATATGAGAACCTAAAGAGCATCAAAAGGAAGTGATATAGATATATCCCCGACAAAAGGATAAACAATATGCCTTTCCATTTCTGCTTAAAGTTGAGGTAGGCCACCCACTTCAAATTGAAAGCAAGGATGATGGAGAAGCTTCCAAGTATTACCAGGGCCACACTAAATATTTGATCACCATAGCTAAAGCCAAGGAAGTCAAAAATAAGTGAGGCTAACAGAGCTACCTCAAAGAAGCCCCACAGCTGTAAAAGGTTTTTTGATTTTTGGTATAGGATCAACCTTTTCCAAACCACCATGGTAGAGACCATGAAAATCACTACCAATCCAATCAAAATATTATAGAAAAAATTGATGGTAAGTGGACTTTCTACGAGTGTGCTATTGGCGAAAATGGTGAGGAAGAAACGAATAGCCAATGAAAGCAAAGTAGTGACCAGGCCAGTGATGAAAACCTTCCATAGCAGATCAGTGAAATTCAGTGAATCTGCCTTGGTGATCATGTACCGATAGTACGCGAATGTGGTTAGCACAAATCCGGTAAAACATAGCTGAGGGAAAAAGTTGGAGAAATCCACCTTCATGTCATAGCTCTGCACAAAAAGTAAATAGATGCTTGAACCAGCAAACAGCAGCCAGCAAATAATTGCTCCCAGAAAGCTCAGCCTTATTTTTATCTTGTCTGACACTGCGACAAAAATAGTGAAACAAAAGGCTCTATGAGGAACATGTAAGTAGTTGGCATTTATGTATTCTCTTATTATTTGTTAAAATATTTTTGGTTATAACTTCGCTGGCGTGCGACTTCTCATATTTATTTATTTAATCGGGAGCATCTCATCAATTGAAGCTCAAGAATACTCAGCGAGAAGTTCTCTGAAACACCTAATAGATTCACTAGAAAGGGAGAGTAACTATCAGTTTTTATATAAAGCTGAATGGATCGAGGATGCCACCTATTCAATTATTCAGGAAGGTGATTTGGTCGAATTGATAAACCATGTGTGTCAACAAAATGGTCTTAAAGCTATTTTTCGAGAGAAATTCATTATTCTGATTCCTGAAAACAAGTACCAATATATTGACACTGAAGAACTCCAAAGTCAATTAGAGGAAGATATAATAGTTATTGACTCCTTTCCAAATATAGATTCACAGGCGAAGGTTACTTTTACGGTAAAAGATGGTAAAGACGGTTCACTACTAACTGGAGTTCAGATATTTATTGATGAATTAGGTATTGGTGAAGTGTCTGACATAAATGGAAAAGCTGATTTCCGCATTAGTCCCGGTCTGTATACTGTTTCAATGAAATATGTAGGGTATGCTGAGGCATCACAGGTAATCCTCGTCAAATCCAGCGGAACTTCCACACTTGAAATGTTCGAATCCTTAACACAGTTGGAGGAGGTGACTGTTAGCGCAAATAGAGTTGAAGATAATATTGAAGGTTCCAAAATGGGGACAAATACTATTTCTCTGGAAGTAGTAAAGAGATTACCTGCAATCTATGGTGAAGTTGATGTGGTTAAAAGTGTAACGCTTTTGCCGGGCGTTTCAACCGGAGGTGAAGGCACGCAAGGATTCAATGTCAGAGGTTCGGATAACGATCAAAATCTTTTATTGCTTGATGGAGCCACTATCTATAACGCGTCTCATTTATTTGGTTTTTTTTCAAATATTAACTCAAATGTAGTTGGAGGTGCTACACTTTATAAAAGTGGAATTCCTGCATCTTTTGGAGGAAGGTCTTCATCTGTTCTTGACATCAGTTTAAAAGAGCCATCTTTTGATCAGTTTAAGGCTAACCTTGGTTTGGGCCTGGTTTCTAGTAAGGCTTCACTGGAAGCACCAATTGTTAAGGGTAAGAGTAGTATTATGCTTGCGGCAAGGGTTTCATACTTGTCGTGGATATTGAAGAGGCAAAAGAATCTTCAGGTAAGAAAAAGTGATGGAGCTTTCAATGACCTAAACATAAAATGGTCAAGCAGAATTGGTTCATCAGATAAAGTTTCCATTACTGCTTACAGAAGTTACGATGAGTTTAAGTTCGATTCAGATACCTTATACAATTGGACATCCAGAGCTGCGGTATTGAACTGGGATCACTTTTTTAAAGGTGATTTTTCAACAAGAGTTAGTGCATTCGTTTCAGATTACACGTTTAAAATAGAGGGTCAGGATCCATCCTTACTGTATCAGTTACAAACAGGCATTCAAGATCACACGATTGAAACCAAACTTTATTGGGAGCCATCCAGGCGGGCTAAGCTTACCAGTGGATTTAGTTTTTCTAATCAGGCCATTAACCCAGGTAGCTTTGATTTTCGTGCTGATCCCCTTTCTGAAATAGAAGTACCACAGAAGGAGAGATTAAGAATTCAGTCTGCTTATTCTAACATGGAACAAGGCTTCTTTAATAACCGAGTATCAACAGAATATGGATTGAGGGTCAACTACTATCAATACCTAGGACCAAGAACAGTGAATGAATACGTTTTAGGCGCTCCAAGAGATATTGATACTCAATCAGGAATAGTATCTTATGAGAAGGGTGATGTGATTTCAAGTGAATTGAATGTTGAGCCAAGGTTATCCATTGGGTATAAAATAAACGAGTTCAACAGTGTAAAAATGAGCTTTAATCGAATGCATCAATACATTCATTCAATATCTAATACAAGCTCCATTACCCCAATTGAAATCTGGAAAGCGAGTGATGGTTTTTATGATCCTTTGCGAAATGATCAAACCTCCGTTGGTTTCTTCAGAAATTCAAAAGATAATGTTTATGAAATGTCCCTGGAACTGTATTATCGTAAACTTCATAATTTGATTGATTATAAAAATGCAACAAGAGTATTTCTAAATCCAAACCCTGAACAAGCCATTTTAAATGGGAACGGCAGGGGCTATGGAGTTGAAATCATGCTGAAGAAAACCCGGGGTAGATTGGTAGGATGGATGAATTATTCTTATTCAAGAGCAGAGAAAAAGTTCATGAGTCAGTTTGAAACTGAAACAATAAATCAAGGAAAATATTTTCCTTCAGAAAATGACAGGCCACATAAAATCGTTCTAGCCGGCAATTATCAGCTGGATAAAAGGTTACAGCTAGGGGTTAATTTCACCTACAATTCAGGTATTCCTTTTACCGGACCGGATGTGAAGTATATTTCGAACGGTGTTTTATTAACACATTTTTCTGAGAGAAATAATTATCGAATACCAGATTATCACAGGCTGGACTTGTCATTGACTTTAGAGGAGTCAAATAAAAAAGACAAAAAACTTAAAGGAAGCTGGGTATTGTCATTTTATAATGTTTATGCTCGTAAAAATCCATATTCCGTTTTTATTGGGGATCGGTCTACCAGCTCACCAGCGGCGTATAAACTCGCAATTCTTGGTAGAATGTTTCCTGCACTGTCTTATAACCTTCGATTTAACTGATGATAAGAATACTTATATTTTTCATTTTAATAGCTGTAGGCTGTCAGGAGCAGGTGGAATTAGACTTTCAGTCTGGAGATGAATATTTGGTAATCGATGGATTTATAACTACTGATTTTGGACCGCATACCATTTCAATTTCTAAGTCAGAGCCCTTCACAAATGACGAGATTGTATCATTTAGAAAAGTTCAGGGTGCAACTGTCATGATCATCGATGATCTTGGTATTGAAACGTTTTTACAAGAGAATTCCCCTGGAAACTACCAAACACCATCATCGTTTCGTGGGATTGTTGGCAGATCTTATTCACTTACCTTATCAGTAGATGGCGATACGTATCAATCATCCAATCAACCGATTCCCGAACCATCTTTATTAGACAGTCTTTTTTTTATTCAAACTGTCAGGGAAACGATCAATGATGATGGAGTGGTCCTTGAGAGCCCAGCTGTTCAGTTTGTGGCTGACATCAGTTACTCAACAGTAATGAGTTATTCAGCAATCACATGGGAAAGTACCTTTAAATATGAGACCTCCCTGGGACAAACTCCCTACGATTGTTACGTCGATGAGATAAATGGTGGGTTCTCAAAAATTCTATCTAATGAAAATATTTCAATAGATAATGAACAAGGAGTTCTGGTTGGCGAATTACTCTTTGATGTACGATTTAAGTCGGCATACTCGCTCAATGCAATTATTTATAGTTTCAGCGATGAGGCATATGAATACTTTTTCAAGGTAAATCAGCAACGTTCCTCCAAGGGTTCCGTATTTGATCCTCAACCATTTCAGATATACGGGAATGTCAGGAATATCAGTAATCCTGAGGAAATTGTTTTGGGATATTTTGGTGCATTTAGTATAGATGAGCGGAGAGTGTTTGTTTACCCTCCGGATATTGATGCGCCTCAACCCTTCGATATTTGCAGTCGTGTAGGTGGTCCGGGATTTCCACCAAAATATTGTTATGATTGTGCGCAGTTTCCCGGTGCTCGTACTATTAAACCATCATATTGGAAAGATCAATGAGGCTCAGTTTATCGTTCCTTTTGATAATTTCTATTCAGATTTGTCAAGGACAAAATGGATATTTAATACATACTGATCAATCATATTACTTCGCAGGTGAGACGATTAGGTTGAGTGTTTTAAGTGAAAATATCCATCACGAAGAGGCATTAAGTACAACAATTTGTCTTAATGGAGAATTAACCAGATCAAATAATTTTTTACTTGCTGATGGTATTGGGAATGCGCAACTAGAAATACCAGATAGCACTATTTCTGGTATTTATGTATTGACCGTATCCTCTGGTGAGGAAATCATACAAAGCATCCCGGTGCTCATTAACGGGAGGTTGGACAATGACCCCTCAATGATTAGAACCTCTGACAGTGAAAGTTCCAAAAGTATGCTGGATGTTATAGCAGAGGACAGTATGACAACTGCCGGCATGAATAGCATTACCCTTGCAGCCCCAAAAGAAAAAGGTCAGATAAACTTTACGGTTTTTGTAACTAAAAGGAGGCCGAAAATCCACAGAGGAGGGTCTCATGCACAAAATGTTAATCGTAAAATTAAAGTCAATGGCTATTTGAGTGATGAGGATGATAACACGCTCATTAATCATTCTTTTATGATGGTCGTACCTTCAATGAACGAGTTTTATTCTGCTCAGACTGACGAAAACGGAAAATTTGAGCTTTTAATAGAGACGAATAAGAAGAGCTTTTATAGCATTTTTCTTTCCTTCTCCGCTCAAATTCATAATAGGGTTTCGGTTTCGATAATAAAGGATCAATGTTTAGAGAAAGAAGAGTTTTTAGGGTGGGAAACAACATCAGCTAAGCATGAACTTCAAAATATGGTCATCAATGATGCTTTTGATTCATATTCATTATTTGAAAAGGATGATGAAGAACGAATCACTTACTCAGGTGATTATGATAGGGTAATAAATCCACATGATTATGATGACGTAAAGTCAATGTTTCAAGTATTTAATGATATTGTGCCAAAGGTTCATGTCAGAGGTAACACATTTAGTATGTATGCTCTTGAAAGCACCACTAAATTAAAAGTGCCTCCATTGTTTTTTGTAAATGGAATCCCAACCTATGATTATGACTACATTTTAAATATAGATCCAGCTGACGTTGAAACCATAGGAGTGATCGCATCCTTTAAAAAGTTGAGAAATTATTTTCAGGCGGGTAATGGAGGGATTATTGAAATTAATACTACTGATTCAAAAGAAATTGTACCGCCTTCGTCTAGTAACATAGTTAAGCTGGCAGGATTTGATTCTGAAGTCAAGAATTTTAGCATTAATAGCAATCAAGTTTCATTCTCTTCTTTGCTAACATGGGTTTCCCGGTTACAATTGAAGCCTACAGAATCGGTAACCCTTAATATTCCAACATCACACGAGTCAGGAGAATACCATTTAATAATCACTGGAGTTTCATCCAAAGAAGGCCTTTTTTACCAATCGCACAATTTAGCTGTCATTCAAGACACAAAAGATCAATGATTTTTGAAAGATATTTCTCATCGGTCTCGTCAAAATCATTTAGCTGATCACTATCCACATCCAACACTCCGATGGTTTTTCCATCTTTTTTGAGTGGAATAACAATTTCCGATTTAGAAGCGGATGCACAGGCAATGTGTCCGGGAAATTCATCTACGTTTGGAACAATCAAAGTTTGGTCTCTTTGCCAGCTGGAGCCACATACACCTTTTCCTTTCTTGATTCGGGTACAAGCGACAGGCCCCTGAAATGGGCCGAGAACTAATTCATCATCGGAATCAACCAGGTAAAAACCAACCCAGAAGAAGTTCATTCCTTCTTTCAAAGCAGCTGCTATATTGGAAAGGTTGGCAATAAGATTTTTTTCTCCATACAATAATCCATTGATCTGAGGGATCAACGCTTCATATCTTTCTTCTTTTGTTCCTTCTTTGATGAGTGTTAAATCCTCAGCCATGGGTGTTTTGATAAATAGTTAAACGATCTGCAAAAATAGCCTCTTCACTGACTACTTCACCATTGACTTCAGGAGCCGCAATTCCTGATCCAAAAGATTCTTCAGAAGTGAATACCCTTGCCTCATCCCAACAGTTTTCGTTGATGAAAGAGTTCAATACCTGAGCACCACCTTCAATGATTACGGACTGAATCCTTTTTTCATGGAGTTTTCTGAGTACACTCCAGGGATTATTCATATCAGTTTTGATCCATTCAATCGCACCTGATTTTTCTTCTTTGATTGAATTAAGAATTAACGTTGGCGCTTCATTCTTAAATAAGTTGGCACTCTTGGGAACCTCCAAATTACTGTCTAATAAAATCCTAATTGGGTTTTTTCCACTCCACTCTCTTGCCGTCAAGGTGGGGTTGTCATGAATCGCCGTGTTTTTCCCAACCAGAATTGCATCTTCCTCAGTTCGCCATTTGTGTACGAACTGCCGTGAGAATGAATTACTGATCCACTTGGAATCATAATTTTTCCTTGCCACAAACCCATCCGATGTTTGCGCCCACTTCAAAATAACGTAAGGTCGTTCCTTTTGAACCGAAGTGAAGAATCGTTTATTCAATTCAATCGCTTCTTTCTCTAGAATTCCCAATTCAACATCTAAGCCAGCTTTCTGCAGTTTTTCAATACCTTTTCCATCCACCTGATCAAAAGGATCACGACAAGCAACTACAACACGTTTGATCTTTTTCTCTATCAGTAAATCCGCACACGGAGGTGTTTTTCCATGATGGGCACAAGGTTCCAGCGTGACATATGCCGTGCATTCGGGGAAGACTGAGTGATCTTTTACTGAATGAATGGCATTGACTTCAGCATGAGCTTCTCCATATTTCTTGTGATAGCCTTCACCGATGATTTTACCTTGATGTACAATGACGCAACCTACCATTGGGTTGGGAGAAACACTTCCTCTGCCTAACTCGGCAAGTTCGAGTGCTCGTTGCATATATCGGCTATCATTCACTGAGTGTGTAATTTCGCTTTTGAATGAAGAATGTGAAGCAAATCTGGCAAGAAACAGCGAAACAGCTGGAAAAAGTTTATGATCGACGGGAAGCAGAGAATATCTCCTACCTTTTGCTGGAGGATGCATTTGGCCTTTCGAAGACCGCTATTCTTTTTGAAGAAGAGAAAGAAATTGACTCAGATCAACTGGGTAATTACATTCAAAGACTACTTCAGCATGAGCCAATCCAGTATGTCACAGGAATAGCAGATTTCTATGGTAGAAAATTTCATATTGCTCCCGGTGCATTGATACCAAGGCCTGAGACTGAGGAGTTAGTCAGTTTAATCATCAAAGAAAACAAGGTTGAAAATCCCAGGATCCTGGATGTCGGGGTAGGTTCGGGATGTATTGCAATTACGCTGGCACTAGAACTTAATGCTAGTGTTTTTGGGACGGATGTTTCGAAAGAAGCCATTGTAATTGCAGAGAAGAATGCTCGAGAACTAAATGCTAATGTGAGGTTCTATCATTCCAATATATTAAAAGAGAACTTGCCTGAGTCTGAACTGGATATTTTGGTGAGCAACCCGCCTTATATTCCTCACATGGAGTTTGATAAGATGGCTAAAAACGTGACTGATTATGAACCGGAGTTGGCTTTGTTCGTTCCTGATGATGACCCCCTAATTTTTTATAAACGCATCGTTGAAGAAGGCTTGAATTCGTTAAAGAATGGTGGAAATCTCTACTTTGAAATTCATGAGGATTTTGGTGAAGAAGTGAAAGCATACCTTCAAAATACTGGGTATTCAAATGTGGTGATCCATCAGGATATGCAAGGGAAAGAGAGGATGGTGAGTGCTACTATGGTTGGGTAACTTTTTTGAAGTCCTGAAAGTAGCCAATTAGATTCTTGAAGTAAAGAAGCTCGAATACGATAAAAGCGATCCATGTATACTCCCAAACAGGATCATAATCGCCAAGGTAGCTTATAATTCCAGCAAACATAATAAGGGCACCTAACACCCAGGTGATAACAGAGCTATGCTGCTTTTCTCTTTTTATTACCTTTTTGAGCAGATTATTTGATTCTTGATTTAAGTGAATTGAAGAGTCATTCAATGAATGATAATGTCTATACAAGAACCAAGTAAAATGATATCGAGTAGTGTTGAGCATGAAGGTTATTAAGATAGCGATAAACAAGCCTGCACCATTCCATTTCATTCTATGAAATAAATCGAATTGACTGTTTACTAAAATGAAATTCGCAAAAAGAATTAAAGCTCCGATAAAAACCCAAAGAACAGGGTAAAGGAATCTATTCTCAAAATCTTTCCACTTTGTTTTTTTCTTGACATCCCCAGCCCAATTGTAGGACTCAATGATATTCTTTCGTTGTTGAACCAGATCGCTCATGGAATAAAAATATCAATCTAATCGAAAATTCACAAGAACTGTTATTGTGCTCTCAACATTGGAGCCATCTTTGTTGCCAGGCACCCAGCCTGGTCCTTCTTCAATCAACCGAATAGCTTCTTCATCACATCCATATCCCAGGCTTTTCTCGATTTTGATATTGATAATTTCACCTGAAGCACTAATGGTCAATTTTAGAATTACCTTCCCTTCAATCTCATTTTCTTGTGCTGCATCAGGATATATTAATTCTTCTTTCAAGTACTGCTGATATAGGCTGTCACCAATTGATGGTTTGGGTGGGACATTCATTTGATTATTCATTTCAAAAGCACCACCACTTCTTGCAGCAGATCGAGCAATAGCCTTGTCAGCTTCAGCTTTCTTAGCCACTTTCTTTTTCGCAGAAAAGGCTTGCGCAGGTACAGCTACCTCTTCCATTACAATCATTTCATCTGTAGTTGGTTCAATCACCACTTCTTCCCTAGCTTCTACATCAGCAAGTTGGATAACTTCTCTTTTTCCTTCAAGCTGGTCATTGTTTTTAATATTCTCTGATTGCGATAGTGCTAATTCTGTATCAGCGTTGATTTCGGACTCTTCTATAGGTAATGCAATCCCATTTTCAGCCAGATTGCTCTCAACTACATCTTCATCCTTATCCTTTACTTTTAATCCATCCGAGTCAAAATCAGTTTTGACTTCATTGGTCACTTCTGCAATAGTTTCTTGTTCAATGTAAGCTTCCAGTGAACCCGAATCCATTGGTAATGCGTCTTCTGATGCAAGCTGAGATTGTTCAACATCGCTAAACAGGTAGAAAACAGCTATCGTGCCGACAATAAGCATGGCTATCATTGCAGCAATTCGCAACCAAACAGGACCACCTTTTTTCTTTCTTAATACACGACTTTTAAGAGACTTGATGTCTTCAATAACTACTCTAGGATCGTTGACAGATAAACCTTCAAGCGCTTCCTGAGCAAAAGGATCATCCAAAGCTTCACGCTCAAAAGCATGTGCTTCTTCCGGATTCATCTGACCTTTCAGATACCGTTCAAACTGCTCGCTATGGTTTTTATCGTTTGACATTCTTGCTTTCCAAACACATTTTTAAGTTACGTTTTCCATTCTGGATGTGACTTTTTACTTTTTTAAGCTTAAGTCCTGTTTCTTCATTCACCTGCTGGTAGCTTTTCTTTTCAAGGAAAAAGAGTTTTACACATCGACGTTGCTCTGCTTTTAATTCTTCGATGCAAGCTTCCAGAGCTTCCAAATCTCTCTCGAGTACTACCTTTTCTTCATTGAGATGCATTTCCTCACCAGATTCCATAAAAACTTCTGTATGAATTTCCGGATTGTTTTTACGGAGCGTCATTAGACAATGATTCTTGCTCACCATGTACAGCCAGCTTTTAAAGTGTGCAACCTCGGTGGAGAGCAACTTTTCACTTATTTGCTCATAAATTGACATTACTTCATCTTGTGCATCATCTCGATTCTTTAGATACTTCAGGCAAAGGCCATAGACCAGGTGCATATATTTATTAAACAGCTCACCCAGTACTTCCTGGTTGCCAGTGTTGCGATAAAACCGAAGTTGTAATTCGTCTGTGGGCGATATGTCTCCCCTTTTTGTCATTACGGAAGAAAAATATTTGCTGACTTTTTTAGTGCATTATGGTAAATATCTCTCCCTTTGGTCGAGATGACAAGTATAGTTTGCCCTCTCTGTCATTTCGAGCGCAGCGAGAAATCTTTACTTATTGAAACCAATGCAAACATCTCTCATAGTTGTTCTAGACAGTTGAGGGTAGGCTCAGAAAAAAATCAAACTTTTTTATGGAATCTAATTAATGCTTGCATCCCAATGTCAAATCAAATGAAAAATGACATGAAATTTCTAGTAATGATCTTATCAATAATACTGGCACTCAATGTTAATGCCAGGTATGTAAACGGAACCGTGTATGATGAAAGCGGGCAGACACTCTCTGGAGTAAATGTGATTATCAAGGGCACAAGCACAGGCACCACAACTGACTTAAATGGCTTTTACTCGATTGAGGTGGAAAGCGAAAAGTCTGTTCTCGTGTTTTCGTTCCTCGGTTATGAAACCAAAGAGATAAAAGTTGGCAGGAGCAAAGTGCTGGACGTAATACTTGAAGTGGCGAAGCTAGAGCTGCAGGAGGTGGTAGTGGCTGAAGATGCGGTGAGCAGGCCCATGATACAGCGAAGCAAGCTGGCAAAAGGTGCAGGTAACATGTCGATGAGTTACGCTCCGGCTTATTACAATCAGGGACAATACCACAATACCGAAGAATACGCCACTATCCATGAAAATGGATTCAGAAAAGTTTTGGATAATGCTTTATCTACTTTCTCCATTGATGTAGACGCAGCTTCCTACAGTAACATGCGTAGGTTTATCAATAATGGCCAGCTGCCACCTAAAGATGCAGTACGAATAGAAGAAATGGTCAACTATTTCAACTACGATTATCAGAATCCAACGGGAAAAGATCCATTCTCAATAAATACAGAAGTGGCAAGAGCACCGTGGAATGAGCAGCATTTAATTGCGCAGATCGGATTGCAGGGCAAGAAGATTGAGTTAGAAAATCTACCTGCATCAAACATTGTTTTCTTGCTAGATGTATCGGGTTCGATGAGCGCACCGAATAAACTTCCACTGTTGAAGTCTGCTTTCAAACTGTTGGTAAATGAGCTACGTCCGCAGGATAAAGTTTCAATAGTAGTTTATGCCGGAGCAGCAGGGGTAGTCCTTGAACCAACCGATGGGAATGACAAAAAGAAGATCATGGAAGCACTGGATCAACTGCAAGCCGGAGGCTCTACTGCAGGAGGAGCCGGGATCAATCTGGCATACAAGCTTGCAAAAGAGCAATTTGTAGAAGGTGGAAATAACCGGGTAGTCTTGGCAACTGATGGGGACTTTAATGTTGGGGCGAGCAGCAATGCTTCAATGGAGCGATTGATCGAAGAAAAAAGAATAGACGGAATATTCCTGACTGTCCTTGGATTTGGAATGGGCAACTATAAAGATTCCAAAATGGAAATTCTGGCAGATAAAGGCAATGGCAACTATGCTTATATCGATACCATGAAAGAGGCAAAAAAGGTACTGGTGAATGAGTTTGGTGGCACCATGTTTACCATAGCCAAGGACGTAAAAATCCAGGTAGAATTTAACCCTGCTGTTGTGCAGGCGTACAGATTGATCGGATATGAAAACCGATTGCTAAATGACGAAGATTTTAATGACGATAAAAAGGATGCGGGCGAGCTGGGAAGTGGACATACCGTGACGGCACTTTATGAAATCATTCCTGTTGGAGTAGAAAGCGAATTTGTGAAAGACATTGATCCTTTGAAATATCAATCCAATAATCAGAAGTTGACTAGCTCAACAGATGAATTGCTAACTGTGAAATTTCGATATAAGGAGCCTGATGGAACGAAGAGTAAACTGATTACCAAAGTGGTTGAAAACGAAATTAGAAAGTCCAGCAATAATCTGGACTGGTCCATGGCGGTAGCAGGTTTTGGGATGCTGTTGAGAGATTCAGAGTATAAAAATGATTTGACTTATAACGATGTAATAAGTTTAGCTAAATCATCCAGAGGCAAAGATGAGTTTGGCTATCGTGCAGAGTTAATTGAGTTGGTGGATTTGGCGAAAAGCATGAGTCCACAATAGCATGTCATCTTGAGCCTGCTAGCGGTATGACAGGGCTTTAAGGTATGACTTAGTCCTAAGGTGAGGAATTTATGATTTTGACTTGATAATTAGAATATATTTATTAGTCTTAAAAAAAATGAAAATAATTTTACTCATAACGTTTGTGATATCCACTTCTGTTGTTTTCTCTCAAATCACAAATAACACCTCTTTTGTAGAAGGTAGTTTTAATTCCTCAAGTATTAAACTAGAGGCTAATTCAAGCACTGGTTCATTTTCAGGAAATGAAAAAAGCTTTAATGTTTTTTTGGGAATGGGTTTTACAACCAATGAGAAAACAGCATTAGGAATGTTCATTGGTCGAAGTGAAACTAAAGACTCATCTGTAGATTTTAAATTAACAAGAGTAGGAGGTATATATCAGAAGTTTTACAAGATGTCAGATGGTTTCTATTTTGCTCCACGAATGGAATTAAGCTTTGGCTTTGGATCCAGTTCATTCAGTGACACCTATGGAAATGAGAATGATTTTGACAACAGAGAGATTTTTGTAGGGTTTGTTCCTTCTCTACAATATTTCCTCAATGAAAAGTGGGCTATTAATGCACTGATTGGATCCATTAGTTATACGCGAAGAAAAGAATCTAACCGAAGCAGTGATACTGAATATATAACTAAAAATACGAATATCGCTTTGGACGTAAATTCTTTTCGTGTAGGATTTCAATATTTTTTAAGGAAAAAAGAACAATAGTTAACTAAAGCAAGGAAAGTTCGGGTATCGGGCAGAGTTCATTGAGTTGGTGGATTTAGCGAAGAGTATGAGTTATTAGCAGTAGCAACACCCCTGTAGTCCCCTTAAGGGGACAATTTCCCGGGGATGTAAATGTTAAAGGCGAGGAATTATTCCTCGCCTTTTTTATTATTCTTGTAATAAAAACCCTTATGAGATATCTTTTTGCCATTGTTTTTGTTATTGGCTGTTTTGTCCTAAAAGGTCAAATAAAAAAAGGAGCCAAAGTCATTGACTTAAGCATCGCATACAATAAATCTGACTTTGCTAGCAATCAAATGTTGTCTAACGTTTTTATGCAGCCGTTAGTGGGATTTTCAAGGTCAGAGAATCAGTTACTCTACCTTGGTATCCGGTATGAAAAGCGGAAATATGATTTTTCCGGCTCAATTTCAGAAAAGAATCTTACTTCTCTAGTGCTTGGTTATGAACGATTATTTGAACTAAATTCTAAAATTTATTTCTCTCCTTTTCTCTCAGGAACTGTTGGGGTGGGATCTCAGAAAGATTACGACCTCTCAAATGACTTAAAAGCATTTACTGTGAGTTTAAGGCCAAGACTGCATTATTTTATTAATGCTAAATGGTCAGTGGTTGCAAGTGTGGGAGCCATTGAATATCAAAGAGAAATACTGAATGATGACTATGTGAATTATACACAAAATTTCTCCGCGAACCTTAATGCATCAAATGTGTTTTTTGGAATACGGTTGAATTTAAACAACGAATGATTTGGAAAAAGTAATACTTGGAAAATCTGATTTAAAAATATCTCCCATCGTCTTTGGTGCCTGGGCTATAGGTGGCGCAGCATGGGGTGGCAATGATGATAGAGATGCCCTGGAAGCGATAAAAGTCAGCTATGATTTGGGGATTACTTCCATTGATACCGCACCAGTATATGGGTTTGGCCACAGCGAGTCACTGGTAGGAAAAGCTATAAAGGAAATCGGAAGGGACAATCTGGAGATTTTAACCAAGTTTGGATTCAATTGGAAAACAGAAAAAGGAGAATATCAATTTCCGACTACCGATGGTGGTAAAACTTATGCCTACGCTGGACGGGATGGAATTATTCAAGAGGTAGAAGACAGTCTTCAACGCTTAGGAACAGACTATATTGACCTATACCAAATCCACCGACCGGATGCCACCACGCCCATCGAAGAAACGATGGATACATTAAAAGATCTACAGGCGGAGGGAAAAATACGGGCAATTGGTGTCTCCAATCATACGGTAGCATTGATGAAGCGAGCGGAACAAGTAATTGATTTGGCATCTACACAATCACCATACAGCATGGTGTATCGAAAAATCGAGAAAGATATCATTCCTCATTGTCTCGAAGAAAATGTTGGAATTCTAGCTTACAGTCCTTTGCAGCGTGGTTTGCTGACAGGTAAGATCAAGTCAGATCATGAATTTAAGGGAGATGATCATCGGGCAGATAATAAGTTTTTCAAAGAACCGAACCGATCCAGAACCAATGCATTCCTAGAAGAAATCAAACCAATAGCAGAAGAACATAATGTAACGTTAGCACAGCTAGTGATTAACTGGACGGTGCAACGTGAAGGCATTACGGCAGCTTTGGTTGGCGCACGAAATGCGAAGCAGGCGGAAGAAAATGCGAAATCATTAAGTTTTAGGCTTACAAAGGAAGAAATCAACACAATCAATTCTGAGATGGAGAAGGTGGTGATTGATCATGATGTTTAGTCGCTAGTAATAGAGACCTATAAAAACGAGAAATCCAACAACAAGAGCCGCTTCAATGGTGTTTTGAATCCGTAGAGGCTGTTCTTGTATTGTTTTTTTACAAATGTATCCCACGATCCAGCTAACAATCAGTCCTATTATTCCGAATGATGCCAGCCCCAAGCTGAATAATAACCCCCAGCCCTTACCGTCATTCAATTCACCGTAATACCATATAGTCCAGGTTATAGTCAACAAAAGATGGATGATGGAAACAACCTTGAGTACCGATAACTTTTTCATGTAATCAAAGTAAGATTTCATACGGTACGATACCTATGATATTAAGCATCGCACCGTATGATTTTTTTTAGAATCTTAGATTCAAAGCCACAAGAAAGTTTCGTCCGGCTTGTGGGTAGAGGTAATTCTCTCGTACAACAAAGCTACCGGCAGCATAGCCAAAAGTGTATCCATTCGATGAGTACTCAACATCCAAAATGTTGTTGACTAATATGCTAATATTTACATTTTCAATTGAAGAAGCAGAGAAATCATAGCTCAGCCTCAGGTCATTGATAAAGTATGGATCAATGCTTCGCTGATCATTGCTAGTGTTGTCCAGGAATTGCTTACCAACGTACTTGCTTCGCAGTGCAGCTTCAAACCCATCAAAAGGAGTATAGGTCAATTGGCTACCTCCAATGACATTTGGGGAGAAAGAAATGTCTGTGTCTTTATACTGCGTTTCTTCTATATTGAACTCATCCCAAGCAGGACCATAGTTATATAGCACCTCAGTGAAATTCTCGATCTTGTTCCTACTTAATGTCAAATTTGCATCCCATCGCAATTGGTCGGTAAATTGATAGGCGCCTACTAATTCAATTCCCATTCGGTAACTATCCGGAACATTTTGACGGATGCTAGAGCCCACATCATTTAGCTCTCCTGTCAATACCAACTGATTTTCGTAATCCATCAGGTAGTAATTCGCCTGGAAGCTAAAATCCTGTCCAAACTTTCGATAACCTACTTCCAGATTTTTTAATGTCTCATGCTTAGGAGTTACACCACCGGGCGCATCCACAAAATCGTTGCGTACCGGCTCTCGATTAGCAATCGCAAATGAGGCATATACATTGGAGCTTTCGTTTAAGGTATAAGTTGCCCCCACTTTAGGATTGAAAAATGTGTAATCATCGCCGGTATTGATAGCTCTTAAATCACTATCAATGCCTACTGTTTCATAGTCAATCTTTCTTACCTGTAAGTCTGCAAACAGATTGACATCATTCAGCTGATAATTGGTTTTTAGATAAACATTGAAGTCCGTTTTTAGCCCAAAATTGTCATAATATCGTTCTCGAATGTCGCTGTTGCTGGCATATTGTGCCCAAATGATTTCTCCAAAATGATCGCCATCGTATTTGTTCCAGGCTCCTCCTAAGGTAATATCCATATCATCCTTGAGGTAGTTGAAGGAGAAAGTGGTACCGTAGAAGTCGTTATCCAGCCACCTTCTACGTATCAGATCAGTAGAAGTGATCGTATCATTGCCGATGATGACATCATTCAAATTATAATCAGCAAAATCATCATTATTTCTGTATTGCTCAAAGTACCCTCGTCCATAGGTGTAGTGGCCAGCTACATTTACTGATAAAGCATCGTTCAGCTGATGTGATAAGTGCAGCTGGTAATGATCCTGTTTGTAATTGTCCACCTCATTTTCATAGAGGTAATAATTAAATGTTCGCCCCGATGTGCGGATGTTTTCTGCTTGTTCTGACGTGTATCCATTGTTGGAAATCACTTCTTCTATGCCATCCCGATCGTTTTCCAATACTGCTTGTGGAGTTCCCCACCAGCTTTGGTAGGTGATCTCATGACCCCCGAAAACCAAAGCTTTGATGATCGTCTTATCGCCATAATATCCACCTGATAAGAAATATGATTGCAGGTCAGATTCTGCGCGATCGATGTATCCATCCGAGGCAATTTTCGATAGTCTGGATTCAAACGACCACTTATTCTTTAGCAACCCTGTGTTGTACATCAGGGTGTGTTTTCTAGTGTTGAAAGAACCGAAGCTGTTATTCACCTCGGCATAAGCTTCTCTCGATGGCACATTGGTTTGGAGATTTACCGTAGCACCAAATGCTGCTGCTCCATTGGTCGATGTACCAACTCCTCGTTGAATTTGGATGTTGTCAACCGATGAAGCAAAATCGGGCATATTCACCCAAAAAACACCATGTGATTCTGAGTCATTCACGGGGATGCCATTGATGGTCACGTTGATTCGTGTGGCATCACTACCGCGAATTCTTAGGCCGGTGTATCCTACACCAGCGCCAGCGTCGGAGGTGGTGACCAGAGACGGTGAAAGGTTTAAAAGGATGGGTAAATCCTGTCCCAGGTTTACATTCTCGATCTCCTTTTTCGAAATTTCAGAATAGGTAGTTGGTGTGTTTTCATTGGCACGTGTGGCGTAAACAATCACATCGTCTAATTCCTGTGTTTTCAAACTGTCTTGCGAGTACGCAAAACCTGTCAGCAGAACTGCCGCTAACATTAACAAAGCTCTCATGTTGATAAAAAATTAAACATTTAACCATACGGGAAGCGGGGACTCCCCTCCATTGGTTATCATACTGGCCGTAAAGCCTCTCCCTACGCCGGCATTACCCGGATCAGGTCATGGGTATGATCTCAGCCCTGTCAAGATCTTTAGCGTCTTGGCAATCGGCACCCCTTAATTGTGGCGCAAAGGTAGCTAGTGAAGTCGGTCAATTCCTAAATCCGCAATTAAAATTCCAGAATCTATTAAATTTCACTCAACTCCAACCATCGCATCTCTTTCTCTTCCAGCTCCTCTTCAATTGATTTGATTTGGATGCTTAATTCCTGCAGTTTTTCGTATTCGGTTTCGGTATTCATTGCATCTTGAAGCTCCTTTTTCTTTTGCTCAAGTGCAGGAATCTCCTTGTCTAACTGGTCCAGTTCACGCTGCTCATTGTAACTAAGCTTACGTGTACTCTTTTCCTTTTCTTCTATCGGTTCAGCTTTTGGTTCGGCTTTTTTCTCAGGGGTTAGTTCTGCTACAGGCACACCTTCTTTCTCCCGGTAGTCAGTGTAGTTGCCGGGGAAATCCCTGATCTTGCCATTGCCCTCGAATACAAACAGGTGATCCACCAGGCGGTCCATGAAGTACCGATCGTGAGATACAATCATGAGGCAGCCGGCAAAATTTTGAAGGTAATCTTCCAACACATTCAATGTGGTAATGTCCAGATCATTGGTCGGCTCATCCAGGATTAGGAAGTTCGGATTAGCCATTAAGACCCTAAGAAGCTGTAGTCTTCGTTTCTCTCCACCACTCAGCTTGCCAACAAAGTTGTGCTGCATCTTCGGAGGAAAAAGAAATTGATTTAAAAGTTGAGAGGCAGTAACCTGACTACCATTATCCAGTTGAATGTATTCGGCTACTTCTTTTACAATATCCAGGACCTTTTTAGAAGGATCAAAGATGGTTTCGTCCTGTGTATAGTATCCAAATTTGGTGGTTTGACCTACATCGATCTTTCCTGAGTCAGGTTTGATTTGCTGGGAAAGGATGTTGAGGAAAGTGGATTTGCCTACCCCATTTGGCCCAATAATGCCAATTTTTTCTCTGCGCTTAAACACATAGCTAAAATCTCTGATGAGTTTTAGGTCACTGTATGTTTTATTTACATGCTCAAGCTCTAGAATCTTTTTTCCTTGCCGTTCACCTTTGAGGTTCACCTCCATCTTTTGAGTTTGCACTGCGCTGTGTGCTTTAGCTTTTACATCCTGAAAAGCATCAACCCGATATTTAGCTTTGGTTCCTCGAGCCTTTGGTTGCCGTCGCATCCATTCCAGCTCTGTTTTGAATAGATTTTTGGCTTTATCGATGCTGGCAGCCTCCATTTCCATACGCTCTGCTTTCTTCTCCAAAAACTGGCTGTAATTGCCTTTGTATCGAAAGATTTTCCCTTGATCGATCTCCAGTATTTCGTTGGTTACTCGATCTAAAAAATAACGATCATGAGTCACCATCAGGAGTGTAAGGTTGACAGTTGCCAGGTAGTTTTCCAGCCACTCAATCAAGGCCAAATCCAGGTGGTTGGTAGGTTCATCTAGAATTAGGAAGTCAGGATTTACAACCAGTGCCTGAGCTAATGCTACACGTTTCTTCTGACCTCCGGACAGGTCTTTCATTTTCTGATCCAGATTGTGGATGCCTAGTTTCCCAAGAAGCCCTTTGATTTGATGCTCATATTCCCAAGCATTGAGTGCATCCATCTTTTCCAGGATTGGAGATAGGTCAGGTGCATTTTCTGGGTCGGTTTCGGTTTTGTACATCGCCAACTCATAGTCACGGATGACATTTAGCTCTTCTTTGTCTTCAGAAAAGACCGCCTCCAGGATGGTATCTTCAGGATTAAAATCCGGGTGCTGACGCAGCATGGAAACAGTGAGTCCTTTTCGGAAAGAGACGATTCCTTTATCGGGCAGTTCAATGCCGGCTATCACTTTCATTAGTGTGGACTTCCCTGTGCCATTCACGCCAACCAAAGCAGCTTTTTGTCCCTGGTCTAGTCCAAATGTAATATTTTCAAAGAGCTTCTTTTCATCGTAGCTCTTGCTTAGCTCCTCAACCGATAGATAGTTCATGAAGCAAAAGTAGCCACTCCATCATTGGAACAAATCAACGGCCTTTGGTTTTATATAGGTTATGAAGCAATTAATATTATCCGTACTGATTCTTTCACTGGTAGCGTGTGCTCCATCAAACTCACAAGAAACAAAAATAAATAAGCAGGGTGTTGAAAAACCGAGTGATTTCAATGACTACTGGTACGCTGGAGAGGCTGAAATCACTAGTTACAAACTGGAGCAGGCACGATATGGTGAGATTCATTCCGGAGAGGCTGTCTTAGTATTCGTTACTGAACCCTTTTCAAAAAGCAAACATGTGAAGCTGGATGATTGGAGGGATGCAAGTGATGATAATGTGAGCGTGATGAAGCTGAATATGACCAAAAAATTTCTAACAGGCATTTATCCATACTCCATGATGATGAGTACGTTCACGCCTGTTTCATATGATAAATATCCAGATCTGTTTAAAGCAACTACCTCGTCTCAGGAATGGTGCGGACATACCTGGATGCAGCTGAATTTACAAGATGACAGTTATCGCTTGAGAGGGTTTTCTTACTTTGAATCGGAGGGCGATATAGATAAAACTGTGTCCAATACCATTTTGGAAGATGAGCTATGGACCCGTCTGCGTTTTAATCCAGAAAATTTGCCATTGGGAAATGTAGAAGTTTTTCCATCCACTTTTTACTTGCGGTTAAGACATCAGGAAACTAAGCCGCAGATGGCGAATGCTTCCAGACTTGATGTACACACGTCAGAGTACTCGGATGATCCGCATAGTATTTATATCCTTGAGTATAAAAACCGGAAATTTTCCATTTACTATGAGAAGGAGTTTCCTTTCACCATTTTGGGATGGGAAGAAACCTACATGAGTGGTTTTGGAGAATCTGAGATGCTTACTACTAAGGCAAAACGGATCAATACCATCAAATCAGCCTATTGGAGCAAAAACAGCAATGAGGATCGAGCGATTAGGAAGGAGTTGGGACTGGGAGTGGATTAACCCCCCCCCAGCCGCACTTTTCTTTCGCTTGCCCCCATTCAAAGGGGGATTACTTCTCACATTTATTTTATAAATGTCCCCTTGAGGGGACTACAGGGGTGTTTACTTTTGATAATATGAATGAAAACAAAAACCCCTGGATCACCCATTCTTCCAAAATCATTTATGACAACCCATGGATCACGTTGACAGAGCATGATGTGACCAATCCCGGTGGAGGAAAAAGTCTCTATGGGAAGGTGCATTATAAAAACTGGGCACTGGGAATTATTCCGCTTGATGAAAATCAATATACCTGGTTAGTTGGACAATATCGATATACGCTCAACGCGTATTCCTGGGAAATACCAATGGGTGGTGGACCGCTCGATATTCCTATCATAGAGTCAGCCAAAAGGGAACTCAAAGAGGAAACAGGGCTCACAGCTGAGAAATGGACGGAGATCTGCAGAATTCATACTTCTAATTCCGTCACAGATGAAACAGGAATAGCTTTTCTCGCAGAAGGCTTAAACGAGGGAGAAACTGAATTCGAAGAAACCGAAGACTTAGAAATCAAGAAACTTCCTTTTTCAGAGGCTCTTGCCATGTGCGATAAAGGTGAAATTACAGATAGCCTTAGTGTAGCTGCAATCTATCGACTTAGACGGATGCTTAATTCATAATTGGTTACTCCTTAAATAATGGTAGTTTGATCTTGAAAGTTGTTCCTTTATCAGGACTGCTTTCAACTTCAATTTCACCTTTATTGAGTTGCACGAACTCTTTAACAAGTTGTAATCCTAGTCCAAGTCCCCTTTCTCCTGAGGTACCTTTTGTAGAGATGGAGTCGTCAAGATTAAATAGTCTTTCCAGCTTTTCTTTTGGTATTCCTACTCCATTGTCAGAAACCTTTATTTCACAATACTTTCGATCTTCATCTGGTTCAGCTGCAACTTTCACATGGCCCCCTTTATGGGTGAACTTGACGGCATTATTGACCAAATTCCTAAGAATTGTTGAAGTGGTGTTTTTGTCTACTAACAATTCACTGGCTTCATTGGCTTCATAGGTTAATTCAATGTCTTTGGATTTGGCATTATCCTGAAACATTTCAATAACGTCTTTGACAAGCGTATCTAAATCTAACTTTTCCGGCACATATGGGAAATGTCCTTTTTGCTGAAGAGCCCATTTGAGAAGTGTATCAAGCAATTTTGTGATACGATCCACAGAATCACTCATTTGATCTACCATTCCTTTGACACCTTCTGGGTTACCCCCTTTCAAATACATTTGAGAAACCGTGACCAATCCACCAAGTGTATTTACAGGCCCTCTCAGATCATGCGAAATGATAGAAAAGAACTTGTCTTTAGTATGATTCAACACTTCGAGATCATCTTTCTGCTTTGCCAGCTGCTTGCTGAGTCTGTTTTTTGACTTAAACGACATGAAAACGATAATAGCCAGGCAGATAAAAGCAACCAGTAAAATACCTCCTGTGATGATGATAATTCGGTTATTTCTTTTTTGTTCCAATAAAAGATCTACCTCTGCCTGTTTGAGGCCAACCTCATACTCTGTCCGCATGTCCCCAAGCCTTTGAGTAGTTTCTAAATTCTGAATGCTGTCTTTGTATGCATAATACTGGGTTTGATACTTGATGGCTTCCTCCAGATTTCCTCGTTTATTGTACAATTTAAATAGGAGGTTTGAAGCGTCTCTAACTTGCTCTTTAAGTCCTACACTTTGAGCCATATCAAGGCCTGTTAACGTATATTTTATAGCATCTTCTTCCTGCCCTTCTTCCAGATAAATAGTACCAAGCTGATTATAATAATCAGCCATTCCATACTTATCACCCATTGGCTTCAGCATATCAATTGCAGTGAACAAATCCTCTTTAGCTTTATTTCTATTCCCCTGCTTCCAATAAACCAACGCACGATTTCCGATGATATAGGCAACCCCCAATTCAAATTTTAGCTGCTCCAGAATCGGTTCAGCTTCATTGTAATAGGCCATTGCTGAGTCATAATTACCTGTCAAATAGTAATCATACCCATAATTCAACAGGCTAAGAGCAAGTGGTTGCTTTTGACCTAGTTCTCTCAGTAAATCTATGGTTTTGGATCCATAATAAAGGGCATTTTCAGAATCCCCATTTTGGGTATAGCATGTTGATATTTCTGCGTAAATTTCTCCTAATGTCCTTATGTATTGTTCTTTTCCTGCTGCATCGTCAGCGCCTTTGAATAGCGATTCAATTGCTCGTTCCAGATTACCCATGAATCGATGGGCAATGCCTATCTGCATGTATGCTTTGATGCGGTAATCCAGGCTATTTGCCTTTTCTGCCAGCTCTAATAAATATTCTGCGTGTCTAAGTCTTTCGTCAGGGGAAATGGTATGGGTGGACAAACGATAATAGGCCTCCATTTCCTGACTTGGAGTCATTATTCCCTTTTCTATTTCATTTATTATACTGTCGGCCTTCACTTGGTTTTGAGAAAAACCACAGAAGCAAATCAGTAAGCTGAAGGATAATGATAGTAATGGTTTGTGTGTTTTCATGTTTGGTTATTAACCAATTTATTCACCTTCATCAGGAGTGTCGGACTGTCCGCCTACAGTAATTTTTGGATCAAGTCTGATGCCCATGTTTGAACCCTCAGGTACATAAACAATATCATACTTCAGTGAGTTTTTGGTGGTATTTGGTGGTATGCGGATTATCCACATTTTTTGTGGAATGAAGTCTACTGGTAAATCCCCTAGAATTTCTTGGGAAGGTTCATCAAAATCAATTTCATCAACCTCTGACAATCCAACACCGGCAAACCAGAAAATATAATCTCCCGGTTCTACGATAGCCGTAACTGAGGTTTCTTCTACTTCCTGATAACCAATATGATCATCGGTGTTTGTGTCAAACATCAATTTGCCATCTGTGTATTTTAGAACCGTAATTGACTTATCAGAATCTTCAAATCTGCCTTTTTCAGATTTTAGGTATTCATCTGCCAGCTCAGATGCTGCCAGCATATCTCGGTCTAGTTCGTCAGATTCAATAATTGAATCTTCCTGACAAGCAATAAATAGAAGTGAAAATATTAGCGGAAGTTGCCTAACCTTTAAGGTCTTCATATAATGGTGGTTTAAATTAAGAGAAACAATATATTACATACTTTATCAATTGATAATGTTTTTTACTGATCATTAGATGAACTCATTGAAAACTCCGACAGAATAGACAATGAGATTTAAAAAAACTTATTTCTGATCTCTCTTTAGAAGTCTATCAATTTGTGACCATCCTTGGTCACTCACGAAACCGCGATTGGTGGCATAAATAGAATCTTTCATGGCCTCTTTAAGTGTTATAAATTCCCAGCCTTTGCTTTTGTACCATCCCAGCAGTGCATGAAGATATTTGGAATTGATTGGGTTTGCATGGAGTAATAGAATGTGTTTTACACTACTTCCAGTTAATTCTACCCCCATTTTTTCATATTTGAGGGAAATCTCTTTCATGTGTTCGATGTATTCATTTCCGAATTGGATCATCTTCTCCGTGTCATCTTCTCTAAGTGCACGACTGTAATCCCGATTATAAATCCATTCATTGTTATCAATAGAAACGGGCGCTATGGTGTAGCCCTCTTTTTCGAGAAATGCATAAACCGAATCTCGTTTATCTACGGTATTGCCTCTTCGCAGCATGCTGTATCTGAAGTAATTCGTTGTGAACCATTTACCTGCAAGCAATTGACATGAATCGATATCAGCTATGTATTTAGCAGCCGACACTTCATTGAAATTGTAGTGACGATGGGTGTGATTACCCAGGTCATGTCCATTTTCTAGCCACAAATCCAGGATCATCTCATTATCTTCTGACATGTTACTGGAAGTCACAAACCCTGTGGCTTTTACATCAAATTTGTCAAGGGTGGAAAGGATTCTTTTTGTCGAGACTATCTTCATGCTGTCCGTCATACCGGCAGAATAGCCAAATGGAAGGTCATCAAAGGTGACTGCAACCTGTTGCGCAAAGCATAAATGTGGAAGTAATGATGCTAAAAGTGCAAGAAATTTCATTTTTAAGTGGACAATGAGTAGACTGGAATAGGAAGAGTTACTTGTTGAGAATCGAAGATACTACCTTGCGACTTCAATGTAAATACAGCATGACCCTTAAAGAACATTTACGAAAAAACATTGTGCTTGCACTGCCTGTGGTAATTGGCCAATTAGGTCACATTATGGTCGGTGTAGCTGATAGTGTAATGGTGGGACGTTTGGGTGTCATTCCCCTTGCGGCAGCAACTTTTGCAGGTACGATCTATCATATCCTCATGCTCTTTGGAATCGGGGTGAGTTATGCCATCACCCCAAAGGTTGCGGCCACAGATATCCACAATAAATCTAAGTTGCTAGGGTTTCTGCAAAACGGGTTCTTTATGAATCTGGGGCTAGGTATTTTGCTATTTGGACTTGGGTTGGTGGCCAGTCGTTTCTTGCAATATTTTGGCCAGGAGACTCCTGTTGCTGAGGCAGCAAGGCCTTACCTCATCATTATGTGTGGTTCCCTGATTCCGCTGATGATCTTTCAAACCTATCGTCAATATGCTGAAGGTCTTTCAGATACGTTTAGCCCAATGGCGGTTTCTGTTTTTGCAAATCTTTTGAATGTGTTTTTCAATTACATGCTCATTTATGGAAAATTAGGAGCACCAGCACTGGGATTAAATGGTGCCGGGTATGCAACACTTCTTGCACGGGTTATTATGTTTTCGTTGATGATCTGGTGGGTGAGAAACAAGGTTCGGGGCTTTGAGTGGAAATACACATGGTCAGGAATAAGAGAATTGCTTCGAATCGGACTTCCATCGGGATTGCAGTATGTGTTTGAAGTAGGTGCATTTGCAACTGCTGCTATTATGGTTGGCTGGATTGGAGCGGAAGCATTAGCGGCACATAATATTGCATTGAATCTTGCAGCCATTAGCTATATGGCGGCAACTGGACTTGCAGCGGCTTCCACCATCCGTATTGGTAATCAGATGAGACTGAAAGATCGAAGAAATCTTCGGATCGCAGGATTTTCATCTTTTGGATTGGTGACCATATTTATGGCCATGTGTGGGCTGACTTTTATTTTGCTGAGAAACGCTCTGCCAGCACTTTACATTGAAGATCAAGTGGTTCGAACTACAGCGGCATCTCTTTTGATTATTGCTGCAGCTTTCCAAATTTCGGATGGTATTCAGGCAGTTGGGCTGGGTGTACTTCGAGGGTTGACTGACGTAAGAGTCCCGACCATTGTCACATTTGTTGCTTATTGGTTAATTGCTATACCCGTAGGGTATTGGCTGGCTTTTCATGGTGGTCATGGTGTACAGGGAGTATGGTATGGGTTATCCATCGGACTTACTATTTCCGGAGTATTGCATATTTGGCGATTTAACAGGTTATCGAAGAAAATCAAATTTGTGTAACGGCAGTGCATTTAATAATTTCCGATATTTGGCGGCCTCTTAAGAATCAATAGTGAGAAAAAAACAAGCCGCCCTCATCTTCATTTTTGCAACCGTCCTGATTGATATCATAGGAATCGGGCTAATCATCCCAGTATTGCCACAATTATTGATGGAGGTTTCCGGATTGAATACCAGTGAAAGCTCGATCATTGGAGGGACACTAATTGCTACCTACGCAGTGATGCAATTTTTCTTTGCGCCAGTGCTTGGAGGGCTTAGTGATCAGTTTGGTAGACGACCACTTTTGCTAATGGCACTCTTCGGTCTGGGGTTAGATTATTTGATTATTGTGTTTGCACCTAATCTGCTGTGGCTCTATGTCGCGCGAGTCATTTCCGGAATCTGTGGTAGTAGTATTACGGTGGCAAATGCCTATATCGCAGATATAAGTACGCCAGAAAACAAAGCCAAGAACTTCGGAATGATTGGAGCTGCATTTGGGTTGGGCTTTGTAATTGGGCCTACGCTAGGTGGGTTTCTGGGTGAAATTGGAACACGCATACCATTCATGATAGCTGCCGGACTGGCATTTTTAAACATGTTCTACGGAATGATTGCTATTCCAGAATCCCTTCATCAGGAGGATAGACGAGTATTTACCTGGAAACGAGCGAATCCATTTGGTACATTGAAGCAAATTTTTAGCTACAAAAAGATTGTAGGATTGGTAATTAGCCTATTCTTCATATATGTTGCGGCGCATGCTACGCACACCAACTGGGCATATTTTACAGATGAAAAATTCGGGTGGACACCATTGGATATTGGCTTGTCACTTGGGTTTGTAGGAATCATGGTTTCCATTGTCCAGGGAGGTCTGGTGGGGCCTATTGTTAAAAGAATAGGAGAGGTGAATGCAGTGTATACCGGATTTGTGTTCAATGCACTTGGCCTGCTAATGATGGGACTCGTACCATATGGTTGGATGGTTTATCTGGTCATTATCCCTTATGCTTTTGGTGGTTTAGCAGGTCCCTCCTTACAATCGATCATGACTAGTGAGGTTCCTAAAAATGCACAAGGCGAGTTGCAGGGTGGGATTACCAGCATCATGACCCTAACTTCCATAGTAGGGCCACTGCTGATGACTGGGATTTTCAGGTATTATACCAATCAGGAAAATGAAATCTATTTTCCTGGCGCTCCTTTTATACTTGGAACAGCCATTGCAATCTTGAGCATCTTTATAGCTAGAACCTCACTGGTAAAGATCAAGCAACTAGCTAGTCGTCCTTCAGGTACTTAACTGGATTGGAGGAGGCTGCTCTTAAAGACTGATAGCCCACCGTTAAGATGACCAATCCCAGAACAATCAAAAGTGCAACTGCAAAAGTGATCCAATTGATATCGATTCTGTAATGGTAGGACTCCAGCCATTCGCCTAAAAAGTAAACAGCAAAGGGAACTGCAATAATAAACGCGATGGCCACCCATTTGGTAAAATCGGTAAAAATCAATCGTAAAATGGTGTTGATCTCTGCGCCAAGAACTTTTCTGATGCTGATCTCTTTTCTTCGCTTCTCAATAATAAAAAGCGTAAGCCCATAAAGGCCGAGACAGGCAATGATTATTGACACAGCAGAGAATAACCCAACCATTCCCAGGTATCTGTTTTCTTCCTCATACAGATTAGCAACCCGGTCATCCATGAAAGAATAAGAGAATTCTTGAGTAGATCCTAACTCATTCCACATTGTTTCTATTTCTTCAATGCGCTCGATCAGATTGCTCACCTCCATTTTTAAAGTAATGGTATTGTGAGCCGCCAGGTTATCAGAGACCCGATGGAAAATCAATGTCGGAGCTACTTCGTTTTGAAGCGTTTCAAAATGAAAATCTTCAACGATCCCCGCCACGCTGATTTCATTATCTCCGATTCTGATTGTATTTGCTTCTGCAGAAGAAAACTCAAAAGCCCTCATCGCAGCTTCATTTAATATTACCGAACCACGTTGATCTCCTTCCGAATCAGGTAAAAAGTTTCTTCCATACTTTACCGGTATTCCATAGATGTCAAAAAAGTTGGCGTCCACATACGTATACCTCATTCTAAGTGGATCTCCTTCCCAGTCATTGGGTCTTACAAACACAAAACTTCTGGTCCATGAGGTAGGTACTGATCGACTTGATGAAATGTCATTGATGTATGACTTATTTGATAGTTCTGCTTTAAAAGATTTAAGCCGTGTTTGAGCCAGCTCCCGGTCGGTAAAACTTCTGGGTGAAGCATTTATTATGAGGATTCCTTTAGACTCAAATCCCATGTTTTTGTTAGCCATGTAATTGATCTGACGGCTCACAATGATGGTGCTGGTAATTAGAAAAAGAGCTATGGCAAACTGAAGGACAACCAAAACATTTCTAAATGAAGTCGATGCATTCATTCCTAATTTTTGTCTTAAAACTTCGATAGCTCCAATTGAAGAAAGGTAGAATGCCGGGTAGCTGCCGCTTAAAATTCCCAACGAAATGATTAGTACCATACTGGCTGCCATTATTTCCAATCCGGAAAACTGGGAAAGCGCAATATTCAAATCAAAGAACTGATTAAATGGGGCGATCGTGAAAACAACAATCAGCAAACCAAGGATTGTTGCAATAAATGACATGACAAATGATTCAGTGATGAATTGTGTACGAAGTTGCCCTTGAAATGCACCTAATACCTTCCTTAAACCAACTTCTTTTGCCCGTTGTGTAGCCTGGGCAGTAGAGAGGTTCATGAAATTGATGATTGCAATAAGTAAAATAGCAATCCCAATAGCCAGAAGTGTTCGGACATTTGCAGAATCACCAAAAAAAGTGTCATAGACTTCCTCTAATGGAAGCAACCTGAAGTTGGTGTTTTCTCTTACTTGTTTATCCCAAATCGATTCAATGAGATTTGGAAAATCTGCTTCAAGTTGAAGGGCATCACTCGGATCTCTCAGTAAAACATACGTTTCTAAGAAAGACCCATTCCAGCTATTGGCAAGTTCAGAATATATCGGGATACTTTCCATTGGAATCATCATCGTCGGCTGCAGAGAAGCATTTTCAGGATGATTTCTGATAACAGCAGATACTTGATACCTAAGTGTCGTATCCTCTTCTTGCAAGAATACTTCTATGTAGTTGCCAACCGCATTGCTTGTGTCGAAGTATTTAATCGCCGTTTTTTCATTTATTACAATCGAATTTTTAGTCGGAAAGAGTCTAGCTTGATTCCCATGGACCACCGGAAAGGTGAAAATTTTGAATAAGGATGGATCAGTATAGACAATATCTTCTTCCAGATATCGATTATTTTTTTTGATACTGGCACTGGAAGTATAGTACCTGGATGATTCTTCGATCTGGTTATAGTCACTTATTAGCCGATCTTTTAAGGGTACCCAGGTATCATAAGTGGCCTGTGTTCCATCAGGTGTGATACGCTCTTTGTAAGCCATGAATATCCGATCTTTTTTCTGATGGTGGTCATCGAAAGTGAAAATCTGATAGGTGTATAGAAAAATGAAAACGAAGGCTGCAACTCCAATTGAAAGTCCGAAGATGTTGATAAATGAGGTCGACTTCCTTTTAAGTAGTGTTCGAAAAGCGACTTTGAGATAGTTTCGGAAAATCATTGTATTAAGAGATAAGTGATAAAAAGATTTTAAGTTGGTGGGTTTTAGAGAGCGGAATACTTCCAATATAAATTTGAATCGTGCTTTAAATAGCCCTTCTTCCTGTACACGCCAGTAAAATGCTTCGGTGATATCCCCTTGTATTTCATCCGAAAAGTCTGCTCGAAGAAAGAACTCGAGAAATCTTAAAGCCCATTTTGGTGGCTGATGCTTCATATCAGATTAAAATTCATTTTAGGGATAGTTTTCCAAATTTCATTTCTTCGATGCTGTAGATCTTGTGCAGTTTCATACCCTTGATTTGTTGCTCGATAGAGTCTTTTGCCTTTTCCTCCCCGCTCAGGTGTAGGCTCACCAAGTCGGGACTCCACAAACCCTTTCTTTTCGAGGCGCTTTAATACCACATGAATGGCAGGGAGTGAAATCGTCTGTGAAAGCTGATTTTTATACTCCTTGGCAATTTCAACTCCGTAGGTTTCTTCCTTCATGAGTAGGATGATTAAGATCATTTCTTCCAGTGTTCCAAGTTGAAGATTCATTAGTGTTTGGTTTATAGGATGGTGACAACTCATAAAAGTTGCACCGAAAAATCAATTAAATTAATTTTTGTTTAAAATATAGATACGGATAAAGTTAATTTTTGTTTAAAAAATGAAACACATTGCTGGTCAGGAAAGGATGGAAAGACCCTGAAACAAGTTCAGGGTGACGTTCTGTATTTAAATAGATTTTCTTTTCTGAAGGTCATTCTGAACTTTTTTCAGAATCTATCCCTCTTATTGGCCCGCCACTTTCAACACCCTCCACGTCCACATACCTGCTACAAACTCAACAAATGAAAAAGCCACCAAAGCAAGTGTTCCACGCTCAAAGACATAGAGCCAGATGAAGAAGACAAACTGAATGATCCGTACCTGAACTGTGAAACCAAAAAATGGAGTGAGGTTTTCTTTAGCATTTCGGATGTAGTAATAGCCTAACACTGCCACCACAAATCCAAGAACGATTCTCCAAACACTTTCTGGGTCAGGAATGCCGATGGCTGATAAGATTGAAGCAGGAGCAAACATGAGGAAGAGCCCTTCCACCAGTAAGTAGATTCCAAAAAACCAAACAGTTTTCGCTGG
This sequence comes from Ekhidna sp. ABH4_415, assembly GCF_056161305.1. Classification (NCBI taxonomy): domain Bacteria; kingdom Pseudomonadati; phylum Bacteroidota; class Cytophagia; order Cytophagales; family Reichenbachiellaceae; genus Ekhidna; species Ekhidna sp. ABH4_415. The sequence goes on from NZ_JBSWYW010000001.1 coordinate 252,935, forward strand.
CTTATTCATAATATTATTCCCCTCCTTGGAGCGGTCAGACGTTTCTGGGTTAGGGGTGGGTGTTATAATTTACTATTTTCAAATTTCATGCAAAAATGACTTTAATCTTACTGACCCACCTCTTTCTCTCCTCCCAAGAGGAGACTAACATTCATTTTGAATATATTTCCATTGTATAAATTCCGATTCAATCTACTGAAACTATGCGAAAACTACTCACCTTCCTATTTGTGTGTCCGCTGCTTCTAAGTGCACAAACTTCTGCAGAACAAGTACTGGCCAAGGCAGTTTCATATCACGATCCTCAGGACAATTGGTCTTCGCTACAAGCAACTTTGCAGTTTAAGGAAACCCGTCCTTCCGGCCTGGATCGATCGACGATCATTGCACTTGATAATACTGAAAGCTATATGAAAATTAACCGGAATGATGAGGAGGTGTATGAAGTGAATGGGGAAGTAGCTGAAGTACTTAAGGGTGATAAAGACAAAGCGCGAGCACTCGTTCTTCGAAATTATTACCTATATCTATGGGGCTTGCCTATGAAGCTTTACGATAAATCCACACCGGAGATTACACTTGCAGAAGATGAAAAAGTAGGCGATATATTGTGTAAGGTGCTTCGTGTAGGATATGAGGAGGATACCTGGTATTTCTACATCGATGATTTTTCCGGGCGGATGTTGCAGTACAAGTTCTACAAAGACGAAGCAACTGGTAAAGGTGAACTCATCACGCTTGAAGACGAAATGATGGTGGATGGAATCAAAATCCCACAGAAGCGCAGCTGGTATACTTTGCCTGAGATGGAGTATTTAGGGACGGATATTTTGGAGGGGGTGGATTAAAAAATCAAGGAATTACAATTTATACTTGAAAGTCAGATTCTGAAATTTGACATTTTTTCTATCAGCTTCTTTAAATTGGTCTTTGTTGAAAAATTTAAAATGGATAGTTTCTCCGATCTTATTGCTGAATAGATATTTTCTTGGTTCAATAATATTATAAAGAATATTGGAGGCTAGATGTGTCATTTTTATATCTCTATATGGATCAAATTCCATTGAGTTAATCACATGCTCATTTGTTTTCTTGTCAAAGGAATAAAATGAAAGAGCATCCTCAGTATTAAACTTCATGTAGGGTTTGTTGATTTTTTCTTTTGGCCCAAATTGGAATGAAACTAGATGACGTATTCCTCTAAGACCATGTTTATAACTATTAATTTCATCTCGATTAGACAAATCTTTAGCAAAGCATTTTAATGATTCTCTGATAGTGTCAATGCTATCTTGAATGGATTTTTTATGTTTTTCTTCTTCTAATCCCAAAAAGAACATGTATCTCCATAAGTCGCTTTCCATACCGTTTCTTAGCAAAGCTTTTTTGTCAAGCTTATCAAGCTCGGAGTGTTTGCCATCAGCTAACTTTCTAATTTCCTTAAAATGATTCTTTCTTTTTGTTAAAAACTTTAAAATTTGATGGTCGTTTGATTGATTCTCATTTTCTGGAATTAAAGAGAAAACAATTTCAAACAAGGTTTCAATTGCGAGCAGATAAGTGAACCGAATATCCATTTTAACAGATCTCAGAAACTCTTTTTTACTTCCGTTTATAACTTTTTTAGTGACTGATTCAATCTCATCATCAGACATCTCCAATAATTTCTTATTGGTTAATTGTTTAAAGTCGTAGTGGTTGATTTGAAAACCTTCATAAAAACTCTTGGCTTCTATCATCTTACTTGGTTCACATTTCTGACCCAATTTAATGATCTAACAAAAAAGATTTACTCTCTCCATGCTTTAAATAAAGGAAGTGATGCAGAAAAGATTAGTTATATCAATCACTCATCCTTCAACGTCCTTGCCGGATTGATCCGATACACTTTCAAAGAGTGCAAAACGGTAGCTACTAAAGCTGTTATTAAGACCACCAAGCCTGCTGCTAGAAACAGCCACCAGCTAATGTCGATTTTATAGGCATAGTTATCCAGCCAGCCAGAGAGCAGCACATAGGCAATCGGAGAAACAATCAACATGGCAATTACAATTCGCAGTGCGAATGGTCTGAACAGATTCCCCATCAGGTCTTTCAGGTTGGCTCCCAACACTTTTCTCACGCTGATCTCTTTGGTTTTCTGTGTGGCTATCAGTGATATCAATCCATAAAGGCCCAAACAGGCAATTATTAACGTAACAATGGTCAAGGCCTGAAACATCTTGGCGAATGCCACATCTTCCTGATACAATGAATTGAGATGGTTTTCTAAAAAGATCAAATCAAATGGGAGATCAGGAAAAATGCTGCTCCATTTAGCTTCAATGTTTTCAACCAGTTCGAGCATATTCCCCGGTTCCACTCTTATGTAAACGTCTTCTTGCAAGGTTCTTGGATACATGATAGCCAATGGACCAATATCGTTGTGTAGTGAGGAGAAATGATAATCGGCAACTACACCAACAATATTGCCTGTACGAATCTGTCCCACCTGAATCGGTCGTCCAATCGCTTCTTCCGGTGACGAGTAGCCCATATACCCAACCGCTTTCTCGTTTATGATGACCGCTCCGGCACTATCGGTAGGATACGATTTGTCAAATTCTCTACCTGCAACCATTGGAATCCCCAACATTTCAAAATAGCCATAGTCAACTCCATCGATAAATATGGGTTTTGATTCCTCCATGTCAGGTGTTTTCACCGGCACATTCCCATTGTCACCATCCATTCTTCCCCCACCGATGGCGACTCCAAATACTCTCTGTATGGAGTTCAACTGATTTTTCAACACGTCAGCTTTCTGTAGAAGCGACTGACCGGGTACCCTAAGTACCGCTAAGGCAGATTTATCATACCCCAGATCCTTCTCCTGAATGTAGGAGATTTGCTGATAGATAATAATGCTTCCGGCCAGTAAACCTATGGTGATGATAAACTGCATGGTCACAAGCACCTTTCGCAAGTTGATCCCCAATTGACCTCCTGAGATCGTTCTCGCCAGCGCAGCAATGGCTTTAGTTTTAGACATAATAAATGCAGGATAAGCGCCACCTAATATTCCGACCATCGAGGCTAAAATAATTGCTGCAAATGCAAGCCATTGGTTCGATTGCCACACCTCCATCGCATATATATTGATGCCTAAGTAGGACTCCAGAAAATTGATAGCTGGAAGAATAAGAGCAATGGAAATGATGAAGGAAATCAATGAAAGAATGACAGATTCAATGGCAAATTGAAAAACCACCATTCGTTTACTCGCTCCAAGTGCTTTACGAACGCCCACCTCTTTCGTTCGGGTGAGTGATTGTGCTACAGTCAAGTTGGTGTAATTGAAAATGATCAGGAACAGGAGCAATGCTCCGGTTATACTTAATGCGTAAATATTATTCCAGCTGCCGGATGCAACAATGTCATTCTTGATGTCACCCAGATATATATCTTCTAGTGGCTGCAGATCGAAGCGAAAGAGATCCCAGCGATCTTCAGACCAATGCGTATGAATAAAATCAACCAATTGCTCTTCCAGCTGCTTTTCCATTGAAGGGTCTTTCAATAGCACATACGTGTGAAAGGAAATCCACCCCCAGGAATTCAAAGTGACCGGATATCCAAAAGGAACCCTAAATGCATGAAAAGGAATGATAAAATCAAATGTGAAGTGACTGGTGGACGGATAGGGATTCAATACGCCAGTCACAGTATAGGGTGTTTCGGATATTTCGATTCGTTGACCCACTGCCGACGAAGAGCCAAAGTATTTTTCAGCCATATCAGCTGATAAAACCACGGAATTGGTGTTCTTTAGAGCGGTTCTTTCGTCACCTTTGGCAAGTGAGTAATCGAACATATTGAACAAGGTGCTGTCAATGTAGAAAATCCCGTCTTCATAGAAGTTTTTGTTACCAACTTTTACCGGTTGTGTAGGTGTGTCTCTCACACGCATGTAGTTTTCAATTTCGTCATACGCTTCCACCAATGCAGGGCCAACCGGAGGTCCTACTGTTGCTAAATGGCGATCACTTCTTCCTGTGCTGCGTTCATCATGAGTTACCTTGAATATGTGATCAGACTTTTGATGCCACTGATCGTAACTCAGCTCTCTGGTAACCATTAGTGCAATGATCAAACTAAGTGTGAATCCGATGGTGAGACCAACGCCATTCAAGAGGGTACTCATCTTATCTTTTTTGAGATTTCTCCAAGCCGGTCTAAGTGTGTGTTTGATAAACATAGTAGAGGTATTGAGTTGATTATTGTTTTTCCAGGTGTATCGATAGCGAGTGAAAAGGAGCGTGGTTATGATGAGATGAAGCTTGGTTCGAAACATTCCATGCTTCTTTTGAAATACCTCCATCTCTTCGTTCAGGTCACCAATTATTTCTTCTCTCACTCTTTCATTAAAGAGTGCACGACACAAAAACTTCACACTTCTTGGAAGCTCATTCATGTGGTGATGAATTGCGTTTGCAGCACTTTTTCTGGGATTTTATCCCAAAATTTTGCTCGAAGATTTTTGGCCTCCTCCAGCTTTTTCAACCCCAATGCTGTGATTTCGAAAATTCGTTTTCGCTTACCACCTCTCACTGAGGTAGCCTCACCCAGGTAACTTTTCAGCAGCCCTTTGTCTTCCAGTCTGGCCAAAGCCCCATGGGCTGTGCTCAAGTTGATATTTCGCTTTGCTGTTTGATTGATTTCATCTTTTACCGTATTGCCGTAAGTGTCCGGATGGGTCGTGCAAACGGCCAAAAGCACCAATTCTTCAAATTCTCCAAGATGTGTTCCTTTCATAGAATGATTAAATACGTATATGTAGAAAATATGTTAAATGTTACGATTTATTTAACAAGTCATTATTTACTTAACAAATGTGAAACTTATATATTACATTCACGTTTGTTAAGTAAATATTTTGATCCATGGAATATCAATTAGGTGAATTTGAAGAGCTTGTCTTATTGACAGTGGCTGCTCAGCATAATGAAGCATATGGAGTTTCGATTCATGAATTTTTAACCGAGGAAACCAAAAAGAAAATCAATATCAGCGCGATTCATGTCGCATTGAAACGATTGGAAAAGAAAGGTTTTGTTGACTCTCGTTTCGGCGGTATTACCGAAGAACGAGGAGGGAGAAGGAAGAAATTCTACATCGTGACAGCACTAGGAAAGAAAGTTTTGGATGCTTCGCATGATTTGCGAACAAGCATCTATCAGAAAATACCACAACTACAATTTGCTAAAATCTGATGTCACAAAATCAACCACCAAAATGGGCAGTACGCTTTCTGCGCCTGTATTGTCGGGAAGAGTATCTTGATGAGATCGAAGGCGATCTTTTCGAGTTTTATTATCTCAGAACCCAAACCTCCAAGCGATCAGCTAACCTGTTTTTTGTATGGAATGTGCTTCGCACATTTCGACTAATCAATCTTAAAAAAACTCAAATAAATAACTGGACTATGGATATGTTTAAGAATTACACTAAGATCTATTTTCGAAGATTCAGAAAAGAGACGGTGCACTATCTGGTGAATATTTTAGGACTCAGTATGGGATTTGCCATCCTATTTTTCATCCTCATGTATGTATATGATGAGCAAAATATTGATCACTACCATAGCAAAAAGGATCGGATCTATCGGGTTATCAGTGAGGTCAAGGAAGATGATGGCATGCATCAGTATCTCTCTGTGCCCGGCCCACTTGCTGATGCTTTGAAGTCAGAATTCCCGGCTATTGAAGAAACCGCACATCTCACATACATGGGCTCACAGGTGTTGGTTGAAGGAGATAAAAGAATTGCCGAGCGGGATTGGGCGATCGCCACAAGAAACATATTTGAAATTCTGGATTTTGAGATAGTCGAAGGAGACCCACTCAAAACATTTAATGGTACTGCGGCGATGGTGGTCACAGAGGAATTAGCCATGCGTCTTTTCAATAGTACGGATGTGGTTGGTGAGGTAATTGATGACACCAATTTCGGACCTACTGAGATTTTGGCTGTGATGAATGAAATGCCAAAAAATTCCACCTACCAATTCAGCAATATCTACATCGCCAATTATGATCAGTGGAGTGAGGGCTGGCAGAGATTTGTCAATTCCTGGGATGGTAGGTTGGCGATGACATGGGTTCTTTTAAAGGAAGGTGCTAGTCCGGTAGAAATTACATCTTCTCAGGATCAGTTTTTGTCAAAATATCTTGCTTCAGATCATGAAATCAAAGGATTTCAATTACAAAGTATCAAGGACATTCATCTACTTTCAAATGATATTGAAAGGGGCGGTATGAATCCTGAGTTGGCGATTCCTATTAGTGATCAGAAATTTGTAAGTATGATCATGATAATGGGCCTTCTGGTGATCTTAATTGCCGCACTTAACTACATAAATCTTTCCTCAGTTCAGGCATTAAAGCGGACACTTGAAGCTAGCATGAGGAAGATCAATGGAGCGAACAATAAGCATTTACTTTTACAACTTTTTTTTGAAACACTATTGACCGTATTGATTGCGTATTCGATTGCACTTCTTTTAGTGGTATTCTTATTTCCATTTTTCCAACAGATTGCAAATAAAGAATTCACGGTTTCACTACTATTTACTATCGATTTCATTCCTTACCATTTAGTTTCAATTCTAATTATTTGGATGGTATCGGCCATGCTACCAGCCATATACTATTCAAAACTCAAGCGATCACTAATGATATTAAAAAATGCCTTTTCAGGAAAAGGAGATTTTTTGCGGAAAGGTTTGGTTGGTGTTCAATATGCACTTTCCATCTTTCTTATTATTGGCTCAATGGTCATTTATCGTCAGCTCAATTATGTACAACAAAAAGATCTCGGTTTTGATAATGAAAACCTGATCGTTTTAGACATTAATTCAGGTAAAGCTAGGAGCAGTTTTAAGGAAATAATTAATGGAATACAGCAGCATGCCAATGTAGTCAACGTGTCTACTTCGTCGCGTGTGCCAGGAGAGTGGAAAAATCTACCAACAGCAAGATTGGCAACCAATTTAACAGATAATGCAATAGAGGCAAGTCACTATGGGATTGATCACCGTTGGTTAGACACCTACAACATGGAATTGAAAGAAGGGAGAAACTTTTCAGGAAGTGATCAGTCTGATAGTCTTGATATTATAGTAAATGCGGAAACCGCTACGATGCTCAACCTTGAAGATCCAATTGGTAAAACCATTTGGGTGATGAGTCAGGATGATTCGGTTCAGATGGAAATTATCGGACTTGTTGAGGATTTTCATTTTGAGTCTCTTTATAAGCCAATAGGCCCGGTTTTACTTACAAGTTGGAGTAATCATATTAGAACCATAGATTATTTCACCATTCGCTACAGAGCAAACCCCAAAGAAACAATCGCACATATTGAGGAGGTCAATGCTACATTCGACCCTGAGACTCCTGCAGAGATCAATTTTTTGAACGAGCAATGGAAGCGTTACTATCAGGCAGAGGAAAGTAGAGCGACTATTATTTTGATTGCATCTATTGTCTCAATCATCATTTCTGCATTTGGCTTATTTGGTTTGATCAACTTCACAGTAGAGCGAAAAACCAAAGAAATTGGTATTCGAAAGGTGATGGGAGCGAATGTTCAAAACATTACCACCTTGATACTTAAAGACTATTTAATTCTGCTCGTCATTTCGCTGGTGATTGCTGCACCGGTATCCTGGTGGCTATTTGGAGATTGGCTGGCTGATTTTGCCTACCGAATCAATATGAGTTTGGATCTGTTTGTGATTGCATTTGTGCTTGTCCTCATCATTTCATTCACAACAGTTTTAGCCAGGATTTATAAGATAGCTAAGGCCAACCCGGTACATTCCATTCGATACGAATAACTAAAATCTCATGGCCTTTTTTTACCATTTGGAAGAAAGCTGAAACTAAGACACACAATTTCTGGTTGTTTTATCGTATATTATAAGGCAAACTATTGCAAATACATGGGCCAAAAGCCTATCTTTGCAGATTGCTTTTTTATACCCGTAACAATTTAGTTTTAAAGAGATAATATGCGACAGTTAAAGATTACCCAGTCAATTACCAACAGGAGAGAGAGCCACACCCTGGAGAAATATTTTACTGAGGTAAGTAACGTTCCAATGATTACTCCGGACGAGGAGGTGACGCTGGCCAAGCGCATCAAAGAGGGCGATGATCTTGCATTGGAAAAACTCGTAAAAGCAAACTTGAGGTTCGTAGTATCTGTAGCAAAGCAGTACCAGAACAGAAGTTTACCACTAAATGATTTGATCAATGAAGGAAACCTTGGATTGATCAAAGCAGCAAAGAAATTTGACGAGACAAAAGGATTTAAGTTCATCTCGTATGCGGTATGGTGGATTCGTCAGTCCATTATGCAGGCACTTGCTGAGCAGTCTCGAATTGTTCGTCTACCGATGAACAAGTCTGGTGCAATCAACCAGATTAGAAGAGCATATGCAGAGCTAGAGCAGCAGTTTGAGCGTGAGCCGACAGAAGAAGAATTGGCTGACATTCTAGACATGAAGCCGAGTGAAGTAAGAAATACGCTTGGAGCTGAAGTAAAGCAAATGTCAATGGACGCACCTTTTGGTGAAGATGAGAGTGGTTCATTACTTGACGTTCTTGAAAATGTCACCACTGGACCTACAGATGGCAACCTTGTATTCAATGATTCATTGAAGGTTGAAACGATGAGAGCACTATCTACGCTTACAGCTCGTGAAAGAGAAGTGGTGATGATGAGCTTCGGCATTGGTTGCGACAACCCGTTCACACTGGAAGAGATTGGTGATGCAATGGGGCTTACCAGAGAAAGAGTAAGACAGATCAGAGAAAAGGCACTTCAGAAATTAAGAGAGCCGGGCAAAAACAGAAGACTAAAAGAATTCTGCGCAAGCTAATAATCTGGGAAAAGCATAAATTTAAATCCTGACTATCGTGTCAGGATTTTTTTTGCCCAAATTTGAAATGCCCATTCAGGACCAACTTGCATTTGCCTTAGATCGAAATGACCAGGAGCCAAATAAGCTGGTGGCTAAACAGATTGCAAATGCTGGAGGTATAAAAGAAGTAAAAGAACTGATTTCTTTTATAAAAAAAAACCCCAAGCAAAGAGCTAAATCGGATGCTATCCTGGCATTGGCTTATGTTGGTGAGTTAGCCCCAGACTTACTCGCAGATGAAGCACCTTTTTTGATTAGCCAATTGAATAGCTCGATCAATCGGGTGATTTTTGGAAGTATGATTGGGTTGGCCCACGTTGCGCATATAAAGAAGGAAAAGCTATATGATGCACTTCCACTGATTATTGAGGCAATGGATGGTGGAACAGTGGTGACCAGAGACCATGGATTTCGAATTATGGTCACACTCTATGGTGATGAGCAATTTCAGGAAGACATGTTTCTTCTCATTCAGGAGCAATTAATGAAAGCTCCTCCCAATCAATTGGGGCAGTATACAGAGCGATTGATTCAAGTTTTGAATGAAAATCATTTGCAGCCCCTAATTGAAACATTGGAAGAACGTAGCGCGGACATCACGAATGAATATCATATTAAAAGATTAAATAAGAACCTTAAAAAGCTTTATAAACAATTATGATAAGTTGGAATGATTTTGAAAAAATTGATATGCGAGTGGGGACTATAAAAAAAGCAGAGGAATTCCCTGAAGCACATAAACCTGCATATATACTGACCATTGATTTCGGACCTGAGATTGGCATCAAGAAGAGTTCAGCTCAGATAACAACTCTATATAATAAGAAAAGACTGAAGGGCGAGCAGGTGATCGCAGTAGTGAATTTTCCCCCTAAACAAATCGGACCATTTATCAGTGAGTGCCTGGTGATGGGCATTTACAATGAACAAAACGATGTTGTTCTACTGCGTCCTCAGCGAGAAGTGATGAATGGATGTAAGGTTGGATAATGTAATGGTCTGATGTTTCTTTGCGCATTCAAATTGAATCGTAAATCAATAATTCTACAATCCTCAAATTTATATGTCTCAAACACACCTCGTTTCCTGGAACGTCAATGGCATCCGTGCCATGATCAAAAAAGATTTCATCAAAGACGTAAAGGAGATGGATCCGGATGTATTGTGTTTGCAGGAAACCAAAGGGCAACCGGAGGATGTAAAGACTGCCTTGCAACTCCTGCCTCAATATGAAGTGTCAGTGAACTCTTCAAAAGCACGAAAAGGATATTCAGGAACTGCCATTCTATCCAAAGAAAAACCTCTGGAGGTTTTTTATGATATGGGCATTGAAGAGCATGATCAGGAGGGAAGAGTCATTGCGGCAGAGTTTGAAAATTACTTTGTAGTTACTGTTTACACCCCTAATTCCGGTGAAGGAATGAAAAGACTGGATTATCGATCATCATGGGACGAAGCTTTCAGAGAGTATATCATTAGTTTGGAGGAGAAGAAACCGGTCATTATTTGCGGGGATCTGAATGTAGCTCACACTGAAATAGATATCGCCAGAGCAAAAGAAAATTATAATAAAGCTTCCGGATACACGCAGACAGAAATAGATGGGTTGGAGGCTCTTTTAAATGAGGGTTACATTGATACCTTCCGATTAAAGCATCCGGAAGAGGTAAAATACTCGTGGTGGAACTACAAGTACCGGGCACGTGAGCGAAATGTGGGCTGGCGAATCGATTATTTTCTAGTCAGCGAGAAGCTAAAAGATCAAGTGGCAGAGGCACACATTTACAATGAATACATGGGATCGGATCACTGTCCGGTCGGACTAAAACTTAATAACTAAGAAGCATGGAAACGAAACAAATCCCTTTGAATGACCTGCATGAAAAACTAGGTGGCAAAATGGTGCCCTTCGCAGGTTACAATATGCCTGTTCGATACTCCTCAGATAAAGAAGAACATATGACTGTTCGTGAATCGGTCGGTGTATTTGATGTTTCTCACATGGGTGAGTTCATGCTTCGTGGGCCTCATGCCCTGGACCTGATCCAGTGGGTGAGCAGCAATGATGCGTCTAAGATTGTGGATGGGCAAGCACAGTATTCTTGCCTGCCAAATGATAAAGGCGGGATCGTTGATGACCTTTTAATTTATCGAATGAATGAGGAGGAGTACATGTTGGTTGTAAATGCATCCAACATTGAAAAAGACTGGAACTGGATCAAAGGTCAGGATAAATGGGGTGTGGAGATGGAGAACATCTCAGATGACATTGTACTACTTGCGGTTCAAGGGCCAAAGGCAGTTGAGACGTTGCAAAAGCTGACTGAAGTTGATCTTTCGGAGGTGAAGTTTTACCGATTTGTGCAGGATAAATTAGCGGGTAAAGAAATGATCATTTCAGCTACCGGATATACCGGTTCCGGTGGATTTGAGCTATATATCAATAAGAACGATGCGGAAGAAGTATGGCACAAGATTTTTGAAGCTGGCAAGGAATTTGGTATTAAGCCAATCGGCCTAGGCGCTCGAGATACATTGCGACTGGAGAAAGGATTCTGCCTCTATGGCAATGACATTACGGATGAAACCTCTCCTTTGGAAGCAGGCTTAGGATGGGTGACCAAGTTCACGAAGGACTTTGTGAATAGTGAAAACCTGAAAGCACAAAAAGAAGCCGGCGTGACTCGTAAGTTGGTTGGATTTGAAATGATTGATCGAGGGATTCCACGTCATGATTATGAGCTGGCAGATGCAGATGGAAATATCATTGGCAAGGTGACCTCTGGTACTATGTCGCCATCTCTAAATCTGGGAATAGGGATGGGGTATGTGACGAAAGAACACAGTGCTCCCGATACTGAAATCTACGTGCAGGTTCGGAATAAAAGTTTGAAAGCGAAGGTGGTGAAGCCGCCATTTTTGAAATGACAGAAGTGTTATCCTGAGAGCAGCGAAGGATCAATTTTGAAACATTTACGTACTTTTAAGTATGGTTAAGGGATTTGATGACTTGAAAAAAGAGCTTGAAAAGCTCCCAAAAGCACAACAGAAAGAATGGGTGGATAATTGGTTGGACGAGATAAAATGGTCTTCGAAGTTTGAATCTTCTCAAGGTGAGCTTAAGAGCCTGGCCAAGGAAGCTTCAGAAGATTATCAGCCTGGAAATACAACGAAGGATTTTGAGAGCCTCAAAAATGCATTGAAGAATTTTACTGAGGAGAAGCAAAAAATTCTTATCCATCAAATAATCGAAAAAATTCATCAAATATCAAATGACGATGATATGATTCGTGATTTTGGGTATTTAGCTCAATGGGATTTTTGGAACGATCCCCGAGAAGATATTTATCAGGATTATCTACCTAAAAAATGAATCCGGGAGATTTGATTCTTGTACCATTTCCTTTTGCAGATTTAGATGTTCAAAAAGTAAGGCCATCTGTGGTCATCCATAGAACTGAAAAGTACAATGATATTATTCTATGTGCTATTAGCTCTGTAGTTCCGAAATCATTAGGAGATTATGAAATTTTGATCAAACCAAATCCAAACAATGGATTGAGAGTCGAATCGATAATCAGAGTGGAGCGAATCGCAACGCTGAGAGAAGAAAGGGCAATCGAAAAAATAGGAAGTCTTTCTGACACTCAACTAAAACTACTTTTAAAGACCTTAAGAGATCTCTTCAAATGAAAACCATAGAAGTTTGTCTAACCCCCGACCTCATACATCAGCATGACCTTTCTGGTAAGATCGTTGTAGTAGTCGATATTTTTCGCGCTACTTCCTGTATTGTAACCGGACTAGCCAATGGTGTAGAATCAATTAAGCCTGTTGGAGAAGTAGAGGAATGCAAAGCACTTGGAAAGGAGGGCTACCTGATGGCTGGCGAACGAGGAGGTCAGAAAGTGGAAGGCTTTGATATGGGAAATTCTCCTTTTGAATATCTGAAGGACAATGTCAAAGGAAAAAAAGTAGCCATTTCTACTACAAACGGCTCTCAGGCCATTCTGAAATCTGAAGGAGCAGATGCCATTTTGATTGGCTCATTTCTGAACCTGGAGGCACTTACTGAATATATTCTACAGCTACCTATTGGAGTGGTTGTTCACTGTGCGGGATGGAAAGGCACACCAAACTTAGAAGACACCCTATTTGCAGGTGCACTGATCGATGAATGTGCCGAGGAGATGGAGCCTGTTGGAGATTCTGCTTTGCTGGCGCACCAGCTATTCATTGCCAATCATGAGAACTTATTAGGACTGGCTTTAACTTCAAGCCATGCCGAACGACTCAAAGGGTTTGGTATTGAAAAAGATCTGGAGTTTTGTATGGAACAAAGCAAGTACCAGGTGGTCCCTAAGTTTATTGATGGGGAGTTGGTATCTTAGCGTTGTGAGAAAGCTTTTATTTGTATTTGTTATCTCGATTCTCCTTCTATCATGCAGCGATAAAGAAGAGGAGTACCCTTTTGATCAATCACCATATATTGAGTTTGAGGATTTAGTTTTTAGTGATAATACAGGAGAGCCAGACGTTATGGAACTTTCATTTATTGTATGGGATAGAGAAGGTGATATTGGGTATATCGAAAATGACGTTGATTATCCTTATCACCTGTATAATATAATTGTAGATTCAAAAAATGGGCCTGTTAAGTTCGAGAATGATATTTTTCCTCCTTTTTATATCAGCCCAATGAATATTGTTTTTAATCCAGATATAGGTGAGTTAATTAGCCAATATGATTTTCAAAACAAATCTTTTTATTCTGATGTGATTGACAGAGGTCAAGAATTTTCATGTGATGAAAATGTTATTCTCATGGATGGGCATAACAATCCTTATGATACTCTCTTTGGACATGAAAATAAGTTTTATAGAAATCTTGATGTACTTTTCTATCAAGAGGATGGAACTAAAGTCAATTTTAATGAGATTTTTAATTCAGAATTATGCGGAATTGGAGATTTCAATGCTACGTTATTTGATTTATCTATTGAGAAGAAATTAAACCATCCTGAAATATTTAAGATTAACAGGGTTAATAGATATGCATGGGAAATCACTTATAATATAAAAACTATAGGATTGAATGTTGCTCTTCAAAATACTTTGTTTGAGATTCAATTTCAATTGAATGACCGAGAACTCAACGAAAGCAATATCGCCTCTTCAGGTTTAGTTACTTTGGAAGAAATCACAGTAGAATGAGCGCTGGACTCTACGTCCTTCTTGCCATTGTAGCAATCATCCAGATCGCCATATTTGTCATGGCTCGTCGCATTCGTAAGCGTGAAAAGGAAAATAACGTCCTTCTAAAATATGACATCAACTCTCGTCAGCGAGCCTGGCAGCTACTGGCTGATCAATCTATTCCGAAGGAGGATAAAGAAAAGATAAGAGAATATTATGAGCAAGCTGATTAGAAACCCTGACAGGTTTAATTCAATTAAAGCTACAGATTAATAATAATCATTTTGAGCCACTAAAACCTGTCAGGGTTAAATACCAAGGATTATTTCCTCAACTTCTCATTCTCCTGATGCCTGGTTCCATCCCGTGAATTCTTCTTATCCAGGTTTTTCTTAAGTGCTTCAGTAAGATCTACCCCTGTTTGGTTAGCTAGGCAGATGAGCACCCACAGTACATCAGCCATCTCATCACCAAGGTCACGGTTTTTGTCTGATTCTTTGAAGGATTGCTCGCCATACGTGCGCGCCATCAATCGAGCGAGCTCACCCACCTCTTCGGTCAGTATCGCCATGTTGGTGAGCTCATTGAAGTAGCGTACGCCTTTTGTTTTTATCCATTCGTCAACCACCTTTTGCGCTTCTTCTATGGTCATTAATTATTGCTGTTAGCTTCCAGGTGTTCGTTGATGTGTTTAAGCTCATAGCCCTCTTCTTCCAACTTAGAAAGGAAGAAAGCCATTCGGCCTCTTTCTTCTTTCATCAGGCTATCCATGTCTGGTTCAAACTCTTTAAAAGTCTCATGTGGAAAGCGCTTACCCGGCTCGTAATGATCTTTCCAAAAGAGGGATTCTACAATCATCCCATCCTTGTAATAATACTTGAATTCCTCTGCCAATCGATCATCCATAAAATTCATCATGTGACCGGAAAAGATAGGTTTTTCGTTCTCAAAGTAGAAATAATCATCTCGCTCATAATGAGGGGTTTTGATGATACCTACAAGTTTCATCAGCCGGCCTTCATTGAAATAGCCCCGAACCTTAAAGACCGAGTCTGCTTTTACGAAATCATCCTCAACAATACTCACGCGGTGATTTTGATCGATATGTTTCACTTTGTAATCCACTGCTTTTACGAGTGGACGGTTTTCTTTTTTTACTTCTGAGCCACATGCCCAAACGAAACTGATGGCTATAATCAGGGCTAGATTTTTCATAACGAAGGTTGGTTTTTTAAGAAAGTTAATGAATTCCGTCTTTTATTATGTTGGTGTTCCATCGACGCACTGAATTATTCGATGTATCAAGCCCGACATATAGCACCTTTGGTAAATAAAATTATGTAAGGTGGTAAACAAAAAAACGTGGTTTGCGTGCAATGAAAAACCAATTAGATGCTAATTGAAAACCATTAAATTAAGAATGATGAAAACCTTAAAGATCGCGTCGCTTTTCGCAATGAGTTTGTTGCTCGCATTTTCTGTATCAGCACAAAAAGATAAAAGCAAACGTCCTAGCCCTCCCGGACAAGTGTCCCAGGAGGTAGATGGCACTAAAATCACGATTGACTATAGCCGTCCTTCTAAGCGTGGTAGAGAAATTTTTGGAGGATTGGAAGATTATGGAAAAGTGTGGCGTACCGGAGCAAATGAATCTACCTGGATCGAGGTGTCTAGCGATGTGAAGGTAGAAGGTAAACCATTGGCTGCCGGAAAATATGGCTTGTTTACAATCCCTGGAGAGGATGAATGGACAATTATTTTCAATAAAAAGTGGGATGGTTGGGGAGCTTATGAGTACAAAGAGGAAGACGATGTACTACGTGTGAAAGTAAAACCAACCAGCGTTGATGGAGTAGTGGAGATGTTTACGATTGATATCGATAACAATGGCGATGTGAGCCTGGCATGGGATCAGACCCAGATCACATTTTCAATCAGATAAAGAGCATTGACAATAAACCGATTACTCCAAAGTAATCGGTTTATTTTTTAGACGATATTCAAGTTCTGCTCTTTGACTTTCTCCAGCTCGTCTTTCATCATCACCACCGTACGTTGGATTTCTGCATGATTTGCCTTTGAACCGATCGTATTGATCTCTCGCCCTATTTCCTGAGCGATAAACCCGAGTTTTTTACCTGCACATTCCTCTTTTTTGATCACCTCCTCGAAAAAGTCCAGATGCTGTTTTAACCGCACTTTTTCTTCAGAAATATCCAGTCGCTCCATGTAAAATATCAATTCCTGCTCAAAGCGATTTTCATCTACCTGCACCCGATCCCTGATTTCATCCAGATTTTTTTGTATTCTGGTTCGGATATTTTCTGATCGGCTTTCATCGTTTTCTTCTACACTTTTTAAGCCTTGTCTGATGTTAGAAATATATTCGGACAGCTTTTGAGTCAACGCTTCTCCCTCTTTTTTTCGAAAAGCAATGCATTTATCTACTGCGGCATTTAAGCTGGCCATGATGTCCTTTACGGGCAAAGATTCAGGGTCTAACTCCTGCTGCTGAATAACGTCAGGGGCCTGAAAAGCCAGTTTTACGAGCTCTGAACTATGACCATCTACGGATTTAGTTAGTTGATTAAATTTTTCGTAGTAGGCTTTGAACCTGGCTTCATCCACTTGAACATCTTGTAGCTCATCACCAGCCATTTCCAATTCCATGGTGAGCATCACCTTTCCCCTTTTCAGTTTATCTGTAATGACATTCCTGATATCTGCCTCCTGAGCGGAAAGCTCTTTAGGAAGACGGGGAGAAAAATCCAAAAATTTACTGTTAAGTGCTTTGATCTCTGTTTTGATCAATAGATTTTGGCTGGTACGCTCATCTCGTCCATAGCCTGTCATGGAGTGCTGCATGGTGCAAAGGTAATCTTTGGACTAAAAGTCCAAGCCTAGAGTGAAATAAAAGCGATAGTCTTTGACTTCTCCATCAAGATAAGGTCTTGCCGCATCAAATTTGATGTAATAGCCAAAGAGTACGGTTCTAAGACCAAAACCAAATCCACCTAGCCATGGATTTTGAAATTTCACGATCTCAGCAGAGAATGGATTTCCTTCGAATTTTCTCGTGATAGGTCGGCCATCTTTGAATGGAGGTGAGCCCGTCCAGACGGAACCGATATCTCCAAAACCGATAATCTGGAAGTTTCTCAAGAAGTTAGATTTTATAGGACCATTGGTTAGGTATTGAAACAATGGAATACGTAGTTCACTATTGAATACCAGGACATCCGAACCGTACGCTTCGTTATAGTCTAATCCTCTCAGGTTAGTTACAAATTCATTGAAAAGGATGTCGCTATTATCCTGACCTTCTACGATCGCCAGTGGGTCCTGTTCACCTTGAATATCAGCATCAGCAAAGAGCCAATTATCCATACCTCCAAGCATATAGACCTTTCGGGCTGGCCCCATTTGCTTTCCATACAGGATGCGATTGGCCCATGTGATTTCACGGTGTATTTTTTGGTAATGCCTGAAATCAAACCTCAGGTTGCTGAAGTTTAAATTAGAATTCTGTGTATGGAAGTGCGTGGTGTATTCCAGCAAAGCCCTTGTCCCCTGATATAGATTAAAAGAGCGCTCTACAGTATTATCAAATATAAAGGCGATACTGCCCCCCGCGTATCTTTCCCTGCTATTCTCAGCCAGTTCGTTCGATTGATTGGTCACACTTAGATAATTCAGATTAGTAAATGAGGTTTCGGTGTAGAATGGAGAAGCCTCCGCCCGGAAGGTGTGAGTGACTGGCAAAGAAGCAGTCAATTTAAATCGGTTCAGTTTGTACTTGTGACGGAAACTATTGTCCTGATTTTCCAGAATATAGGTTTTCCTGTCAAGACGAACTTTAAAGTCCATCCAGTATTTGAGGTAGTGCAGTTCTGCAAATAAATCACCTTGTTTGAAGTCAGTTTTCAGAAGTGCACCCCCTTTGATTTTGTAGTTTTCCAGCACATCGTTGATCTCCGTCTCCATGAACATCATGAAGTTTCTGTAAGGATCCCAAAGAAAGGATGTGATTACATTATTGAACTGGAATCGAGGATTATATGGTATAGGACCCACGCGCTCATTTTCCTGCTCAAAGCTTTGATACTTGCTAAAGAAAGATTCAGGCTGGAATGAAGTTTCACTTTCATCTTCAAAAACATAATTATCCGTGTCAATCCAGTTTGGATCATCTTCTACTGATGTACTGTCTTCGGTGGTGTCCTCTTCAAATTGGAAGTCATCTGTATCAAATTCATCTTTAGGTGTGACTTCTGCTTCCTGTTCCTCTTTTTTCTCAGCATTCCGCAAAACCCTGGTGACTACCCTGATTGCATTTTCACGGCGCTTTCTTGGCGTTTCTGTTGTGAACTTGCTTGTACTCAGATCAGTAATTGTATCATAGTATACACGCTTTTCTCCTTCACCTAACATGGAATACGTTAGTCGATCAGGATCAAAGTGGATGTCATAGCTGATGATGCTCTTGTCAAAATTCGTTATCTGTGTGGTTATAGAGTCATATAGATTATATCTATACAAATTTGATATGCCTTGTTGATCACTCAAATAATAGACTTCATTCACATTTTTAGCATACGGCTTTCGGTCCTCTGCAAAGGAATTTGTTAAACGGAAAAAGTTGATAGTTGTGGTGTCCAGATCATACACAAATAGATTGAAGTTGTTATCCAGTGTTTCTAATGGAACGTCACTTACATTGACTGAATCGCTTTCACGATTAGAGCTAAATACTATTGCCGCTGTTCCTGGCACAAATACCGGATCCAGGTCATCATAAATATCTCGCGTGATCCTTCGGAGAGCATTCCTATTCATGGCTATCAGAAATATGTCATTTTGACCATCAATATCCCCGGAAATGACCGCCAGCCTCCCATTATCATTAAAGGAAAAGCTTTCTACTTGTCTGAAGCGGTTCAGTGGTTTTTGGCCTTTTTCTCCAGTATCGATATTAAATGTATTGAGATACAAGAAGCCCCTTTTGAATAAAACTACACCAAGTGTGCTGTTATCCTGCCAGTCCAAAAGTGGCAAATGTTTATCAACATCCTGTCCGTTGATGCGATAGCCCCCGGTAGCAATTTTTTTGGAGTTACCCGTCTGAAGATCGGTCACATACAACTGATATTTTCCATTCTTCAGCATGGCATAGGCAACTTTGTCAGCGTCCTTATTAAAGCTGATGGAGGTGGTGATCAGCTCTTTTGAGTTTCTAATGTCTTCAAGTAAACGATCTTCACCGACAGTGGTGTAGTTTTCTTCTACTTCCAATCGCTGAAGCAGGTAGTAATTCTGCCAGTCGTCCAGAAAGGTTTTGAATGAAACTCCCAGCGTATTAGCAATACTGTTTTCTTCTTTTCGGATAATCCGTGTGAGGTTGAGAATATTGGAGATATTCCCCTCTCCGTATTTCACGGCTATATAATTCCAGATGCTTTGGCCGATGACCCTTGCCGATTCTCCATCAATGCGTTTAAGTTTTTTGATTTTCTTTCTCCCCATGTAATCTCGAAGGAAGTCGTCCATTTCTCTTGACCAACCGTAGGCTATGTATCTGGCAGCTCCGTCGATAAACCAATCAGGAAGAGTAAGCAGATAGCTGTTTTGAAAAATCTCAGCAAGACTACCACCGTACATCATATCGTTGATCAGAGTACTGGCCAGCTGATAAATCAAGTCCTCTTTAAACTGATTGGCCTTGCCGGGATAGGCCACCTCCAGTTGAAGTTTCACAAACTCCGTTCTTCCTCCGATAGTGTAGACGGCTCCATCAATTCCCACATTGCTTTGCTGCAAATCATGAATGGAGTTGTAAATAAAAATTTTCGTTTTGCTGTACGGGGCATAACCCAGCTTGTCTGTCAGATCTACAAATTCATCCTCCAGAAAATCGATGGCCTCCAAGGCATACTCCTGCCCGCCGGGGTAATAGTATATATCAAAATTATTGGTGCTATAGTAGTACCAGTCGAAGTTTTTATACTGAATTCGGTTTTGCCCAAAGGGGGTTGTGTAGTGCTGGCCTACAGCCACACCTACACTAAAAAAATATGGGATGATGTATTTAAGAAACCCTTTGAACATGTACTTCTTCGTCTATCTCACTTTTGCCCTGCAAAACGTCAACGAAATGTTTTGCAAAATACGGTGTTAAAGAAACACCTTTCGTGCCAAAACCATTAAAAATTCCTAATGTTTTATACGTTTCATGCAAACCAATATACGGCTTTCTGTCATGAGTGGCAGGCCTCACCCCCGCTCTTTTATCAATTATCTCGTAATCACCAGCATACAATTTATTTAACCGCTCCTCCAACGATTTGATTCCTGACGCTTGCGGTTCGTACGTGAGATTATTGTGATCATAGGTTGACCCCACGGTAAATCGATCGCCTTTTGGAATCATAAAAACACCCTGATTGATAATATAATCCGATTTCAAATCGATTTTAATGTCCATAATCTCCCCTCTCACTGGTCTGAAAGGCAAATTCCAGTATGGATTATCTGGAAGCGAACCCTCACAAAAAATGATCCTGCTAGCTGAAATGTCCTCATACTGAACGTGGTGTTCCTCCATGATTAGCTTATTATAATCAAACACTTCATGACGGTAAACTCCCTTATGTTGTAAGAAAGTCTTCATTGCTGCTAGCATTTCTGGAAGATTCACATAACCAGAATAGTTAACAATAATACCTCCAAGCTCGTCCCGAACATCAGGGTATCCGATGCTGTCCTTCTTAAACTCCTTCACAAAGTCTGCATATCCTTCATCAGCAATCTTACCATCCCAGTCGTTTTGATCTTCAGTATTCTTAAAAGGACGATAGATGGGAGTTGGATGTAAAAAGGTAGTGTGAAGATTTTTTTCCAGCAGACGGTAGCGACTTTCCAGTTTTGGGAAAAGATCGTCAGCGCGCCAGGTTTTTACCATTTTTCTCCCGGTAATCGGGTTGTATATGCCTGCCGCTTTTTTTGAGGAAGTCGCTTCAATATCCTTATCTATTACCAGTATTGAAAGGTCTCTTTCGAGCATTTCATGTGCCAGCCATGATCCTGCTAGTCCTTGCCCCACGATGATATAGTCAACCTTAATTTTTGGCACTTTACTTTTGTATTCTCAAAGGCATAAAACTATATCAGATGAAGATAAAATCATTCGTTTTTAATCCGTTCTATGAGAATACGTATGTGGTTTCCTCAGATAAAGGCAACTGCCTGATCTTTGATCCCGGATGCTACGAGGACTATGAGGTGAAAGAGTTGAAGGAATACATTCATATGAATGATTTGAATGTTGTTGCAATCATAAACACTCATTGTCACATCGATCATGTGCTCGGTAATGATGAGTTAAAAGCATACTATAAGGTGCCTTTGAAAATTCCTGAAAACGAGAAAGAAGTATTTGACTCGGTTCCTGCCTATGCACCGCAATGGGGCATGGCAGGTTACAGACATGCAGAGGTTGATGAATTACTAAAAGGCGGAGATACATTGACGCTTGATGAAGTGCAGCTGAAAATGATTGAGGTGCCGGGCCACTCTCCAGGTCATCTGATGTTTTACATCGAGGATGAAAAATTTATGATCGGTGGGGATGTGCTCTTTCGTGAAAGCATCGGCAGGACAGATTTGCCGGGAGGTAACCACGAGGATCTTTTAA
This sequence comes from Ekhidna sp. ABH4_415, assembly GCF_056161305.1. Taxonomy (NCBI): domain Bacteria; kingdom Pseudomonadati; phylum Bacteroidota; class Cytophagia; order Cytophagales; family Reichenbachiellaceae; genus Ekhidna; species Ekhidna sp. ABH4_415. Next base: position 274,789 of record NZ_JBSWYW010000001.1, read on the forward strand.
GAAACATCCAGGAGAAAGTATATACCTTGCCTGAGGAGGTGCAGGTACTCCCCGGACATGGACCTGCCACCAGTATTGGACACGAAAAAAGAAATAATCCATTTGTGAAAGGATGAAAAAACACATTCCAAATCTTCTGACCTGTCTAAACCTTGCCATTGGATGTGTAGGAATCTATTACACATTGCGAGCAGATGGACCAGAGGCTTTTTACTTTGTGATCGCTGCAGGATTGTTTGATTTTCTGGATGGGTTTTCAGCGCGGATGTTGAAAGTTCAGTCAGAAATAGGTAAGCAACTCGATTCCCTTTCAGATCTTGTTTCTTTTGGTTTGCTACCTTCTTTCTTTATGCTACAGTGGCTTCAAGAATCATCAGCATATTTCTGGGTTGCAATAATCATTGCGGTTTTTTCAGCCATACGTCTGGCAGTTTTTAATCTGGACGAGTCTCAGTCAGATAGCTTTAAAGGGTTACCTACCCCAGCTAATGCGATCATGCTTACATCTCTTATTTTCCTGCCTTTTGAGATGTATGAATACACGCTGATCAGTATTTGTATTTTTTCAGCCATAATGCTTGTCTCACCGATCCGACTCATTGCACTAAAATTTTCATCTTCCGGATGGAAAGGCAATAAAGAACGATGGATCTTGATCATTGGGATTCTGATTCTTTTGGCTGTCTTCAGATGGTCATCATTCCCGTACATTATTCCATTTTACATAATGGTGTCTGCCATATCTTATGTTGCAAGGTCTGTCCGATAGAATTTTTGGTTTGAAGTGTACGTTTAACATAAGGATGAAGAAAAGTGCACTCCTAATTGTATGCATATTCTGTTTTCATTTTGTGAAGGCACAGTCTTCCGTTTTATCAAGTGGAACCTGGTTTAAGGTGGGTATCACTGAAACAGGTCTTTATAAAATCGATCGAAATACTTTGGATGTCCTTGGTGTACCATCATCAATCAATCCGCAGAAAATCAAACTGTATGGAAATGGCGTAGGTGGGATTCTACCTCAGGCCAATAGTGAATCCAGACCTACAGACCTGCTGGAGAACGCCATTTACGTTTCAGGAGAATCGGATGGATCTTTTGACTCTGACGATTACATCCTTTTCTATGGAGTTGGTCCAGATAGGGAAATCTGGTCCGAGACCGGCCTTATATATGAAAAGAATATATACTCAGATACCTCCTATTACTTTCTTCGAATCGACGGTGTGAACGGGAAAAGAGTTTCCGAGAAAGCAAACTTGACTGGGACTGCCACCACCACAGTTACGACCTTTAATGATCACACGGTCTTTGAAGAAGATGCAAATAATCTGATTTCCTCTGGAAGAGGGTGGTATGGAGAGACGCTAAATAGCGGTGAATCACAATCATTTTCGCATCTCATCGATGGTCTTTCTTCGGATCTCACCATTACCTTCAGTGGCGTGAGCCAGTCATCTGAGGGTGGCTCGTTTGATATTTCAACAGGATCAGGTTCAATTGGCACAGTCTCTATTGCATCAGTACCTGACGGACCGGGCACTACCTACAGCCTGAAAGCAAGACAGGAAACAGGCACATTTACTTTTCCATCCAATTCTGAATTCGATTTAGAAATCAGTTTTGACGGTAACGCTACCGGTGAGCGTGGGTATATAGACTTTTATAAACTTACCTATGAGAGAAGTTTACGATTATACAACGCTGAGACACACTTCCGATGGATTGAAAATGTAGGGGAGCTTTTGCAATATGAGGTTAGTAATGGGGCCGGGTCTACCATTTGGGATGTAACTGACCCAACAAACGTCAAAGAACAACAATTTAATGTGTCCGGCAATAAGGCAGTATTTAAAAGCCAAAATTTAAAGGTAGAAGAGTATGTTATTTTTGAAGGGAGCGATTTTCCGACACCTTTCATTTTCGGCTCAGTTCCCAATCAAAACCTGAGAGCGAATATCAGCCTCGATGGTATCATTATCACACATCCAAACTTTGAAGAGGAGGCACTTCAACTGGCTCAATTTCACCAAACACATGACGGATTAAATGTACAAGTAGCTACAACCACTGAAGTTTACAATGAGTTTTCCTCCGGTCGTCAGGATGTTACAGCGATCAGGGATTATGCAAAATATGTCTACGATAGTGGAGGCCAGCTCAAGTATCTCCTGTTATTAGGTGATTGCTCCTATGACTTCAAAGACCGAATCAACAATAACACAAACTATGTCCCTACCTACGAGTCCAGGGAAAGCTTTCACCCGATCTTCAGTTATTCTTCAGACGACTACTTTGGGTTCTTGGAAGATGGTGAAGGAGAATGGATAGAGTCTGTAGCTGGTGATCATACACTTGAAATAGGCGTTGGGCGACTGCCGGCAAAATCAAAAGAAGAGGCGCAGGCCATGGTGGATAAGATTATCTACTACAACACCAGCCCTAACACGCTTGGTAAATGGCGAAGTGAAATCACCTATGTGGGTGACGATGGTGACGGAAATATTCATGCCAGGCATGTGGAAGAACTGTCAGAGTTGGTAGACACAACCTATGCCCAGTACAATATCAACAAAGTTTTGCTGGATGCTTTTGTACAGGAAGCATCCGGGTCATCTGAGAAGTCTCCGCAAGCCAATGCAGCATTGAAAACAGGGATTAAAAACGGAACCTTCACAGTCAATTTTATCGGACATGGAAACGAGAGGTTGTGGACGGAAGAGGAAATCCTTACTCGTTCAGATATTGAGCAGCTTACCAACCGAAACAAGCTGCCGATTTTTGTAACAGCGACGTGTGAGTTTGGTCGCTATGATGATCCGATCCGCGTTTCCGGAGCTGAGGAATTGCTTTTATCGGAGCAAGGAGGTGGAATTGCACTTCTAACAACAAGTCGGCCGGTTTTCGCCAGTACCAACTTTAGTTTGAATCAAGCATTCCACGAAAACATATTCAGAAAAGAGGGCAATCAAAACCTTAGATTAGGTGATGTGATTCGCCTGACAAAAAATGAAGGACTAGAGGGGCCTGTCAATCGAAATTTCACACTGCTTGGCGATCCCATGATGATGCCAGCATACCCGAAACTAGACATTGTGATCAATGAGATTGGTAATGAATTGGATACACTGAGCGCACTGGAAGAAATCACTTTTACAGGTCAGGTTGAGGAAAATGGATCGTTGAGAACTGACTTTAACGGCCGACTCATGGTAGGTGTTTTTGATGTGAAACAGGCATTTAAGACCAAAGGTCAGGAAAGTACACCCTATACATATCAATTAAGGAGCAATGCGCTTTTTCGAGGAGAAGCGACGGTAACAAGTGGCACGTTTTCATTCACTTTCATTGTGCCAAAAAATATTTCTTACAAATATCAAAAAGGCAAACTGAGCCTATACGCATGGGATGAGGAAAACAATGTAGATGCGGGAGGTTCATCGCGTGAGTTTGTGATTGGTGGTACCAATGAAAATCCTTCTGAGGACGATGAAGCACCGGTTATTACCTCTTTCATGAATGATGAATCATTTAATGATGGAGATATTGTTGGAGATTCACCACTATTGATCGCAAACCTTGAAGATGAAAGCGGGATTACTACGACTCAGTCAGGTGTTGTTCAGGGCATTACTCTCACTATAGGAGGTGAAACGTTCAATCTCAATGATTTTTATACTGCTGAAGCAGATAATTATACCCGAGGGGTGGTGGTTTATCCACTACAAAACCTGGAGCCTGGGCGATATAGTGTAACGCTGAAGGTTTGGGACACGCATAACAATGCATCCGTATCGACAATTTCTTTTGAGGTTACAGACCAGCCAGTCCTGTTTGTTTACAATCCGATCACCTATCCCAATCCGGTTAGAGATGCAGCTACCTTCTCTTTTGAGCATGATCGAGAAGATGAAGATCTGAATGTAACTATGCTGATTTATAGCTCAGGAGGGGATGTAGTGTGCAAAAAGCAGCTACTTTTTGAGAATAGCCAACGAATGGTAGAAATACCGTGGAATTCGCAAACAGATTCTGGACAAGAGTTGATTCAAGGTATTTATTATGCGAAATTGATTATTCAAAGCAAATTGGATGGTGCAACGAAAGAAATCACCCAAAAGCTCGTTATTGTAGATTATTAGTGCTTTAGTTATTTGAAAATCAGCAGTTTTATTCAAAATATTAATTGGTATTCACCTGATAATGTTAAGTTTGGCATCCTTTTATAAAATCATTCGAATGAATCATCTTGAGAAGAAGATATTCGCAACCCTTCTAATTTTTACAGCTGTTCAGACCTATGGTCAGTCGTCCTTCATTTCCGGACAAGACAGTTTGCGCAATCCTATTACCGTTGCAGTTCCATTCTTAGGTTTTGCACCAGACAGCCGGGCATCCGCCATGGGTGATGCAGGAGTGGCCACTTCACCGGATGCCAATAGTGTACATTGGAATAATGCAAAACTGGCTTTCATAGAAACGGATATGGGATTTTCGTTTTCATACTCTCCATGGTTAGGAAACATTGTGGACGATATGTCTTTGAACTATCTGTCATTTTATAAAAAAATTGATCAGACACAGACGTTTGGTGCCTCTTTCAGGTATTTTGATCTGGGAGAAATAGCTCTCTATGATGAGTTTGCCAATCCAAATGGCGTAGAGAATCCAAGTGAGCTAGCTTTTGATGGAACGTATTCCAGAAAGCTTTCGGAGCGGATGAGTGTTGGTGTTACTTTAAGGTTTATTTGGTCGAATCTAGCCGGCAACATCACAGGAGCACCGGATGCAAAAGCGGGAACCTCTGTAGCTGTCGATTTGGGATGGTTTTACACCAAGCCCTTCATGTTGTCAGGAAAAAATTCCGAGTTATCCCTAGGAGTTCATATGTCTAACATCGGGCAAAAGATCACCTATAGTGCAGAGAGCAATGAAAACTTTATTCCAGCCAATTTCAGGTTAGGATCTGCATTTAAAACAAATCTGGATCCATACAATACAATCACGCTCGCGTTTGATATAAATAAACTGATGGTTCCAACACCACCGATCTACCAAACGGATGATAATGGAATGATTGAGACAGACAGTGATGGAAATAAAATCATTGCTAAAGGAAAAGATCCTGACAGACCACTTCTTTCAGGAACATTTGGGTCATTTGGTGATGCGCCCCGAGGGTTTAAGGAAGAGCTTCAGGAGTTGACATATTCTGTTGGAGCAGAGTACTGGTATCGGGATATTTTCGCTGCAAGAGCAGGATATTTCGCAGAACATGAGAATAAAGGGGATAGAAAATATTTTACTGTTGGAGCCGGATTCAGGTATCAGATTTTTGGATTTGATTTCTCTTACCTGATTCCAAAAGGACAGAATCACCCACTGGCGGATACCTTACGAATTTCCTTACTTTTCAATTTAGATAAGAGTCAGGACGGAGAAGGCTAGAGAGTTACATTAAAGACATTTTTAACAGGAAGAGTTGACCATGTGGAGTTGACTCTTCCTTTCTATTTTTGCCAAAAAATATTTTATATGAACGCACTTTCCAATCGCATTAAAAGCATTCCTGAATCCGCGACACTTGCCATGGCTGCCAAGGCCAGGGAAATGAAAGAAAGAGGAGTGGAGGTCATTAGCCTTAGTTTAGGTGAGCCGGATTTTAAGACACCTAAGCATATCCAGGAAGGTGCGATGGAGGCGATTAAGTCTGAAAATTATTTTGCCTATCCTCCGGTAAATGGCTACTTGGATTTGAGAAAAGCGATCTCAGAAAAATTTCAGCGAGACAATGGCCTGGATTACGGGCCGGATCAAATCGTGGTTTCCAATGGGGCGAAGCAGTCCATTGCCAATGTTTTCATGGCAATCCTTAATCCAGGGGATGAAGTAATAGTACTGACCCCATATTGGGTCAGTTATTCGGCTATGATTCTTTTAGCTGAAGGAAAACCGGTGTTTGTTCGCGGTACTATTGAAAATGATTTTAAGGCCACTGCCGATCAGATCAAAGAAGCGATTACAGGCAAAACAAAGGCTATCATTTTCTCATCCCCGTGTAACCCTACGGGTTCTGTTTTTACCAGAGATGAACTGGAGGGAATTGCAAATGTGCTCAGAGACAGAGAGGAGATAACGATTATTTCCGATGAGATCTACGAGCTAATCAACTTTGGAGCCAAGCACGAAAGCATTGGAACCCTTGACGGCATGCTGGAACGAACCGTAACAGTGAATGGGTTTTCTAAAGGGTTCGCTATGACGGGCTGGAGAGTGGGATACATCGGAGCTCCTCTTTGGATTGCAAAAGCTGCAAACAAAATGCAAGGGCAATACACTTCAGGAAACTGTTCCATAGCTCAACGAGCAGCATTAACTGCACTAACAGGGCCAATGGAACCATCAAATGAGATGGCGAAAGCTTATGAGCAAAGGCGATCATTGGTTTACAACCTGCTAAAAGAAATTCCTGGTTTTGAAGTGAATATGCCTCAGGGAGCATTCTACTTCTTCCCAAATGTCAGGCATTACCTGGGAAAATCACATGGTGATACCAGAATTGAGACGGTAAATGATCTATGCATGTTCCTGCTAGAAGATGCGCATGTGTCACTTGTGACAGGTGAAGCGTTTGGCGATCCCGAATGCTTGAGGCTTTCCTATGCGGCATCTGAAGAAGATTTGAAGAAGGCAATCGCTAAAATGACCGTTTCTTTAGCTAAATTATCCTAGTCATGAAGTCAATTGATGAAGTATTTGAGGCTTTTAAAAACAAAACGGTACTTGTAGTAGGAGATGTTGTAGTTGATTACTACATGAGGGGTAAGGCAAGTAAAATTTCTAAGGAGGCTCCAGTACCAGTTCTCAACCTGGAGAAGAGGGAAAGCAGACTTGGAGGTGCTGCCAATGTGGCCATGAACCTCAGAGCACTGGGAGCTACTCCTATTCTATGTTCTGTAGTGGGTGATGATCCTGATGGAGAAACCTTCGAGCAGTTGCTGGATTATGAAAAAATGCCCAACAAAGGGATCATTAGAAGCCAGAACAGGGTAACCACTACGAAACTTAGAATTACCTCCGGACTACAGCACCTCATTCGGGTAGATAACGAAGATGTTCATCCGTTGATTGAACTGGATCAGAAGTCCCTTCTTCATCATATAAAGAATTTGTTGGATGAATGTGACCTGGTTATATTCGAAGACTATGATAAGGGCACGATTAACCCGGAAGTGATCAAGCAAACGATTAAACTGGCAAAGGATAAAAACATTCCTATAGCAGTAGATCCAAAACGAAGAAACTTCACCAAATATCAGGGGGTATCTCTTTTTAAAGTAAATGTGGCGGATCTTCAGGATGGATTAGAAATTGAATTTGACGCATTGGACGAGAAACAACTGGCCAATGCAGCCACTCAGCTAAAAGAAAGTGTAGCAGCGGATAATTATTTTATCACACTCTCTAAGAATGGAATTTTTTATGATTCTGGTAAGGAGTCAGGGAAGCTGGATTCTCATCCGAGACAGATTGTGGAGGTACTTGGAGCTGGAGACACTGTAATAAGCATCGCAGGCCTTTGTTTGACACTTGGTTTGCCACTGGAGTTCATTGCAGAGCTTGCTAATATTGGTGGCGGAATGGTCTGTGAAATGCCCGGTGTAGTTCCAATCGACAAGGAAAAATTATTTCAGGAAGCGAAAGAAAATCCTATACTCAAAAAATATCTTTAATTTGGCTGGTGACAGCCATGAAAAGATTCGGAATAGCACTCATCATCCTTTTGTGGATGCCATTCAACTCCAACAGTCAGGAGGTAGTAGAAGGCGTCATCGATCTATCCAAAACCGACCTTAAGAATAATGCAGTACCGCTAAATGGCGAATGGGAGTTTTATTGGAAGAAGCTCTTAAAGCCTGATTCTATCAAGTATTATGAACCTGATTACTACAGCTTTCCCAAATTGTGGAATGGTGGGACTACCAGAAATGGGAAAGAGTTAACGAATACGGGCTATGCAACTTACAGGGTCAGGGTTATTCTTCCTCCAAAAACGCCGGAATTGGCTATTTCATTGGGTGAATCTTACAACTCTTACCTTTTGTATTACGATGGCTTTGAATTCGGAAAGAATGGGAAAGTAGGCAAGAGCAAAGAAGAATCAATACCGGATTGGATGCCGAAGGTGCTTTCGCTGGCACGGTATCAAAATACACTGGAGTTTGTGCTCCAGGTTTCCAACTTCCGCCACACCAAAGGTGGAGTTCGGGAGCCAATCATGATTGGTGACAGAAAAGTGCTCAATGCAAAACGTGATTTTGATTTTAGCTATGACTTTTTGTTGAGTGGTAGTTTGATCATGGGAGGGCTGTTCTTCCTAGGGCTATTTATGTTCGGTCAACACGAAAAATCAGTACTTTTCTTTGCGTTATTCTGTCTTACCTTCAGCTACCGTATGATTGGTAGCGGGGAGTATGCCATCCATGCATTGTATCCCAACATGTCGTGGGATTTGATCATAAGGGCGGAGTATCTGGCACTATTCATACCCTGTGGAATTTTCACGATGTACAGCTATTCTCTCTATCCTGAGGACAGCAAGAAGGCCATATTGCTCGGATTTTCCGTGGTTTCGGCCCTATTTTCACTCCTCTCACTTTTTGCCCCCACAATTGTGTTTACAAGATTGGTGGAGCCGTTTTTTATTTTGGTCATCGTTGCGATCTTCTACCTGATCTATGTGTATTGGATTGCATATAAAAGGAACCGAACAGGAGCACAGTATGCGTTTGCAAGTACAGGAATTGTATTTATGGTGGCGGTTTACCTTATCTCAGTCTACCTCACACCCGTACAAGAAAATACATTTCTGACTTTTATTGGGTTTATCTTATTCTTCTTTTTCCAGTCACTGATCCTTTCGTATCGTTTTGCTCATTCACTTAAAAAAGCTAAAGACGCTGCAGAAGATGCTTCTAAAGCAAAGACTGACTTTTTGAGTACAATCTCTCATGAGATCAGAACGCCATTGAATGCAGTGGTTGGGATATCTCATTTCCTCATGAATGAAGAGCCAAGGGATGATCAAAAGGAAAGCCTGGAATCGCTGCAATTCTCTGCTGAACACCTTACCGCGTTGATCAATGATATCCTTGACTATAATAAGCTGGAGTCTGGAGCTATTGAGTTTGAATTTACGGAAGTAAATCTTGAAACCCTCGCGGCTAAAATTATAAAGGCACACACGGCACTGGCGAAGGAAAAAGGATTGAGCCTGGTCTTGGAGCTGGATGAAAATATGCATCCGCTGGTACTGGCTGATCAGACACGAATTTATCAGGTGCTCAATAATCTGATAAACAATGCATTGAAGTTTACGTCGAAGGGGTATGTAAAGTTGAAAACGACTGTATTAGACGCGGATGATCGAATTCAGAACCTTCGCATTGAAGTACTGGATTCAGGAATTGGCATTCCGTATGACAAGCAAAAAGTCATTTTTGAGCGATTTACACAGGCAGGATCTTCCACAACGCGAGAATATGGAGGTACCGGACTTGGTCTGGCGATCATTAAAAAAATCCTCAACATGGTGGGGTCGGAGATATATGTAAAAAGTGAACCAGACTCTGGCACCATATTTTGGTTTGATTTGGCCTTTAAAAAGGTGCTTCATGAAGAGGTGGATGAGGCAGTTCAGGAGGTTGAAGATTCCAATATTATCACAGGAAAGAAAGTACTGCTGGTAGAGGACAACCAGATGAATATCATGGTAGCGGAAAAATTCCTCAAGAAATGGGAACTGCGAGTGGAGGTAGCCCACAATGGCCAAGAGGGTGTAGAAATGATGAGAGAAAACAAGTACGACCTGGTATTGATGGATCTTCAAATGCCGATTATGGATGGATATAAGGCCACCCGAAAAATCAGGACGTTTGATGAGAAAACACCAATCATTGCATTGACAGCCTCAGCCTTATTAAAGGTACGGCAGGATGTGATTGCCGCAGGCATGAATGATTACATCACCAAGCCATTCGATCCGAATGAGCTAAGAAGAAAGATTGCGCTTTATATTAAGTATCAGTGAGCAGACAGCTCCTTCACTGACTGAATGAAGTATTTTACTTTTTCAGGATCAGTGTCCGGATAAACGCCATGGCCCAAATTCGCAATGTGTGGATGATCACCAAAAGAAGCTAACATTTTCTTTGTTTCCTCCTTGATCAGTTCATTACTTCCATAGAGTGCACATGGATCCAGATTACCTTGTAGCGTTTTGTTTGGTAGTATTTCGCGGGCCTCTTTTGGATCCATGTTCCAATCCAGCCCTACCGTTCTGCAATTAATATCTTTCATCTCCTCTAGTGCCCACCAAGCTCCTTTGGCAAACACAGTAATTGGCACTTCAGTGATTGCATCGCAAATTTTAGAGATGTATTTAAGTGAGAAACGAGAATAGTGTTCAGCAGGGAGCACACCTGCCCAGGAGTCAAAAACCTGAAGCATATCCGCACCAGCTTGTACCTGTTGTTTGAGATACCCGATGGTGGATTCTGTGATCATATTCAATAACCTGTCGGCCATGGCAGGTTCAGAATACAGTAGCCTTCTAGCCTGAGAGAAAGTTTTACTTCCACCCCCTTCGATCATGTAAGAAAAGATGGTCCAGGGAGCACCGGCGAATCCAATCAATGGAACTCTACCATCCAGTTCTTTCTTGGTGATTTTGATCGCTTCATATACATACCCAAGATCTGAAGGGTCAGCCACCTTTAGCGTGTCAATATCTGAGGCTTCTTTTACAGTTTTAGGAAAATGAGGACCTTTTTTCTCCACCATTTCATAAGTCAGCCCCATGGCCTCAGGAATGACCAAAATATCCGAGAAGATAATTGCTGCATCTACGCCCAGTAAATCCACCGGCTGAATGGTGACCTCTGCCGCCAATTCAGGAGTTTCTACCAACTCTTTAAATCCGGATAAGCTATTTCTCACCGCACGATATTCCGGAAGTATTCTACCAGCCTGTCTCATCAGCCAAACGGGAGTGCGTTCCGTCTTCTCACCTCTGGCAGCTCTTAAAATAAGGTCATTTTTTAGCATGGCAGCAAAAATAGGCATCCCTAAAGAAACTCAGGAGGCAAAGCTTCAGTTAATGGGCTAAACATATTGTATCTTTGAGTATGGGCGTTTTGTTTAACAGTTTCGAAGAGTGGAAAAAGGAGTGCGAAGACAAAGATCTTCCGTTGTATAAGCCTGTTCTTGATTTTGAAATCAATCAAAAAGGAAAGAAAGAAGAGGACATCTGGACTGGAATCGATCAGGCCTACCAGGTGATGAAAGAGGCAGTAAAGTCCGGGCTAGAGGAAGAGATGAGCTCTTACTCCGGGATGATCAACAACGGAGCAAAAAAGGTGATGAACTTTCCGAAGACGGTACTCTCACCGGAATTCCAAAAACTGGTGGCACGAGCACTGGCTGCCAAAGAGGTCAACTCTTGCATGGGCCGGGTAGTGGCAGCACCCACAGCTGGAGCGAGCGGAATACTTCCGGGTACCCTGGTAACTCTGCAGGAAATTCACAATATCCCTGACCGAAAGATATATGAAGCGCTACTTATTGGGGCAGGGGTAGCTTTGATTCTGGAAAAAAGAGCTTCCATCGCAGGAGCAGTGGGGGGTTGCCAGGCAGAAACGGGTGCGGCAGCAGCCATGGCCTCTGCCGGAATCACATATTGCCTGGAGGGGAATAATGATCAGATTTTCAATGCTGTAGCCATTACCATTCAGTGTATGCTCGGATTGGTTTGCGATCCTGTGGCAGGCTTGGTAGAAATTCCGTGTGTTGTAAGAAATGCAAGCGCCGCAGCTATTGCTAACTCATCTGCACAAATTGCACTGGCAGACGTAAGTCCGGTAATCCCTGTAGATGAATGTGTGGATGCAATGGGTGAAGTGGGGCAAAGTATGGAAGCCCGATACAAAGAAACTGCAGAAGGTGGTCTGGCAGCCACACCTACAGGACGAGCCATTTCCAAACGTGTCCTTATTCAGGATATCGAGGTGATGGATGATGAGCCGGAGGAGGGTTAAAAAGACACAAAGTCCTCAATCAGCCAGAAAGCATATTTAACAACAAGTGTAATGACAGTGCTCCAGAGAATAGCACTGATCCACATCCATTTTAAGATGAGCTTTTTCTTGGATCCCAAAAGGTTGACGAGCAGTCCACCACCAGGAGGAGTCAATATAAGGGGCGTTAGGAGGCACATGCCTTTTAACCCAAACTTTCTCCACATTCGAACGAATCGTCTACTCTTTTTTGAGAACACTCTTTTGTTTTTTCTGAACCTACCAAAGAATTGTCGAATCTCGTTCCCAAAAAAAGTGAACAGGTAGATAGTGGTCATCATCCCTAATGCCGTGAGCACAATAATTGGTACGATGGGCAGGTCGTTGGCCACACCGAAGGCAGGCCCAAATACGAATTTGAGTCCGCTCAGAAAGTAAACTGTGAAATATTTTAGGGCTGTAGCCATAATAGTTGGCTAACTTAATGAGACTAGTTTAAAAACAGACCGCTCGAAAAATATTTAGCCCTTATCTTTGTCGCTTTTTACAAATTGAAGGTATGCTAAATCTTATAATATTTGGTCCTCCGGGAGCGGGAAAAGGAACTCAAAGTGAGCGACTAATAGAGAATTATGGTCTGTGTCACATCTCAACCGGTGATCTATTCAGGTGGCATACAAAGAACGATACGGAGCTTGGACAGAAAGTCAAAGAGATAATGGATAGTGGTCAGCTGGTTTCCGACGACATTACCATTGCCATGCTCAAAGAAGAGGTGGAAAAAAATCCCGATGCAAAAGGGTTTTTATTTGATGGCTTCCCTCGTACGGTCGATCAGGCCAAAGCACTGGACAATCTTATGGAATCTATGGGGACCAAGATTCATTCTGTTATTGAATTGAAGGTGACCGAAGAGGAAGTAAGACAAAGGATCGCCAAACGAAAAGAGCTCGAAAATAGAGTAGATGATGCGTCTGATAAGCTGGATAGACGTATAGGTGAGTACTTCAATAAGACCGTTCACGCCCTTCCTTATTACGAAGAGCAGGGAAGGCTCTCTACGGTAAACGGTATCGGAGACATTGACGATATTTCCAAAGAGATCGACAAAACCGTATCTGCACTGGAGGTCTAAAGACCTATGGAATCCAATTTCATTGATTACGTAAAGTTCTATGCCAAATCCGGTGATGGCGGAGCTGGGTCTGTACACTTCCGACGAGAAAAGCATGTGCCCAAAGGTGGACCAGATGGCGGAGATGGTGGCCATGGAGGCAATATCATTTTACGTGGCAACAGTCAGCTTTGGACACTACTCCATTTAAAATATCGCAAGCACATCACTGCAGAGAATGGTGGTCATGGTGAGGGTAATCGTAAGTTTGGCAAAGACGGTGAAGACATCATTCTTGAAGTTCCTGTTGGCACCTTAGCTAAAGATTCAGAGACGGGCGAGAAGATCCTCGAGATCATGGAGGACGGAGAAGAAAAAGTATTGCTTCCCGGAGGGAAAGGCGGACAGGGAAACGTGCATTATAAGACACCCACTAACCAGACCCCACGTTACGCACAGCCAGGGATCGAAGGAAAAGAAGCCTGGATTATCCTTGAGTTAAAAATTTTGGCCGATGTAGGTCTGGTAGGTTTTCCAAATGCGGGCAAGTCCACACTGCTTTCAGTAGTGTCTGAAGCAAAACCTGAAATTGCAGATTACCCGTTCACCACACTCGTTCCAAATCTGGGCGTTGTTCCTTATCGGGATTATAAGTCTTTTGTGATGGCTGATATCCCCGGAATCATTGAAGGTGCAGCAGAAGGGAAAGGCTTAGGCAATAGGTTTCTACGGCATATTGAGCGGAATTCCATCTTGCTTTTCATGATCCCTGCCGATGCTTCTGACATCCGAAAGGAATATGACATCCTCAATGGAGAGCTAAAAAAACACAACCCCGAATTGATGGACAAAGACCGCCTGTTGGCCATCTCAAAATCTGATCTGCTGGATGAGGAATTAATGACGGAGTTGAAAGAGGAACTGCCTGAGATAGAAACCCTGTTTATCTCCAGTGTCACTGGATTAGGCATACAGGAGCTGAAGGACAAAATCTGGCATTTTTTAAATAACTGACATATTGGCACACCTGTGATCATTGGCAAAGAAATTGTCAATTTGAGAGCGTCTTTAAGCATGTTGAAAGAATGAAGGAAACAAAAGAAAAAGTGAATAAAGAGCAGGAAGTATCAGAGGAACAGGAAGCTCAGGTAAAGGACGAGCAAGTGGAGGAGACTGAGGAGCAGGAAAGCAAAGCGGAAGCAAAGGAAGAAACTTCTGCTGAGCCAACACTGGAAGAGCAGCTTGGTGAGGCCAAAGACAAGTACCTACGTTTGTACTCTGAATTCGAGAACTTCAGAAGAAGAACATCAAAGGAAAAACTGGATTTGATTAGCACAGCCAACAAAGATTTGATGGCAGATCTATTGCCAGTGCTTGATGATTTCGAACGTGCGATGAAAGCATCTGAAGGCAGTGAAGATATCAAGGCACTGAGAGAGGGCATGGAGCTCATCCAGAATAAACTCAACAAATCTCTTCAAAATCGAGGTTTGAAGAAAATGGAGGTGAAGAAAGGGGATGAGTTTGACGATGAAAAGCACGAAGCAATCACGCAGATACCGGCAGAGAAAAAGCTGGAAGGTAAGATTGTAGACGTGGTGGAGAATGGATACACGCTGGGAGAAACAGTGGTACGATTTGCAAAAGTGGTTGTAGGAGCGAAACAATAACATGGCAAAAAGAGATTATTACGAAATATTAGGAGTTGATCGTTCGGCTAGCAAGGATGAGCTGAAAAAGGCTTATCGGAAGATTGCAATCAAATATCACCCGGACAAAAACCCTGACGATAAAGAGGCAGAAGAGAAGTTTAAAGAAGCAGCTGAGGCCTATGAGGTGCTGAGCAACGATGAAAAGCGTCAACGGTATGATCAGTTTGGTCATCAGGGAGTCGGTGGAGCCGGTGGCGGTTTCAGCGGTGGCGGCATGAACATGGACGATATCTTCTCTCAGTTTGGGGATATTTTTGGTGGCGGCAGCCCGTTTGAAAGCTTCTTTGGTGGAGGCGGAAGTCGCGGTGGTCGAAGAACCCGAAAAGGAACTAACCTTCGTATTAAGCTCAAACTAACCCTGGAGGAGGTAGCTCATGGGGTGGAGAAAAAAATTAAAGTAAATAGACTGGTTGTCGATCCGGACACCAAATTCCAAACTTGTTCGAGCTGTAATGGTACAGGCCAGGTACGGAAGGTGATGAATACCATGCTGGGTCAGATGATGAGCACCTCTACTTGTCCTGCGTGTGGCGGTAGTGGGCAGACCGTTGAAAGTCGGGCGGCAGGAGTGGACAGTTCCGGGCTGAAACGCCAGGAGGAAGTTATTCCAATTAAGATTCCTGCAGGTGTAACAGACGGTATGCAGCTTTCCATGTCAGGAAAAGGAAATGAGGTAGCCGGAGGAATACCTGGAGACCTACTAATTCTTGTCGAGGAGGTAGAGCACGACATCCTTAAAAGAGATGGAAACAATGTGATCTATGATTTGTATATCAATTTCATAGATGCAGCACTAGGTACCTCCATTGAAGTACCGACCATAGATGGGAAAGTAAAAATCAAGATTGATCCGGGAACCCAGAGTGGAAAAATCCTTCGACTAAGAGGCAAGGGAATAAAATCAGTTGAAGGTTATGGCCAAGGGGACCAGCTGGTGCACGTGAACGTTTGGACCCCTAAAAAATTGAGTGCAGAAGAGAAAGAAGCATTAGAGGCATTGAGAGAATCTCCAAACTTCCAGCCGGATCCGGGCAAGTCAGATAAGAGCTTTTTCGAGCGGATGAAGGAATTCTTTTAGAATTTCTTGTAACCACAGAGATAACGGAGGATTTCAAAGAGAGCATAGAGAATACATGGATTTGCATTTTCTCTATTCTCTCCGTGAATCTTCTCATCGCTCTCTGCAGTTAAATCTTAAATCCTAAAGTTTTTATCTAATTCACCTTAAGAAACGTAACCTACAGGTAGCCTTATCGTAATAAGAATCCATGTTGCGGTTGGTATTGATAGCAGGCACGATCTTGCTAATGAGTCAGAGTGCGTTTGCACAGCTTAAGAAATTTTATACAATAAAGGAATCTTCAGAGTTTGATACCGTTGACTTCTACCTAAAAGCCACCGCCACCAACTGCTTGCTCAAACAAGCCGATTCAGACGGCAATCCATTAACTATCTACGGCAATCCGGATCTTGAAAAGATCAATCCTACGTTTGCTAGTAAGATTAAAAACAAGACCTGCTACGCGAAGCTGGTCCTGGATGAGTACAATTCATCAGGCTTTGGAGATAGCTTCTCAATGGCGGTTTCTCGTAGTGACAAAGACAATGATTTCTGGAAAGTAAACCTCAATAATGAGGAAATCTATCGGCTAAACTTGATCTATGGGTTTGGTAATGCCGATGTGAACTTGACAGGTTCTTCCGTTCAGCGATTGAAGATCAAATCCGGAAGTGCGGATATTGTAGTTGGGTATGACGATGGGAATATGAATCCTATCCGCATGGATACCTTTTTTGTCAAGGCTGATTTTGGTTCTATTGTGGCCAAGCGAATGGACCTGACACGAGCAGATAAGGTGATCACAAAAATTGGCTTTGGGAATGTGCTACTGGATTTTGATCGTGAGATGAAAGAAAGGTGCAGCATTGATGCTTCAGTAGGTGCTGGCAACTTGGAAATCCTTCTTCCAAGAGGAGGCACACCCGTTCGAATTGTGATTAAAGACTCGCCACTATGTGCAGTGAAAATCGCAGAAGGATTTGAGGAAGTAGAAAAGAATGTATTCGTAAATATGAGCTACAACGCAAAAGCGGATAACCTTCTCACTTTCGATGTAGATGTCGCCCTCGGTATGGTACGCTTCAAATACACCGATTAAATTTCCCCCTCTGGAGGGGGTTAGGGGGAGGATTTTGGAACTCTCCTAATTTTTCAATGATGAATGTCTCAGTTTTCTCTATGGTTACTTTCTTATTCTCAGGTTAAAAAGAATGCTCCAATTCTCTGCGATTGATCTTTGCACTCTCTGTGGTTGTTCCTTTGGTTTCTCTGCGGTTAATAATCAATCCATATGCGCCAGTAATCCCTTCACCAACAGCAGCTGCGCTGCGCAGTAGGTTGCCATGATAAACACCCCCGCATAAGGAATGCTGGTATGAAACGCATTGATCGAAAGGATGGAATCTGACAGTACAAAAAGGAGACTACCGTAGAGTGCCAACCGATAACTTTCCTGCGAAGTATTCCCTTCACGCAATCGTGCCATGATTGCCATGGTCATGATCACCGATCCGTATATCACAATGGGAATAGTAAAACCTCCGGCAGGCAATAGCAGGTACCACAATGCCAATCCGTATAGTAAGAAAGGAAATATCCGGTAAGGGTTGAAAGCAGGTTGCTGATAGCAGGATTTTAGAAGCACCACCACATAAATGACCTGTGCGATCAGAAACAGACCTATTCCTGCCATGAAAAACCGCTCGTCAACCTGGTACATAAGCACCACATCCCCTAGCCAGGAAAACAGCAATGCACCGCTGAGCAGCAGGATTCTTAGTGTTGTCTTGCCTATGCTGGACCGATACACATAAAACATTAGCAGTGGCATCAGCAATGGCTTGGTAAACTGATCAAGTTCTTCCGAAGGGATCACTTTAGCGATCACATTCGCAATAGATACGGCGATATAGATATAAATAATTAGTCGCGGCATTTTACTTTCCTTTAAACAAAAGGTAAATAAACGCCAAAAACGCCAGCCCTCCACATCCGCCAAAGACAATCGGGAAGTTGGCGGGGTTGCCGTTGTAGATCTGACCGGCCAGCATCGCCCCCATGCCTATCCCGATCTCTAGGGCCATAAAGAGTGTGGAGAATCCACGTCCTCGAAATTTGTCCGGAGCTAAGTCTGCCGCCCAGGCAAACAATGCCGGGGACGAGAGACCGTAACCCGCACCAAAAATCAATGCACCTGTTAGGAAGTGAAACGAGTTTACTGAGAAACCTGTATATACTGACCCTGTTGCAATTATTAGAGTAGCAGCCTGAAGAATTCTTCTTCGTCCAAATTCGTCGGAAAGCCTGCCGCCAACAACCCTTGAGACGAGTGATGTCATTGTGAAATAAAACATATAAAGCCCCTTGTTTAATACACCGACATGCAAACTAAAGTCTGGAATTAAAGTTAAGGCTGTTCCAAACGAAAAGGTTACCAGCATCATTACAATGGATGGAACTAAAACGGTAGGCTCATAAATATCTTTACGAGTGATCTTTAGCAACCCACCAGAGAATCGTTGCTTGTTTTCCACGGTTTCTTTCATCCCCATGATGGTCAGCACGGAGAGGATGGCCACTCCGGCGCTACTATAAAACAGCACATTGATGTCGTAGTGGATCGCAATTACACCACCCACATAGTTACCAATACCCATACCAGTCATTCCAAAAAAGCTTAGGATACCCATCCCTTCACCTCTTCGGTCTATCGGAACAATATCAGCGACATATGCCGCGGTTCCTGTCGGTTTGAAACCGGTAGAGAATCCATGCAAAAAGCGAATAAACAGGAAGGCGTAGATGTTTAAAAAGAACGGATAGAACAGGGATACAACTGCAGTAACCACACATCCAAAAATCATCACCGGGAGCCGGCCCCAGGTGTCAGTGAGCTTACCACTAAAAGGCCTTGAGATCAGTGCCGTCAGTGTGAAAAACGTGATATGAAGCCCAATGTAATCTTCTCCCCCAAATGTCCGCATGAAATCTGGGAGTTCTGGCAGAACCATGTTGAACGATCCAAAAAACAGGAAAGAACTTAAGGAGAGCAACCAGAAGTTCAGTGAGTATTTTTTCATTTGTTAGTTATGCAGCTTCTCATTTTTTAAAAAGGAATCGAGGAGAACTAAAATTTAATTCAAATGGCACCTACATCTCCTCTTGGGAGCGATCACATTCCTCAGATAGGAAGAAGTGGGTTTACAAACCCGTCAGTTGAATAAATTTCATTTACAACCTCTAAAACCCACCCCTAACCCCTCCAAGGAGGGGAATAAGGACCTACTCTTCGTGAAGTAAATAAGCCTTGATATAATCATTCAAATCCCCATCCAGTACGTTTTGCACATCCGTTCGCTCATAGCCGGTTCGGGCGTCTTTGATGAGTTTATAGGGGTGCAACACATAATTTCGAATTTGCGATCCAAAATCAATGGCTTTTTTTCCTGCTTCGATCTGATCTCTTGCTTTGTTTCGCTTTTCAATCTCCATCTGGTAGAGCTGCGACTTCAGCATCTGCATGGCACGCTCCCTGTTTGCCAGCTGTGATCGCTCCACCTGGCAGACCACTACAATGCCCGTTGGCTTGTGTGTCAGTTGTACTTTCGTCTCTACCTTGTTTACATTCTGCCCCCCTGCACCACCGGATCGTGAAGTATGCAACTCTACGTCTGCAGGGTTAATATCTATTTCGATGGAGTCATCAGCTACCGGGTACACATATACAGAGGCAAATGACGTGTGTCTCCTTCCGCCACTATCAAACGGTGAAATTCGCACCAGTCTGTGCACGCCGTTCTCGGACTTGAGATAGCCATAAGCCATGGGTCCATCGAATTCGAGCGTGACGGATTTCACACCAGCCACATCACCTGCTTGATAGTCTACCTCACGTACTTTGTAACCATTAGCTTCTCCCCACATGATATACATCCGCATGAGGATGCCGGCCCAGTCGTTGCTTTCCGTACCTCCGGCCCCTGGAGTGATTTGAAGCATCGCAGAAAGCTGATCTTCTTCTTCACTAAGCATTTTCTTCAGCTCCAGGTCTTCCAGGAGTTTAGAGGCTGCTTCATACGCTTCAGCAACTTCTTCATCTGAGGCTTCACCTTCCTGATTAAATTCAAAAAGGGTCTCTACATCACCTAGAGCAGTCTCTACTTCTTCGTAGCTTTCAGTCCAGCCTTTAAGGAGCTGGATTTTCTTCATGGTTTTTTCCGCTTCATCAGGGTTGTTCCAGAAGTCGGGCTGGGCGGTAACTAGTTCTAATTCCTCGAGGTTTTTCTTACGACCATCATAGTCAAAGATACCCCCTCAAGGCATTAACACGAGCCTTTAAATCTTTCAATTCGTCTGTTGTCATAACATGCTAAAAATTGCAGTGGCGAAGATAATGGTAGTCTTTTAGGATTCAATGAATAATAATGAAATGACCAAAAACAATAGCTTAAAGTCTCCTCCCCAGAG
The DNA here is from genome assembly GCF_056161305.1 of Ekhidna sp. ABH4_415. Classification (NCBI taxonomy): domain Bacteria; kingdom Pseudomonadati; phylum Bacteroidota; class Cytophagia; order Cytophagales; family Reichenbachiellaceae; genus Ekhidna; species Ekhidna sp. ABH4_415. Next base: position 295,216 of record NZ_JBSWYW010000001.1, read on the forward strand.
GAGAAGAGGCGGTCCGCCGCTGCGGTGGCTTTCTAAAAATCATTGTTTTTGGGTCATTATAGGTGAAACTCATTGATACCCACCCCTAACCCCTCCAAGGAGGGGAATTTTGTGTGAGAAATCAATCACCCAATCTTCTTAATCCACCCGTATTTATCTTCTTCAGTACCCATTTTGATGCCGGTCAGGGCATCAAGAATACGATTGGAGATGGTACGGGATTCGATCGCAGGAAGCTCATAGTCTGTGCCTTCATAGCCAATCACAGCAATGTGAGAAACGGTTGCTGCTGTACCAATTCCGAATGCCTCAGTCAGTGTTCCTTTTTCGATCGCTTCAATCACTTCGGTTACGGTAATTGGTCGCTCTTCCACTTTCAGTCCCCAGTCTCTGACCAGAATCAGTGCGCTTTCACGCGTGATGCCCGGCAGGATGGAATCGGAAGTAGGAGGAGTGATCAGAGTGTCGTTGATTACGAACATGATGTTCATGGTTCCTGACTCCTCGATGAATTCGTGATTTTTTCCATCGGTCCAAACCAGCTGATGATAGCCATGGGCTTGTGCTTGTTTTGCCGGATAAAGCGATGCAGCGTAGTTGCCTGCAGTTTTTGCTGCTCCTACACCTCCTTTAGATGCTCGGGTAAAATGTTTTTCGATTTTCACTTTCACAGGCTCGGAGTAGTACCCTCCTACAGGACCAGTCAACACGATAAATTTGTAAGTCTCTGAAGGGCGAACTCCTATGAATGGATCATCGGCGAATTGAAACGGTCTGATGTAAAGTGAAGTGCCAGGTTTGCTTGGCACCCAGTTTTTATCCAATGAAACTAACGCCTCAATGGATTCCAAGAAAAGCTCTTCAGGTACAGGCGGCATGCACATACGCTCTGCACTTTTTATCATACGCTGAGCATTGGCTTCCGGTCGGAAAATCAATATATCGCCATTTTCACTTTTGTGAGCTTTAAGCCCTTCGAAAATACTTTGTGCGTAATGTAGGGTCGCATTCGCCGGACTAATTGAAAGATTCTGATACGGAGTAATCCTTAAATCTGTCCACTCACCATTTTTATAATCTGCCACAAACATGTGGTCAGAAAAGGTCTTCCCGAAAGCAAGGTTGTCGAAATCGATTTCGGATAATTTTGATTGGCTTGTTTCTGTGATTTGGATGTCCAACGTCTCAGTCATTTATTTATAATTTGGGTTGAAATGAGGTTTATTTCAATCAGTCCCGGGTGCCCAGGGTACTTCCTTCACACCCAAAATATGGCCGATTGCGCGCGCAAAGATGAACAAATAATCAGACAATCTATTCATGAACTGCAATATTGACTCATCTACCGGTTCATGGTTAGCTAACGAAATGATACTCCTTTCGGTTCTGCGACATACGGTACGGCAGATGTGCGCCAGGGACACAGTCGAGTGCCCTCCTGGTAAAATGAAGTTTTTTAGGGGCGGTACCTCACCATCAAATTTATCGATCCAGACTTCCAATTGCTGAACTTCTGTTTGGGTTACTTTTGGTAGTTCAAAGCCCTTGAAATCGGATTCTGTGGCCAAAATACTACCAATAGAAAAAAGGTGTTCCTGAATCCAGTAAAGCTGCTGTTTAAGACGATTCTCTACTGCCTCATGATCCTTAAGATGACCAATGAAGGCATTGAGTTCATCTACATTTCCGTACGCATCGATGCGAAGATCCGCTTTGGAAACTTTTTTCCCTCCTAGTAGTGAAGTTTGTCCTTTGTCACCGGTTTTTGTGTAGAGTTTGGCACTCATGCTGGCACTCTTGAAGTTCGTATATTTTTGTTCACTTCATCTGATTCGATCAAACCATCTCTCAGACGAACAATTCTGTGCGAATATTCAGCAATGTCTTCTTCGTGAGTTACCATGATAATGGTGTTCCCCTTGTCATGAAGATCCTGGAAAAGGTCCATGATGTCATAAGAAGTTTTAGAATCGAGATTACCCGTAGGCTCATCGGCAAGAATAATCGAAGGATCATTTACCAAAGCTCGTGCAATCGCCACCCTCTGTCTTTGACCTCCTGATAGTTCGTTTGGCTTGTGATACGCCCTGTCTTCCAGGCCAACACCCGCTAAAGCTGCCAATGCTTTTTCTTCCCTGTCAGCTGTATTGTATCCAGCGTAAACTAAAGGGAGCGCAACATTTTCTAATGCCGACGCACGGGGTAAAAGGTTAAATGTCTGAAATACGAAACCGATTTCTTTATTTCTAATCTCCGCAAGCTCATTTTCAGTCAGGTCGCTCACATCATTATCATTCAACACATAGGTGCCGTCGGTTGGTGTGTCCAGGCAGCCAATGATATTCATGAGCGTAGATTTTCCGGAACCAGAAGGTCCCATGAAGGAAACATATTCTCCCCGGTCAATGTTTATGGTGATCGATTTCAGGGCCATGATGATCTCACTGCCCATTACATATTTTTTCGAAATCTCAGAAGTGGAAATAATACTGCTCATACTTTTCTTATGTTCGGCTAAAGTAAAAAATAATGGAGATGCCTTAGCAAGACACTAACACGTTTTTTAGATAGCTTTGGTTCGAATAATGTTACACACTATGTTGACAATATTTTTAAGTCTTTTGTTTGCCCCACAGCTTTCCGGCTGGGAATTACTTTCCTCAGTAGAGATCGTAATGGGGTACGATGACTTTATGGGTGCCGAAGTTGAGCAACCTAAATTTTCTGAGCAACTAAAATTACGGGAAGGGAAAGAGCTGACCCTTGAAGGGTTTATTATACCCCTTCAGCAGGAAGCCGATCAAGACTATTTTGTGCTTTCCCGTTTTCCATATCAAAGTTGCTTTTTCTGCGGTGCAGCAGGTCCGGAGACCGTTGTGGAGGTCTATTCCGATCATGAGTTTAGATATACTGACGAGCGTGTACGGGTCACAGGCAAGCTTCGACTAAATGATGATAATCCCCTTCATCTTTTCTATATCCTCGAAGATTGTGAGGTGACAAAGCTGGACTAATCATGGACAAGGAGGGTTTCTTTCAGGATGTCTATGAAGTTGCCAGGCTTATTCCCAAAGGCCGTGTGACCAGTTATGGGGCCATAGCCAAATATTTAGGGGTGGCTCGTTCAGCGCGAGTAGTGGGCTGGGCAATGAACGGAGCGGTAGCTAAACATGATGTGCCGGCGCACCGGGTGGTGAATCGCATAGGACTGCTTACCGGGAAAAATCATTTTCAATCGCCAACCCGAATGAAAGAGCTGCTGGAGGCTGAGGGAATAAAAGTGAAAAATGATCAGATCATCGATTTTGAAAAACACTTCTGGGATCCCATGACGGAGTTAGGGCTTTGACTTTCTTATCAGCATCAGTCCAAAGAACATAATCAGTCCATTCAAAATCAAAATCTCAAATCCAAATTTATAGCCACCGAGCAGTGCTTCAGAATTGATATTTATGATGTAACTCAATATCGGGGAGGCAATACAAACTAATGGAACGAAACGATCTTTCACATCCCATTTAGTAAATATCCCGAAGGTAAAAAGCCCTAGTAGCGGTCCGTAGGTATAGCCTGCAGCAATGAAAATGGAATTGATCACACTCTCATCATTGATGGCCTGGAAGATGAGTATAACAACGAAAAGGATAAACGAAAAGCCCAGATGAACGACTTTTCTGAGCGTTTTCCTGGCGTCATAGTTTTCTTTTTTGAATCCCAGGAAGTCGACACAAAAAGAAGTTGTTAGTGCCGTAAGTGCAGAGTCAGCACTGGAGTAGGCAGCAGCGGTGATTCCGAGAAGGAAGGTCACCGTTCCGATTGTAGAAAACTCGTTTACTGCCAGCATTGGGAAAAGGTTATCTGACCTTTCCGGCATGGCAATGCCACCAATCTCAGCGTATTGATAAAGCAATACACCCAGGCTCAGAAATAAGAAATTGACGATTACAAGTATTACACAAAACCAAAAAACATTTTTTTGAGCTTCACCAATATTTCGGCAGGTCAGGTTTTTCTGCATCATGTCCTGATCCAAACCGGTCATCACAATGGCAATAAACGCGCCGCTGAAGAATTGTTTGAAGAAATTTCTGCCACTTTGCCAATCCCAGTTGAAAATAGTGGATCGGTTATCCTGAAAAAGGCTGGAAGTAAGCTCAGTCCAGGTCCATGATAGCTCGTTTTTAATGAATAGAATACTCACAACTACCGCCACTAACATAAAGGTGGTTTGTAAGGTGTCGGTCCACACGATTGTTTTGATACCACCTTTGAACGTGTATAACCAGATCAGCAGGATGGTTGTAAGAACAGAGATCCAAAATGGTAAATCATATGCATCGAAGAAAGCAATTTGTAAAACTCCTGCTACAAGAAATAGCCGAAAACTCGCACCGATGATTCGACTTATCAAAAAGAAAAAGGCCCCAGATTTATAAGACCAAAAGCCAAATCGTTGCTCCAGGTATGTATAAATGGAGACAAGATTAAGGCGATAGTAAAGAGGAAGCAAAACCTTGGCGATCACGAAATAACCAACCAGATACCCAAGCACTACCTGGAAGTAGTAGAAATTTGAATTGGCAACTTCGCCGGGCACGGAGATGAATGTCACTCCCGAAAGTGAAGCCCCGATCATCCCGAAAGCCACGAGGTACCATTTGGACTCCCTGCTTGCTGTATAGAAATCGGTAGGTTTTCCGTTTTTTGAGGTGAGCCAGGAGATTCCTATAAGCAAAATGAAATATCCCAGCACGATGGAGCCAACGAAAATTGGATTCATGGTGTTAGTAGTATTAAATGCGGTTGCAAATTACACATCAAGTTCGGTTGTGATGCAATTATTAATTTTGTGTTCAAATCAAGAGATATGAGTACTGATTTTGATATAGCGATTGAGGAAGAGGTAAAGACCGGTGAAGATATTGGTAGCGAGAGTTTACGTGATCTCATGGTTTATAATGATGATTTTAACACGTTTGATCATGTGATCAACACACTTGTGAAGGTCTGCAAACACGATATCCATCAGGCGGAGCAGTGCACGTTCCTTATTCATTACAAGGGTAAATGCTCGGTGAAAAAGGGAACGTATGAGGAATTAAAGCCCATGAGAGAAGGAATCACTGACGCTGGCATAAAGGCCTCTATCGTATAATACATGGAATATCCATCTCAGTTGGTAGAGCGTGCAGTTGAGGAGATTTCCCGATTGCCGGGAATTGGAAAGAAAACGGCTCTCCGTCTTGCTTTGCATTTATTGAAACAGCCTGAGAATGCAACAGCTGAGCTGTCCAGTGCTCTGAAAGAACTCCGGGAGAATATCAAATACTGCAATACGTGCCACATCATTGCGGATACGGAGGAGTGCACATGCCAAAATGCGTACAGAGATACGTCGGTAATTTGTGTTGTGGAAGACACCCCTGACGTGCTGGCAATCAGAAATACGGGGCAATACAACGGACTTTTTCATGTGCTTGGAGGTAGAATTTCCCCAATGGATGGAATTGGCCCGGAGAATGTAAATATTGATTCACTGATCAATAGAATCAAGAATGACGACCAGGTCAATGAAGTAATACTTGCCCTAAGTGCTACCATGGAAGGCGATACTACCTCCTATTATATTACCAAGTTGCTCAAAGAGTTTGGCATTAAGGTCACGACGATTGCACGTGGAATTCCGGTAGGAAGTGAATTGGAGTTTGCTGATGAAGTTACCCTTGGAAGGAGTATTGCTACCAGAACTTTGTTCAGCGAAGATTAATCAATCTTTTCTGCGTCCGCCCCCTCTTAGATTTTGAGATAAAAGCACAGCAATCCCGAAAGTCAGAATCAGGTAAATCCATCTCGGATTCCCTTCATTGTAGGTTTTTACCAGGTACCATACGCTTAAAAAAAGCGCAAGCAAAATTCCGGCAAACGCCAACATTCTCATGCCTCTCAAATTCATAAGGTAAATATACAGGTCTGTTCAATCCGTTCGGGATATTTTTGCTGCAATGGGTGATTTTATTGAATTTCTTTATTCGAGGTTTCTTTTAAGCGATGGGGTGTCGATTGATACCCGGACAATAGAAAAGGATAATCTCTTTTTTGCGATCAGCGGACCAAACTTCAACGCAAACAAATTTGCGGAAGAGGCACTAGAAAAAGGTGCTTCTTATGCTGTTGTTGATGATGAACAGTACGTCACCGATGATCGCATCATTTTAGCAGAGGATGGACTTAAGGCATTGCAGGACCTGGCGAAATTTCACCGGGCCAGGTTTAAAAGGCCTGTTTTAGGAATTACCGGATCAAATGGAAAAACCACCACCAAAGAATTAATCACCCGTGTGCTTTCAGAGAAATACATTGTGCATGCCACAAAGGGTAATTACAACAATCATATTGGCGTGCCATTGACATTACTGCACATTCATCCGCAGGTAGAGATAGCGATCATTGAGATGGGCGCGAATCATATCGGAGAGATAGCCAGCTACTGTGAGATAGCAAGGCCCACGCATGCAATAATTACGAATATTGGACGTGCTCACACAGAAACCTTTGGTGGGATAGAGGGGGTCATTCGAGGGAAAAGTGAGTTGTTTGACTTTATCAGAAAGCATGCAGGCACGCCTTTCATCAATAAGAATGATTCTGTGCTTTCAAATATGGCTAAGCGATTTGAAGAGCCAGTTGAGTTTCCTCAAAAGGATTTTAAGCTGATATCCTCATCGCCGTTCATCAGGGTTCAACTCGAAGCGAAAGAGATGGAAACAAAAGTGGTAGGTCGCTACAATTTTAACAATATGGCAGCAGCAGTGGCCGTTGGGCGATTTTTTGAGGTGCCTGATGAAGACATTCTAAATGCAATCGCAGCTTATGAGCCTGATAATGCACGCTCGCAAATCATCAAAAAAGGAACGACTACTATTATACTAGATGCGTATAATGCTAATCCGGATTCGATGAAGGTAGCACTCGAAAACTTGGTTGAACAAAAAGGTAATAAAATCGCTGTTTTGGGAGATATGAATGAACTTGAAAATTCCAACTCACAACACATGGAAGTGCTTACCTATGCGAAGAAGGTAGGAGTAGATCATGTATTGACAGTGGGTCAGAAATTTGGCTGGGTTGCAGATCCACAATTTCATTTTAAAACGAAGGAAGATTTGGAGCAGCACTTAAAAAGTTTGGATTTTAAAAACTCAACTGTCCTTTTAAAGGCATCCCGTTCGGTCAAATTAGAAACAATACTTAAAAGCATTGGATAATGGACTTACAATTCACCCTCGACTTTCTGAAAGATCTGGCAAGCAACAATCACAAAGAGTGGATGGATGCTAACAAGAAACGATACCTGAAGGCTAAGGAGAATGTAATTGAACTGGTCAGTGAGGTGATAGATAAAACGTCAGCTTTTGATCCTGGGATCAGTACTCTTGAACCAAAAAAATGCTTGTTTCGAATCAATCGCGATATCCGATTTAGCAAAAACAAGGACCCGTATAAGACCAACTTTGGAGCCTTCCTGGTTGAGGGCGGAAAGAAATCCGGGAACCCTGGATATTACATTCATATTCAGCCAGGTAATAATTTCTTGGGTGGAGGTATTTACCAGCCGCCTTCTGAGACTTTACAAAAAGTAAGGCAGGAGATCGATTATAATGGCAAGGAGTTAAAATCGATCATCGAAAGTAAGTTGTTCAAAAACGTTTACCCTGAACCGCATACTGCAGATAGTTTGAAAACAGCCCCCAAAGGCTACCCAAAGGATCATGAGCATATTGACCTGTTACAGCTTAAGCATTATGTATTTATGCGAAAGGCCACAGACAAAGAAGTAACTTCAAAAGACTTTGCAGATAAAGTAGCCAGTGACTTCAAGGTGCTACATCCATTCAATCAATTTCTGTCAAAGGCGCTGGATTAAAATTATTTTTCACTCAGACCTTGCACGAAAAATAAAGCGTACTAAATTTGCAGTCCTTTTAAGGAGGGGCTCTTAGCTCAGTTGGTTCAGAGCATCTGGTTTACACCCAGAGGGTCGGGGGTTCGAATCCCTCAGAGCCCACATCATACAAACCTCAATCTTTTTGATTGAGGTTTTTTTATGCATTTTATTTGAGGGATGAGAACCCGAGGTTCGAAATGGAGCACAGCGGAATTCACGAGGGGTGGTGTGGCGTGGTTTGCGGGTATGAGTAATCCCTCAGAGCCCACATCATACAAACCTCAATCTTTTTGATTGAGGTTTTTTTGTGCATTTTATTTGAGGGATGAGAACCCGAGGTTCGAAATAGAGCACAGGGGAATTCACGAGGGACTGTGCAGCATGGTTGGCGTGTGGAGGTTTGGTCATTTTGGCTTCTTTGAATATGACTTTTACAATCTGGTTAATTTAAGTTCTATCCTTATGCGTTGATAGAAAGTGCAGTCAGCAGTTCTGGTGGCCCTTTTTTAAAATTCTTACTTACATCTAATTAAGTATTGTGCTTAAAAACATTAGTCGTTTCTACTAATTATAGCGTGTGATATATTATATAATCTTTGGTAAATAATTACAAGTACCAAATTTAAATACACATGAAGTCCACCCGATTAATTTTCCTGACTGTTTTAACCTGTTTCTTAACAGGGAGTATTCACGCCCAACTTGCGATGGCTGATAGCCAAATCAAGCCATCAAATGAAAAGATGGTAAAAAAGAAAAACGATACACCTCCACAAATTTTGAGAGATGCTGAAACGGTTTTTATTGACGAAACCAGTAAGGTATTTGTCAACAAAAATTTGCCAATTTATTTGAAGTTTTCCACTACACCCAATGGTAAAACCTATGATCTTAAGAGTCAAAAGCATCCTGAGGATGCAACACCGATATATTTAGATACTGAAGGCCCAAATCTAATCAGAACAAAATGGGCTGTAGACCCTGAGTCAAAAGAATATGTCTATCCACTCCGAGAGGTTGAGATGGAGCTGTATGCTGATAGCAAGCCTCCTATGGTAAAAGCAGATTTCAGCGCACAAAATACATACAGAAATGCTGGAAAGGTTTTTTACGGTGAGGATTTGAATATATCACTTAAAGATTGGGATGAACAATCAGGTGTGAAAAATAGCTATTGGAGCTTAAACAATAATGATTGGGAGCTTGGTGACGTTGATTTTTCAGATCGGACTGCCGGTGATTATTCACTTGTCTATTATTCTGTAGATAATGTCAACAACTATTCAGATCCAAAGTCAAGCAATTTTACTTATGACAATGTTGCTCCTAAAACACAGCTGATAAAAACCAAAAATGATAATTATGTATTTGGTCCTAAATCAGAAGTGCAGTTTAATGTGACTGAAGAACATTCGGGTGTAAAGGCTACCTACTTCAAACTAGGAGATCAGTCATATATAAAAACCCAAAACAAGCAGCTACTACCAGCATCTCTCCAGGACGGAGATTACAAAATGACCTTTTACAGCGTCGACAATGTAAATAATGGTGAAGAGCTTAAAGAGATGGATGTCTACCTGGATAAAATAGCTCCTGTTACTTCTCTTGAAGCCACCTCTTCATACAATAATGGCGAACTTCTCTACGTTTCAGGAAGCTCCAAGATCAGCCTTTCTTCTGAAGACAACAAAGCTGGTGTTAAGACGATAAATTATTCATCAAGAGACGTTTCAAATGTTAAGTATGAAAATGCTTTTTCATTGCCAAGATATCATGGGTATACTGAGGTTAGCTTTAGTGCTGAAGATAAAGTTGCCAACGTAGAGCAAACCCAAAAACAAAAGATTTTTGTAGACACTTTGAGGCCATCAACTCAAATCGAGTTTCTAGGTGATTATTTTGAGGTGGCCAATCGTTTTTATGTGAATGAAAACACAAAATTGAAGCTGGTGGGATCTGATGAAAACTCAGGACTTAATTATACAGAATACGCAGGTATAGGGAATGACTTTTCCAGGTACGAAAACCCATTTGCTCTAACCAATGAGGGCTACTATGGAATGATGTACCGGTCAGTAGACAGAGTGGAAAATGTAGAATACTCAAAAAGTATCGACCTTTATCTTGATGTAAAGGGGCCTGAGATTGTTTACAATTTCAGCAACAGAGCAATTGGGGTAGAAAATGGCGTTCCTGTTTATCCATCGGGTACTCGCTTGTTCCTGGGAGCAACGGACGATCAGTCAGGCACTAATACCATATCATATCAAATCAATGATCAGAAAGAGGTGCACTACAGCAGCCCGAAGACGATAGACATCAGTGAAAAACGAGCGTTTAAGAGAGGACAATCGTATGATGTGCAGATAACTACAACAGATTTAGTTAGCAATGAGACGGTAGAAGTAATTGCTTTTAAAATCGAAGATTAAAAATTAGAATTCCTCTTCATATTTAATAAAAACCCTGACTCAGGAATGTGTCAGGGTTTTTTGTTATTAGCTAATGTCAGGAAGCAAATCATCACATATTCCGGCTGTTAATTTCGCCGGCCAATGTTATGTCTCTAAAAACCAATGTTTTATGGTTTCTATGATTAGCAAATTGCTAAATATTATCTAATCATATCACCTAATTCAAATACCTATTTTATACCAATAAACACTCGTTTGTTCGTTGATCATCTTTGCCCGAATTACAATCAGTTAAAATATCGGGTATGGAAAACTCACCAAAAATTCTAATTGTCCTCATTCTCTTATTTACCAGCTTTGGCTCACCAGCTCAGCTAGCTTTTGAAAGTAGTGCAGCGGCTTCACTGTCTGCATCTACACTAAAAAATGATTTAAATCCTCCAAGAACAGATTTGCTTCGAACGCACACAGGCGATTTTATTTTTGGACCAGCTACACGGATCAAATTCAAAATAATTGAGGAGGAATCAGGTTTAGAAACCACTTACTTCAAGGTTGCAGATCTTCCATTTATGAAATCTGATGGTCGTCAAATGATGCCGCATGATTTGGCAGATGGAGAATATAAAATGCTCTACTACAGCATAGACAAGCAGGGTAATCAGGAGCAAGTCCGTTGGGATATGATTTATGTGGATAAGAAAGGACCTGAAATAAATTCATCTTTTAATGTAGCTCCAGTTTCGTTTGAGAACGGGACTCCAGTTTTTTCTCAGAATGTTCAACTTTTAATAGAAGTGGCAGACAAAAAGGTTGAGGTGCAAAAAGTGACATACAAAATCAATGACGGACCAAAAGTTGAAAGCAGTGACTTGCATACAATTGATTTGACTGAACCACTTTCAGCAATTGAAGAGAAGAAAATTAAGATCGAAGTAAGAGCTTATGATGCTTTTTACAATATATCGAAAGAGGTTATTGAATTTAAATTAGTGAGATAGGCTTAAGCATTAATTATTTGAAGGAGCCCGGTGAGCAATCATCGGGTTTTCTTTTAGCTTACCAAATAGTTCTTCGCCTTTTCCTCATCATCAAACGGACGCATAGCTCCACCCAATAATCGGTTATACCCAGATAGGAGGACTTTCTTAGCGCCAGTAATTCCTACCACTGCTCCTTTCACTGGTATATGTTTGGTTTCCTTTCCCATTTCGCGAATGAAAGCAGTGAATTTTCGCGTTGCAGGAGTGTCAGTGATGTTTACGAGTCTAAGGTGCTCACCTGGATCTGAGAGTAGAAAATCCCTTAAATCAGACGCGGTTTTAAGCATTTCCTCTTCAGACTGTCCCCGATAATCAACGTAAACAATCTCTTTTCCTTTGTGAGTAATCTTTTGTAATCCGGGCATATTAGTTAGGTACGTGTGATGCACGAAAATAATTAGTTTATGAAAAAATCCTTTCAGGTTTGGATGAATAAATAGCCAGTTTATCTAAATGTTATCTTTTTAGATTTAGTAAACGATTAGCTCTCACTTTTGAGGGTAGAATTTCTAAATTGGCAGTTTGATTTCATTAGAAATCGATCAATGACCAGGAAGAATCAGATAAGCACAAAATCACTTTACAGAAAGCTGGACAAACTTTATAAAGACAGCCCAGTTCTGGATATCAATTCTAAAAAAAGGTGGGTGATCTTTTCTGATCTTCATATGGGAGATGGAGGCTCCACTGATGACTTTAAGCGAAACGCCAGCCTTATTTCAACAGCATTGAAGCAATACTACCTGGAGAAAGATCATGCACTCATTCTAAATGGTGATGTTGAGGAATTACAGCGGTTTCAATTGAAGAAAATCATTCAAAAGTGGAAGAAAGTTTATGATCTTTTTGATGCGTTCAATGCAAAAGGATCACTCTTCAAGACAATTGGCAATCATGATCTTGAACTACAATTGATGAAAGATTTGCCATTCGATTATAAGCTCCACGAGTCACTTCGACTGGTGTTTGGTGAGCACAATCTATTCGTATTTCATGGTCATCAGGCCAGCAAGAAATATCAGGAGCATAACGAACTCATTGGGTTTACTTTAAAGTACTTTGCCAATCCTCTAGGTATCAAGAGCTACTCTGTTTCGCACAGTAGCAAGAAGCAATACAAGATCGAGAAGCGTGTTTATGGCTTTTCCTCCTTCAATAAAGTTGTATCCCTTATTGGTCATACACATCGGCCATTATTTGAGTCCCTGCACAAGGTGGATCGATTAAAATATAAAATTGAGCAACTGTGCAGAGATTATGCTAAAGCAGATAGTGAGACGCATGATGAAATCAAGAAGGAAATCAAATCTCATAAAAAGGAACTCAAGAAATATTATAAAGAGAATAAGGACCATAGCTTTCAGAGCTATGTCTATAATACCCTTTTCCATATACCCTGTCTGTTCAATTCCGGCTGTGTAGTGGGCAAAAGAGGAGTGACATGCCTGGAAATAGAAGACGGAAAAATACGTCTTGTGCATTGGTTTGATAAAAAGACCAGTAAGAAGTACTTAAAAAGCAGTGGATATAAATCTGAACAGCTTGGAGATTCGGATTTCTATCGCTTGGTAATAAATGAAGAATCGCTAGACTATATTTTCACACGTATCAGGTTTTTAGCATGAAAAATTTTGTTCTCATTGGGCTGATCCTGGCCTGTTGTACGCCTAAGGATCAATCATCAAATGCTATTGATATTCAGGGGCACAGGGGAGCAAGAGGGTTGGCTCCAGAAAATAGTATTCCAGCATTTATTCTGGCAGCTAATATGGGTGTGAGTACGCTCGAGTTGGATCTTGTTGTTTCCAAAGACAATCAGCTCGTGGTGAGCCATGAGCCATATTTCTCATCAGACTTTTGTTTGGACAGTGAGGGAATGGTGATTCCAATGGATTCAATTATCAACATGTATCAACTGACGTATAAAGAGATAAAACGATTTGATTGTGGGTCGACGAGGAACCCTCGGTTTCCTGAGCAAAAGCGCATATCTACTTTTAAACCCCTTCTTTCTGATGTGATTGATAGCGTTGAATCCTTTACGGAAAACAAGGGTTTAAAACCACTTCGCTACAACATCGAATTGAAAACCACGAAAGAGACAGACACTGTTTTCCACCCGTTACCTCAAGCGTTCTCAGATTTGGTTTATGATTTGTTGAAAGAAAAAAACCTGCTCGATAGGGTTACGATTCAGTCTTTTGACTTTCGAACATTGCAATACTTCAATCGCACATATCCGGAGGTTGAGCTGGTATTGCTAATAGAAAATGAACTTGATTGGAAGTCGAATATCGATTCACTTGGGTTTCAGCCGGAAGTCTATTCCCCCTATTATCGATTACTTTCGCAGGAAAAAGTCAGAGAAATCCATCACGCGGGAATGAAAGTTATTCCCTGGACCGTGAATGATTTCTTTGATATAAACAAAGTGTTAGCCTGGCAGGTTGATGGAATCATTACAGACTATCCGGATCGGGCACTGATAATAACCAAGAAAAAATGAACAAAAAGTACGATGTATGCGCCATAGGTAATGCGCTGGTAGATTATGAAATTGAAGTTGAAGATCAATTTTTCAAGGAAAATGGTGTAGAAAAAGGGTTGATGACATTAGTGGATGAGGAGCGACAGGGCGTGTTGCTAGATGGAGTGCAAGGAAAAATCAAAAAGAAACAGGGAGGCGGATCCGCCGCTAACACCATTTTTGGTCTTGCTGAATTTGGTGGCAAAGGGTACTACACCTGCAAGGTTGCCAATGATTCCGATGGAGAGCTATATGCAAATGACCTGATAAAGGCAGGGATTGATTCCAACCTGGATCCAAACAACCTGTACGAAGGGACTACAGGGAAATGTCTTGTGATGATCACGCCTGATGCTGAGCGTACGATGAATACATGCCTGGGTATCACCACGGACTTTTCTAAGAATGAGCTAAGCGCGGAAGCAATAAAGCATGCTAAGTATCTCTTCATGGAAGGGTTTCTGGTGTCCTCACCAACCGGACTGGAGGCTATGAAAGAAGCTAAGAGAATCGCACAGGAAAATGATGTGAAAGTTGGTCTTACCTTTTCAGATCCCTCAATGGTCAAATACTTCAACGATCAGATGAAAGAGGTGGTAGGTGATGGTGTTGATCTGCTTTTCTGCAATATTCATGAGGCCGAGCTTTTTGCTGGAGTTGAAGGGATGGAATCATCCAAAGAGGCAATTCAGAAAGTGGCTAAAGAATTTGTCATTACTAAAGGAAAAGATGGAGCAGTGGTTTTTGATGGTGCAGCTTACCATGAAATAGAACCGTTCCCGACAAAGGCAGTGGACGCTACAGGTGCAGGAGACATGTTTGCAGGTGCGTTTCTTTATGGCATTACGAATGGGCAGTCTCATGCAGAGGCTGGAAAACTAGCCAGCGCTGCAAGTTCTGCAGTCGTTAGCAAATTTGGACCGAGGCTGAGTAAGAATCATGTGGTGGATGTATTGAAGAAGATTGGCAGGTAATGTTTTATATACTTAATATTGTTTTTTAAACCTAAATAAATATGCGAAACACCCTAATCCTATTCCTAATGTTCGCTGTGATTGGAGCATCTGCTCAGGAGCGGCGAATTGATTTTGTGGAGTACGATCTGGAAAATGGATTACATGTGATCCTTCACCAGGACAACTCTACTCCTATTGTTAATGTGTCAGTTCTTTATCATGTAGGCTCTAAAAACGAGCCGGATGGCAGAACTGGATTTGCTCATTTCTTTGAGCACCTCATGTTTGAGGGGTCTCCCAATATTCCAAGAGGAGAGTTTTTTAAAATCATTCAAAACGCCGGTGGTCAGTTGAATGCAAACACCTCTTTTGACAGAACCTTTTATTACGAGACGCTTCCATCACACCAGCTTGAGTTAGGGCTGTATATGGAGTCTGAGCGAATGCTTCATGCTAAGATTGACAGCACAGGGGTAGCTACTCAGAAAGAAGTGGTGAAAGAGGAAAAAAGAACAAGAATCGACAACCAACCATACATGTCATTCCAGGCGAAAATCTTTGGAAAAGCATATGAGGGCACTCCATATTCATGGACGCCGATCGGTTCATTTGAAGATATAGACAATGCAACTGAGGAAGACTTTAAAGATTTCTTCGAGACGTTCTATGTACCAAATAATGCGACTCTTGCAATCGCAGGGGATATCCAGATTGAAGAAACAAAGAAACTTGTAGAGAAGTATTTTAGTGAAATTCCACGAGGCACCAAAGAAATTCCACGACCAGAAATCGAAGCTCCGGACTTAGGAGGGGAAGTAAGAGAGGAAGTATTTGACAATGTTCAGCTTCCTGGCGTATTCCAGGCTTACAGAATGGCAGAGCAAGGGTCAGACGACTATTATGCTATGCAGATGCTCACCACATTGCTTTCAGGAGGTCAAAGCTCAAGATTTCAGAAAGAAATTGTGGATAACAAAGAAATTGCTGCTTTTGTAGGATCGTTCCCATTTGCATTAGAGGATGGCGGCCTTTTCGTATCTCTTGGATTGGTAAATGTTGGAAATACTCCCGAGGAGCTGGAGGAAGCAATGCTTGCTGAAATTGAACGTGTAAAAACAGAGGAAATCAGTGACAGGGAATTTAAAAAATTACAAAATCAAATTGAGAATGATTTTGTGAGCTCCAACAGTACGGTTAGAGGAATTGCTGAGAGCCTGGCAGACTATCACGTCTACTACGGAGATGCAAATCTGATCAATAGTGAGATCGATCGATACATGGCGGTGACCAAGGAGGATATTAAGCGTGTGGCTAAAAAATATCTTACTCCTGATAATCGAGTGACCTTGTATTACCTTCCGAAATCGGCACAACAAAAGCCTGAGGATGAAAAACTAGACGATCAATAAACCTATAAAAGCAAAGAAATTATGAACTTAAGAAATATACTAACCCTCGTTCTGGCCATCGGAATGGTAGGTGCTTTTGCACAGGTGGATCGGAGCAAATTGCCTGAACCGGCCACCCCAAGGCCAATCAATATTGGTGACTATGAGACTTTTGAATTGAAAAACGGCCTGAAAGTCTTCATCATTGAAAACCATAAACTTCCCAGAGTAAGCTTCAATCTTTTAGTTGATCGCGAGCCACTTTTGGAAGAAGAAAAGGTTGGCTACCTAAGTATGGTAGGTCAGATGATGATGCGCGGAACGGAAACTAGAACTAAAGAGCAGTTGGATGAGGAAATTGATTTCATTGGTGCTTCTGTTTTTGCCGGATCGACTAATGTTTTTGCATCAGGATTGTCAAAGTACCAGGAAAAAATCCTTGAGTTGATGACGGATGTAGCTTTCAACCCAACTTTTCCGGAAGAGGAGCTGGAGAAAATCAGAAAGCAAACGCTTTCAGGGCTGGCTTCAGCTAAAGATGATCCAAACGCCATAGCTGGCAATTTAAATCAGGCAATCGTATACGGGAAAGATCATCCTTATGGCGAGATCCAAACTGAGGAGACTACAAATAATATCACTGTTGCTGATTTAAAGAATTACCATGAAACTTACTTCAAGCCGAATATTTCTTACCTGGCGATTGTAGGGGATGTTGATCCTAAGCAAATGAAGAAGATGGTGAAAACGTATTTTGGAAGCTGGGAAGAAGGAGAAGTTCCTGCGCCAACATATGAAACACCAGAATCACCTGAAAAAACTAAAGTGAACCTTGTAAATCGTTCCGCATCGGTTCAGTCAGTTGTTAATATCACATATCCGGTAGTGCTGCCAGTTGGATCAGATGATGCCATCAAAGTAAGGGTGATGAACCAAATTTTGGGTGGTGGATTCTCCGGGAAGCTAAATATGAACTTGAGGGAGGATAAAGGATATACCTATGGAAGCCGTTCTTCGCTTTCATCTGACGAGTTGGTTTCTCGTTTCTCTGCAAATGCGGAGGTACGAAACGAAGTAACAGATAGTGCCATCGTTCAGATGATCTATGAAATGGAGCAAATGCGAAATGGGGAAGTCTCTGAGGAGGAGCTTGAGCTGGCGAAGAATTCGATTTCTGGAAGTTTCTCTCAGTCATTGGAAAGACCTCAGACCGTAGCAAATTTCGCATTGAATATAGCAATTTATGATCTGCCTGAAGACTACTATAACACGTACCTGCAGAAAGTGCAGGCAGTTACGATTGAAGATGTAAAAGCTACTGCTAATAAATACTTGAAGCCTGACAATGCCTATATCAATATCGTAGGTAAGGCAAGTGAAGTAGCTGAAAGCTTAAAGCAGTTCGGTGAGCTAAAATACTATGATACCTATGGTAATGAGGTGGATCCTTCATTGGCTAAGCTGCCTGATGGGTTGACGGCTGAGAAGGTTTTAAATGATCATATTGAGGCTATCGGAGGTAAAGAAAAGTTGAGTGCTATCAATTCAGTAAAAATGAAAATGTCTGCCTCAGTAATGGGACAATCAATGCAAATGGAGGTGTCAAAATTGTCTCCAAACTTATCTTATACAGAAGTTTCTGTGGGTGGAAATGTTATGCAGAAAATCACTTTTGATGGAGAGAAAGGTGCAATGTCTGGTATGCAGGGAAATCAAACTATAGAAGGTGATCAGGCAAAAGATATGGCTATTTCTAATGCACTCTTTGCTGAGGCTGCAATGCTCGAGAATAATGTGAAGGTGAAACTGTCATCCATTGAAGAGATCAATGGTAAAGAAGCGTACGGTGTTGAGGTTGAAATGCCTTCCGGCACAAAAGCAATTCGCTATTATGATAAAGAGAGCGGTTTATTTGTAAGAGAGACCGCATTTCAGGAAACCCCAAACGGAACTATAAGCCTTAATACTGATGTGATTGAGTATCAAGAGATAGATGGAGGAATTAAATTTCCTAGATTGATCAAGCAACCCATTAATGCTCAAATAAAAATGGACGTTACGGTTGAAGAAATAGTGATCAATCCAGAATTGGATGCGTCAATCTTTGATATAGATTAGCGTATTGCACCTATTTGATTGAGTAATAGGTCTAAAAAAGCAGTAGCATCAATTGCTACTGCTTTTTTTTGATCAACTAGCCGCCCAAACGTATATGCATCCTGTCTCCCAACCCCAACTTATTACTGTCTCATAGCTTGCGCCTTCGTTAAACATTATTACGAGCCCAACTTCACATATTAAGTTCAGAGTAGTCCCACCTTCAATCCTAATCAAGTCTTTTTCATTTAAATGTTTCATAATTATTTAGTTTGTTTGGTTGATGATTTATTTATTTCAGTCGAATATTTTAAGACTGAGAAATTTTTCATCTTATTTTTTAATTAGAACCTAATATCTCTATCTTTGCCCTCCATTTTTAAGGGAGAAAGAAAAAGACAATGAAACGAGACCCTTGGGTCGAGTTCCATGCAGCCGCTAATAAATATTTGAAAGCATGAAAAGAACATTTCAACCTTCAGTAAGAAAGAAGAAAAACAAGCACGGATTCAGAAAGAGAATGGAGAGTGTGAATGGACAATCTGTGATCGCAAGAAGAAGAGCTAAAGGGCGTAAGAGACTTACTGTTTCTGACGATCTCCACAAGAAGTAAATCCATGGCCTATGGGCCTTTCTAAATACAGTTTTTCCAAACAGGAAAGACTTACCGGTAAGAAAAAAATTGAGGGACTGTTTAAAAAAGGTTCCTCTTTTTATTTGGACGACTTCCAAATACGACACCTGCCATCCGGCGAGGAGGGACACAATCAAATTCTTATTTCTGTACCTAAGCGTAACTTCAAGCGAGCCGTTGATAGGAATTTGCTCAAGAGAAGAATACGAGAGGCTTATCGGTTAAACAAACATTTGATCGACAAAGCTGATAATGACCCGGCCCTTTACATCGCTTTCATTTATCTTTCAAAACAGATTTTAACCTTTGATAACATCCAGGCTCAACTAATTAAGTGTTTGGAACGTTTGGGTAATAGCTATGCAGAATGATACGATATGAGTAGAAAAGTAAAAATTATCCTTCCTTCAATTTTGGCATTGGTTTTATTGATTGCAGCAGTAAAGCCACCTACAGACAGATACTTCGAGATACTGAAGAATCTGGACATTTTCGCCACACTTTTTAAGGAGGTAAACACGCATTATGTTGATGAGATCAACCCCACCACCCTCATGCAGGCTGGGATTGACGAAATGTTAGAAACACTTGATCCGTACACCAACTACATAGCGGCTGATGATATTGAGAACTACCGGATGATGACTACCGGTGAGTACTCAGGGATTGGAGCGGTTGTTGAACGAAAAAATGGTATAAGCACCATTGTGATGCCTTACGAGGGGTTTGCCGCGCACGATGCAGGCCTTAGAGCAGGAGATGAGATTCATGCGATCAATGGTATTCCGCTGGAAGGAAAAACCCAGGAAGAAGTTCGGTTTCTGATGAAAGGACAATCCAATTCTGAAATCACATTGACGGTAAAAAGATATGGGCAGGATGAAATGTTTGATGTAAATGTCAAGCGGGAGAAAATCGCTGTTGATAGTGTTCCGTATGCAGGCATGGTCACAGACAATATTGGGTATGTGAGGCTTACTAGTTTCACCCAGAATGTGGGACGATCGATAGGTATTAAAGTGCTTGATCTTATGGAGAAGGGAGCCGAAAGCATTATTCTTGATCTTCGAGGAAATCCGGGAGGATTGCTGCACGAAGCGGTCAATGTTTCAAATGTCTTTGTGGAGAAAGGAAGAAAGATCGTGACCCAAAAAGGAAAAGTAAGGGCAAACGACTGGACGTATAATACCCTGAATGACCCGGTTGATCCGGATATACCTGTGGTGGTGCTAACGGACAATGGAAGCGCCTCTGCATCAGAGATTGTTTCTGGTGTAATGCAGGATTATGATCGTGGGGTATTGATCGGCAGAAAGACTTTCGGCAAGGGGTTGGTTCAAATTGAACGCCCACTATCCTACGATGCAGTTGTAAAAATCACAACTGCCAAGTACTATACACCAACAGGAAGATGTATTCAGGCCATTGATTACAGCAATAGGAATGAAGATGGTAGCGTAGGCAAAATTCCAGATTCACTGAAGAACGAATTTTATACCTTGAATGGCAGAAAGGTGTATGATGGAGGGGGAATAGACCCGGATGTGGAGGTAGAAAAGCTAGAGTTTGCACCTATCACAAAAAGTCTCGTGAAAAACGATCATATTTTTTATTACGCCACTGAATATTACTATAAAAATCAGGATTTGAACCCTGCATCACCGGATGAGTTACGTCTTTCAGATGCAGACTATGAGGATTTCAAACAATGGCTTTCAGGTCGCGACTTTGATTATGTTACACGTGTAGAGAAGGAAACCAAAAAGCTCATTGATATTGCAAAGGAGGAGAAGAAATATAGTCAACTGAAGAGCTACTTTGACGAGTTGGAGCTGGCAACAAAGCACAACAAGGAAAGGGATTTAGAAACCTTCAAGGAAGAAATCAAAATGCTACTGGAGCAGGAAATTGCGGGTCGGTATTTTTATGAAAAAGGGATCATCGAGTCCACCTTCGGAAGGGATCCGGATGTGCAGGCAGCCATTACCGTGCTGAACGATCCTGAGAAATATCAATCCATTCTAAATCCCAACTAGTTTGGCTTTAATTCTCAGCATAGAGACCTCAACCATGGTTTGCTCGGTGGCGCTCCATAATAATGGGGAGCTATTAGCAAATCAGGTTCATCAGGTAGAGAAGTCCCATTCATCTCTTTTGCCGGGTATAGGCTTAGATGTGTGCAAAGAAGCCAATGTGACCTTCAATGATTTGGATGCAGTTGCCGTTTCATCCGGTCCGGGATCATATACAGGCCTTCGAATTGGAGTTTCAAATGCGAAAGGAATCTGCTATACTTTAAAAAAATCCTTGATAGCTATACCATCACTGGAAATCATGACCGAAGCTGTGCGAGGGAAGTTTCTTGGAGATCATTTACTCTGCCCCATGATGGATGCTCGCCGAATGGAGGTTTACACCCAGATGGAGGATCAAAATGGGAAAAAGATATGGAACCTTCAACCAAAAATTTTGGATGAAATCACCTTCAATGATTTCAAGAAACCATTATATCTCTTTGGTGATGGAATGCCAAAGTTCCGAAAGATCGCCAATCAGGATAATCTAATCTTTATTGATGATATTTTTCCTGAGGCGCAAAACATGGGGAGGCTGGCACAAGAAAAATTTGACAATGAAGATTTCGAGGATGTCGCCTATTTTGAGCCTAATTATCTGAAGGAATGGCGAACTACAACGCCCAAAAAACAGTTGCTCTAACCGATGGATGAAATAGTAAATAGAGTAGCCAAGAGTCCGCTGGTCTCTTTAGACCTTGAGGATTATCTCCACAAAGGGGAGTATGCCGTTTTTGATGTGAAGGACACCCTTTTTGAGGGATTGATTTTACGTGAAAAGGATTTTAGAAACTTCCTGAAAGAGCATGATTGGGCCGCATATGCAGATAAAAATGTAGGATTAGTCTGCACTGCTGATGCGATTGTCCCCACCTGGGCCTATATGTTGTTGGTAACAAAGATTAGTGAACATGCCAATACTGTAACCTTTGGAGGAGAAGAGGCTATCGAAAAGGCCCTCATAGATCAGGCGATCGAAAAGTGTGTTTCAACGATCGATTTGAAGGATAAAAAAGTGGTGATAAAAGGCTGTGGTGATGTAAAAAACATTGAATACGCATACACAAAGGTTACCGAAAAACTTTTTCCTATTGTAAGCAGCCTCATGTATGGTGAGCCTTGCAGCACTGTTCCTATCTTTAAACAAAAAAAATAACCTAACACCTGTGGATTTAGATGCTTTAAAATATCCTGTTGGCAAATACGACTCGCCGGCAGAAATCACCGAAGAAACATTCGATCAGTGGATTATTACAATCGAATCCTTACCAGAGAAATTGAAAAAACTGGTAGGTAATCTCTCCTATGATGAATTGGAGTTACAGTATCGGCCGGGAAGTTGGAATATAAAACAGGTGGTACATCACCTGGCAGATAGCCACATGAATAGCTTTATTCGATTTAAGCTGATTTTGACTGAAGACAACCCCACAATCAAACCATACGATGAAGCAGCCTGGGCTAAAACCGAAGATGCTGACAATGAAGAGATTACAGAATCCATAGATATTCTGGAAGGCTTGCACAAGCGCTGGGTCACGCTACTGAAGTCCCTTAAAGACGAGCATAAGAAACTCACCTATTTCCACCCCGATTACGATCAACAGTTCACCTTGGAATGGATGTTAGGATTGTACGACTGGCACTGTAAGCATCATTTAGCCCACATCAAACAAGCCATTGAAATGCAGGGAGAATTCACTCCCGAAAAAGTCAAATAGAAAAGCCACTCAGATTTCTCCAAGCGGCTCTCTTTTTAGGTTAGTCATGGTTTAGTCTTTCTTCTTGGTAGATCCGCCTTTCTTGCTTCCGGATCCTGCAATGGAGCTTCTCATGTCTGTGTCCGCTTCAATGTTTTGGAACTTGTAGTAGTCCATAATTCCAAGGTTGCCGCTTCTGAATGCTTCGGCAATTGCTTTTGGCACTTCTGCTTCAGCTAAGATTACTTTAGCTCTTGCTTCCTGTGCTTTAGCCACCATCTCTTGCTCCTCGGCAACAGCCATGGCTCTTCTTTCTTCTGCTTTTGCTTCTGCAACTTTCAAGTCGGCAGACGCCTGATCGGTCTGAAGTTTCGCACCAATATTTGCTCCAACATCTACATCAGCAATATCAATGGAAAGGATTTCAAATGCGGTACCTGCATCCAACCCTCTTTGTAGCACCAGCTTCGAAATCTTATCTGGGTTTTCTAATACTTCCTTGTGAGTAGAGGCCGAACCTACAGAGGTTACAATTCCTTCTCCTACTCGAGCAAGAATGGTTTCTTCACCAGCTCCTCCAACTAACTGCTGGATATTGGCTCTAATGGTTACCCTTGCCTTCGCCACCAGCTGAATACCATCAGCAGCAACAGCAGCAACAGAAGGTGTGTTGATCACTTTCGGATTTACAGAGATTTGAACGGCTTCAAATACATCTCTTCCTGCAAGGTCAATTGCGGTAGCTTGTTTGAAAGTAAGGTTGATGTTTGCTTTATCAGCAGAGATCAATGCTTTGATCACCTGAGGTACATTACCTCCTGCCAGGTAGTGTGTTTCCAGCTCTTGTGTTTTCAACTGCCTGGGTTCGCTTCCATCCGTTTCCTGTATGGTAAGACCTGCTTTTGTCGCTGTAATCAAAGAATTTACCACGATCGATGGCGGCACCTTTCTGATTCGCATGAAAACCAATTCCAACAATCCTACACGAACACCGGAGAAAATAGCTGTGATCCAGAGATTGACCGGAACAAAGTAGAGGAAGATAAAAAAGAGGATAATTCCCCCAACGACTAGTAAGATGAGCATTACACTGCTACCCATGATTTTAGTTTTTTACAGGTTGTACAAAAATTTTTGAGGATTCCACTCTCAGGACCTCAATTTCTACATTTTCATCGACATAACCACCATTCGATCTGACTTCTATTTCATGATCATCGAAGATGGCTTTACCGATTGGTTTTAGTGATGAAATCGTTGTTCCTTTATCACCAACTTTTACATCAAATTTAAAGTCATCATTGTATTTGCCGGTCATCGTCCCCTTAAGCGAGAAACGTTCCCACGAGCGACCTTTGAAAGCAATTACCAGGGCAATGATATTAAGCAGAAGACCTGCGATTAAAATGAGCGTTCCAGTGGTAGGACCGAAATAATCATAACCCAAATAAATGCAATAGGCCGAGAAAACGAACCCGAGAATTCCTACGACGGTAGTTCCAGGCACAAAAATGATCTCAGCCACGATCAAAAACGTGCCCAAAAGCATTAACCCGATGATGATTAACCATTCCATTTAATATGCCTTAGCGAATAGTACTTTTCCTTTAGAAGGTTTGCCTGTAAAGATACACTTTCCATCCTCCTTTTGCCGATCCAGTGGGATGCACCGGATTGTAGCTTTTGTCTCCTCTTTGATTTTTTCTTCCGTTTCGGCAGTGCCGTCCCAGTGAGCGTACACAAACCCTTCCTCTACCAGCTTTTTAAACTCATCATAGGTATCTGCCTCTCTAGTGTTTGCTTCACGGAAGTTCTTCGCCTTGGAGTAAATATTCTCCTGAATGTCCTCAAGTAGCTGAGCTACATGATCTACCGCTCCATCAATCGGATGGAAAGACTTTTCTTTCGTGTCTCTTCTCGCAATTTCTACCGTCCCTTTCTCCAGATCTTTTGGGCCAATGGCCAATCGTACAGGAACCCCTTTCAGTTCGTATTCAGCAAATTTCCAACCCGGCTTGTGCGTATCTCGCGTATCAAATTTTACTGAGATTCCTTTTGCTTTTAGGTCTGCCAGAATCGGATCGACAACTTCCTTAATTCGCGCCAGATCCTCATCCTTAAAGTAAATCGGAACAATGACCACCTGGATAGGAGCCAGCTTTGGAGGCAATACCAATCCATCATCGTCAGAATGGGCCATTATCAAAGCGCCCATCAATCGGGTGCTTACACCCCAGGACGTTCCCCAAACCAATTCTTCTTTTCCTTCTTTTGTCGCAAACTTTACATCGAAAGCTTTAGCAAAATTCTGACCCAGGAAGTGTGAAGTACCAGCCTGCAACGCTTTCCCGTCCTGCATCATCGCCTCAATGCAATAGGTATCTACTGCTCCTGCAAATCGCTCACTTTCAGTTTTCACTCCTTTGATCACCGGCATTGCCATAAACTCCTCAGCGAAGGTGGCATATACGTTTAACATTTGGTGGGTTTCGTCAATAGCCTCCTGCTTGGTAGCATGTGCGGTGTGACCTTCTTGCCATAGAAATTCTGCCGTACGAAGAAATAAGCGGGTACGCATTTCCCAGCGCATCACATTTGCCCATTGGTTTACTAAAATCGGTAAGTCTCTATATGACTGTATCCAGTTTTTATATGAATCCCAAATGACCGTTTCAGATGTAGGTCGAATGATTAACTCTTCCTCCAGGCGTGCCTCAGGATCAACAATTACACCTTTGCCATCTTCATCATTTTTCAGACGATAATGTGTAACTACCGCACATTCTTTAGCAAAACCTTCTACATGATCAGCTTCCTTACTTAAGAAGGATTTTGGGATCAATAGTGGAAAATAGGCATTTTCATGTCCGGTATCTTTGAACATCTGATCCAGCGTTTGCTGCATCTTCTCCCAAATAGCAAAACCATAAGGTTTTATCACCATACAGCCTCGAACAGGAGAATTTTCGGCCAGACCAGCCTTTTTCACTAATTCATTATACCATAGAGAGTAATCTTCCGAACGTGATGGAATCGCTTTTGCCATGTAGTTTTATTTCTTTTGGTATGGAGTTTGCTCCTTTTGTAATAAGATTTTCTAAGGGATCGCAAATATAGCGGAGGAGTAGAACAGAGAACCCCTGGAGATCGTTAAATAAAAAAAGGAGGAGTCATGAGACAGTATCTGAACATTTTTCTTGTAACCATTTTTAGCATTTCTATGATCGGCGCGTTCGGTCAGGAGTACGATGATTTGTACTTCACCAAAGCAGATCGTAAAAAACAGAAGAAGAAAAAGATAGAAATGACTAATCCTTCATACGGAACTACGTCGGAGGAGCAATATCAGGAAACTTCAAATGAAGTAGAGGCTACCAGTTTTCTGGGGCGTCAGTTTCAGCAGGCTAATCCTACAATGGATGTGAGTGAGGAATCATTGGATTATTATGCTCCTGACAAAACACAGGAGGACTATATATCTGAACAATCACAAAGCGCATATATCAATGGCACAGAAAGAAATCCTAATTTCAGCAACCCGCAGGCTACTATTTATGATAATCCGAACAATAATCAACCAGTCATTATAAATAATTACTATAACGATAATTGGAACAATTGGAACCGCCCGAGATGGAACGTTGGTTTTGGTTTCAATAATTGGGGAGGTAGCTTTTGGTCCGTTTCTTATGGAAATGCCTGGGGCAATCCTTGGTATGATCCTTTCTGGGATCCTTGGTGGGGATGGAACGCCTGGGGTCCAAGATGGGGCTGGAATGCAGGCTGGGGATGGAATAACTGGGCCTGGAATGGATGGGGCTGGGGTGCTGGTTCGGTATGGTGCCCGCCTTATTACCGAAGACCTGTTTACGTGGTTGATAATGGATACAGACGTGGAAGAGATGTTGTGAGAAGTTCACGAGCCAGCAGAGGGTCGGTCTCATCAAGAGAAAGCCGATCATCATCAGGTAGGGGCGCAGCAGTGGCAGCAGATGCGGAAGTCAATTCCCGAAGAAGCTACAGCAGACAACAGGCGAATTATTTGAATCAGTCAAGAAGTAACCGATACAATTCGGGTACTTCCAGAGGATCAAGTACGATCAACTCCAGAACAAGCAATTCGAACTCAGGTTTGTTTAATAACAATAGTCGATCAAATTCGAATTCGAACTACACCAGACCGAGCAACACACGAACCCGGTCGTATTCACCTCCAGCTTCCTCAAGAAGCAGAAGTTCGTCAGTTAGATCTTCGAGCCCATCCAGGAGTTCAGGTTCAGTGAGCAGATCGAGAAGCTCATCATCAAGCCGATCTTCAGGTTCACGGTCTTCTTCAGGAAGAAGTTCAAGCAGAAGAGGAGGTAATTAATAAAAAAGGATTGAAATAAATGAAAAAGAAGCTTACAATAATCTTACTTTCATTTTTCGGATATTCAGTTATATCCAATGCTCAATATTATGAGGATGCTTATCGGTTCAGCAATATCAATTACAGCCTGGGAAGCACTGCACGCATGCAGTCCATCGGAGGTGCACAGATAGCTCTGGGAGGAGATATCAGCTCGGCAGTTTCTAACCCTGCCGGATTGGGGTTTTTCAATAAAAGTGTGTTTGTCTTCACCCCATCACTGGATTTTATTAATGCAGATACCGAATACGGAATTCTCGGTAGTGGTGGTCTTCAAAGCTTTGGATCGGAAGAAAACTTTAAGAACAATTTCAACTTTGCCAACATTGGTGCCGTCATCAATTTTGGTAAGGGACGATTTACAGACGATAAATTCAAAGGGGGATCATTGGCTATTTCAATTAGCCGAAATAATTCATATCACTTAAATAGAACCTACCAGGGGCGTAATGATTCCAATTCCATTCTCGATAATATTTTCAATGGAGCAAATGATGGATTGAAATCCCTTGATGATCTCACGGAACTAGAGTTTGCAGCTTATGATCAGTTTTTGATCAACCAGGAAGAGGATGCTGAGGGGTATTTTTATACCTCCAATGTTGGAGGATTTCCAGATCAGAGCGAAACGATTAAGCAGCGTGGTTCACACTACCAAATTAATATGGCATGGGGAGGAAACTACGATGATATCTTTTACTTTGGTGGTGGCATGGGTGTGCAGCTATTGAATTACAAACAAGAGAGAGCCTATGAGGAATTCAATTTTAGAGATGGACAGGATTCACTCATGGCCATTTTTATTGATGACGAAATAGAGGCTAGAGGTAGAGGTGTAAACTTCAATTTCGGTGCAATATTCAGACCGGTGCAGTTCCTGACCATAGGCGCCAGCTACACATCACCTTCATTCATCTCCATTGATGAGGAGAGTTTTATAGACCTGGATGCTGAATGGGAAGCTGGAACCACAGTTACGGAAGAAGTGGATGGAGAGCCTGTAACTTATGACCTTGCCTCCATTGATCCTTATCAGAGTGCATTATTCGTTAATAAGTACAGGTTACGGTCACCGTCACGGATTGGGCTTGGTGCTGCCTTATTTGTAGGAAAAAATGGCTTTCTCTCAGGAGATCTTGAGTTTGTGGATTATGGAAGAGCTAATCTGAATTCAGACGACTTTTCTACTTCATTGGATAATGACGTGATTGAAAACACCTATGAATCGGTCATGAATGTACGTGTGGGAGGAGAGTATCGGGTTGAAAATTTCCGATTACGTGCCGGATATGCCTTTTTTCCAGACCCGGTCAAAGATTCAAGCCTTCAGGATCGTACCAATGTGACTTTTGGATTCGGCTATCGCACATTTGATTATTTCCTTGATTTCGCGATTGTGTCCAGTGCATATCGGGTGCAGGCAGCCCCCTATTTTATAGGCAATGATCAACCGGTAGCTACATCAGGTGTGAGAAACACTACGGTTTCTGTCACGTTCGGATTGAATTTTTAGAAACATGGTGTTTGCACTACCTTTAATTAGTTATTTACAATAAATAAAGGTAGATATGATTTACATCGCTTGGATTGGATTTGCTTTGCTTGTTGGACTTCTTGGGAATAACAAAAGCATAGGTTTTGGTTGGGCATTTTTTTGGTCTATACTTTTGAGTCCTTTAATTGGCTTAATAATAGTGTTGGCATCAGAGGGAGGCTCAAAAAAGGCGCCAAAATATAAAGAGTTAAAGGAGTTGGGAAAAAAGGCAGAGTTTCGAAAGGATTACAACGAAGCATTAAAGCACTTTATGGATAGCCTATATCACTTGGAAAATGACTATAAGAATAAAAAGCTTAGTAAAGCTTTAGAGAATAAAAGGCAGACTGAAATTGAAGACATTAATAAAAGAATTCAGAAAATAAAGAACGAAAACCCAGAGATTACCTCTTAAAAAAGCTTAATCAATTCTTTGTATTCCTGAATGGTATGGTCGGCTTGACTGTACCAGTCTTTTCTTTTAGTTAGCAGCTCTTCCAGCGTTGTGGATTTCATCAGTGGACGGGTAGTGTCTTTCTCCAGTCTCTTTTGTATCTGATCTACCGGAGTATTAATAAATACTGTAATCCCGGCTTTTTTCATTGTTTCCAGATTATTGAAAAAGCAAGGTGTGCCACCCCCGGTCGCCATCACAAATTCATCCAACTCCTGGAGCACTTTTTCCAGGTGTAGTTTTTCCAACTGACGAAAATGTGCCTCTCCTTTTTCCTCAAAGATTTCGCTGATGGTTTGTTTGCAGGCTTTTTCTATGTCCTGATCCAAATCCACAAACTGAATCCCAAGATCAACCCCCAGATCAAGACCCATGGTGGTTTTACCTGCACCTGGCAGGCCAATCAGAAATATCCTTTTTTTCACTGTTGATTGATGATTTCAATAACATCATCAACAAGTGGCGTATCGTTATGATGCCATTTTGCCAGAACCGTACCTTCCTTTAGTAACAATAGTCCGGGATTAGATCTTACCATTGTCTTTAACACAGTTGCATCAGCAAAAAAAACCGGAGCAGCAAGTTGATGTTTATGTCGGAAAGCTTCAATTTTATCGTATCCGGAGGAGGTCACGATCCAGGTACTAAAGTTCGGATTCGAGTAAGTGAGGTTTCTAATGCGATCAATATTATCTGTCGATACTTTTTCAAGCTGGTGAATAATGATCAGTAAATGTGGCCTTTGGGACGAAAGTAAACCATCGGTATAATCATTATCTCCTTCCCATATACTCAGGTCAGTAATTTTAGCGGCTGCTTCCGGGTTGGTCAGTCTTGCTTCCACGTATTCATATCCTCCTTCAGTTGGGTAATTCTCAAATTCATAGGTTTCTCCATCTTTCTCCATGATGTATACATACTTCAGTGGCTCTGAATTTTTCATCAGCGATGGCAGATGGTTTCCTACTTTGTAAGCCCTAAAATCGATGAACGGTAAATGCTGAATCGCGTAAATGGCTATGATGGTCATGAAGACAGTAACGCCAATTACCTTAATAGCACCAAAACGGGCGCTCAACCAAGGCTTGTAATCGTCTCGCTTCCAGAAAATCACTCCGATTAACACAAGGAGTATGATATCCTTATAGAACGATTGCCATGGCGTAAGCTTTATCGCATCACCAAAGCATCCGCAATCGGTCACTTTATTGAAATAGGCTGAATAGAAGGTGAGGAACGTAAAGAATACAATCATGGCGAGTAGAATCCATGCCGTGATACGCATTCGGTAGCCAATGATCAAGGCTACTCCCAGAACAACCTCTAATACGCTCAATACCACACTCAGAAATAGTGCAGCCGGTACAAACCACTCAAAAAACGGAGCAATATCTGCAGCAAAAACCTGGAAATATTCTTCAAGCTTAATCGCAGTGCCTACCGGATCATTCACTTTGATGATTCCCGAAAAAATGAATAATGCGCCAACAGCATACCGGGCAAATTCTTTGATAATGTTCATGATTCTCCTTCTTTCAATTTGATCAAACAAAAAACAGAATAATTGATCATATCCTGGTAGTTGGCATCTATGCCTTCTGAGATCAATGTTTTACCTGCATTGTCTTCAATTTGTTTCACACGCATCAACTTCATCAGGATAATATCGGTCATTGAGCTCACGCGCATATCACGCCAGGCTTCTCCATAGTCGTGATTTTTTGCTGAAAGTAAATTTCGCGTGTCATCAGCAACCTGATCGTACATCGGTTCCAGTTTGTCAAATGGAATTTCCATATCTTCGGTTCCATTTAATTTCATCTGAATGACCGCTATGATGCAATAGTTGATGATGCCGATAAATTCGTTGGAAATATCTTCGCCAACTTTGTTTTCACCTTTCTCCTGGATGGATCGGATACGTTGCGCTTTAATGAAAATTTGATCAGTGATGGAAGGAAGCCTCAGAATCCTCCACGCAGTGCCATAATCTTTTGTTTTTTTCTCAAAAATCTCTTTACACTCAGAAATGATCTCCTTGTATTGCTGTTCGGTTTCAATTTTCATAGTCAACAGTCGTCAGTACATAGTCCACAGATTAGATTTGTAGTGACTGTCGGCTAATCGACTGTCGTCTGTAGACTTGAAACGACAAAACTAATCCATTGAGCCCCAAACATAGCATCAATATCCGAGGAGAAATGATTGACCTTTCATCACCAAAAGTGATGGGAATAATCAATGTAACTCCTGACTCATTTTTTGAAGGAAGCAGAAAGGGTGCTGATAATGAAATTCTTCAGACCGCAGAGAAAATGCTGGAGGAAGGGGCTACTTTTTTGGACGTTGGAGGGTACTCGTCAAGACCCGGAGCTACAGATATTTCGGTTGACGTGGAATTGGATCGGGTGATTGATCCCATCAAAGCGATCATCGATCGATTTCCCGAAGCTATTATCTCTATTGATACGTTTAGGTCAGATGTAGCAAGGGCTGCCATAGATGCTGGAGCTTCTGTTGTCAACGATATTTCTGCAGGTCATCTTGACACAAAGATGTTAGATGTGGTCGCAGAATTGGATGTTCCTTACGTGGCGATGCATATGAAGGGAACTCCAAAGAACATGAAGGAGTTGACTAATTATGATGACCTGCTTCATGAAACGATGAACTATTTTTCATCCGTTACTCATGATTGCAACCAGTTGGGAATAAAGGATGTCATAATAGACCCGGGGTTTGGATTTGCAAAAACCGCTGAACAAAGTTTTGATCTGCTAAGCAAGCTGGATCATTTTCACCACCTTGATCGGCCATTGCTGGTTGGCATTTCACGCAAGTCCATGATCTACCGAACACTTAATTCGACCGCTGAGGAAGCTTTAAATGGCACTTCGGTATTAAATACCGTAGCTTTGTTAAAAGGTGCACAAATTTTGCGTGTACATGATGTAAAAGAGGCTGTGGAGGCGATAAAACTTGTAAATGAACTGAGTTGATTTTAGCATTTCAAATAGGATTTTTAGATATAGGCTGGAAAGATATCCTGGATATACTTCTGGTCACATTCCTATTGGCCCAGGTGTATAAGTTGATGAAGGGAAGTGTAGCCATCAAGGTATTTGTCGGCTTCTTATCCATTTATCTGATTTATCTCGTGGTAAATGCTCTGCAGATGGAACTGTTGAGTACAATTCTAGGGCAATTTATGGGGGTTGGAGTACTGGCAGTAATCATTCTCTTCCAGCAGGAAATAAGAAAATTCCTATTGCTGGTTGGTCGGACCAATATTTTTGAGGAAGGAAAGTTTTTCAAAAACGTAAGGTTCTGGACGCAAACAGGTAAAGCGAAGCGCGCGAATATTACACCTATCGTGGAAGCAGTAAAATCGTTGGCGGGATCTAATACCGGTGCACTGATTGTCCTTTCTGAAGACTCACCTCTTAAATTTTATGCTGAATCAGGGGATGAGATGGATAGTCTGCTTTCGAAAAGGCTATTGCTAGCCGTTTTCAATAAGTATAGCCCACTGCATGATGGTGCAGTGATTATTCATAAAGATCGTATTGTTGCTGCAAGGTGCATCCTGCCTGTTACCGAGCGTGATGTGCCTGCCCAATATGGGTTGCGACACAGAGCCGGACTCGGCATGTCAGAAAACACAGAAACCTTCATTATTGTGGTATCTGAGGAAACCGGTCAGATTTCTGCTATGCAGAACGGTGAAGTGATGCACAACATTTCCGCACAGGAGCTTAGACGACAGATCAACAAATACCTCAACGAGCCTAAGGAGTTAAAGAAAGAGAAGGAGAAAAAAGAAGAGAAAAAAGAGGAGCCATTGGTGGAGGTGAAGGAAGAGGTGGCTTAAAAATAAAATCCCCACTTTTCAGTGAGGATTCTACACTTCTTTATTTCAATACCCCTAATTCCTTACCCACCTCAGTAAACGCCTGAATAGCTTTATCCAGGTGTTCACGTTCATGTACTGCAGATACCTGAACTCTAATTCTTGCTTGTTCTTTTGGTACCACCGGGTAATAGAAGCCAATGACATAGATGCCTTTTTCCAGTAGTTTGTCAGCCATCTGTTGAGAGAGTTTGGCATCATACAGCATCACAGGTACGATCGGATGTTCACCCGGCTTGATGTCAAAACCTGCTGCGGTCATTTGCTCTCTGAAGTATTTGGTGTTATCCTCAAGCTTGTCTCTAAGCTCTGTGGTCTCACTCAGCATGTCAATCACAGCGATGGAAGCTCCAACAATAGAAGGTGCAAGTGTATTGGAAAATAAATAAGGCCTTGAGCGCTGACGCAGAATATCTACGATCTCTTTTTTGGCAGCTGTGAACCCTCCGGATGCACCTCCAAGTGCCTTACCCAGTGTTCCTGTAATGATATCCACCCGGTCCATGCAGTTTCTGTATTCGTGTACTCCTCGCCCGGTCTTACCAATAAATCCAGTTGAATGACATTCGTCAGTCATTACCAATGCATCATACTTATCTGCCAGGTCGCAGATTTTATCTAATTGAGCAATGGTGCCGTCCATGGAGAAAACGCCATCCGTTACGATGATTTTTACTTTAGCATCAGAGGCAGCTTTCAGTTGCTCCTCCAGATCAGCCATGTCATTGTTTTTGTATCTGTATCTGGCTGCTTTGCACAAACGGACGCCATCGATAATCGACGCGTGATTGAGAGAGTCAGAGATAATTGCATCTTCTGGTCCTAGAAGTGGCTCGAAAACCCCTCCATTCGCATCAAAAGCAGCTGCATACAAAATGGTATCTTCCATCCCTAGAAACTCGGATATTTTTCTTTCAAGCTCCTTGTGAATGTCTTGGGTACCGCAGATAAAACGAACGGACGACATACCAAATCCATGTGAATCGATGGTTGTTTTAGCTGCTTCAATCACTTTTGGGTGCGATGAAAGTCCCAGGTAGTTGTTAGCGCAGAAATTGATCACTTGCGATCCATCTTCAAGCGTAATATCAGCTGCCTGAGGTGAGGCAATGATTCGCTCCTTTTTGTAAAGTCCCGCTTCTTTAATCTCTTCGATTTCTTTCTCTAGTCTCGGCTTCAGTGATTTATACATATCAGCTTGTTTTGGGTTTTAAAGGTTTTATTTTCGGTCGCATTGCTTTTCCAGCAGCTGGCTTTTTCGCCTCCTGCTGCTCTTTCAGTTGGTAGCTCCTGCGAATTTTATTTATTAAGAAAAGTTTTTGTTGAGTGAAGCTGTTTGGATGTACCTGATCAAAAATCCGTTTAAATTCATCATACTGAGCAGGATCGCCCGCTTTGAATTTCTCAGGATCAATCTTTTTGTCTTTCAGGTATTTCTTAAACTCCATCGCGGCAAATTTAATGGAAGCGAGTTTTCTTATGGCGTGTAAATTTGCAAACCCGAAATTTCAAAAATCAACAATTAACCCGATGGATAAAATCCTGATTATTGGTGCATGTGGACAGCTTGGAACTGAGCTCACGCTTAAACTAAGAGAATTAAAAGGAGTGGAGAACGTGATCGCATCCGATTTACTGGATGATCCGGTAGACCTGCTCAAGGACGGTCCTTATGAAAAGCTAAACATCATGAATAAGGAGTCCTTTGATATGATTCTCGAAAAGCATCAAATCAATCAGGTGTATCACCTGGCAGCAATATTGTCTGCAAAAGGGGAGCAAAACCCACATTTCGCCTGGCAGCTAAACATGGAAAGCTTGCTGACCGTCTTGGACGCAGGGAAGGACCGATTAAACAAGATCTATTGGCCGAGCTCTATCGCTGTTTTTGGTCCGGACACTCCCAAAGAAAACACACCTCAAAACACGGTGATGAGTCCTAATACGGTATATGGCATTTCAAAACTAGCGGGAGAAAGATGGTGTGAATACTATCACGAGAAATATGGGGTGGATGTCAGAAGTTTACGATATCCCGGATTGATTGGCTATAAGGCCATGCCGGGAGGAGGGACCACTGACTATGCCGTTGATATTTTTCACAAGGCGATCGCAGGAGAAAAATACGAATGCTTTTTATCAGAAGACTCCATGCTGCCAATGATGTACATGGATGATGCGGTAAAAGCTACCATTGAATTGATGGAAACGAACGCAAAAAATGTAAAAGTTAGAAGCTCATATAACCTTGCGGCAATGAGCTTTACTCCGAAAGAAATTGCCGAGGAGATCAAAAATCACTATCCGGATTTTGAGATTACTTATCAGCCTGATTTCAGACAAAAAATAGCCGATAGTTGGCCAGGAAGTATTGATGACAGTGCAGCAAGAAACAATTGGGGATGGCAGCACGAATATGGTTTAAAGGAGTTGGTAGAGACGATGATTACTAATTTGAAAGACACAATTGTTTTTGATTAAGGCAATTTTCCTTTTTCTTTCCGTCACGAAAAATTGATCAACCAAATGGAATCATACGAAAATCTGGGACTGGACCTAGTTGATGGCATTCTCACCATTACCATCAACAGAGAAAGTAAAATGAATGCACTTAATCGGGCGACTATGCTTGAGTTGAAAGATGCTTTTCAATATGTGCAGGACAATCCAAGAGACATCCGAGGTGTTATTTTGACAGGAGCTGGAGATAAAGCTTTTGTGGCTGGTGCTGATATCAGTGAGTTTAGTGGACTGAGTGAGATGCACGCCAGAAAGTTTGCTGAAGAAGGTCAGGAAATTTTTCAGGAAATCGAAAACTGTCACACCCCAGTAATTGCTGTTGTAAATGGATTTGCGCTTGGAGGTGGCTGTGAGTTAGCAATGGCTGCTCACATGCGTATAGCAGTCTCGTCTGCCAAGTTTGGTCAGCCTGAAGTGAATTTAGGACTGATTCCGGGATACGGAGGTACACAGCGATTAACTCAATTGATTGGAAAAGGAAGAGCTTTTGAATTTCTGATGAGTGCCGATATGATCTCAGCGGAGCGTGCTGAGCAAATGGGGCTGGCTAATTATGTTGAAATAGACAAAGAAGCTGCTCATGCGAAAGCAGTCGAGATTTTATCAAAAATTGCTTCCAAAGCGCCACTTGCTATTGGACTGGTGATTGATTCGGTAAATGCTTATTTTGAAACCGGAGTGGAAGGATACCAGACGGAGGCCAATGCCTTTGCAGGATGTTTCGGGACGGAAGATTTCAAAGAAGGAGTTTCTGCTTTCCTTGAAAAGCGAAAAGCCAATTTTAAAGGCGAATAATCCTTGTCGATACTCAGGAAGCTAGCCAGTCAAACCGCAATTTATGGGCTGAGTAGTGTACTCGGCAGGATGCTCAATTACCTGCTTGTCCCACTTTATACTTCCGTTTTTGTACCTGCGGAATACGGGATAGTCACGGAACTTTATGCCTATGTGGCATTTCTCAATATCCTTTATATATACGGACTGGAAACAGCCTATTTTCGGTTTTCTTCACAGGAAAAAGGATATAATTATTTCAACCTCGCCTTTACCAGCATCCTGGTTTCTTCCGTGCTCCTCTCCGGTGTGATTTGGATTTTTTCGGAGGCCATCGCAGATATACTTCAATACCCAAATCAAGCGCATTTCATCCGATGGTTGGCAGCTATTTTAGCAATTGATGCTATCGTGGCGATTCCATTTGCCCGTTTGAGACAGCAGGGTAAGGCGTATCATTTTGCTGTATTCAAGCTCTCAAATATTGGGATCAATATTTTCTTAAACCTGTTCTTCATTCTACTTTGTCCACTTATTCTTGAAAATAATCCCGAGAGCTTCGTTAGGACATTCTATGACCCTGAGATAGGAGTTGGGTATGTGTTTTTATCCAACCTGATCGCCAATGGACTGTACCTCATTTTCTTTTTACCAGACTGGCTTAAGGTCAGATTTACATTTAATACCGCAGAATGGAAGCGGATGATGAAATACGCCTGGCCGGTACTGATTATCGGATTTGCCGGGGTGACAAATGAAATGTTGAGCCGGGCTATTTTGAAATACCGGCTACCCGAGGGCTTTTATGAAGGCTATACCAATCTGGAAATCCTGGGGATCTTTGGAGCCTGCTATAAGCTGGCTGTTTTCATGACATTGGCTGTTCAGGCTTTTCGATACGCGTTTGAGCCCTTCTTTTTTGCTCAGGCCAAGGAGAAAAATTCACCTCAGGTTTTTAGTCAGGTGATGACCTGGTTTGTACTATTCACCTCTTTTAGTTGGTTAGGGCTTTGTGTTTTTATGCCTTATTATGCGCCCATCTTTTTGAGACAGGAAAGTTACCTTATGGCGCTGGATGCTGTGCCGTTGCTTTTGGGCGGAGGACTGTTTCTAGGTGTTTTTTATAACCTTTCTTTGTGGTATAAACTCACAGACAACACTCTCTATGGTGCTTACATTAGTTTGATAGGAGCCTTTGCTACATTCATCCTGAATTGGTCACTTATTCCGGTAATGGGCTACATGGGGAGTGCGATAGCAACCTTTACATCCTATCTGCTGATGGTGATTGTTTCTTATTTCTGGGGAATGAAGCATTATCCGGTACCCTATCAGGTTTTAAAAACAATTGGATACATTCTTTTCGCCGGGGTGGGAATTGTTATCGATGGATTAACTGAACAATCATTTTTTAAGTCCGTTTTGATCGTATTAATCTTTCTAACTTTGCCGATCATTTTTGAACGAAAAGCAATTCAGCGACTTAAAGCTAACTAGCTAAATATCAATACGCTTTTATGAACTTAATAATCCCGATGGCCGGGAAGGGAAAGCGCCTGAGGCCACATACATTAACTACACCAAAACCCTTAATTCCAATTGCAGGTAAGCCGATTGTTCAACGTTTGGTTGAAGATATCGCCAAGGTTACGCCTGAAAAGATTGAGAAAATAGGATTTGTGATTGGAGATTTTGACGAGGAGATCAAAGATAAATTAAGAGATGTTGCTAAAGAAGTGGGTGCAGAAGCTCACTTTTTTGTGCAGGAGACGGCTGAAGGGACCGCTCATGCCATTGCCTGTGCGAATGAAATTTTGGAAGGGAAAGTAACTGTAGCTTTCTCTGATACCTTGTTCAGGGCAAACTTCACGCTGAATCCGGAAGATGACGGCATCATCTGGACTAAGCAAATTGAAGATCCGAGTGCTTTTGGTGTAGTAAAAACCGATGAAGCAGGGATCATCACGGATTTCATTGAAAAGCCAAAAGACTTTGTCTCTGATCAGGCAATTATCGGAATATACTATTTCAAAAAGGGGGAAGATTTAAGAGAGGAGATCGATTACTTGATCAGGAATAACATACGGGGCGGTGGAGAATTTCAGCTGACCATGGCACTAGAGAACCTGAAAAATAAGGGCACCAATTTTACCATCGGTACGGTGAATGATTGGCTGGATTGTGGAAATAAAGAAATCACGGTGCAATCAAATTCTCAGTACCTGGGTTTCTTGAATGGCGAAAATCTGGTCTCAAATGATGCGAGATTGGAGAATTGTGAAATAATAGAGCCGGTGTATGTTGGGGAAGGAACTGAAATTTCGAACTCCACGATTGGACCGAACGTTTCTATTGGAAATAATTGCAAAATCAATAACTCCAGACTGAGTGAATCACTCATTCAAAATAACACGACCCTGAAGGACGTTGATTTAACCAACTCAATGATTGGAAACTTCGTTAACTTGAAAGGTCAACCAAAATCAGTGAGTTTGGGTGACTACAGCGAATGGTAAGGCAGATGCGAACACTTCTTTTTTCAGTAATCTTATTGATGTCAATACCCTCTTTTTCTCAAAAGGGAAAAAAAGAAGTTGTCATTCCTCAAACGCAGGAAGATTCATTGAAGCTTGAAGGAGTGTTAGTAGAGGCTGAAAAGCAGTTGATTCTTGAAAATTATGCCAAGTCACTGGAAAATTTCCATGTAGCGCTTGATATGAATACGGAGAGTGCTGCCATTCATTTCAAAATAGCGGAGGTGCTGGCAAAAAGCGACGAAGGTCAAAAGGCTCTTCCATATGGTTTAAAAGCAATTGAACTAGCGCCTGACAACAAATACTACAGACTGGGATTGGCTCGAATTTACCAGTCCATTGGCTTTTATATCGATGCGGCAAAAACGTATGAAGATCTGGTAGCTCGATTTCCTTCGGAAGAAAACGCACTATATGAACTGGCTGAATTGTATCAGTTGACTGGCCGGAGAGAAGACATGTTTCGAATCTTTGATCAGATTGAAGATCAACTGGGAGTGAAAGAAGAAATAACCCGCGAAAAGCAGCGGATTTACATGAAGGAGGGTAAGGTAGATGAAGTCATTACTGAATATGAAAAGTTGATAGCCGCTTACCCGCACGAGTCTTCTTATAAAGCGGAACTCATCAATTTTCTAATTCAAAACAGAAAACTGGATAAGGCAGAACAAGCAATTGCCAACTACGAGGAAACAGAATCTACTTCGTCAAGAATCACGCTGATGAAAAGTGAATTGGCCTGGATGAAAGGAAAGCGAAAGGAATCTCTGGAACTGCTTAGCTTAGCTTTTGAGACTACATCCATTGACTTTCAATCGAAGTTTCAAATTCTTTCCAATTACCTGGTAATGAACCCCTCTTCAGAGGAAAAGAGCAAGCTGACTGAAATTGCGGTTTCATTAGCTGATAAGCATGATGATGAATTTAAAGCACAGGCGTTTGTGGGTGATTTGCTTTATCAGGACGGCCAAAGCGAGGAAGCAATTAAGTATTATCTCAATGCAGTTAATTTAAGCCCGGCGAACTATTCGGTATGGCAAAACATACTAAATATTGAGGCTGACCTAAACCAATATGATAGCCTTGTAAAACATGCAGAGCAGGCATTGGAGTATTTCCCAAATCAGGCATTGCTTTATTATTTCGCAGGAACCGGACATTTGATCAATCAGGATTACAAAAAATCGGTACGCATGCTGGAGCAAGGCAGAAAATACACGGTGGATCCAAACTTACTTACTGTTTTTTACGGACAGCTTGGAGACGCATACAATGGCATGAAAGAGCTCGATAAGTCTTTTCGTGCCTATGATAAAGCGCTTGAGAACAGTCCGAATAATGATCATGTGCTTAACAACTACAGCTATTTCCTCTCACTGGAAAATAAGAATTTGGACAAAGCACTGAAAATGTCTACACAGTTAGTAGAGATGCATCCTAATAATCCAACTTATTTGGATACACACGGTTGGGTTTTGTATAGCGTTGGTAATTACAAGGAATCAAAAAAATTCCTTGAAAGAGCAGCTTACATGGAAGAAGATGGCACAGTCATTGAACATTACGGGGATGTGTTGTTTCAACTGGGCGAGGTAGATGAAGCCATTAAGCAGTGGGAAAGAGCAAGAGACCTGGGTAATACCTCAGATTTAATAGAAAAGAAAATTGCAGATAGAAAGCTTTATGAATAAGCTGTTTTTAGTGTGTTTAGTGTGCATGGTGGTGCTCTCCTCATGTAACAGAAAAATGGGAGCCATCTTCGGGAAAAAGAAAGATAAACTAGAAGTAGTAGACCCGGAATTCGACTATTTCTCAGCCAGAGCAAAATTCAAATTTGATGACGGGAAAAAAGAAGTTTCAGCCACTGCTAACTTTAGGATAAAAAAGGATTCGATTATTTGGCTTTCGATTTCACCCGGATTGGGCATAGAGGTTGCAAGAGTCCTCATTAATGCAGATAATGTTTATGTGCTTGATAAAATGAACAAACATTATTACGAATATACGTTCAAAGAGCTCTCCAAAAAATTCGATTTTGACTTCAACTTTCAGATGATCCAGTCCGTGATCCTTGGTAACCTAGTAGAACCGTATAAAAAGCAGCGTGTTGAAAAAACCGACAGTTTTTTTTCATACACTGCATCCAAGGGTGTTTATCTTTTTCATAATTTCATTGGTGCCAAGAGTATGAAATTAGAGAAAGTTCAGGTGTATGATGAGGGCACAAGAAACACGATTTCAGTAAATTACAGCGATTTTATCTTGGTAGACGGGGAGATTTTCCCAAATGAGATCTCGGCAGTTATTGATTATGAAGCTGAAACAAAAC
Organism: Ekhidna sp. ABH4_415; assembly: GCF_056161305.1. Lineage (NCBI taxonomy): Bacteria > Pseudomonadati > Bacteroidota > Cytophagia > Cytophagales > Reichenbachiellaceae > Ekhidna > Ekhidna sp. ABH4_415. The sequence continues at coordinate 336,458 of NZ_JBSWYW010000001.1, forward strand.
CCAATACGGAGATTAGAATTTCTTACAACAAAATGGTCATTGAAGACACCCCACTCAGCTTTCCATATGCTGTTCCTAGCAAGTATGAAAAGAAATAATTTCCTTGCCTTACTTTTTTTGGTGGCTTTCATTCTGCCTTCTGTGGAATTATCGGCACAGAAAACTAAAAGTCAACTAGAGCAGGAAAAGAAGGAAAACCTCAGAAAAATTGCTGAGGCTGAGCGAATTTTAAATGAAACTACAAGCGAGAAAAAAGCCACTCTGGGTCAATTGCAGGCTCTGAATCAGCAAATTAACGCACGAGAATCTTTGATTCGATCCATTGGTTCGGAAATTCGAATTCTAGACGGTGAAATTAATGATCTCCGGATTGTCGTTTCATCGCTTCAAAATGACTTAAAACACTTGAAAGACGAATATGCCGAGCAGATTTATTCGTCTTACAAAGCAAACAGGGGCAATAGCCGACTTATGTTTCTTTTTTCCTCTAAAGACTTTAACCAGTTGATTCAACGGCTCAAATACCTGGAGCAATATTCGGATGCACGTCGATTGCAAGCAGAGCAGATAGAAGTGGTGACCAAAGAACTGGATGACCAGCGAAGTAAAGTGGAGGCAAAGAGAGCAGAACAGCAAACCTTATTAAATCAACAGGTTAGGGAAAGTAGAAAGCTGGCCAGATCCAAGAAAAAGCAATCGGAATTAGTGGCCCAACTGACTAAAAAGGAACGTCAATTAAGAAAAGAGGTAGAAGATCGAAAGGCGGCTAACAGAAGATTAAACACCTTAATTGCAAAAATTATTGAGGATGAGGTCAAAAAATCATCCACTGCATCTTCTGCGGTTGTAGCCAGTGAGGCGGAGCTGACACGATTGTTTGAATCCAGAAAAAACGCTTTAGAATGGCCTGTTCCCGGATTTATTACCTCACCATTTGGTAAACAACAGCATCCGGTACTGAAACGGGTAACCATCATCAATGATGGAGTGGACATTCAAACAGAAAAGGGAAGCAAAGTAAAAGCAGTGTTTGATGGACAGGTGACGATGATAGCACCTGTAGCCGGAAAAAATAACATTGTAATGATTCGTCATGGTGACTATATCACCATCTACGCCCGACTCAAAACAGTCAATGTAAAGAACGGTCAGCGTGTTAAGGCCAACGATATAATCGGCGAGGTTTTTACAGATAAAGATGGAAAGTCTGAACTAGAATTTCAGATATACAAGGGAACTACCAAGCTAAACCCTGAAAATTGGTTAGCAATGAAATAAAATAATTGTGTGAATATTTCTGAAAGCTCCTTCGTTTAATACTTATCTTTGTAATCTAAATTTTAAAGCGATGCATACATCATTATTATTTGCAATGCCAGGGTGGACAGAGATGATCATCATCGCTCTGTTTATTATCATCTTTTTCGGAGCGAAAAAAATTCCGGAAATAGCACGCGGCATGGGAAAGGGGATCAGAGAGTTTAAGGATGCCACAAAAGAAATCAAGAACGAAATCAACGAAGGTTCTAGCGAAGACAAAAAGGCCTAACCTTGAGGACTTTTCAATCTCTCTCTGAAATTAAATCGGAGATCCGGTCAGGAAACCTCACGGTATCCCAATTGGTAGAATACCATCTCAAACAGATAGAAGAAAACAATGGAAGGCTCAATGCCTTCCTTTCTGTTTATGGAGATGAAGCCCTCCAGCAAGCGGCCATTGTCGACAATAAGATTAAAGAGGGCACTGCAGGGAAGCTTGCAGGGATGATAGTCGGAATCAAAGATGTTTTTGCATACGATGGACACCCATTGCAGTGTGCCAGTGAAATCCTGAATGGTTTTGAATCCCAATATACAGCCACGTGCATTCAACGACTGCTTGATGAAGATGCGATCATTATCGGTCATCAAAACTGCGATGAGTTCGCGATGGGATCATCCAATGAGAACTCCGCTTTTGGTGCTGTGAAACATCCCGCTGACGAAACTAGAGTGCCAGGGGGCTCATCCGGAGGGTCCGCAGTAGCAGTAGCCGCTAATATGTGTCAGGTTTCCATCGGCTCAGATACTGGAGGTTCCGTTCGGCAGCCAGCTGCCTTTTGTGGAGTAATCGGACTCAAGCCTACTTATTCAAGAATATCCAGGTATGGTTTGGCTGCCTATTCAAGTTCCTTCGATACAGTAGGAATTATCTCAAAAAGCATCGATGACGCAGCGCTGACGCTGGAGGTAATGGCCGGTTCGGATGATTATGATAGTACGGTTTCTCAAACCAAGGTTCCTGATTATTCTTCTTTTGCTACCGGTCGAAAATTCAAAATTGCCTATTTGAGCGAAACCTTGGATCATCAGGGCTTGGATAAGGAAATCAAAGAAAAAACGCTCGAATTAGTTGATGAGTTGAAAACCAATGGACATCAGGTTAAGGAAGGACACATTTCAATGCTGGAGTATAATCTTCCAACCTATTATGTACTCACAGCTGCCGAGGCAAGCTCAAACCTGTCACGATATGATGGCGTTCGGTTTGGTAAGCGTGCCGAGAGTGAAAATCTGGAGCAGATGTATAAGTCATCCAGGTCTCAAGGTTTTGGTGAGGAGGTAATACGCAGGATTATGACAGGAACATTCGTCCTGAGTGCAACCTATTACGATGCGTATTACACGAAAGCTCAAAAAGTACGCAGAATGATCATGGAAGAGACGAATAAATTGCTAGAGCAATATGATTTCATCCTTTCCCCTACCACACCCACCACGGCATTTAAGATTGGTGAATTAAAGGATGATCCGCTTCAGATGTACCTGGAGGATTTATTCACCGTTCAGGCAAATGTTGCTGGAATCCCTGCAATATCTATCCCTTATGACGTTGACAGTCAGGGATTGCCCATTGGTGTTCAGTTAATGACCAGGCATTTTAATGAGAAAGATTTGCTTGATATTTCAAATCAAATCATTACTTTCAAAGATCAAAATAGATAGGATATGACACGAAAATGGTTCCTTTTGGGGCTTTTGTTCATTTCATTAGTGGGGAAAGGACAAGAATTTGAGCTCACGGAAGTAATTCCTGACAATACATACGATGAGATTGCTGATCGTATTTCCTGCATAGAAGGCGAGGTGCCATTGGTATTCAATGAGCGCGTAATGGCCTTTATTGACTATTTCGCTATTAAGGATCGGGAATACACCAAAGATATAATCAAGAAAAAGGAACTTTATTTTCCACTTTTTTCGGAAACGCTTGAACGGTATAATATGCCGGATGAGCTGAAATACCTGGCGATTGTAGAATCAGGTTTGCGTCCAAATGCCATTTCCAGAGCCAACGCAGTTGGATTATGGCAATTCATATCTTCTACTGGTAAAATGTATGGATTACATAGCAACTGGTATGTAGATGATCGAATGGATCCTGAAGAGGCGACAGATGCTGCTGCAAGACATCTTAGGGATTTGTATAACATGTTTGATAGCTGGGAGCTGGCATTAGCTGCTTACAATTGCGGCCCGGGGAATGTCCGAAAGGCTATCCGTAGAAGCGGATACAAAAGGGATTTTTGGGACATCTATCGATACCTTCCGCGGGAAACCCGATCCTATGTTCCGCAGTTTGTTGCTATTACCTACCTTTTTAATCACCTGGAGGAGCATGGATTCGACCCTCAACCAGAGCTTTTCTATCCGGAAATGGATACGATCATGATTTCACAGTATTTCCATGTTGAAACCTTTTGTAATCAACTCGATCTCTGCCTGGATGACATGCTCATGTGGAACCCACAAATAAAGCGAGGAGCATTACCTGAGGGTACCAAAAATTTTGCGTTACGTGTTCCAGCCGAATGGAAAGAAGAAATTGTCGCGAACAGATCCCAGCTCTATGATACTGCATCGAAAGTGGGAAAAGCACAACTGGAATACCTTGCCAGGAATACACCTGGAAGTACTTATGGAAGAGAGCGACTGTATTATCGAGTTCGAAGTGGAGATGTACTTGGCACAATCGCGCAACGTTATGGCGTTCGCGTTTCTGATATTAGAAGGTGGAATGGCATCAGGGGTAACTTGATTCGAGTTGGCCAGCGACTTAGTATTTGGGTGTTACCAACTTACAATTCAAATACCAAGAAATTGTACACTGCTTCTGCTACTCAATCAAAGCCTACTTCAAGCACATCTACGTCTATTACCTCAACTGGTAAGGTGTATACGGTAAAGTATGGTGATTCACTTTGGAGTATCAGCAGAAGCAACAACACAAGTATTGAAAAGCTAAAACAGGCGAATAAGCTCAACTCCAATACCATTAAGCCAGGACAATCTTTGGTGATCCCGAATTAATCGATGATCTTTTCTCATTAAGCTCTAAGTTTGGGCTGGACGGAATAGTTTTTGCTTATTTGTATGACCAAAGCGAAAAAGAAATTTTATGTACAGATACCTAATTCTTTTATTGGCGATCACCTTTGGCTGCAGTGAAAGCGCCAGGGAGAAAAATCGACAAGATATGCTCCCTACAGCTCGGGGAGAAGCTGATGAAATTATTCTTGTTGTTGATTCCACTCAGTGGGCCGATACTGTTGGCCTTGGTCAAGAGCTTCGCAAAACTTTCCTGGCTCCAATGCTTGGACTTCCTCAAGATGAATCGCTGTTTAATGTCAGTAAAGTGAATCCTAGAAGGCTAAACTCTGTCTTGAAATCAGCAAAGAACATGGTTTTTGTAATGACGTTAGATAGCAAGACAGCAGATAGCCGGGTCTTACAACAGTTTTTCACCAATCAGTCTTTAAATCAAATCAAGCGTGATACTTCCATTTTCATGCGAACACAAAGAGACTTATTTGCCAAAGGTCAAACTGTATTGTTTTTGTTTTCTGCAACGGAAGAGCAGTTGGCGAAAAAAATCAATTACAACCGATCTCAGATAAGAGAATTTTTCGAAGCTTCCGCTCGTGAAACTATTAAGGATAAGCTTTTTAAAAGCTCTAAAAAACAGCTTGCACAGCGTATTAAAGAGACCCACAATGTGGAGCTCACTATACCTTATGGCTGGGAAAAAGCACGTGATTTGAAAAATTTCGTTTGGTTAAGGAAGATGGATGCACAGACAGAGCAAAGCATTTTCATCTATTATGAGCCATATACCGACAGAGGGGTTTTTAATGAAATTGGAGAGTTCAGAGATAAAATCACTCAGAGAAATCTGTATGATGGGGAGCATCCGGATGTTCACATCAAGCGTCAGGATATCATACCGGTCTTTACTGAGCGGGTTAATTTCAATGGCCATTTTGCAGTAGAGGCACGTGGCTTATGGAAAATCAGTGATAATTCTCGTGGAGGGCCATTCATTAGCTATACCATTGTAGATGAGGAGGTCGGCCTCATTTATTACATTGAAGGGTATGTTGATTCCCCAGGCACTAGAAAGAAAAACCTGGTTCGTGAGTTAGAGGCTATCCTGTCAACCTTCAAAACGAAGGGTGACATCATGCCAGAAGCAGAAGATGCTTCTTAATTTTTTCGAATAATTGCTTATTCCTTTTTAGTTGGTGACCTTTGAAGTTCGGAAAGTATGTCCGTCCAACTTTAACCAACTAAGAATGAGTACAACGAAGATTAGGCCGAAGGAGGCATTAGAATATCATTCAAATAAACCTGCTGGAAAAATAGAAGTGAACTCCACCAAGTCGGTGAGTTCGCAGCACGATTTGGCACTCGCTTATTCTCCGGGCGTTGCAGAACCCTGCAAAGAAATCGCTGAAAATCCGGAGGATGTGTACAAATACACGGCAAAAGGCAATCTGGTAGGTGTAATCTCCAATGGAACAGCCGTACTTGGATTGGGAAATATTGGCCCTGCAGCTTCCAAACCCGTGATGGAAGGAAAGGGTGTCTTATTCAAGAAGTTTGCTGGAATTGATGTTTTTGATATTGAAATCAATGAAGAAGATCCCGACAAATTCATAGAAATAGTACGCTCACTAGAGCCCACTTTCGGGGGTATCAATTTGGAGGATATCAAAGCTCCGGAAAGCTTTAAGATAGAGCAGACGCTTCGGAAGCAAATGAATATCCCGATCATGCATGATGATCAGCATGGTACTGCAATTATCTCCAGTGCTGCACTCCTCAATGCTCTGGAAGTGGTCAACAAAAAAATTGAAGATCTGAAAATCGTTGTTAGTGGAGCAGGCGCGGCAGCAATCGCTTGTACGGATCTTTATGTCTCTCTTGGTGCCAAAAAGGAGAACATTCTTATGGCGGACAGCAAGGGAATCTTGAATGAGAGTAGAAAAGGGCTGGATGAGATTAAATCCAAATATGTGACCAAGCAAAAGGTGGACACATTAGAAGATGCCCTTAAAGGAGCTGACATGTTTCTTGGGTTGTCTATCGCAGATGTGGTTACTCCGAAAATGCTCAAATCGATGGCCAATAATCCGATTGTTTTCGCTCTTGCCAATCCGAACCCGGAAATTGCGTATGATCTTGCCATGAAAACGCGAAAAGATGTAATAATGGCTACCGGTCGCTCTGACCATCCTAACCAGGTGAATAACGTTCTGGGCTTTCCATATATCTTCCGGGGAGCATTGGATGTACGATCAACTGCTATCAATGAAGAAATGAAACTGGCAGCTGTAAAGGCCATTGCTGAGCTGGCGAAAGAACAGGTTCCTGATATTGTGCTGAAGGCATATGGTCAATCCAGCATTAAGTTTGGAAGCGAGTATCTGATTCCTAAACCAATGGATCCTCGACTGATCACCACCATCTCTCCAGCAGTGGCCAAGGCGGCAATGGATACCGGTGTGGCTCGTATCCAGATCAAAGACTGGAAGAAATATGAAGATGAGCTTCTGGAAAGGGTAGGGTTAGATCAGCGAATGATATCACGTTTTGTGTACAGGGCAAGACAAAATCCGAAAAAGGTAGTTTTTGCCGAGGCGGATCATGTGAATATTCTCAAAGCTGCTCAAATGACGCTGGATTCCGGCATTGGAACGCCGATCCTAATGGGTAAACAGAACGTCATAAAAGAACTGATAGAGGAGCATGAACTTGAGGCAATAAAAGATTGCGATATCATTGACCCAAATGAACATCCGGAAAAAGTAGAAGAGTTTGCTACAGAGTATACCCGGATGCGTCGAAGAAAAGGGATGACCATGCACCTTGCCCGTAAGGCCATGACTAGCCGTACATACTTCGGAATGATGATGGTGGAGAAAGGAGAAGCTGATGTGTTAATCTCAGGTCTTTCCAATGATTATCCAAAAACAGTGCTTCCTGCACTTCAGATTGTAGGTATGGAAGAGGGCGTGAACCGAGTTGCCGGTATGTATATCATGAACACACCTCGCGGTAACTACTTCTTTGCGGACACTACTGTCAATATGAATCCATCTGCAGAAGAGCTTGTAGAGATCATAGGCCTCACGCATCGAGCGGTACGATTTTTTGACCATGAGCCTAAAATGGCAGGGCTTTCCTTCTCAAACTTTGGCTCTGCCAAAGGACAGGTGCCAGAAAAAATGGCCAAAGCGATAAAAATGGCTAAAGAAAAGTGGCCGGACATGATAATTGATGGTGAGCTGCAGGCCAACGTAGCATTGAATCGTAACCTTAGAGACGAAATGTATCCGTTTAGTGACCTTAAAGGGCATAACGTGAATACTTTGATTTTCCCTGATTTACAGTCTGGAAACATCGCTTATAAAACGCTGATGGAAGTAGGTGGGGCCGAAGTAATTGGCCCAATCCTTATGGGAATGAAAAAGTCTGTCCAGGTGCTACAATTAGGCAGTTCAGTAAAAGAAATTTACAACATGGTGGCCATCGCAGTAGTAGATGCCGGAGTAGCAAACAGGGAAGGTCTATGATTACTTACTTGAAAGGGCGCCTGGCCTTTAAAGACCCAACTCACCTGGTGATAGACGTAGGAGGTGTGGGCTATGAAGTAAAGATCAGTTTGATCACCTACTCTCAGGTGAAGGATAAAGAGGATATCCTTATCCAGACCTATCTCCATGTCAAAGAGGACTCCCACACCCTCTTTGGTTTTTATGAGCAATCAGAGAAAAAACGATTTCTTGATTTATTGTCCATAAATGGAGTGGGGCCAAGTACGGCATTGATGATTTTGTCATCACTTGATGCAAAAGAATTGCAGGCTGCCATCGTGCAGGAAGACGTAAAAACCATTCAGTCAGTGAAGGGAATTGGAGGTAAGACAGCACAGCGAATCATCCTTGAACTGAAGGACAAAATGAAAAAAGAGGGATTACTCGACAAATCTATAGAAATTCAGCCTCGATTTGATAATACACTGCGTTCTGAGGCGTTATCAGCCTTGACTACTTTGGGTATAAATAAGTCAGCAGCAGAAAAAACTGTTGATAAGATTTTGAAAGAATACGGAGAGGAGATTAAACTTGAAGAATTGATAAAGCACGCACTTAAGCGATCTTAACCTAATCTAATTACTAAGCGCCTTTTTTTGAAAGTAAATCTTCATATACGATTCCTTTTTGCGTTTCTGATTCTGTGCATAGGGTCTCAAGTACGTGCAGGTTTCTTTCAGGAGCAGGATACTGTAAAAAACGACACGGTAGGTCCCTACGAACCCACTCAAAAGCCTACTTTTCAACCTAGCTACAGATTCGGAGATCCATTCTCTTTTAGAAGCTCCAGGTCGCCTCTTTTTCTGAGGGATCCTTCACAGGTAGATATGCAGGTGCAGTTTAATCCCGACACCACAGCTGATGACGCTGGTGTTACGTACTCTGTTTATGAAAATATCGGTTCACTTGATTTTCGCCCGGCTTCTTTTATGACGTTCAGTGAATTCAACAGCTATAACAATTCACAACTAAATAGAGAGTATTTCAAAGAACGATCCGCCGGGCTGGATGGGGAGAGTGCGGTGAGTGGTCGAAGTTTAATCCCACGTCTCTACATAAGTCCTGTTTTCGATCGGATTTTTGGCGGCAGCTATGTCGATATTCAACCCAATGGATTCGTAAACCTCGATTTCGGCGCACGCTTTCAGCGAATTGACAATCCTGCCATTCCTCTGCGCCAGCAGCGAAACGGAGCATTTAACTTCGATCAGCAGATCAGTATGAATGTGGTTGGTAAAGTGGGTGAAAAGCTCGAGATCACCGCCAACTTTGATAACAACAACACCTTCGATTTTCAGAATAACCTAAAGGTGATCTATACGGGATATGAGGAGGAGATTATCAAGAAAATTGAGATTGGTAACGTGAGTATGCCTGTCACGAATTCCTTAATGACAGGAGCCCAATCATTGTTTGGTATCAAAACAGAGCTTCAGTTTGGTAAGCTATATGTCACCACCATTCTATCTCAACAGCGAGGACGAAATGAGACATTGACTATCGAGAGTGGTTTTCAGGGAAGAGAGTTTGAAATTCAGGCTTCTGACTATGAAGAAAACCGACATTTCTTTTTAGGGCACTTCTTTAGAGATAATTATGAACAGTGGCTTTCAGCCCTACCACAGATTACCTCAGGAGTGAACGTCACCCGGGCAGAGGTTTACGTGCTCAATAGAAATAACGATACGCAGACCACCAGAAACATAGTTGGTTTCATGGATATGGGTGAGGGTAATGTTATATATCGACCGGAAGATGTAGGCAATGGGAGGGGTGGACCAACGAGAAATCCAGCAAATGATTTATTCTCCAATTTGACAGTGCAATCGGCCGATGGAGTGGAGTCATTTATTCAATCCACATTCCCATCTTTTGAAAGCTCAACGGATTATGTAAAAGTGACTACTGCCCGTAAACTTGATGACTCTGAATTCACAATCAATCGGGAGCTTGGTTATATCACACTTACAAGGGGCTTAGCAAGTGATGAGATTCTTGCGGTAGCCTATGAATATACCTATAATGGGACCGCCTATAAAGTGGGAGAACTCACCGAGGATTATCAAAGCAGAACGGACGATAAGGTGATCTACCTAAAGTTACTTCGTCCTAATAAGATCAACACCACCGTGCCAACCTGGGATTTGATGATGAAAAATATCTACAACCTGAACGCAGCTCAAATCAGTCAGGAAGGGTTCCAATTACGAATCATTTATCGCGATGATAATACAGGTCAGGACAATCCTTCATTGCATGAAGGGAGGAGGCTAAAAGATATTCCTTTAGTTGAGGTATTTGATTTGGACAGGCTAAACCCTACCGGTGACAGGCAGCCCGATGGTAATTTTGATTTTATTGAAGGTATCACAATTGATCCACAAAACGGAAATATCATTTTTCCAGTGCTCGAGCCTTTTGGTCAAAACCTGGAAGAACAATTTGATAATGATGAGGGAAGCCTTAAAGAAAAGTATGTCTATGATGAGCTGTACGAAGAACCCAAAGCAACAGCAGAACTAAACGCGACTCAGAATAAATTTGTCATTGCTGGTTTATTAACTGCGGGTTCTTCTAGCAAGATTAAACTCCCAGGAATTAATATTGCTGAAGGGTCAGTGGTTGTCATGGCTGGAAATACACCGCTGACAGAAAATTTAGATTACACCGTAGATTACAATCTTGGTGAGGTCACAATTCTAAATGATGGTATTCTCAATTCAGGAAAAACCCTACAGGTCTCCTATGAAAAAGCGGATCTTTTCAATTTTCAGACCCGTACGCTTACTGGTGCTCGATTTGATTATCGATTTAATGAGAATTTTAATATTGGAGCTACCGTACTCCATCTAAACGAAAGACCGGGAGGTATTTCACGATTTGCGGTGGGTAATGAACCTACCAGCAATACGAAGTATGGATTTGACATCAATTATCAGAATGAATCTCGCTTCTTAACGAAGATGGTGGATAAGCTCCCGTTAGTGAGTACCAAAGAACCATCGACCATTACAGTAAACGCCGAGTTTGCGCAGCTAATACCCGGCACAAGTAATGTGGTTAATGGAGAAGGCACCTCCTATATCGACGATTTTGAAAATGCAATTACTCCTATCAATATCATGGGGTGGCAGGCGTGGAAGCTATCATCTACTCCACGGGTTTTCCCGGAAGCGCAAAGCGGTAACAGCAGCCTGGATTACAACTACAGAAAAGCAAAAATCGCATGGTATACGGTTGATAACAGTATTTTCTATCGGGCTGGGGGAAATGCCAGACCATCCAATATTTCCGATACCGATTTAGAAAATCATTACGAACGAGCGGTACTTCCTCAGGAAATATTCCGTCAAAGAGATCAGACCTTAGTCAATTTTAACGAGCCTATTTTCGATGTAGCCTTTTTCCCTGGTGAAAGAGGTCAGTACAATTATAATCCGGCGACAAGTCCGGACAATACGATTCCAAACTCGGAGCAAAACTGGGGAGGAATTACCCGAGCCATTACGAATGAAGTCAACTTCAATAAGACCAATATCGAATACCTCGAATTTTGGTTGATGGATCCTTTTATTGATGGTGAGCGTGGTATTGTCAAAGATGGTCTGATCAATAGCAACCCGAGAGAAACGGGTGGTGGAAAGCTGTACTTTAACCTGGGTAGCGTTTCCGAAGATGTCGCTCCTGATGATAAGCATGCTTTTGAAAATGGATTACCCGTAGATGGCGAGATTGGCCCAATCACTACCTGGGGACAAATTACCGAGGATCAGTATTTAACAAACTTCTTTGAAAACTCTCCGGGCGCACGGGACAATCAGGATGTTGGGATTGATGGACTAAAGGATGAGGATGAAGAGCTCATTCTTCAAGAGAATGGCATTACACTTAATGTGCAAGAAGACATCTCGGCAGACAACTTTCGCTATATCCTGGATAGCTTTTATGATCAGCAGGATGCCACCATTGTGCAACGATATAAAAACTGGAATGGGATGGACGGAAACTCACCGATTGCTTCCGGCGGTGGTCAATTTATTCCAGCATCAACGACCTTACCTGACAATGAAGACATCAACCAGGATAATACAATATCAGATCTGGAAGAATATTTTGAATACGAAATTGACCTCAGGCCAAAGCCTGGTGTTTCAAATCCGGAGGGAGGCAACCTTGAATTGAATGACTTCATTGTAGATCAGATTGAAAGTGGAAATGGAGAATCCAACTGGTACCTTTTTAGAATCCCAATTAAAAATGTAGGAACCCCAAGAGGGAATCCTTCTTTTGAAAACATCAAATACGTGAGAATGTACCTGACCGGTTGGCAGCAACCGGTTGTTTTGCGTTTTGCCCAAATGCGGTTGGTAGGCAGCCAGTGGAGAAAGTTTGAACGAGCTCTCAATGAACCTGGATTGGATGCCATTCCAAACATAGAAACTTCGGATTTCTCTGTTTCTGTCGTGAATATTGAGGATAATAGCACAACAACAACAGGTGGTGTTAGGTATGTTTTACCTCCGGGAATAGATCGTGACATTGATAATACTACCGCACAGAATCGACGAATAAATGAACAGTCCCTGCAGGTATGTGTGGAGGATTTGGACGACAAAGATGCGCGAGCAGTATATAAAAATGTGTCCTACGATCTAATCAATTACGGGAGGATAAAAATGTTCCTTCATGCCGAAGCTTATGAAGATGATATGGTATTGGACAATGAGGTCACTGCATTTATGCGTCTTGGAACTGATTTTGATGAAAATTATTATGAGGTTGAGGTTCCTTTAGTAATTACACCTGATGATATCACAGGAAATCTTGAAGACATAAGAAGACAAGTTTGGCCACTGGAAAATGAAATTGATATTTCAATCAAAGAATTGATAGGAATTAAATCTCAAAGAAACAGGGCAAATTTGGATCCTACTATTCCATATTCAGTGCCTTCGAATGATGGGAAGTATACCTTCACTGTCAAAGGAGCTAGACCAGACATCAGTGCCATTAAGGTCTTAATGATAGGGGTAAAAAATCCAGGTGATGAATCAAATGCCCCTAAATCCGTTTGCATTTGGGCCAATGAACTCAGAGTGACAGATTTTGACAGTAATGCAGGGTGGGCTGCCAATGCCCGTGTGAGTACCAAACTTGCAGATCTCGGTACAGTATCAGCATCCACCCGATACACATCTATCGGTTTTGGAAATATTCAGCAGCGGATCTCAGAGCGGTCACGAGCTGAGACTACACAGTATGATGTTTCCGCTAATTTGAATTTGGAAAAATTTATGCGGCCGGATAAGACCGGGTTGGTGGTGCCAATGTTTGTGAGCTATGAAAAGACCACTGTAACGCCACAATTTGATCCACTTGATCCTGATGTTCCTCTAGAAGCATCCCTCGAGGCGATTGATGATCCCAATGAGCGTGAAAGATACCGACGGATAGTTCAGGATAGGACCACCCGAAGGAGTATCAACTTCACGAATGTTCGTAAAGAGAAGGTGAATCCGGATGCGAGGAAAAGAGTGTATGACATTGAGAACTTTTCATTCAACTATGCCTATAGCGATCGGGTCTCCAGCAATGTCAACACACAGACCCTGCTAAACAAAACTGTGAGTGGAGGGGTCAACTACAACTACTCGCCGGTGGCTGTCAGCGTAGAGCCATTTAGTGAATCGGAAAAGCTCAGCTCACCGTACCTGGCCTTGATTAAAGATTTTAATTTTTCCCCCCTTCCTACAAATTTTTCTTTTTCCACGAATTTGAGAAGGGACTTTCGATTGACTCAATATTATAATGACGACCTGACAACTGAAGGCGTGGATCCCCTTTATGAGCGTACGTTCACGTTTGCCAGAAACTACGGTCTGAGATGGGATATCACCAAAGGACTGGGACTTACTTATGACGCCACTGCGAATGCAGTCATTGATGAGCCGGAAGGGATCATCGAAGGAGATATCAACACCAGACAGGAGCGTGAATTTATCTGGGATCAGATTTTCTCGCTTGGCAGGATGAAAAACTTCTCGCAAAACATCGCCTTGAATTATTCGCTTCCGCTGGATAAAATTCCTTTTACCGACTGGCTGTCTTCTGATGCACGGTACTCGGTGGGGTATGGATGGACCGCAGGAGCAATCAACCGAACGCAAAGTGATACAGTCAGCTTAGCTGATGATGAACTCTTTTTTGGAAACTTTATCAACAACCAACGGACGATTTCATTTACCGGAAGGGTGGACATGAATAAGCTATATGACAAAGTCACTTTTCTTAAAAACGCCAACACCCCACCAGCCAGAGGTGAATCGGTGAGTCCGGGGAATAAAGCGCTTCAATTTTTCATGATGCTGAAGTCAATCAATGGCACTTACGCGATCAATGAAAGCACTTCATTGCCGGGCTTCAAACCGAATGCGTTTTTGTTTGGACTGGATAGTAGCTTCAATGCCCCGGGGATTGGATTCATCCTCGGTAGTCAGGATCCGGGGATCAAACAAAAAGCTGCCAGAAACGGGTGGTTGGTGAGAAACGAAAACCTCAACTCACCTTTCCAGCAAACATTTGGTACGGATATCGATATACAAGCAGATCTGGAGCCGATCAATGATCTGAGAGTTCAGCTGACATGGAATCGGGGATTAAATAACCAGTATCAGGAAATATTCAGGTTCAATGGTGATGAAGGAGCTTTCCAGACATTGACCCCATCGAGAAGTGGTAGCTATTCGGTTTCTTTTCTTTCCATCAAAACGGCCTTCCAGAAAGATGGCCCGGATAATACCTCAGATGCGTTTACTCAGTTTGAAAACAACCTCATTAACATAAGAGAACGATTAAATAGGGTGAACCCAAATGGAAACTATGATACGCTATCACAAGACGTGCTTATCCCTTCTTTTATTGCCGCATATTCAGGGAAGGATGCGAACAGCATGGAGCTTACTCCGTTCCCCAAAACACCTCTTCCAAACTGGCGGTTGGATTATGCAGGACTGGTAAACATTCCGGCAATCTCTGATTTGTTCTCCTCATTCACGATATCACATGGCTACAATTCCACCTACAGTGTTTCCAGCTTTACTAATTCCCTGAACTATGGAGAGGACGTCATTGGCTTACAAAATGATATTTTAAACTATCCTTTGGCAGAGGATGACAGCACGGGAAGACTAGTCCCTGTTTATATCATCAATCAGGTAATGATTTCTGAGCAGTTCGTACCGCTGATTGGTTTCAATGTCCGAACGAAAAATAATATTTCAACAAGGCTGGAATTCAGGAAGAGCAGAAACCTGTCATTAAATATGTCCAATGCGCAGGTGACTGAAACCACTAATAATGACGTCACCATTGATATAGGATATTCAAAAGTTGGTTTCAAGCTTCCGTGGAGATGGCAGGGCAGAACACTCACATTGGAGAATGATCTAACGATGCGTGTTGCTGCCTCAGTGCGTGATAGCAAAACAGTACAACGAAAAATAAATGAGCGGGCAACCATTACCAATGGTAATTTGACGTGGCAGGTTAGGCCAACGATAACCTACAAAATCAACAACCAGTTGGATTTCACATTCTACATGGAGCGGAATGTCACAGACCCAAAAGTTTTGAGTTCGTATAAGCGAGCGACCACTGCCTTTGGAGTTCAGCTAAGATTTGGTCTCGCACAGTAGGGCAGTTCATTTCAAAACCTTATTTTTGACGCCCGTTATAAAATTCAATAATCAGATGAACATTCCTTCAGATTTACATTATACCAAAGATCACGAATGGGTGAAAATTGACGGTGATATTGCTACCGTTGGTGTAACAGATTTCGCTCAGGGTGAGTTGGGAGATATCGTTTACGTGGAAATTGAAACCGAGGGCGAATCGCTGGAAGCTGGTGATGTTTTCGGAACAGTAGAAGCCGTAAAGACTGTCTCAGACTTATTTATGCCTGTTTCGGGCGAAGTTTTAGAGATCAATGGTGAGTTAGAGTCAAACCCTGAACTTGTGAATTCAGATCCTTATGGAGAAGGCTGGATGATCAAGATCAAAATTTCTGACAAGGGAGATCACCTGATTTCTGCCGAAGATTATAAGGCAGAAGTAGGGGGTTAGGAAATTTTGGAATGTTTTTTGTTTGTTATTAGTAAATACCATCGTCCTTTTGGTATATAAAAATTGAAGGGCATATATTTGATGTTCAACTTCACAAAAGAAGGAATATGGAACCTAAAAAGAATCCGAAAATAGACCTTTCCAGACAGTCAGGAATGTTCCTGAATATTGGAATGGCTGCAAGTTTATTGCTCGTGATAGTGGCTTTCGAATGGAGGACCTATGACGACTCAGGCCTAATGGACCTGGGAAATGTTCAAGATGATTTTGAAGACATCATCGACATTCCACCAACGGAGCAACCACCTCCACCACCTCCAAAAGTTCAAGTACCAGAGATCATCGAGGTTCCTGATGAAGAAGAAATCGAGGAAGAGATCGAAGTTGAACTTGACGTAGAGGTTACTGAGGAAACAGTGGTTGAGGAAATCGTATTCGAAGAAGCTCCTGAAGAGGAGAACGTGGATGAGATTTTCACTATTGTGGAAGAGTCCGCATCCTTCCCAGGAGGAATTACTGCTTTCTATGAGTACCTGAAGAAGGAACTTAAATATCCAAGACAAGCACAACGAATGGGAATTGAAGGACGTGTATTCGTTCAGTTTGTTGTGGAGAAGAACGGTGAGCTAACTGATATTCATGTGGTGAAAGGAATCGGTGCAGGATGTGATGAAGAGGCAGTAAGAGTACTTAAGAACTCTCCTAAATGGAAGCCTGGAAAACAGCGTGGTAAGCCGGTTCGTCAGAAAATGATTCAGAACATTCTATTCAAGTTTGCGAACTAAGAATAACGAATAATATAAAACAGAAAGCCTCTTGATTATCAAGAGGCTTTTTTATTTCAGTGTCTTAATGAACGCGCTAAACTCACCATTCAGCCTCTTCTAATGCTTCTTTCTTCTTTTCGTAGGCTTGTATGAATGCTGTAAACTCATCAGTAGATAATAGCTCCGATAGCTTTTTCACAGCATGATCTGCATATTCTATCAGATTCCAATCAAGAGCAAAGAGTGCATATGCTTTTAAGAGAGGTGCACTATATGGATTAATCTCAGTGGCATCAACCAGTAACTCATATGCGCCTGAAGCACCACGGTTATTGAGTTCCTCAACCACAGCCAGCACCTGTGCTTCGTGGAAAGCATTCATTCTTCCTAACTCCACAAGAGCAGAGTCACTCATAATTTTTAATTCCGGAATGGACTGTTTTATGGGAGCTGGAGTCTCGTAACTTTCAAGCTTTGACAGCACTTGATTTACCCGATCAGTAAGCTCTGGATTTCTTTTAAGACTTTGGAGTAGAATGTTAGGAATCTCGTCTTTTCGTCCCATTCTAGCCATAGCTTCCATTTTCCCAAATATTGATTCTGTGTGTTTAACCTCAATAGCCTTGTCAAAAAACTCCATTGATAGCTGGTAAGCCTGCTGATCAAGTGCAAGCTTTCCAAGTGCATCGAGATATTCACCTTTGTAATATTGGTGAGCATTGGCCTGGAGAAAGTCCATAATCATGAAAGCTTCATTCACTTCACCTTTGTTATATAGGTGAATAGCCAGAGCCTTTCTTAGCCTTGAGTTGAAAGTGCCGTCCGATGAATTTTTCAGTTCTTTTCTTGCTAGTTGCTCTACCGAATCATGATCAAAGAGAAAAGAAGCATTTAGCAGATATGCCTGCCGGTGAAGATGCTCTGCCTTCTCAATACCTTCGAACTGAAAATCCAGTGATGTTTGATTGGTTTGTGTTGTAAGCACATTACTCCTGACGCCAAAATTCCCTTTTTCATAATCCAGCTCAATAGCCAATGAATCCACTAATTCCAATCGCTTGAAGATATTCCATTTATTCACTAAGGGAGCATCATTCCAGTTGTTGGAGGGCGAGGCTTCCTGGAAATATGTTAAAGCCTGTTCAAAATTTTCTTTTTGCATGTGAACAATGCCAAGATTGTTCTTCATTTCTCCACTACCATGTTTTCTCAATGCTTCCTCATAAATGGCTTGAACTTTATTTGGATTTACTTCCACATCCAGGTTGCCATAATTGACCCATGCATATGGTGATGGGTATCGCTGAGCGGCACTATGAAAATAAGTCTTTGCTGGAAAATCGGCCCCTTTACCCAACTCATACCATCCCAGGTTATAATTAGCCATGTGCGTGTTATAGCCCAGGTAGCTGGCTTGGAGTGTATACTCTCTTGCCAGGAGGATATTCTCTTCTGTCTTCGACTTTTGAGCGAGATAATTAAAATACCCTGATCTAAGTAAATTATATGGTTCCTGATTCGCCAGGAAATAGAAGGCCAATACAGTAAAAACCCCTCCAAGGCGAGCACTTGCATAAGGAAAATTTCGTTCCTTATAGGCGATCTTATGTACTTCAAAGCCTTTAATCAATGGGTCTACAAAGTTTCCAATGATGTAAAAGAAAAATAAGGTGCCGAACCCGATGTGGAAATACAAAATAAAATAATGGAAGGCCTGGTACACTGCATCATTTCCCCGGATCATTTGATGGGTGAGAAACAGAAGGGTAACAACTCCTAAACTTAGTGTTAATATGAGTAATGTTTGATTATCAACGTGTTGGGATAAAAAGCCACTTTTTTTTCTAATACTCCAAAGCGCTACCAAACTGGAAATAGCCAATAAAATAAATGGATCGAAGAAGAAAAAACTGTTTTCGAATAACCCGGATTTATTCAGATAATAAAGAATCAGATTGCCGAGATATATCAATGAAAGGATCACAAAGTGTATATGATTACTCTGGCCTCCTTTTCCGGATGTGACCACATATAGAATGCTAAAGATGATTTCTTCTGAAATGATGAATAGGAAAATCAAACCACTGATCGTAAACCCAAAAAGAGAATGAGCAATTAGGTGATCAGTAAATAGTTCTGCCTTATCCACACCAAAAAGAATAGCTACACTCAGTGCGATCATTATTCCAATCCGCGCGATAAATGGGGTTGATTTTTTGTATTCATGAAAGATCACAAGTGGTGTTATCAGCAGTGTGAAAGGCACAAGAATGACCCATCTGCTTTGGATGCCGAAAAGCCCAACCTCAAAAAGGTTAAGTCGATTTAGAAATAGTGCAAAAAGTGCAGCTGCTACGAAAAATGCATATCGCTTTAAATAGGTTGAGGCTGTCATAACCATGCACAATCCCAGCCACATAAGCCCCATGAGTGCCTGATCACTTGTAATATCTCGTTTAATTTCACTGCCGGAGTAGTTTTCACTAAGCAGATACTTTTCACCTTTTATTTCATGGGTCAGCAAGTCAGTTTCCAAGGTCCATGCAGGAAATTCAATCACCTCACCCGTAGTTGTTACTTTCCAATCGATGGAAAGGCTATAGCCCGCCTGATAGCACCATAGCATTGAAATAATACAACAAACAAAAAGTCCTGTTATAAATTTTTTAAGGGATTCGTTCACTATTGATTGATCACTTTTGGCACCCTGAAATAATTAGAATCATGTTTAGGTGCGTTCTTAAACACTTTTTCTCTAGGCAAATGATCTTTTATGGAATCCTTCCTGTATCGGTCGATTTCGAAGGACATACCGGTGAGAGGTTCTACATTTTTTGTGTCCACCTCTTTGAGTTTATCCACCCAATCCACCATTTTTTGCAAGTCATCTACCATTTCCGCTTCTTTGTTTGCATCAAAGTGCAGTCTGGCAAGGTGGGCGGTTTTTCTTACTATCTCTTTTGTGATTTTCATGGAAGATCAAAGTTAGGCTTCATTCTTGTATTTGATGAGCTCAGTCTGAATCACACGAAAAACCTCTTCTCTTAGTTGCTTCACATGTTTATCAGAATCACCTTTAGGCCAAATAGGTTCATGATAGATGATCCTACATGGTCTTCTTGTTATATTAAGTAAATCATCATCCGGAAGGATTAAATAATTATCCGGGAGTGTAACGGGTATGATGGGAAGATTATTTTCGGCAGCCAGCCTGAATGCTCCGTCTTTGAAATTAACCATGTTAGGATAATGCTTGAGAAGGATCCCACCTTCAGGAAATAGACCCAAATTAAATCCATCCTTTACGGCTTCACGAGCCATTATGAAACTCTTTGCTCTGCTTCTCAGGCTGTTTCTGTTTACAGTGATATGAAGGGTACGATACATATATCCAAATAATGGAATTCGAGTCAGTGAGCTTTTACCTACGAATTTGAAAGGGCGAGGGAAAAGGCCGAGGATTGGGATGTCCAAATATGAAAAATGGTTTGCACAGAGTATGTATTGCTGGTTTTTATCAATTTCAAATTGATACTCTCTATGGACCGGAATGAACGCCATTTTTAAAAAGCACCAAGCCCACACATAATTAATCTTCAATGCAATTTTATGTAATGACCGAAAAGGCACCATCATAAGTAATGGAATAATGAGTAGGGCAAAGAAAAAGACCATAGAGAAGATGGCCCATAAAGAATACAAACGTCTAAAAATCATGCTGCCGGTTAGGTGCCTATTGAGCCACTAAATTAGTCGCAAAATCCAGTCGGTAGAAAAAAAAGGATCACTCTGTAATTTTTTGATACTTTCGTGCACTAATGATCTTAAAACCAAAATCACTGTGAGTCTATTAAAAGTAGAAAATGTAAGTAAATCTTATAGCGAGCATCAGGCCTTGTCTGATGTGACCATGGAAATTCCTGAAAAAACCATCTTTGGTCTGCTTGGCCCGAATGGAGCAGGGAAAACAACCCTTATTCGAATTATTAACCAAATCATTGAAGCGGATCAGGGATCGATCCTTTTTGATGGAGCAAAGCTCAATGCTGAGCATATTAAGCAGATCGGATACTTGCCGGAAGAGCGGGGGCTGTATAAGAAAATGAAAGTGGGTGAACAGCTGGTTTATCTTGGACAGCTTAGGGGGCTTTCCATGAAGGAGTCTACTAAAAGAGGTAAGGCCTGGTGTCAGAAGCTGGATATTCTGGACTGGTGGGGTAAGAAAGTAGAAGACCTTTCCAAGGGAATGGCACAGAAGATTCAATTCATTGCTACCGTGATGCATGAACCTAAGTTGATCATTCTGGATGAGCCTTTTTCAGGATTTGACCCGGTGAATGCGAATCTGATCAAAGATGAAATTTTGGATCTTCGGGATAAAGGAGCAACGATCATATTCTCTACTCACCGAATGGAATCTGTGGAGCAGCTATGTGATCATGTAGCCATGATCAATAAATCAGAAAAAATTCTGGATGGCTCCAAAGTTGAGATCAAAGAGCAATTCCGCGATGGAACCTATTATGTAGAGTATAAAGAAGGTGAGATAAAGCCTGCCGGCTTTGAGGTCCTAAATACCGAAGAAATAGGTCGTGGATTGAAAAGATCGCTAATCCAGTACTCTGCGAATGGAAACCCGAATGAACTTCTAAAGGCCTTGATCGGCCAGGTGGAAATTCACTCCTTTGTAGAGCGTATTCCAAGCATGAATGATATTTTCATCTCTTTGGTAAAAGGGAACCCTGAATTAGTAGAAGCCTAAAATCACCAAAAAATCACTTGAAATGAATAAGATATTATTAGTAATACAGCGTGAATTCATGAGCAGGGTAAAGAAGAAATCTTTCCTGCTTGCCACTATTCTGGTACCACTTATTTTTCCAGCCATCATTGGAGGAATGATCTACCTCGCTATACAAAATGAGAAAAATAAGGAGACTGAAGTAGTCCAGGTTCTGGACGAAAGTGGCCTGTTAAATTTTGAAGACACAGACAGATATAGCTACAAAACTGTGGATGGACCTCTGGAAGCCGCAAAAGAAGGGTTTAGTAAGTCTGATGATTTTGCATTGATCTATATTCCGGATATTGATATTGATAACCCCGAGGGTGTTCTATTCTATGCGAAAACAAGTCCTGGAGTAAATTTGGTAGACCGGTTTGAGAATAACATTGAAGCGCAAATAAGAGACATCAAACTCACAAGGTCAGGTCTTACTGAGGAGCAGCTGGATCAATTGAAAACCTATGTTAGTATTGATTCTTTCAATATTACTGAGACAGGTGATGAGAAGAAAAGTGATGCTGGCTTCACATTTGGGATTGGCTATGTAATGGGCTTTTTGATCTACATCTTCCTGTTCGCTTACGGATCTCAGGTAATGCAGGGAGTGATCGAAGAGAAGAATAGTAAGATCGTTGAGGTGATTGTTTCTACTGTTCGGCCATTTCATATGATGATAGGTAAGGTCGTTGGAGTAGCCTCTGTAGGTATCTTCCAGTTTTTGATATGGATGCTTTTGATGAGCGTGATTTCTGTTGGTGTGATGGCCGCATTTGGATTGAGCATGGATCCAGCAGAGACCGCACAAATGATGCAGCAAGCTGGCAATGAAGCCTCAACTGCCCAAGCCAATGAGCAGGTACAGGAGATCATGTCAATCATTCGAGATATCCCTGTTACTCAAATTGTTTTGTTGTTTGTATTCTATTTCCTTGGGGGATATTTGTTATATGGAGCACTTTTCGCTGCGGTAGGCTCAGCCGTTGATACCCCTGCAGATGCACAACAATTCATGATGCCGATCGTTTTTCCGATCCTTATCGGCCTGATGGGACTATTCATGTTTGTGTTTAATGACCCCCACGGTTCAGCTAGCTTTTGGTTATCAATCATTCCTTTTACTTCCCCTATTGTCATGATGGGTCGTATAGGATTTGGCGTGCCAGCCTGGGAGATTGCATTGAGTATGGCGTTGCTGGTTGGAGGATTCATTTTTACACTTTGGTTAGCAGGAAGAATCTATCGAATTGGTATTCTGATGCAGGGAACAAAAGTGAATTATAAAGTCCTTGCCAAGTGGCTCATGCAGAAGAATTAAAATAGATCACAGATTCCTCGTTATTTTTAGACAAAGGAATCCGGATTGAGTAAGAAAATTAAAGAAGCCACAGGCATTACATTAGCCCCACTACGTCCGCATTTAAAGTGGATTGTGGTGGGGTTTGCTGTTGTTATCAGCTTAGGGTCAATCTGGTATACAAACAGTTTAGTAGATCAAATCAGGGAGCGCGAACAGCGTCAGATTGAAATTTATGCCAGATCTCTAGAGTTTTTGGCTACTGCCAGCGATAACTTCCTGATGATATTTGATGAGATCGTCTCAGCAAATCATACAATACCTGTTATTCTAACAGATATAAATGGCGCTCCAGAGTTCCACCGAAATATTCCAAAAGCAGATCGGCTTGATGGGGCAGGGAAAAAGGAATATTTGTTACTTGAAATGGAAAGGATGAGAGAAGAACGAGAGCCCATTGAGGTCACGCTGACAGATGATGCCGGCAATGTGTATGGGACTAAATTCATCTATTACAAGAATTCATTCTTATTAAGGCAGCTCACTTACTACCCTTACATTCAACTTTCCATTATTGCACTTTTTGGGGTGATTACCTTTTTAATTTTGAATTACCTGAGAAGGGTAGAGCAGGATCATGTTTGGGTAGGATTAGCAAAGGAAACAGCCCATCAACTGGGCACACCGCTTTCTTCACTTATGGCCTGGTCCGAGTATTTTAAGGATTTATATCCCGATCAGAAAGAAGCATTACTTGAGATTGATAAAGACGTAGATAGATTAAAAGTAATTACTGACAGATTCTCAAGCATCGGAAGCGAACCGCAGCTAGCCTTATTTAACGTTGTAGATACCATTGATGAAATTGTCATTTATCTTCAAAAACGACTTTCCACTAAAATTCATATGACGGTCTCTGCTTTTCCGGGCCGGGATATTGAGGCCATGATTCATCAATCGTTGTTTGCATGGGTGATCGAAAATTTATGTAAGAATGCAGCGGATGCAATGGAGGGTAAAGGGTCTATTCATATTAGTGTCCTGCGTGCTAATGAAGGCAGAATTGCAGTAGATGTGAAGGATACCGGTAAGGGAATTCCTAAAAAAAAGATCGTTAATGTTTTCCGACCTGGTTATACTACCAAAAAAAGAGGCTGGGGACTTGGGTTAACACTTGCCAAGCGGATTATTGAACAATATCATCAAGGAAAAATTTTCGTAAAACACTCTGAAATCAACAAGGGCACAACTTTCCGAATTTACCTGAATGGATGATTATTGATAAGGTTGCACTCCAATAGAGTTATAAAGCTTGGCTGCATCATATAAAATTCCATCTTTGATTGTCAAGTCTACTTTTCTGACATCAGAAATATTTTCTAATGGATTTCCATTAACAAGAACTAAATCTGCAATCTTACCTTCTTCAATAGAGCCAAGGTCTTCCTCTAAGCCAGCAACCTGGGCTGAAATAATTGTTGCTAACCGCAGCACCTCATGGTTTGGTATTCCTGCTCGTGCATAATTTTCCAATTCTCTATGGAGACCAAACCCAGCCATTGCATCTGTTCCAGGCACCAAAGTAATTCCATTTTCATATAGAGCCCCTACCATATCGATTAGCTTTTGGTATGATTGCTTATAAGTATCTCGCAGACTATCTGGGATAGCTAAGCCGGCTCCATAAAAACCACGTGCAATATTGATCGGCAAACGTTCCAAAATCATACTGAAAGACGGATCAGGATCTCTCTGGGTAGAGGTTAGCATTCCTTCGAAAATAGAAATGGTTGGGTCTACCACGATGTTTTTTTCTTTAAGTAAGGACACAAAAGAAGTAAAGGCATCTCCATCAAGATCAATATGCACTGCACGCTCACCCACCATAGAAAATCTTAAAGGCGTCCGGGTGTCAAGGGTATCACCCATAAAATTTAGAGCAATCATATTGATATGTTGAATTTCATCATAGCCGCTATTTACTGCTTCTTCTGCTATCATATAAGCCGGGATATGCCCACTCACTCTCATGCCCAGCTGCTTAGCTTTTTGACTTAATGGACTTACCCATTCAGGTTTTATAGAACTATAAAGTTTGATTTGATTGTATCCTAATTCTTTGTAAAACTCTACCGCTTCAATGCCTTCATCAACAGAGTTAATTATTTTTCCTGTTGGCCCTGCATAAGGTCCGGCTCCATCAATAAAACCAGCCATCCCTACCAGTCTTGGCCCGATCAGACTATTTGAGTTGAACTGCTCTGCTAAATCGGGAAGATCTGTGGAATTAGCTAAATCCCTAATGGAAGTGATACCTGCTGCAATGTGTAATATCCCATCATTTTTGGATGCGTGGGTATGCATATCGAAAAGACCGGGCAACATTGTCCTTCTATTTCCATCTATTACTCTATAGTTGGAAGCTTCAATTTCATTTTCAGAAACCTTTGCAATTCTTCCATTTTCTACGAGCACATTTTGATTTTTTTTTAGTTTGCCATCCTTTGTGTCAAAAACTGATACGTTTCTGATTAGAATTCCATTTTCTGACTTTTCTGAAAGGTCTTCAGCAATTGATTTCAGGTAGTTTTCTTCATGCTCCTCCTGAATTTCCAGCAATTCATTTTTTAATGAATCATATCCGGAGGCTATGCACGAAAACCATGATCCTGCTGCCGCAAACATTCGATTATCAGCTTTCCGCATCCATAAATAGGAAGGTGTAAATGATGCGCCCGTCATCTCCATGAGTTTTAGATCTATGGTATCCCTTAATGTATATTCATAGACATTATTCAGCCTGCATGTACCACTTGGAAGAGTAGAAGCTGATTGGTTAGGATCACTTTCAAGTTTTCTTAGAATATGCTCGAAACTTGCAAATGAGCCATTGATGTTAAAGTAGAAGCTATTTCCGTCAAAAGTTGTCGATCCAGACTCAGATGGACTTTCCCAGGATGCTGTACCATTCTCAACTTCAAATGTTTCTTTAATGGAATCCTTTAGGTAATTGTAACCTGAAACTTGATAATATTCCATCACATTGTTTTCATTCAGACGGAAAGTTTCCTCAAAATGTGGACCTCTACCTCTGTCGTTGAATTCAAATTCATAATAATAGGCTCCCGTGCTATCTTTCGAGGCGAGCTGGTACCCAGCCAAATTATCACCCATGTAGATATTGTACTTTATGGATTCAAAAGGGACTTCTTCGGGTAGTGGAGAACAGCTAATAAGGGCAGAAATAGCCAGTGAGAAGATTAGGTTGTACGTTTTCATGATCAGGATAGATTATATCTAATTTAATCAAATTTGAAAGAGCTTCAACAGCCAATCTTATTCCTTTGGAATTCCTTTTTTGCGATATAATTTTCCTTTAATTTCGCACCAAATTTCAAACAACCCCATTAATATAACCACATTAGATAATGGCAAATACAGGTAAAGTAACCCAGGTTATTGGTCCGGTAGTAGACGTAAGCTTTAGCGCTGAAGGATCAAAGCTTCCAAACATCATGGACGCATGTAAAGTGACTCGTCCGGACGGGACAGAAGTAATATTGGAAGTACAACAGCACTTGGGCGAAGAAGCGGTGCGAACCATCGCGATGGAAGGAACCGATGGATTGAAGAGAGGAACTGAGGTGGTAGACCTTGGTGCTCCTATCAAAATGCCAACCGGTGATGCGATCAGAGGACGACTTTTCAACGTTGTAGGTGATGCCATCGACGGAATGGAAGAGGTAGATAACACGAGCGGTCTTCCTATCCACAGACAGGCTCCTCCATTCGAGGATCTTTCTACTTCCACAGAAGTACTTTTCACAGGCATTAAAGTAATTGATCTGATCGAGCCGTATGCAAAAGGAGGTAAGATTGGTCTATTTGGTGGTGCGGGTGTTGGTAAAACCGTATTGATCCAGGAGCTTATCAATAACATCGCAAAAGGACACGGTGGTTTGTCTGTATTTGCTGGTGTAGGAGAGAGAACAAGGGAAGGAAACGACCTTCTTCGTGAGATGATTGAAGCTGGGATCGTTGATTACGGTGAAGAATTCAAAGAATCCATGGAAGCAGGTGGATGGGACCTGTCTAAAGTGAATAAAGAAAAACTTAAAGACTCTAAGGCAACATTTGTATTTGGTCAGATGAATGAGCCACCGGGTGCGAGAGCACGGGTTGCACTTTCTGGTCTTACAGTTGCAGAGCACTTTAGAGATGGAGATGGGGAAGGAAAAGGAAAAGACATTCTTTTCTTCGTTGATAACATCTTCCGATTTACCCAGGCTGGTTCTGAGGTATCGGCACTTCTTGGTCGTATGCCATCAGCGGTGGGTTATCAGCCTACACTAGCTACTGAGATGGGACTGATGCAGGAGCGTATTACTTCTACCAAGCGAGGATCAATTACTTCCGTACAGGCGGTTTATGTACCTGCGGATGACTTAACTGACCCTGCACCAGCTACCACATTCTCACACTTGGATGCTACAACCGTACTTTCAAGAAAGATTGCTGAGCTTGGTATTTACCCAGCTGTGGATCCATTGGATTCGACTTCTCGAATCTTGAGTGCAGACATCCTTGGTGATGAGCACTATGATTGTGCGCAGCGAGTAAAAGAGATTCTTCAGAGATATAAAGAACTTCAGGATATCATCGCCATTCTTGGTATGGACGAGCTTTCTGATGAAGATAAGGAAGTAGTACACAGAGCAAGAAGGGTGCAACGATTCCTTTCTCAGCCATTCCACGTAGCAGAGCAATTTACAGGTCTTCAGGGAGTTCTTGTTGACATCAAGGATACCATCAAAGGCTTTAACATGATCATGGATGGTGAGTTGGATCACCTACCTGAGGCTGCTTTCAACCTTGTAGGCACAATTGAGCAGGCTATTGAGAAAGGCGAGAAATTAATGGCTGAAGCCAACGCCTAGTCACAACACGACAGGCAATAATTGAGATGAATTGGTTTTCCACCTACATTTCATCTCAACTTTAAAATCATTTCCCCCTCATGGAGGGGGCTAGGGGGAGGAAATAGATTTAAATAATTATGTTTCTAGAAATAGTAACACCAGACGAGAAAGTATTTGAAGGAGAAGTGGTTAGTGCTTCTTTTCCTGGTAGCGATGGTTCCTTTCAAATATTGAACAACCATGCTGCAATGGTTTCTACGTTAGGTAAAGGCGACATTCGTTACAAGCCAGAGAAGAAAGAAGAAGTACATCTTCTTGTTGAAGGAGGCGTTGTAGAGGTGATGAATAACAAAGTGAATGTGCTGGTAGAAAAAATATTTAGCGAATAATAGATATAATAGTTCAATTGAAAAGCCATCTGGAGTAATCCAGGTGGCTTTTTTTGTTTTTTGATAGCGTATTAAAAACTATTTTAGCTATAACTCAATCACCACTATGAAACGATTCATTCTTGACACCATCCTCTGTTCAGCTTTTATTTTTGGAATCATGGGGGCGTTTGCGTCCCTCACTTTCCTTAATGTTTTTGATGCTTTTGATCCTATCGGTGAAATGTTCTCAGACTTTGAACTAACTGACATAGTTTTTTCGCAATTACAAGATGACCCAATCGCTGATGAGCGGATTGTCATGGTCAATATTGGGACTTTGAATCGAGAAGGCATTGCTAGGCAAATTGAAATTATCAATCAATACAATCCCAGGGTAATAGGTCTGGATGTAATGCTTGATGCACCTAAGGAATGGCCGGAAGATAGTGCATTAACACGTGTGCTTTCTGAGACACCTAATATTGTAATAGGTGAAAAGCTCGTTGGGTTGGACGAAGAAACCGGACAATTTGCCATGACGATTAAGCCGGAAGATCATATTGTGCAAGAAGCTAAGCTTGGTTACGTCAATTTAATCACTGATGCACGCACTCAGGAAGATCTAAAAATGTGTCGTGAGTTTACTCCTGATGAAATAGTAGAGGGTGAGACCCGATACGCATTCCCTGTACGCCTTGCGTATGCTTATGATTCAATGGCTACAGAAAGGTTTCTTGCGCGCGAGAACGATATAGAAGTAATCAATTATAAGGGCAATATCATGAGTTTCTCCGCTGCACAATATGGTATGAAGTACTTTGCCTTGGATGTGTATGATGTATACGATGAGAATTTTGCACCGGATTTGTTTGAAGACAAGATTGTGATCATGTGTTTTATGGGCCAGTACCTTGGAGATACTGAGACAACTGAGGACTTTTACTTCACTCCGATGAATGAAAACTATGTAGGAAAGGCCAAAAACGACATGTTTGGAGGAGTCATTCACGCGAACATTATTTCACAGATTCTCGATGATGACCCCATTGATCAGATGTCTGAAAGTGCTCAAATAGCTCTAGCTGTTTTTTTCTGTCTGTTCAATGTATTCCTGTTCAAAATTATTTATGGAGCTATGCCCAGATGGTATGATGGAATTACTAAAATCTTTCAATTGATCGAAGTTGCAGGACTAGCTACGTTGATGATCTATTTTTTGTTAGTTTTCAATTATAAAGCTGATTTTACACTGGCTATGATAGTTATTGCTTTATCAGGGGATTCGTTAGAAGTGTACCATGGTGTTGTTAAAAATCTGTTTTCTAAAGAGAGAAGAAGGGAAGTATTTAAGATCAATCGGCGGTTTTGGGAATATCAATAGCTGAGAGGGGTAGTTCTAAATCTCCCAGATCAAGCATTGCGTTGATTAAACTAACCTTTTCAAAAGTGTGAACATCTCCTACCTGAATAGATGACTCTTTTATTTTCCCCTCATTCAGTAGCTGCTGTCTTCGCACGCCATTTAATAGATTACTATCTGGAGTAAACCAATCCTCACCGTTCCAAAAAGCGACATTGAAATATGATCCATCCGTTATCTTTCCATCAATGGCTATGATAATGTCATCTGCATTTGATTTTTCTACCAGTCTGTTGATTTTTGAACGGTCGGCGTACTTCATGGAGTAATCAAACGGTTTTGAGTGGACCACCTCGAGTGTCTCTATTTTTCGTGCATGGTATTCAGAATACTCCAGATCATATTCCGCATCTTCCGTATCCAGATCATATACCAGCCTCACTTTGTAAGTTCCTTCCAGCTCTATGTTTGGGAGTATTTCATTCAAATCATGTGATTCAATAGAAGGAGCAAAACGCTCAAAAGCAAGGTCCACTCTGGCCTGATGCAATGGAAGGTTAATGTACTTCCCATCTTTCATTTGAATACTTTCAAGCAGTTGCATGTTTTTCGTCTTAGCTTAAAACTCTAACTTTATCTTAAAATAATCCTAGCCATGTTTCGAATCATTCTGATAATTCTTTTTGCATTCTTCACCATTGAATCAACGGCACAAATCAACTTTAAAAAACTCAAAGATCGTGTGAAAAAAGCGGTTGAAGAGGAAGTTGATCCTCAAGAACTGGCAAACAAGGACGATCGGATGGCAAAGATCAGAGAAGATCAACTGGTGAAGGATACCTCTTATTACAACTATATTTTCTCTCAAGGCAACAGAGCCTCTTTTTTTGCTAATCGTGATAGTAAGGAAAACTTGCTGGTCACTTTTGCGAAGAATTACGAAGATAAGGATACTGACGCTGTAAAATTAGAGGTTTATGAGCAGGTATTTGATCTGAACCGTACCGCAGAATATTCTATATATATTCACCCCGAGGCTGCAATTGCAAATTTCAATGATGCCCTGGATCTGATGATGGATGATGTCCCATCTTTCAATCAGGTATTTACCATTGAAGATTTAGTAAAGATGGATACCATGAATATCGCAGATAGGTACGCGCTAGGTAAGACCATTGCTAATATTTCTATTCTCATCCATGCAGAGGGGGACTATAAACTTTCTGAGAAATTCATTGAAGAAACCATTCGTTATTTCAAAGAAATTATTGGTGAGAATACCGCCGCACTAGCCTCTCTTTATTGCAATCATGCCACCATCTCACAAGCTCAGGGGAGGTACACGGAAGCAGAAGACTTTTTCAATGAAGCAGAAGAAGTGATCAGGAAAAATGATCGTGTAGGCTCACTTTCCCACGCGATTATATTAAACAATAAAGCACTGCTTTATAATGAGGTCGGTCAGTATGATAAGGCATTGGAAACCATTGACCAGGCCATAAGGTATGCAGAAGGGGCACTCAGAGAAAAGGGTCGAGATAATGTGAGTTTTCAAATCAATAAAGGATTAATTCAATACAGTGCGGGCTCATATGCTGAAGCGGAACGTGTTTTTAGAGAGATTATTGAGCTAAAGAGAAAGCGGCTGGCTAGTAATCAGACTGATGTAGGTAATGTAAAGAACTACTTGGCGGCTGTGCTTATGGAGCAGGGCAAACCAGGAGAAGTACTCGAGTTACTGGCTCATTCATTAGATATTTTCAGAAAGAAGTACTCAGAATCGCACCCAGCTTATATTAAAACCAAGCACAACAAAGGTAGATACCATCTGACTTCCGGTAATTTGGATGAAGCCCAAAGAATCATTGGAGAAGTAAGTAAATCGTATTTAGAGATATTCAATGAATATCATCCGGATTACCTAAGCTCTTTGGAGGATCTGGCAGTGGTATTCTGGAAAAAAGGAGATTTTGCTAAGGCCAAAGTAAATTTTGAAAAGGTGCTGAATACCAACCTGGAATTGGTTGAGAAGTACTTTGGAGCAATGAGTGAGTATGAAAAAAGCCAGTATTGGGCTAAGGTTCGTCCTTCGATATTGAAATTCTATGCCTTTGCTTCTGAAAGAGGGAAGGAAGATCCTTCTCTTCTCACAGACATGTATAATCTGCACCTGAAAACAAAAGGGATTTTATTGAGTGCCTCCAGCAAGGTTCGAGAAGAAATTCTGAACAGCAACGATGAAAGTCTGAAGAAGCTCTATACCGATTGGGTGGATGCAAAAGAAAAACTCTTGCTTTATTACTCTTATTCAAAAGAACAGCTTAAAGATTTAAAGATTGATTTGGATGGCGCTGACGAAAAGGCCAATCAATTAGAAAAAGAGCTGAACCGAAGGTCTGCATCTTTCGCTACATCTAATAAATTACCAAAAACAATGCTTGCAGAAGTTAAATCGAATCTTAGTGCTGGCGATGCGGCGATTGAAATCATTGGTTATACGGAATTTGACCGAAGCTTTAAGAAGGAAAAGAAGTACGCCTTTTTAATTGCCGACCTAAACTCCATCCACCCACGAATTGTAGAAATTAAAAATGGAGAAGATTTAGAAGGGAAGTATGCGAAAGCTTACTTGAACATGGTAAAGGCGAAGTTACAAGATCGCATATCCTATGATAAATATTGGAAGCCGGTAGATGAGGCCCTTGTGGGTTTTAAGAATATCCATTTATCACTTGATGGCATTTATTTTCAATTGAATATTGGAGCCTTGAAGCGACCGGATGGTACTTTCGTTTCTGATAACCTTGACCTTCATCTTTATACAAGTACACGTGATCTGGTAAAGGAAAAGCACACTGGTTTTTCTTCTAAAAATGTGTCTTTGATTGGCTATCCGGATTTTGGAAACAAAGGACTATTGAGCCCTCTGCCAGGAACAAAAGCGGAGCTGGAAGCTATCAGCGAAATGACCAGAAGTAAAGGATTCAACACCAAAGCGTTTATACAAAAACAAGCTACAGAGGAAAATTTCAAGTCCATTCACTCACCTGCTTTGCTGCATGTGGCTACACACGGTTTCTTTCTCCCTGAAAGTCAGGCCTCTGGTGAAAAAGTATTTGGTGTGGATGTCAGCCAGGCGAAAGAGAACCCCCTTTTGAGATCTGGTTTAATGTTGGCAAACGCGGAGCAAACCATGCAAGGTGATGATCAGTCAGTAGAAGTAAAGAGTACAAACAATGGGGTGCTTACCGCATATGAAGTAATCACATTGGACTTGAAGAATACAGATCTGGTGGTATTAAGTGCCTGCGAAACAGGACTTGGTGAGATTAAATCTGGAGAGGGTGTTTACGGACTTCAACGTGCCTTTCAGGTGGCTGGCGCAGAATCAGTAATTATGAGTCTATGGAAAGTGAGTGACGAAGCAACCATGCAGCTGATGGCCAATTTCTACAAGGAATGGATGGGTGGCAAGCCAAAAGAACAGGCTTTTTTCACAGCACAAAAAATGCTCAGAGAGTCTTTCCCTGAGCCATATTATTGGGGTGCCTTTGTCATGTTGAATTAGAAATCACCTCCTTGGAGGGGTTTGGGGTGGGTTTTTGGAGGTCATCTAATTATTCAAATTGACCAGCGAAAATCCATCAATTACACCCAATAGCAGACTATTGGTGTCATTTGAAGAATATAGGAATGCATGTTGCAGTTATGCCACCTGCACATTCAAATCTTTAGCACTACCCATTTCTTTCATGTGCTTGAAATGGCTAGCCACTGCTGCCCCAAATGAGGGGAAAGCAAAATAAGGAAGTTCAAATTCTTTTACTGTCTGCTGTACCAGTTTTGATATGGCCGGATAATGGACATGGCAGATTTCAGGGAATAGATGGTGTTCAATTTGAAAGTTTAGTCCTCCCAGAAACCATGAAAGCACCTTGTCATCCATGCCATAGTTACAAGTTGTTTTCAACTGATGAGCCACCCAGCTGTGCTTCACACGCTCATCTTCTTCGTCAAAGAATTCGGCCGGTTCTACCACGTGTGCAGTCTGGAAAATCATGGCTAACATGATTCCGGTAATACAATGAGAAGCGAAAATCATGAGTATGGTGATCCAGGCCGGTACGGGTATAAGCATAACCGGAAGCACAAGGAATACCACCCAATAGAACACCTTTCTAAGGATCACTTTGGTCAGTTCCATTGGGAAATCCTTTTTCTTGATCAATCCATCTCGTCTGTAATCGAAAACCTTGATAAAGTCTTTTGTGGTGATCCATTCCAAAAGTGGCACGCAATAAAAAATCGGTGCATAGATGTGCTGGAATCTGTGAAACCACTTATGTGGCTGATTGGTATTGTATCTAAATACGAATCGAGGCAAAATATCTTCATCCGCATGCTCAAGATTTGTATACGTATGATGAAGCACATTATGCTGGATGTGCCAGATGAGTTTATCTACACCTACAATCGTGGCTGAAAATGTCATCAGGTTATTCATGGCAGGATTCTTAAAATAAGATCCATGAATCGAGTCGTGCATGATGGTGGTTCCTATAAACGCTTTGCCAATTCCCATCAGCATCCAAAGCCCCATCAAAAACCACAGATTAGTAAATCCACTTAATATCAAAACAAAATAAGGAACCAAATACATGGAGAGCACAGAAATGGTTTTGATGATCATTCGACTGTTTGCATTTCTTTGGATTTGGTTATCCTGAAAGTATGCATTTACTCTTGTTCGTAATGCAGCCGCAAACTCCCTGTCTAACTTATTCTCAAATTTGTATCTGATAATCATGCGTATATGTTTCTTTTTCAAGCAAACACCCCTAATGTGGGAATGTTTTTGTTTGAAAGCGCAAAGTTACAAACAAAACCCCTGAGCCCCAATTGGATACATCGGCCATAAGGTTGGTTACGCCGATTAAAGGAATAAGAAGATATACATCCATTCTAAAAACTAACCTACCGTCCATCAATAAGAGATTCAATCTGAAATCATTACTTCTTATCTTTAGAAGAAACCTTAACCTTAATATCATGAAGCGTTTATACTCACTTTTACTTCTGTCTTTTCTGATAGGAGTTGTTTTTAATCTAGATGCTCAGCGGAGAAAATCAACCAGTTCCAATACTAGTCCTATAGGCTCTGAGCTATTTAACAATTTAAAATTCAGAAACATTGGGCCGGCATTCATGTCAGGGCGTATTGCTGACATAGCCATTGACCCTACCAATGAAAATGTTTGGTATGTGGCTGTTGGCTCGGGCGGAGTTTGGAAAACCGTCAATGCAGGCACCACATTCGAACCTATTTTTGACGATCAGCCCGTGTATTCTATTGGGTGTGTCACCATTGATCCGAGTAATCCATATACGATTTGGGTAGGTACCGGAGAAAATGTAGGAGGCAGGCATGCCGGATTCGGTGACGGTATCTACAGAAGCACCGATGGTGGAGCCAGCTGGACCAATATGGGGCTAAAAAACTCCGAACATATTTCTAAAATTATTGTGCACCCAGATAATTCAGATGTCATTTATGTCGCTTCACAAGGACCACTTTGGAGTCCGGGAGGCGATCGTGGATTTTTTAAATCAACCGACGGTGGCAAAACCTGGAAAAAGACACTAGGTGATGATCAGTATACTGGAGTGACAGATATGGTTGTTGATCCAAGAGATGCTAACAGAGTGTATGCAGTAACCTGGGAGCACCACAGAACCATTGCTGCCTGGATGGGCGGAGGAGAGAAATCTCGCTTATACCTAAGCGAAGATGGAGGAGATACCTGGACCCAGCTAAAAACGGGTCTGCCGGAAGGCAAATGGGGAAAAACAGGTTTAGCAATTTCGCCTATCAACCCGGATGTATTGTACGCAGCTATTGAGCTAAACAGAACCACCGGCGGAGTGTGGAGATCTGAAAACAGAGGTGGCAGCTGGACTAAAATGTCTGATGCAGTAGCAGGAGCTACAGGTCCTCACTATTACCAGGAAATATATGCATCTCCCCACAAATTTGATCGATTGTACATGATGAACAATCGATTGATGAAATCTGAAGATGGTGGAAAGACATTTGAAAACATGGATGAGACCGCCAAGCATGGAGACAATCATGCGGTAGCATTCAAAATGTCTGATCCGAATTATTTGTTAGTTGGAACTGATGGTGGTGTTTATGAAAGTTTTGATCTGGGCGCTACGTGGAGGTATATGGAAAATCTTCCGATCACCCAGTTTTACAAAGTTGCAGTGGATGATGATGAGCCGTTTTACAATGTATATGGCGGCACGCAAGACAACAGTACGCAGGGAGGTCCGTCACGGACAGATAATCTGCACGGCATCCGAAACGCGGATTGGCAAGTTGTTTTAAACTGGGATGGGCACCAGCCAGCGACCGAACCCGGAAATCCAAACATCATGTATGGTCAGCGTCAGCAAGGCACGCTTTCCAGAATTGATCTGAAGACAGGTGAAGTAACAGACATTATGCCTCAACCTGGCCCGGACGAAGACTTTGAGCGATACAATTGGGATGCACCTATTTTGGTATCACCACACGATCCGGCGACCATCTATCATGGGTCGCAAAGATTGTGGAAGTCGACAAACCGTGGTGATAGCTGGACAGCATTATCGGGTGATTTGACTCGAGATCAAGAGCGTTTGGCATTACCAATCATGGGAAGAACTCAGAGCTGGGATTCTCCTTGGGATATTGGAGCTATGTCGAATTTCAACACGATCACTTCTATTGCCGTCTCTCCGCAGAACGAGCAAGTCATTTTCATTGGTACAGACGATGGACTCATTCAGGTGACCGAAGATGAGGGCCAAAACTGGAGGAAGGTCGAAGTGAGTGCGATGGGTGTGCCATCCAGATGCTATGTCAACGATGTGAAAGCTGATCTTTTTGATGAAAACACGCTCTATGTGGCATTGGACAACCACAAGGAGGGAGATTATCGTCCATACCTGGTAAAGAGTACCGACAAAGGCAGAACCTGGACACGTATAGAAAATGGACTGGGAAATAAGAACCTGGTTTGGAGAATTGTACAAGATCATGTCAATAATGACTTGATGTTTGCTGCCACAGAGTTTGGCGTGTACTTCACAGTAGATGGAGGGCAAAGCTGGACTGAGTTGAAAGGCGGAATCCCAACAATTTCATTCAGAGACCTGGCCATTCAGCGACGAGAAAATGACCTGGTAGCTGCCTCATTCGGTAGAGGGTTTTATATCCTGGATGATTACTCAGCGTTGCGCAATGTCAATCAAACTCAGATTAGCCAGGAAGCTACTTTGTTTGAACCCCGAAAAGCATGGTGGTATGTTGAGCGTCCGGTGTTGAGTTTTGATGATAAGCGAGGATCTCAAGGATCACAGCTTTATGTAGCTCCTAATCCTGATTTTGGGGCTGTGTTCACCTATTACTTAAAAGACAGCTACAAAAGCTTAGAGGAACAAAGGCAAGCTAGCGAGAAAGGAAAAACAGGTAATATCCCATTCCCAGGATGGGATGCACTGGAGGATGAGACCAGAGAAATGGATCCGTTTGTCTATGTCGAGATCAAAGATCAGGCTGGGAACATCATTAATCGCGTAAAAGCGACTAATAAGAAAGGCTTCAATCGTGTGGCTTGGAACCTAAGAGTAGGCATCACGAAAGCAGTTGATCTGGAGGGTGATTTTGGAAATGTTAATGGGTTGCTATGTGCTCCTGGTACATACACAGCTACTCTGCATAAATACGAGAGAGGAAACTTTAGTCAGATTGCCGGCCCGGTGAATGTAGTGGTAGAGCCATTATACGAAGGTACACTGGAAGGAAACCCAATGGACGAAGTGGTTGCCTTCTGGAGAGCATATGAGGATCTGAGCAGAGATGTAGGCAAGCTGGGGGTACAGCTGTCTAAATCTATGAAAATGGCTGACTTGCTTTTTAAAGCAGCCGGACATGCCAATGTAGGTAGTGAAGTAATGGCGGAAGTTGCAACTCTTAGAAGCGAGCTAGGAAAACTGGATACTGAATTCAATGGGAATCCTGCTAAAAATCAGGTTGGTGAAAAGAGCAGACCTACGATTGGCGCGAGATTATTTGCATTGAATAGAGGAATCACTACTTCAACGTATGGTCCAACTGAAACACACGAAGAAACCATGCGCATTATTAAGGAGCAGTGGACGGATATGTTGGCCAGGCTGGAAGCTCAGCGCATCAAAGCCCAAAGTATCGCTGACAGGGTAGTAGAAGCAGGAGGATCCTGGGTAGAGGGGAGGTAGATCAACTTTTTTCTACCTTCATCAATAAGACCTCCGAAGTTTTCAAAGCTTCGGAGGTCTCTTAATGTTCTATATAGCCAAATACACCTTATCCACCATCTCCTGGTATTCTTTTTCTGCCTTACTAAATGAGGTTATGCCACCTCCGCTGCAGAACATCAGCTTATCGTTTTCTTTTTTGATGAAGCGAATCATCACTCCGGTATCTAAAGATTCTCCATCAAAATAACCACAGATGCCGGTATAAAATCCACGATCATAGGACTCTGCTTTTTGAATGATTTTGATGGTCTCCGGTTTGGGTGCTCCGGATATAGAGCCCGCTGGCAATAATTTGGAAAGAATCTCCCCGAGTTTACTTTTCCATTCATTGCCGAGGTATCCCTTTATCTCTGAACTAACTTGAAGCAATTCCTTGTCGTTCGTCTCTAACCGATCGATGTAACGAAACTTAGTTACTTCTACTTTTTCCGCAACCTGGCTCAGATCATTCCTGATCAAATCCACAATGGTGACATGTTCGGCAGTTTCTTTTGGGTCATTGAGGATGGTCTGCTCAGCATTTTGGATCGAAGCATTGATGGTTCCTTTCATTGGATATGAATAGATGTGATCATCCTGAATTTTCACAAAGGTCTCAGGAGAGAAGACCACAAATTGATCAGGCACCAGCAGTTTGTACTTAGCTTGTGAATACTGAAAGATTTCTTCCAGACTCAGATTCGTTTCTATCGGGGTTTCAAAGGTGAGGTTGGTAAGGAATGAATTGCCTATGTTGATTTGGTGGATCACCTGATCGAAGGCCGATTTAAATACTGAATATTTTACTGGATATTTTTCAAAGTTAACCTGTCTACTGTCTACTGTCGACTGATTTATACCTTGAACTTTATTCTCAATATTCAGGTAAAATTTGCTTGCCTGATCACTACTTTGAATACACCATTTCTCCCCAAAAAAATCACAATAAAAAGAAAACGGCTGACCAGCCGCTCCAAGATCATTTAGCTTCGATATCGCTTCATTCTTTGTCAGCATTCACTTTTATTCCAAAGCGCCTAAGCATTTTTTGCTCGTACTTCCAGAAGAAATCGAATTGTCGAAAGAGGAATCCGTAGAAAAGCAGGATGACATTATAGATTGGTAGGATCAGTACCCAGTAGGATATCTGGAACCATAGTGGACGAACACCATCTTCAAAAAGTAGGTTGATCAGCGGCTTTTTGATTAGTACAACGGTAGTTCCGGTGCAGGCAAATACAATCATGATGATCACAAACTGCCAGTTACTTTCCAGTCCCCACTTATTTTTTAATTTTTCAATCCAGCTCATTTCAATTCTTTAATAAACGCCTCAAAATCAGGCCACTTTGGTTTAGAGATCACTTTAATCGGTTCGTTTTTTACCGGGTGTACAAACTCAAGTTTAAATGCATGTAAATCGATGCTCTTATCCGGGTTTGGTTTATTGAAGCCATATTTAATATCTCCGCGGATAGAAGTACCATTTTCCCGCATCTGAATTCGAATCTGGTGAGGGCGTCCGGTTTTTGGCTTTACCTCTAACAGAGACACCTTGCCGAGAGAAGCCAGCATTGAATAACTCAACACAGCTTTTTTTGCATTTCCTTTTCCAGGTTTTCGAACATGCGCCTTGTTTTTACCTCCATCTTTATCCAGCCAGTGTACTAGCTCTTGCTCCGGGTTTTTAGGCACACCATCCACCACAGCCAAATAGGTTTTTGTTATTTCCTGATCCCTAAACAATTTGTTCATCCGCTCTAACCCTTTTGAAGTACGAGCGAATATTACTAGTCCACCTACAGGGCGGTCGAGTCTGTGACAAGGCTGGCAAAAAACATTGCCTGGCTTATTATATTTTTTACGAATGTACTCTGTAGCCCAATCGGTCAATGTACCATCACCTGTCTCATCTCCCTGCACCAACCATCCGGCCGGCTTCTCCACTATGAGGAGGTGGTTGTCTTCGTATTTGACTATTGGTTTATTCATATTGGGTCAAGCGGCACGCTTGTTAAAATTCGCTGATAAAATGGAATTCAATATCTGGAAAATTGTCCTGCACCATCTGCAACCATGCTTTGGATTCAGCCATGAAGACCAGTTTGCCTTCTTTGTCTTTAGCAATATGCCGCTGCTTGTCTTTGATGAATGCATTCAGCTTTGCAGGATCATTCGAACTGATCCAACACGCTTTATATATATTAACAGGTTCAAACTTGGCATTTGCACCGTATTCATTCAATAGGCGGTGTTGAAGTACTTCAAATTGGAGTGCACCCACAGTTCCTACTACTTTTCTCGAACCCAATTCGAATGTAAATAGCTGCGCCAAACCTTCATCCATCAGCTGGTTCAACCCTTTGTCCAGCTGTTTGGACTTCATGGCATCCATATTGATCACCTCTCGGAACATTTCCGGAGAGAATGACGGAATACCTTTATAGAGACCTTTTTCGCCCTCACTCAGGGTATCTCCGATCTTTAGGTTTCCTGTATCATAAAGTCCTACTATATCTCCGGGAAAAGCTTCTTCCACCGTTTCTTTTTGCTGAGCCATAAAAGCAGTGGCATTTGAAAAGCGAATTTTTTTATCGTCTCTTACATGATAGTAATTGCTGCCACGTTCAAATTTTCCAGAACACACCCGAACGAATGCAATTCGGTTTCGGTGTTTCGGATCCATGTTTGCGTGGATCTTAAAAATGAATCCGGAGAATTTTTTCTCAGAGGGCTTAATCTCCCGTTCTTCCGTTTCTCTTGGTTTTGGCGGAGGAGCAATTTGTGTAAAGCAATCCAGGAGCTCACGAACCCCGAAATTATTCACCGCACTACCAAAGAAAACAGGAGCTACCTCTCCGCTGAGGTAAGTTTTTTCATCAAACTCATCATAAACTCCGTTCACCAACTCAATTTCTTCTCTTAGTTCTTTTACCAGCGATTCAGGGAGACGCTTGTCTAATTCCGGATCATCAACACCTTTGATATTAACAACATCATCCACGCGCTTTTGCTTATTGGGCTCATAGAGGTTGACGTTATTTTCATAGATATTATATACACCTCTCAAAGTTTTGCCCATGCCTATCGGCCAACTCATCGGACGAACTTTGATATCTAGTTTTTCTTCGATTTCATCAAGCAAGGTAAAAGCATCCTGCCCTTCACGGTCCAGCTTGTTGATGAAGCAGATTACAGGCGTATTTCGCATACGACATACTTCCATCAGCTTTTCCGTTTGCTCCTCTACACCTTTTACACAGTCGATCACCATGATCACACTGTCAACAGCTGTCAATGTCCGGTAGGTATCTTCAGCAAAGTCTTTGTGACCGGGCGTATCCAGAATATTGATTTTCAAGTCCTTGTATTCAAAACCCATTACGGAAGTAGCCACTGAGATACCTCTTTGTTTCTCAATGTCCATCCAGTCGGAACGAGTGCCTATATCTATTTTGTTAGACTTCACAGCTCCTGCGGTTTGGATGGCTCCTCCAAATAGAAGTAGTTTCTCTGTGAGGGTAGTTTTCCCCGCATCGGGGTGGGCAATGATTCCAAAAGTTCTACGTCTGCCTATTTCCTGCTCCAGCGTCATAATGATCAAATTGAGGCGCAAAATTAGGCAATAGGTAGGAGCAAGTCATGAGTGACAAAAAAGAATCATTGCAAAGAGCAATAATTGAGATAATTTTCAGGCCACTTAACACTATGGAATCAATAAAGAAAAGAAACGCAGCATATAGAAGTGAGCTTTTCCAACATCTGGATGGAGTAGCCATCGCACCAGTAGCTTATGAGCTTTACCAGAAAGGAGTTTTTAATCCAATCGTTAAAGCTTCGAGCATCGATCTGGAAGAATTAAGTGATCTATTTAAAGCCAATGATGGATATCTGAACGTCGCTTTGAGATTGATTGCCTGCCAGGGCTGGCTGGAATATCAGGTGGATAACGCAAGCCAGAAAATCACTATTTCTACAAATGAAAAGAGTGAAAAAGCATTTGCGAATTTATTACATTACAGAGATGTGGTGGAGCTGATGAAGCTTTCTGCTCAGTATCACCCTCGCAAGTTCGAAAAAGAACCGTTTGAGGTATGGAATCGGATAGCGAAAAAATTCATGAATGGCTATTTTCATTTCTCAGAAGATGCTGTTGAAAAGGCGGTTCAGGAACAAATCTTAAAGCATATAGAAGGGGTATTGGCTGGACCAAGTACTGTTCAACTAGGAATGGGTGGAATGTTTCATAAATATTTTATGGAGATGTCCTTCAGCCCAGCTGAATATCATCAGGATCCGGAGAGCTTTGAGCAAATCCTCGACTTCTTTACGCACCTGGGTTGGTTTGAAAAGAAAAACACTACGTACAAATTCACGGAGAAAGGCCTGTTCTTTGCCAAACGTTCTTCTGCCTACGGGGTGACGGTTTCATATATTCCTACCTTCCGAAATCTGGACGAGCTGATTTTTGGAAATCCGGAAATGCTGAAAGTAGCTGAAGGAGAAAAGGAGAAGGGAGTGGATCGTGAGATGAATGTTTGGGGTAGTGGTGGTGCCCATATTGCTTACTTTGAGAAAGTGGATGATATTATAATCAACCTTTTCAACAAACCCATTGATGAGCAGCCAAAAGGCATTTTGGATATGGGATGTGGAAATGGTGCCTTTTTGATTCACATTTTTGATGTGGTATACCATAAAACCAAAAGAGGCAGGATGCTCGATGAGTATCCGTTGTTCCTGGTAGGTGCCGATTACAATGAGGCTGCTTTAAAAGTGACTCGAGAAAATTTAATAAATGCAGACGTGTGGGCGAAGGTGATATGGGGAGATATTGGAAATCCGGAAAGGCTCGCAAATGATCTTAAAGAGCACTATGAGATGGATCTCTCAGATTTATTAAATGTTCGAACCTTCCTCGATCACAACAGAATGTGGGAAGACACTGATGAGCAAATCTCAGAAACCAGTATATCCACAGGTGCCTTTGCTTCGAAAGGACGCCTACTCAGTAATGATGAAGTAGAGGCCAATTTGAAGGCTCACTTTAATAAATGGAAACCCTACATTGATAAGTTTGGGCTGATTGTTATTGAGCTGCATGGATTGGATCCAAAGCTAACTGCAGCCAACCTGGGCAAAACTGCAAGTACTGCCTATGAAGCGACTCACGGATTTTCAGATCAATATATTCTGGAGATAGATAGTTTTGATAAAGTGATCAAAGAAGTGGGGCT
Source organism: Ekhidna sp. ABH4_415 (assembly GCF_056161305.1). Lineage (NCBI taxonomy): Bacteria > Pseudomonadati > Bacteroidota > Cytophagia > Cytophagales > Reichenbachiellaceae > Ekhidna > Ekhidna sp. ABH4_415. The sequence continues at coordinate 379,557 of NZ_JBSWYW010000001.1, forward strand.
TACTGTTGATCTTGAGCATCGCACTAAGTTTCCGAGCTCTGAACTGGCTACCGTCAGCATTAATTACTTAAAATAATAGCATGAGAAAATCTTTTCGCTACGTCCTCTACCTAATGGTTGGTTTTCTGATCTATCAGGTCATCGATTCCGGTGAGACCGGCTTTACCCATGAGGAGGTGAAAAATACACTCATCATTGCGATGATTGCTGTGTTTGTATTACTGTTGATTGTTCGGGTGATTAAGCAGCGATATGATAATAACGGTGAGGACTGAATTCAATTCATAAAGCCGCTATCCCCTTTGGAGGACGACCAACGGGAGTCCAAGACTTGGAGATCTGGTTATATCCTGCAGGAAGATTCCCAAGTCTCCTTGGCACCTCACTCGCAATGGAATACGGAGAAAAATAGCACGAAGTGAATACCTGTTTACCTAGACGGGATGGAAGGCGGCACAACGTAAGCCGTACAGCCCGAATATCAGCAGATGTGAAAAGCTGCCAGTTCTCTCTAACATCACCCTCCAATCCCTCAATCCAACCTCACCCCCCTTCAAAGGGGGAATTAATGCCATTAATGCACCATTTTGGCAAAAAATAATAAAAGGCCACCATGTGGTTCTGCCAATGTGTCACGATTTTTCCTTTGGCACATCCATTGATTAAAAGAAAGTGAAACTTGAATTAAAACGAATAAGAAATAAATCATAGACATGGGAAAAATCATAGGTATTGACTTAGGAACTACCAACTCTTGCGTCTCTGTGATGGAGGGTAACGAGCCGGTGGTGATCCAGAACAGTGAAGGAAGAAGAACAACACCATCGATCGTGGCATTCCTCGAAGATGGAAAAGGTGAAAGAAAAGTAGGTGATGCAGCCAAAAGACAGGCGATCACCAACCCGCAGAATACAGTGAGCTCCGTGAAGCGATTCATGGGTAAGAAATATTCTGAGGTAAAAGAAGAAATGAAGAATGTGTCTTACGGTCTGGAATCAGGAAGTAACGACACAGTGCGAGTGAAAATTGGAGACAGAAAGTATACTCCACAGGAGATTTCTGCGATGATCTTGCAGAAAATGAAATCTACTGCTGAAGATTTCCTTGGACAGGAAGTGAAAGAAGCAGTAATTACTGTTCCTGCATACTTCAACGACTCTGAGCGTCAGGCGACAAAGGAAGCTGGACAGATTGCAGGTCTCGATGTAAAACGAATCATCAACGAGCCGACAGCTGCGGCTTTGGCTTATGGTCTTGACAAGAAAGATCAGGATATGAAGATCGCTGTGTATGACCTTGGTGGTGGTACATTCGATATTTCAATCCTTGAGCTAGGTGACGGTGTATTCGAAGTGAAGTCAACCAATGGAGATGTGCACCTGGGTGGTGACGATTTCGACTCAGTGATCATTAACTGGCTGGCAGATGAATTTAAAAATGATGAAGGCATTGATCTAAGAAAAGATCCAATGGCCCTTCAAAGACTGAAAGAAGCGGCTGAGAAAGCGAAGATTGAGCTTTCAAGTTCTTCTGAGACTGAGATCAACTTGCCATATATCATGCCGGTAGATGGAGTGCCCAAGCACCTTGTGAGAAAACTGACTCGATCTAAGTTCGAGCAGCTTGCTGATGACTTGATCAAGCGATCCATGAAGCCGGTAGAAGCTGCATTGAAAGATGCTGGTCTTGCTACTTCTGATATTGATGAAGTGATCTTGGTTGGTGGTTCTACACGAATTCCTATCATCCAGCAGGAAGTTGAGAAGTTCTTTGGTAAGAAGCCTTCTAAAGGTGTAAACCCTGATGAGGTTGTAGCGATTGGTGCTGCGATCCAGGGTGGTGTATTGACCGGGGAGGTAAAAGATGTATTGCTTCTTGACGTGACTCCACTTTCTCTTGGTATTGAGACCATGGGTGGTGTAGCTACGAAATTGATCGAGGCAAATACAACGATACCAACCAAAAAGTCAGAGGTATTCTCGACAGCTGCTGACAACCAGCCGTCTGTGGAGATCCACATTACTCAGGGTGAGCGACCAATGGCGAAAGACAACAAGTCGCTTGGTAAATTTCACCTGGATGGCATTCCGCCAGCACCACGAGGTGTACCTCAGATCGAAGTGACCTTCGATATTGACGCAAACGGTATCCTGAATGTAAGTGCGAAAGACAAAGGCACGGGTAAAGAGCAGAACATCCGAATTGAGGCATCATCTGGATTGACAGATGAGGAAATTGATAAGATGAAGCAGGAAGCGGAGGCAAATGCTGAGGCGGATAAGCAGGCCAAAGAGAAGGTTGAGAAAATCAACCAGGCTGACTCACTGATCTTCCAGACAGAGAAGCAGTTGAAGGAGTTTGGTGAAAAGCTTTCTGAAGGCAACAAGACAGCTATAGAAGGTGGCTTGACCAAATTGAAAGAAGCCCATGGTAAGCAAGACCTTGCTGCAATTGACGCAGCGATGGAAGAGCTTAACAATGCTTGGCAGAATGCTTCGCAGGAGATGTACGCCGCACAGCAAGAAGCCGGAGGAGCTGACGCTGGCGCTGCAGGTACGGATGCGAATGCAGGTGCTGCTGACAATGGTTCTGCAGACGATGTGTCTGACGTAGAATTCGAAGAGGTAGAAGAGGAGAAGAAGTAGTTGTTGGCTACTGGCCTTTAGCGATTAGCTTTTGGCTCTGATTTTACCCTGGATATAGATTAAACCCTTCTCGAAAATTCGGGGAGGGTTTTTTTATTTTGAGTACCTTCCGCATCCCCTTGCAAAGCGATGTAGGAGTGAGACTTGGGGATCTCATAACCCACCTCCTTACACAAGATTCCCATGACTCGGTCTCCCTTCGGTTAACCTTCCAAGGGAATACGCTATCTCATCGTCTTAAAAGTGTAATCACGAAAACACTATAATATGAAAATCTATCTTTCGGTTTTAGAGGTACGACAAATACCTGAATCAATTTGAGTTTTGAATTAAGATTCCTGAATCCTTCTTTCGTCAGTCTCAGGAATGACATCTAAAATGTAAAGATGCTTCCTTCGTCAGCATGACACAATGGAAAATAGGACGAGGCTCTAAATATCTAATTCCATAGAATAGAGAAGTATCCTGAGCCTATAGTCCAGCACTCGCTCAGATCGTACGTCACTTCCTCAAGTGACTACTAATCGCATCGAAAAGGTCATGAGGGTTGAATGGTTTAGTGACCACCCCGTTCAACCCTGTTTTATTCATTTTGGTAGCTTTCTCAAACATGGCAGAAGCTGTCAGAGCAAGAATCGGAGGCTTGAAACCTTTTTTCCTAAGGTGTTTAGTCGCTTCATATCCATCCATTACGGGCATCTGTAAATCCATCAACACTATGTCAAAAGGTTGCTCATCGATGATTTGGAGCGCTTCTTTTCCATTTTTTGCAACCGTCACATCCATCTCCCATTTTTCTAATAGACGTTTCGCTATTAAAACATTCATTTCATTATCCTCTACTAACAATACCTTATACCCTTTCAAGCTCTGAATTTCCTCTTCTCGTATTCTTTCCACTTTTTTCTTCACTTCAAGATCCAGTGAGAAGTAAAAAACAGACCCTTTACCGGGTTCACTGGTGAGATGAATGTTCGATCCCATCTGCTCTACAAGCTGTTTTGTGATAGATAATCCAAGACCAGTGCCTCCATATTTACGCGTCGTGGAGGTGCTGCCTTGCTGAAACGATTGGAAAATACGACCCATCAGGTCATCGCTGATGCCTATGCCTGTGTCTTCTATTTTAAAGATTACCTCCACTTTCGACCCTTCAGCTAATCCTTTTGAGACATGGAAATTTACACTGCCTTTCTCAGTAAATTTTATTGCATTTCCAAGCAGGTTGGTCAGGATTTGATTTACACGTGTTTTATCCAACTGAACAACATCAGGGAGCTTTTTATCATAATGAAAAATGAATGCAATCTTTTTCTCTTCAGCTATAGGTTTAAATACATTGAAAATATTCAAACAATAGGTTTTTAACTCCACATTGGAAAGCTCCAACTCCAGTTTTCCTGCATCTATTTTGCTATAGTCCAGGACATTATTTATCAGTGTCAGAAGATATTCTGATGAATTTTTTAGGTTATTCAGTTCTTCCAACTGATCCTTGCGCGGCTTCTCACCAATGAGGTGGTATGTTGTTCCGATAACAGAATTCAGCGGTGTTCGAATCTCATGGCTCATGATAGACAAGAAATCAGACTTAAACTTTGCAGCGTTTTCCGCTTCTTTTTTCGAACGTCTCCATGATTCGGTAAAATGCTGTGAAAGTATCAGTGCCTGAAACAGGAAAAAAACCAACTGCCCCAGCATTGATACCCATAAAATTTCTTCAAGCACATTGAGGTAGGCCAGTGTTTTCATGCAGAAAACGACGATGATTCCCATGGTACTGTATAGAGAAAAAACGGCTCCTCGTCTTCTTCTTAAAACGGCACGGATAAAAACAAAAAAGGCAAATCCCATCCCAAGAAGAAGGAGCAATAGAAACGAATCGTTTAGCTGGGTAAATATGCGAACTGGTAGTAATGTCATCAGTGCCCAAGCCAGAGAGAGCATGATGAAAAAGTTGGCGACTTTTATCGGGGTGTCTTTTGGAAAAAGATGCTTAAGGTATAGGCAAAAGAAGAATGCGGTAAGGTAAAACGTACTGTACTCGATGGTCATCCCTAAGCGATAGGGCATGTCCACCAGATCATACAAAACATAATTACCCCAGCCGATGATTCTGTACGCATAAACCAAGCAAAAAAGGGAAAAGTAGAGTACCATCTTCTCATGCTGGCCATAGAGGAATAGTCCAAAAAAGAAAAATGCACCCATGATCAGGCAGCCGGCCATAAAAACATCATACACGTCGTTGATGAATTTTTTATCCATCAACCGCTCCAGTGTGCCAAATGTAATCGATGAACCAAGCCCACCCTTGCTGTGAACAAAGTTGGAAATGTGAATCACCACTTGTAGGGTGTCACTCTGAATGTGAGCAAGCGATACGAAGTTGTGGAGTCTGTCTGGTTTTTCCTCCTCTGCATTCTTTCCAGGGGTTCCCATTTTGGCTAGCAACTCGCCATTTACGTACAGATGGTAGGCACTAAAAAGATCAGGCACTTTCAGAGCCATGGGGATATCTGTGTTTTTGTATATGGTGAGCGTATATGTGCCATAACTCATCGCTGATAATCCACTTTGATCCCATCGCTTAGGTACATTGAGAATTATTGGGTCTTTTCCTTGAGGATTAGCAGGGTCTAAAAATTGATACGGGTAGAAGAACCATTCACCATTTAATGAAATAGAAGGCTCATCTGAAAAATCATGATCGGAAAGATCCAGTTGGCCTGAAACGGGACTGTGGCCAAATGTAAACCCATAGGAAAGTAGGATCAAAAACCAAACAATTGATCTCCATAGCATACTTTAATTTAAGCCAATAGGAAGAATTAGTCATTTTTTTAGTAAATATTCTTTAGCATCCAGAAGGAAATAATGATGAAATGAAGTGATCTGACCGATCATCAACAAGGTTGAAAGAAGTATTTTTGCAGCCTATGAAATTAACCATCAAAACACTTTTCGGATTTGAGGATATTCTGGCAAAAGAGGTAGAGGCACTGGGAGGAGAGAAGATCGAAAAGATTACCCGAGGGGTTAAATGCGAGGGCAATCCGGCCTTTTTGTACCGAGCAAACCTGGCACTTCGGACCGCATTGAAAATATTGGTACCTATCCATACTTTCCAGGCGAAAACAGAGAAACAACTTTACGATAAAATGATGGAGTTTGATTGGTCTAATTTTTTAGATGTGGATCAAACATTCGCCATTGATACGGTGGTCTTCTCTGAGATATTCACTCACTCAAAATATGTGGGCTATAAGTCCAAGGATGCGATCGTGGATCAGTTTCGAAACAAATATCGAAGACGGCCAAATATTGATACCGATAAGCCGGATGTGCTTTTTAACATTCACTGTGCGAATGACTATTTCACTGTTTCCATGGATAGCTCAGGTGAACCATTGAACCAGCGTGGATATCGTGAAGAAGGTCACAGAGCACCTATGAATGAGGTTTTGGCAGCTGGAATGATTATGCTATCCGGTTGGGATAAGAAATCACCATTAGTTGATCCGATGTGTGGAAGTGGTACCATTCTCACAGAGGCAGCCATGATTGCCATGAATATGGCACCTAATCTTAAAAGGAAGGATTTCGGCTTTAGAACCTGGCCGGAGTACAGTCCTATTCTCTTCAATAATGTAAAAACAGAAGAACAAAACAAGATGCGAAAGCCCAGCATGGATATCACAGGTATTGATATCGATGATAGCGCGGTAACACTTGCGAGGAAAGCACTAGGTAAAATCGGTTTGAGAAGAGAAGTGAAAATCAAAACGATGGACTTTCGGGATTTCAAGCCGATCAATGATCAGGGAATGATCATTACCAATCCTCCCTATGGAGAGAGAATAGGAGACGATATTCTCGAATTTTATAAAACGATGGGAGATGCATTCAAGCAAAATTTTGTTGGCTATGATGCGTGGCTGATCAGCTCAAATAAGCAGGCATTGAAGCAAATTGGTTTGAAAGATTCTGAGCGTATTAAGCTTTATAATGGAAAGCTGGAATGTGACTTTTGTAAATATGAGTTGTATTGATAGATGCTGAAACAAGTTCAGCATGACTAGTTTTATAATATATCACCCTGAATTTAATTCAGGGTCTAAAATTTCAACCTCACCAACTTCCCTTTCCCTACTTCGGTTGCCACAATAATGATCAGGTTTGAGTAATCACTTTCATCCCATTGCTCAAATTTCTCTTCTCCCAATAGTGCATTAGCCAATGCTGGAATAGTGTTGGAATGACCAGAGATAATCACGGTTCCATTACCGTGTTTTTCAACAATGGTCTGGAGCCACTCCCCTTTGGCAAATGGATCGTAATTCTTTATCTCAAGTCCCTGCTGATCAGCAATGGGTTGGAGCGTTTCCATAGTTCTTTTGAATGGTGTGGAATAGAGCCCATCTATTTCTTGTCGGCTCAGTAAATCAGAAAGGTAGTTTGCTCGTTCCTTCCCCATTTCATTTAACGGTGGATTGCGGGTTCCATCATCAGCTTTTTCTGCGTGACGTACAAGGATGAACGTTGTTTGGTCTTGCGAGAAAGAAATAATTGCATACGCAAAAAGGAAGGTAGTAATGAGGAGCTTTTTCATGTGCAGAAATTTAACCACAAAGCACTCAAAGAAAAAACCACAGAGAGCTCAGAGGAATTCTCTGTTTTCTCTGCAGTTTTTAATATCAATTACTTCGGATTCAAAATCGCATCAATACGTTTTTGAATATCCTGCAAATGGAATCTGGATGTTGAATCATTTTGACGAGCCAGTCCACTTTTCACATCTCGTTCCAATCTGGTAAGGGTGGCCATTGCTACGGAAGGGATGTCTGAGTTGGCGTATTTTTCCTCTTCCAGGTTCATAAGCTCACCCAGTCTGTTGATATGCTCCTTTTGAAGATTTCTACGGTAAGTATCAATTTTTCTTCCGTTATACAGTTCACTCCAGATACCTTGTCGCATGTCAGTAAACATTCCTGCCAATGAATACGCATCATTTCCATTGAGTGCCTCATTTTCTATCATACGCATTAGCATGTCTTCCATAGTCAGTCGGTTGAGAATTCGGACCTGGATGCTTCGCATTCTTTCTACCAGACCATCTTGCTGAATTCTCCCAAGAATTTCAGCATCTACCAACCAGTTAGGCGTTGCGAAAAGTTGTTCATTGAGGAACTTCACTGCTCTTTCCTGCTTGTCTTTCTCCACATGTGTATAGACAGCTCCATCCTGGTCGGCGGTTTTGTAGTATTCATAAACACCCCCCACATTTGAGACCACATGTCCATTATAGCGATTGAATTGATTGACAACCTGACCATACAATTCCTCTAATTCCTCATAGTTTTCACCCTTTTCGGTGGTCCAATCCATCAGCTTATCTACAATTCGCTTTAGATTTCTAATGCCTAGTTCGCTTGCAAGCATGGAGTCATGCCCAATGTCCTCTGTTTGGGCAGTTGGATCAACTGGTATCCATCGTTGACGGCCATATCGGTAAATTGGATCATCGCCTTTCTCCTTAATCCACGCATTGAGGATGTCTTCTTCATCATCCGGAGAGTCTACATTTGGGATTGGCTTATAACCATACTGAGTAACCCATAAGTCATACTCACCAACCCTTGGGAAAAAGTTCGTGATCCCGTCTTCCGGCTGAGCTACATAATTAAATCGTGCATAATCCATAATGGATGGAGCAACTCCATGGGTGTCGGTGAAAGCTTTATCTCTCAATTGATCCACTGTGTATGCAGGAGATGATCCCATGTTATGAGGATATCCCAAAGTGTGTCCCACCTCATGGGCTGCTACGAATCGAATGAGTTCACCCATCAAATTATCATCGAACTTGGTTTTTTGAGCTTCAGGATTTACCGCAGCAGTTTGAATGAAGTACCAGTTTCTTAGCAGATTCATAACGTTGTGATACCAGAGAATGTCACTTTCTAGAATCTCACCTGTTCGCGGATCATGAACGTGAGGTCCTTGGGCGTTTTGAATGTCTGTGGCGATATACCGAATCACAGAGTACCTCACATCTTCCGGACTCCATTCCGGATCTTCTTCTTTGCTTGGAGGATCCTTAGCAAGGATCGCATTTTTGAATCCTGCTGCTTCAAAAGCTATCTGCCAGTCTTCAACTCCTTGCTTGATATACTTTCTCCATTTTTCTGGTGTTGCTGGGTCTATGTAATAAACAATTGGTTTGACGGGCTCAACTAATTCTCCTTTATTGTAGGCATCCCAATCGCTTGGCTCTAATCTCCATTTAGTGATAAACCTTCGTTGTGCTGCTTTTTGCTCGTCCGAGCTGTAGTCTATTTGTCTTAGTGAAAAGAAGCCAACACGTTCATCATGATAGCGTGGAATCATCGGATCTTCAGGGAGCAAGATCATTGACTGATTCATTTCAATAGAAAGTGTTTCTGTGAGTCCGTTAGCAGGGAGTTCATCCCCTTTGTAAGTAAGGATATGCCGAACCTCAACATTGTCCGGGAAAGACTTTACTGAGGTAATGAGTGATCGCGACTTGTCAATACCCTTTATTTTGAATCGTTTTCGCTCAGAATCTCTCAGCCCTCCAATCATTGGGATGTCGCTTGAGAAAAAGTCAGTTACTTTTATCACATATGCTGAAGAATCTTCTTTCATTGTCTCGAGTGAAAATGACTCTATGACAGGTTCGAAATTGTTGTTTTTCACTGAGGTGTAAATGGGCTCATTTTCGTCTGCTACATTGTTGTAAGAAACTGAGCGCATCAAAATCTTTCCACCCATTTTCTGAAAGCGAATTACCTGCTGTGGACGAGACTTCATCCCTGCTCCACCAAAATTCAGTCCCTTCACATGTCCGGCAATTCGGGAAACGATCAGGATTTCTTTTTCCAACAAGTTCGCAGCGATTTCAAAGTAGAAATCGTCACCTACCTGATGAGAGGTGATCAGACCTTCATCCGAAATGGCCTCATCTGTAATTACTTCGCTATAGTCTTTGAGTCCATTCTTTTTCTTCTTAGGTGCTTCCTGTTCGGTATCGTCACCCTTCTTTTTTTTCTTTTTTTGTGCGATAAGGTCTGTGGATAGACCTAAAAATGTAAGTGCAGTTAAGAGCACAAGTGTCTGTCTCATCTTCTTTTAGATTTAGTTTTCGAATAGCAACTTAACTATCAACCGAAGGAATTGGATAAGTTATTACTTGAGCGGTAGGCTTTAACTACGAAGAGTACAAGAAAATTAGGCCATTTTGAGCGTTATCAATAAAAAAAGTCGTCTCACCACTCATAGTGGTAGGACGACTTGCTAAAACTACAGAGTTCTATAAGTGAAACTCAGTTTTACTCTGCGGTTAAAAAAAGCTTAATTAAACCCTCTTCTTTCGAGGATTGCTTCAAATTTTGGTTCTCTGCCTCTAAAGTTTACATACATTTCCATGGCGTCTCTTGTGCCACCCTTGGATAGGATGTGCTCTTTGTAGGCATTGGCTGTCTCCTTATCGAATAGGCCGTTTTCCTTGAATGCCCCGAATGCATCTGCATCCATTACTTCAGAATTCAGGTAACTGTAGTATCCGGATGAATATCCTTCCGGACTGGAGAATGCATGTCTGAAATATCCGGTTCTATATCGAGGTACAATCGCATCGATTAATCCGATTTCATCCATTGCCGCTTTTTCAAATGCATCAGCATCTCCTTCAATAGGCTTGGTGATTGTATGGTAGGCCATGTCTAAATAAGCTGCAGCCATGTACTCAACTGTTGAAAAACCCTGGTTGAACTTACCGGCATTTTTTATCTTCTCTACAAGCTCTGTCGGCATCACTTCCCCAGTTTCATAGTGGAAAGCATATAACTCTAACATCTCCGGTTCAAACACCCAGTTTTCCATCACCTGAGAAGGAAACTCTACAAAGTCCCTTGGAGTGGATGTACCTGAGATGGATGGGTAGGTGCATTCAGAAAGCAGTCCATGCAATGCATGACCAAACTCGTGAAATAACGTATTTGCTTCATCCTGAGACAGAAGTGAAGGTGTATCGCCCGTTGGTTTGGTAAAGTTTCCAACGTTTGTCACAATAGGAATAACTCGTTCACCACCCATATTGCTTTGATCACGAAACGTGTTCATCCATGCTCCGCCTCGTTTGCTTCCACGATAAAACCAATCAGAAAGATAGATGCCGATTAATTCTCCGTTTTCATTTTTTACCGTGTAGGTACGTACATCCTCATGATATTTAGGGATGTCATCTTGCTCTTCGAAAGTCAATCCGAAAAGCTTATTGGCTAATGTAAACGTACCGTTGATCACATTGTCAACCTTTAGGTAGGGACGGATTTCATTTTCATCAAGGTTGTACTGCTCCATTTTGATCTTTTCCGCATAGTACCACCAGTCCCATGGGCCGATCTCAATATTCTGCCCCTCATTGGCGGCCATTTGAGCCATCATATCACGTTCTTTCTTGGCAGCTTCCAGAGCTGCTGGCCAAACTTTATCTAATAGGTTGTAAACCTTATCGGGTGAATTGAGCATACGCTCAGCCAGGATGTAATCTGCCCACGTTTCATAGCCTAGCAGGTTGGCTTTCTTAAGCCTAACGTTTGACAGCTTTCGTGCCAGCTCTTTATTGTCCAGCTCATCGTCATTATCGCCGCGATAGATGTACCCTTCTTTTAGTTGTTTTCTTAGTGCGCGGTTGTTGGAGTATGTGATGAATGGGATCATGCTCGGCTTGTGTGGGGTAAAAAGCCATCCTTCATTGTATCCTCTCTCCTGTGCTGCTTCTCGAGCTGCATTAATGATGTTATCAGAAAGACCATCAAGATCTTCCTCATTCTCAATGAGCATCTCAAACTTGTTGTCTTCTTTCAGAACATTCTCGCCGAATTTCACTGAAAGTGAGGACATCTGCCCGTTTAACTCACGCATTTTCGACTGATCTTCTGTACTTAGTGCAGCACCTGCACGAACGAATCGGGTGTGGTAGTTTTCCAATAGTTTGGCTTGTTCTACGGTAAGACCGAGTTCTTCACGCTGGTCATATAATGCTTTTACTCGTGCATAGAAATCACCATTAAGAAAAATATTGTCACTATGAGCTGAGAGTTTTGGACTGATCACTCGCGATATTCCTTGTATGGAGTCGTTTGTGTGCGCAGAAGACAAATTGAAGAATACGCCACCTACTTTGGTCAAAAGTTCGCCAGACTTCTCAAAGGCTTCAATGGTGTTTTCAAATGTTGGTTCTTCTTCATTACTGGCAATTGCTGCAACTTCTTCGAGTTGTTGCTGCATGCCGTCTTCAAAGGCCTGCATGTAATGCTCATCCTTGATTTGATCAAAAGGAGGTACACCATATGGGGTATCCCATTCCTGATAGAATGGATTATCTGTTTGCATGTCTGTATTTTCAGATTGAGGTTGACAGCTGATTATAATAAAACCAGCTAATCCATAAATGAACTTTTTCATATTTTGGTTTTTGGTTGAAGGTTAAATTTAGTGAAAGGCTTTACTCTCATGAAATGTCCGGCAATTTCCACTTGAATTTCACGGCCAGTATTCTGAATGAAGCAATGAAAATTACTGTGATAAGAATATTCAAGCCTTGTTCCAAGCCGGATCGCTGAAGTATGACATAAAGAATGCCACCGCACAGACAGGTGAGCGCATAGATTTCCTTTCTAAAAATCAGGGGAATTTCATTGCAGACAATATCACGTATTACTCCACCAAATACGGCCGACACCATTCCCATCATGATTGCGATGACAGGGTGTACCCCAATAGTCAGTGCTTTTTGAAGCCCGAGGACTGTAAATACAGCGATACCAATGGTGTCGAACATGAAGAAAGTTCTGCGTAGTTTCAATACAGCTTTACCAAACAGGAGAGAGATCAAAATACCGGAACCAATCATGATCAAATACATGAGGTCATTCATCCAGCCAACAGGAGTGCTGCCTAACAGAACATCCCGAACGGTCCCACCACCAATCGCGGTGATAAGTCCAACAGCAGCAATACCAAAGAAATCCAGTTTCTTGTCTCGACCGGCAAGTGCCCCTGAGATGGCAAATACCATCGTCCCAACGATATCGATGAAATAGAGGATAGTCACAAGGCGAAAGTACTTCTAAGTGTCTGATTTTAGAAACTGAATATTTCTTGTGAGTCCCTCAAACTTGGTTCTTTTAACTGCGGATTTTTTGAACACTTTTTGAAATACCTCTCTCGTCATTTCTTGCCATTCCTGATTTGAAAATTCTTCCCAGCCTTGAGGCTTGAAAGCCGGTTCATTATGCGATTTTGAGAATCGGTTCCAGGGGCACACATCCTGGCAGATATCGCACCCAAAGGCCCAGCCTTCCATGTTGTCTTTGAACTCAGAGGGAATTTCATCTTTCAATTCAATGGTCAAATACGAAATGCAACGACTTCCATCCACTACATAAGGTTCGGGGATGGCACCAGTTGGGCAGGCATCCTGGCAAGCTGTGCATGTTCCGCAATAGTCTTTCATGGGTCCATCAGGTTCTAGTTCCAGATCAATGATGAGCTCAGCCAGAAAGAAGAAGCTGCCCATCTCGCGGTTAAGAAGCAATGTATTTTTACCAACCCATCCTAAACCACTCTTTGCTGCCCAGGCACGCTCATGTACAGGAGCAGAATCCACAAACACACGTCCATCTACCTCACCTATCTCTTCTTGAATCCGACTCATGAAGGTCTTCAGCTTGTCTTTTATTACAAAGTGATAATCCTGTCCGTAAGCGTACTTTGCAATTTTGGGTTTATCCACCGATTGGTGGATTTTTTCGGGATAATAATTGTAAACCAGCGAGACTACTGATTTTGCACCCGGTACCAGTTTTGTAGGATCCAGTCGTTTATCAAAATGGTTTTCGAGGTATCTCATTTTCCCTTGATATCCTCGACTTAGCCACTCTTCTAACTTTGGAGCTTCCTCTTCCAGAAACTCAGCTTTGGAGATGCCACAAAAGGAAAACCCCGTATCATAGGCTAGTTTCTTTACAAATTCTTCCCGGTTTAAAGTACCCACAAAGCAAATGTAGTATGCAAAAAATGGTTGTATGGAAGGCGCTTAAAGTGTAGTGCAAGAATTAGAAGTATCTGTGCAGGATTTGAAAACCCCATTACTCGAAGTTTGTATTAGAAATTAAAAAGAAAATAAAATGAATCGAGTGTATACTAAACAAAAGGAAGCAGAAATCAACATCAAGGAGATGAACAATGTAATTGCAACAGCTACTGTGCTTGGCTACTATGCAATTGTAACTTATGGCTTGCATACCTTGATTCAGGCAGCATATTAAGATTTAGGATAGTAGTTGGTTAGGAGTTTATACTCCCTTGACACTGGAATTGTCCAGTTGTTAAAAACAATGGTGATAGGCAAGGCTAGCCTTGCGTGATGGTGTCCCGGCAGTGGTGTGTCGGGACTTTTTTTATTCAGACAATTTAGGTTCTTGGCCTAGGAATCGTTCGTATTGTTTTTTGAAGTTGGTGACATTGGTCATGCCAATGGCTTTAGCGGCATCAGATAATGATCCTACTTTTCGCAGCTTTATCAACTCCTCTGCGTATTGGAACCTTATTTGTTTGATAAACTCAAGAGGGGTAATATCCAGTGCGTCCTTTAAAACCTTAAACAATTTCCGTTGGCTCACAGCTATTTCATTGGCAAGATTCTGGATGCCCAACATCGGATTGTCAATATTTTTAACCACCAGGGTCTCTAGTTGTCTGACCATTTCTTTTCGTGTCGCCTCAGGATCAAAGTGTGAGAAAGTTGTGGAAATGCTGCTACCCCCATCTGATCTTTCAATCAAATTTTTTACTCGTGCTCGAAGCTCTTTTGCATCAAAAGGCTTGGGCAATACAAACTCTACTCCACGATCCAGGGCTTTATGAAGCTGATCTTTGTCAGCTCTACTTGATACTATAAGACACGGAATGTCTTTGTAGCGAGTCTCATGAAACTGCTCGATGAATTCAAACCCATCCATTACAGGCATGGAAAGGTCCGTGATGATGAGGTCTATTTCACGCTCTTGAAGCTTGCTCATTGCTTCCGCACCATTTCGAGCTTCATAAATGCGGTACTCCTTTCTCAAGAGTTCTGAAATCAGCAATCTGATATCCGGATTATCGTCGACGATTAAAACGGACTTCATATCTTTATCCATGGGCATTGTTTCAGCTGATTCGGTTTCCTTAGATAGCGTTATCACCGATTCATTCAGCCATCTTTCTACAGCCTCACCTTCTTTGGGTAGTAAGTCTGCAACCAGTGGAATGCTAATGGAAAATTTAGCTCCCTGTTTTTTCCGGTTTTGAACAGCTATGGATCCTCCATGCAGTGTTACAATTTCTTTTGCAATAGCCAGTCCAATTCCTAAACCCTCTCTTTTGTTGTTAATTGAATCACTTGTATAATACCGGTTAAACATTTGATCAAGTTGTGATGGGTCTAATCCAGGCCCCTCATCTAAAATGGACAGGTAAAGATTTTGCTCATCTTTATTGCATACCATTTCAATAGTGGTTTCAGCTGGAGCATATTCAAAAGCATTGGATAATAGATTATAGAGGACCTTTTCAAAGTGCCAGGTGTCTATCAAAGCCCAATCGGTATCATCGAGTGATGTCGTAAATTTAAGAGATACGTCTTTTGCTTCTGCTATTGGTTTGTAAATAGTAAAAAAATCCGCTATAAACTCATTGACATAGCATTTGGTACGGTTGAGTTTAAGCAGGCCCTCATCCAGTCGAATCAATTCACGAATTTCCGTAGAAAGATTATTGAGGGTTTTACTAAAACGTTGAATGGCTCTAAGCTTATCAATGGTGTCAAGAGGGAGTACATCTTCGTGCTCGACCAAAAGCATGTCAGTCAACCCCAATATGATTGCGATGGGGTTTTTCAGGTCATGCGAAACGTTGGCAAAAAATGTGGATTTGGCTTTGTCCAGCTCAGATAATTTCTTGTAACTAGCTCTTAAGCTTCTTTCCGTTTCTGACAGACGAAGGACATTTTTAATACGGGCCTGAAATTCCAGTTTATTAAATGGTTTGGATAGGAAATCGTGTACACCAGCTGTAAAAGATTCCGATAAATTTTCTGGGTTTTTCATTGCAGCCGTGACCATAATAATTGGAATATGAGCTAGTAATTCATCGGCTTTTATGACTTCTACCAGCTCATAACCATCCATCTCAGGCATTTCCCAGTCTGTAAGGATTAATTGAGGAATGTGCTTCTTGGCTAATTCCAGCCCAATCTTGCCATTGGGAGCCGTAAGCGCATGCTTATGCAATCCTAACTCCTTAAGCTCATTGATAATAATCTTAAGATTGTCAGGTTTGTCATCAATGACCAGAATACTTGTATTTGGCTCAATTTGATTCATGTGCTGATGTGGAGGCAAGAAATTTTGATAATTCTTCTTTGAATGAATTTATCCCATTTTGATCGTATTGAGTTACCAGTTGCATTATTTGATCACCTATTGGTTTAGTGCTGCTACTCTTTTCGATTAGTAAATCAACTAATTCAGACCACTTCCCTGCCTCATACACTTGTAATTCGTTTATTCTCTCTTCCACTTCTTTCCAGACTAGATAATCGGCATCTTTAAAATTAAAGTATAATTGACTGCTTAATTGTTCACGTGGAATTGACTTTCCCTTGCTCACAATTGGTAATTTGAAAGAAAAAATGCTGCCTTCACCTTTAGTGGATTCAACTTCCATTTTTTGTTCATGTGCATGAATAGCAAGCTTGCAAAAAGATAATCCCAGCCCGGTTGAAGTAGCACCACCAAAGGATCTAGCTTCAGATTGTTCAAATTGTTCAAATATCTTCTTGAGATCTTGTGGGGGAATTCCTTCCCCGTAATCCTTTACAGAAACCTTTAGTCTGCCATCAGATGGTTTTGCTAAAACTTCAACGGTGCAATTGAAATGAGAATATTTAATGGCATTTGAGATGAGATTGTTCAAAACACGATGGATGAGTTGCTGGTCCGCACGTACAATGTATTCACGATTTATTTTGTTGATCAATTGAATGCCCTGCTCATCGGCAATTGGTTTTAATTCTTCTATGACCTCATTAACTATCTGAGCTACAGAGAAATCACTGATGCTCAATACCATTTTTGATTTCTCAAAACGAAGGACATCCAGCATGTTTTCGATCAAAGTAAGCATGTGATTTCCGGAGCGCTTGATTTGTTCTAAATCATTACTTTTTTCACCGTTTACCCTACTAATGATGGACGTTAGTGGATTTTTTAGGTCATGTGCTACCATACCCACTAATGATTCCTTGAATTGCTCAAGTTCTTTGTACTTATCATATGCTTTTTGAAGATCATGGTTCTTCTTTTCAATCGTTTTAGTTCGCTCATCTACAAGCCTTTTGAGTGCCTTTTGTTGCCTGTATAAATTTCTACTTCTAAACCTACCATAACCTACCATAGCACCTATTAATAGCATGAATGAAATCAACTTAAAGGTAGAGGTCTTATACCAGGGAGGAATGACATTGACTGTGAAAATAAGTGGTTCTGGATTCCATATACCATCACTGTTGGTTGACCTGATTTTAAAGGTATGATCTCCTGGTTCCAAAGAAATTAACTCCAGTGTTCGATCTGATGCCATAGGAAACCAGCTGGTATCACCATCGAATTGATAAGCGTATTGAATCTTCTTTACAGATGTTGGGTTTATTGCCGCAAATTGTACGTTTAGTCTGTCCCTAAACTTGATTTCCACCGCCTCAGCGATATCAACAGGCAGATTATTAATTTTTACAGAGGTAACACTATTCCGTGGAAATAGCTGGGAAATTCTAACTTCATCTGGGTGAAAGTATGTTATACCTTGTTTGCCTCCAAAATACAGGTAGCCGGAAGTGTCTTTACTAAATCCGGCTAGGTTAAAATCGTCACTACCAAGACCGTTTGCGGAGGAGTAGTTCACAAATCTTTCTTCTTTCGGAAAAAAATGGGACAAGCCATTGTTGGTGCTAATCCAATAGCTATTATCAGACGCTTGTAGCATGCCAATGGTGGTATTATTGGGAAGCCCCTCATTAGTAGTGAAGTGGTGAAATTCGCCTTTGTCGGGGTATACCTTGTTTAACCCCCCGCCAAGAGTTGTGAGCCAGAAAAATTCTTTTGACGGGTCGTTATAAATAAAGAGCACTTTGAAATCATTGAGACTTTTCGGATCATTTGGATTGGGGATAAAATGAGTAAAAACGCCGGTTTGAGGATTGTATTTGTTTAATCCCCCTCCGTAGGTGCTTATCCAAATATTTCCAGATTCATCTTCAAAAAAAGCGGTAATATGATCGTCTGATAAAGAATTGGGATCATTGGGTTGGTGATTAATATGTTTGAAATTATCAGATTCAGGCTGATAAATATTAACACCCTCACCATATGTAGCAATCCAGATTTTTCCGTTTGAGTCCTCAAAAATGGACTCTACCGTATTCATGCTGAGGCTAGAAGGGTCTTTTGGATTATGCATGTATCGTCTGAAAGTCTGATCTTTTTCAATGAATCGGTTTAGACCACCACCCCAGGTTCCTATCCAAATTTGATTGTTAGAATCCTCATAAATATATCGAATCCAATTATGGCTTATCGATGTTGGATCAGTTGGGTTATGCTTAAAATGTGTAAACTTTGCTGGATCTTCTGATGATTGTAAGTTGAGGCCTCCCCCATAGGTTCCCGCCCAAAATCTACCTTTACTATCATGTAAGAGGCTGTAAACATTGTTGTGTGATAAGGTGTTTGGGTCAATTGGGATGGCCTCAATAATCCTAAATGGCGTTTCAACCACCTTATCGAACCCTTTTTGAAAATACCCAATGTAAACAGCGTTGTTTGCACCAATGTATATACTGCTGATGTTATTATCAGCAATTGATCTGGAACTCCCAATCTGATGTTTGAAGTGATAACACATTTTTTTGACCTTATCATAAATCGTCAGTCCTTCGGTAGCACTTCCTATCCAAATTCGATCTTCATCATCTGATGCTATTGCTTGAATTCGATTGCCTAATTGATGAGTTTCAAATACCTCTGAAGCAGATTTGAACTCGTCAAAATCAAGAGCTTTCATGTAAAGTCCGTCCTTATCCGTACCTATCCACAAAGTTTTGTCATTATCTACGTGCAATGTTTGAATGAAAATAGCATCAAGGCCACCACTTTCTAAATGACTTATATGTCTATGAGTTGTTTTATCAATTTCATACAACCCATCGTTTTCAGTTCCTATCCAGTATGATTTTGTAGATTCAGCTATGGATGTGATTTTGGAATTATTGATTTCAGAAAACGGTTCAAACGAATGATCATTGGTATTGAAAACAAAGAGACCTTCACCCTCTGTTCCTACAAGAAGCTGTTCGTTACCAATAGACTTAATAGCTTTTACAGATAAGATGGATGACCTGTCTACAGGGTTGAAGGCACTAAACGTTTGACTTTTTCTGTGGAAGAGATTTATTCCATTCTTAGTGCCTAACCATAAATTATTTCTTTCATCTTCTTCAAAAGTCCACACCACATCATCCGAGAGGGTTGTAGAATCCCCAAATACATTGACGAAAGATTTAAACTGATATCCATCGAAGTTATTGGCTCCTCCAAAATTAGCAATCCACAACATATCCTCACTGTCTTGAAACATTGCATTGGTGCTACTTTGATTAAGTCCGTCAGATTTTTGATATGTCTCGAATGTAAATGAGTATAGATCGCTTGCATGCTGTGCAGCTACACCCGATAAAATTGAGTAAAAGATTGCTGTCAATATGTGCCTTGCAGAAAGGTGCATAAGTAGGACTTACGTAATTACGAACACAAGTTCTGGAAAAGATTAATAAAAATGCAGAAAATGTAAGCCTTTCAGCAAGAATGAATTCAGCGTATTACTCCTTTTTGCATTTAAAGCCAAAAGTGTGTTTTATGAATTCTCAAAATGAAACGTATTTAGGGAAAGTTCTGATAGCAGTGCTTTATGCAATCCTTTTAGGTTTGATTGCGGCGAGCAATATTATCGCTTTCAGTTGATCTATTGGAGAACTTGTTCATTTAAAATTATAGCTCCACCAGCAATCTTTGGATTCATATGTCCTCCATGGTCATGATCGTGATTGGGGTCGCATTCGTTTCCGAAATCTTCAAAATTTTGATGAATGAATAATATGGTTCCTGTGATATCGGATTCGTTTTCTGTTCCTAAGCTCCAGAGATCAGTTTTCAATTTGAATATACCATTTCCGTCTTCATCAACAGAAATATTCCCAACGTCTCCTGCAAAGGGTTTTAGCCAAAATTCCCCAAGGCTCTTTGTATCGCAGAAAGCAACAAATTTCCCTTGATTCCAATGCCTTCCGGGTTCCTCAAGTGTTCCCTGATGGAGGTGCATAGCATGAGAAGTGTTGGGCTCCATTCCTGATACTTGCACTTCTAAGATGGTCACTCCATCCTGATAGACAAAAGAGGCATTACCCATCCATTCTCCCTTTTCATAAACTTCTCCATTCTCAGAGCTAACCCAGTAAATGTCTGCTGCTGCGAATGTTTTAGGCCCTGGATCTTTCTCCTTGTCACATCCGGAGAACAGTATCAAAGTGAAAAGAAAAGCAAATGCTCTCATTGAAGTAGTTTTTGAATTAACAACCCACAAAAATTAAACCACTAAAACAATGATCCGGTTTGCGAGGGAGGCAAAATTCCTAAATGTTTATAGGCAAGCTCAGTGGCTTCTCTACCTCTGGAGGTTCGTTTGATGTATCCTTCCTGGATTAAAAATGGTTCGTAGACTTCCTCGATGGTCTCGGACTCTTCGCCACAGGCGGTGGCTATTGTGCCCAGACCCACTGGGCCACCTTTAAATTTATTGATGATGGTAGATAAAATGCGGTTATCCATTTCATCCAATCCATGATCATCCACATCCAGCGCTTTAAGCGCCACTTTTGAAATATCCAGTGTGATGGCTCCATCTCCTTTGATCTGCGCAAAATCCCTGGTTCTTCTTAGCAGATTGTTAGCAATACGGGGGGTGCCCCGGCTTCTTCGTGCAATCTCAAAAGCAGCCTCTTCATCGATGATGGAATTGAGGATATCTGCTGATCGTCCCACAATTTTGGTCAGCAGTTTTGCATCATAGTATTCCAGACGTGCATTGATGCCAAAACGTGCGCGAAGGGGGGAGGTGAGCAGGCCTGATCGTGTGGTTGCACCAATCAATGTAAATGGATTCAGCTCAATCTGAACTGAACGGGCATTTGGGCCTGAGTCCAGCATGATGTCAATTCGATAATCCTCCATGGCAGAGTAGAGGTATTCCTCAACAACCGGATTCAGCCGATGGATTTCATCAATGAACAGTACATCGTGAGGCTCAAGGTTGGTGAGGAGGCCGGCTAATTCACTTGCCTTGTCCAGCACGGGTCCGGAAGTGACCTTGATGTTTGATCGCAGCTCATTGGCAATAATGAAAGAAAGCGTGGTTTTACCAAGGCCGGGAGGACCGTGAAGCAGTACATGATCCAGGGGCTCGGTTCGCTGCTTAGCAGCTTCAACAAAGATTTTTAGATTTTCTACTACTTTTTTCTGTCCTGTAAAATCAGAAAAGGCGAGGGGTCGTAGTGCCTTTTCTATTTCTTTTTCTGAGGATTCCATCCCCTCACCATCCGCTTGTAAGTAGTCTTCTCGCATTGACCTCAAATATAAACTACAATGGGATTGAACCCGATTGATTTAGTTTTGCCTTCAACATTATTGCAATGAAAAAAAAGCGTCTCATTATTTTCGGAATAAGCCTGGCGGTGGGCTTTGTTCTTCTCTCGTACCTAAGAAAGGATAGCCCCAGATTACACCACATTCAGGGGCAAACCATGGGTACCATCGTATACAATGTGAAATATGTAGCGAGTGCGGTGGAAGATCTGGATGCAATGATTTCGCAGGAATTGGTGGATTTTAATCAAAGCCTCTCTACATACATTTCAGATTCTGAAATTTCAAGGTTAAATGAAACAGGGGCACTGTCTTACGAATCAAAATTTTTTTACCCGGTACTGAAGGCCAGTAAAAAGGTTTTTGAGCAAACAGGAGGAACGTTTGACCCAAGCATTGGTCCGTTGGTTCAGGCCTGGGGTTTCGGTCCGGATAAAAGCATTCCGAATCTGGACGCTGCAAAAGTAGATTCCTTGAAAGGGGTGATTGGATTTGGGCAGGTGAGCTTTGATGAAGAAAACGTGTCACTTCCGTCAAATTTTCAGCTGGATTTTAGCGCCATAGCCAAAGGCTATGCGGTGGATGTAGTGGCTGAATTGCTGGAAGAAAGGGGAATTGAAAACTACATGGTCGAAATAGGTGGAGAGGTGAGATGCAGAGGTAAAAATGATCAGGACAAGCCTTGGGCACTTGGCATTGAGGATCCAACGGTTCAATCCAACGAACAAAAGCTTATGGCAATAGTAAGATTGAAAGATCTATCGCTTGCTACCTCCGGTAACTATCGCAACTATTATGAAAAAGACGGGCAGATTTTCGCTCACATCATTGATCCACGGACCGGATACTCGGCGAAACATAATTTATTAAGTGCATCAGTATTTGCATCAGATTGTATGACGGCAGATGCGTACGCCACTGCCTTCATGGTACTTGGGCTGGAATATTCCAAAGAAATTCTGAAGGCTCAGAATCTGGATGCCATTTTTATTTATCGTTCAGAAAACGGGATTGAAAGTTTTGTTTCAGGAGGGATTCGACCATTTTTGGAAATGAATAATGCGAAGGGGAATTAAAATAACGGGTATTTAGTTTTAAGCCCTATGAAAGCAAAACCTAATCATTCATGCTTTTAACCATTATCATTCTTATTGCATGTACGCTACTGGGTGGACTGAGTCTAAACCTCATTCCAGGTGTACAGAAAAACCTACGTCTGCCGCTCATTTTTGCAGGCTCTTACCTCTTTGCGATTACCATTATACACATCATTCCGGAGCTGTTCTCCATTAGCAGCAACCCATCTACGATTGGCTTGTATGTTCTCATCGGCTTTTTCTTGCAACAGTTTTTGGAATACTTTTCTTCCGGAGTAGAGCATGGTCATGTGCATAAACACAAGGCAGTTTCTACCAGCGGAAGAGCCTCTATCGTTATTGCGTTGGTGGTCCATAGTTTACTTGAAGGGACGTTGCTTACGCATGATTCTCCTTTTCATGAAAAGCATGAATCCTATTCACTTCTGCTGGGAATTGTATTACATAAAATGCCTGCGGCCTTCGCATTAATGGCCACCATGCAGGGACTTGGCAAAAAGGCCATTTACTTGCTGATATTGTTTAGTCTGGCATCACCGGCAGGTTTACTTTTAAGTGATCTTTTGCTCCTCTCAGCTGATTCACTTTTGATTGTGTTTGCGATCGTTTGTGGAAGTTTCCTGCACATTTCCACTACAATTTTCGTGGAGGCCAGCCCTGACCACCACTTCGGCCTGAATAAAATACTCATCAGCTTGCTGGGAGCAGTGTTGGCTATCCTGGTGGAGTTTATGATTTAGCTGTCTTTTACGTTGATTAGCTCTATTTGCATAGTCTGTCCAGCATAGTTATGGATCATCATTTTCACAAAACCTATATCCGGATGAAACCAAAAATTATGTGTTGAAGTACCAAAAGGTGCTGACGTGTAAGAGCTTACATGCCATGCTTCCAACTCACCATAAGGTGTTTCAATTTCTTCATAGTCCAAAATCTCATAGTTATTTGACAAAACTGAATTAGACCAATCCCCCCAGCCATCGTGGATGCTTAAAGTACTTGACCATTGTACGCCGGGCTCTATTGGTAATCTTATGCTCGGGAATGGTGCTACTTCGGTGAAGCTGAATTGATTTGATCTAAATGGATGCATCCAAATTCGATTTTCATTTTCGATTACCCCAGTCGCCTCTTGTTTTTGCCATAACCGATCATTTAGGCCTTTGTTTATAGCATATTCATTGATTCGATCAACATCCAAGCTATCAAATTCATAGGCGATAAGCAGCTCATTTTGTCTGTCAGAAAATTCCCAGGTATTCCCAGTTGCCATGATCCAAACACGACTTTCTGATATTAAATTATTTTCACTATCCCAGAATTTAGCCAGGTAAGTAAGTTCTCTGCATGGTTTGAAAACCATGTATCCAGCTGATTCGTTGCATGCTTTTTCGGTGAAAGGGCTATCGGATTTGCAACCAAGTAAGACCAAAACAAAAAGGAGGAAAAGTCTGTACATCTTTAAAACTTAATTTCTGATTAGCGATTTAAGCTATTCATTTTTTTCTAATTTCAATACATGAGAATTTTTCTCCTGACGATTGCATTCATACTTCCAGTCTTTTCTCAAAGCTGGGGATTCTTTGCTCATCGAAAGATTAACCGATTGGCAGTATTTACGCTTCCGCCCGAAATGATTGGTTTTTACAAGCAAAACATCCAGTACATCACCGAGAAAGCGGTCAATCCCGACATGCGGAGGTACGCAGTAAAAGAAGAGGCCGCACGACACTACATTGACATAGATGTTTATGGAGATTCGGCTGTTTATAAAATGCCTCGCTATTGGGACGAGGCGGTAGAGATGTATACGGAGGATACGCTGCAAGCATACGGCATTGTCCCCTACCACATCAATCGAATGACATACTGGCTGATCAAGGCGTTTCAGGAGAAAAATGCAGATCAGATTTTAAGGCTCTCCTCTGATATGGGACACTACATCGCTGATGCTAATGTGCCGCTCCATACCACTGAAAACTACAACGGCCAATTCACAGGTCAATACGGCATTCATGGATTCTGGGAGTCACGGTTACCAGAGCTTTTTTCAGACGATTATGACCTGCTTACGGGGAAAGCTGAATACGTTGAGAATTTGCAGCTTTATGCGTGGGATGCAGTAGTTAAGGCGCATGAAGCACTTGATTCGGTTCTGCTTTTTGAGAAGCAACTGACAAAAAGATACCCGGAATCAAAGAAGTATGGATATGAGGAGCGTGGCAATACCACCATTCGAACGTATTCTTACGATTTTTCCAAAGACTATCACCGTAAACTAAATGGAATGGTGGAGCGACGTATGCGGGCATCCATTAAAATGGTGGGCGACTTCTGGTTTAGCTGTTGGGTAAAGGCCGGACAGCCCAACCTGTCAGATATACTTTCTGATGTGGAATTTCCAGACTCCACTTTTGTGGTAGATCCTAACATGAAGCTTCGCAACCATGAGGCTGGGATTGGGGAGTAGCGCTTGATGGTTAAATCAGAATGTTGAGCAAATCTTCTTTGTGGTTCAAGTATTCGCCAAAAAACTTCCGTTCTTTCATTCTGCATATTAAAG
This sequence comes from Ekhidna sp. ABH4_415, assembly GCF_056161305.1. NCBI lineage: Bacteria > Pseudomonadati > Bacteroidota > Cytophagia > Cytophagales > Reichenbachiellaceae > Ekhidna > Ekhidna sp. ABH4_415. The sequence goes on from NZ_JBSWYW010000001.1 coordinate 404,686, forward strand.
GATCAAGGTTACTTTTTTCCTTGAGTTCAATTCCCACCACAGCCGATCCTGTCTCCCGGGAATTCTTTTTGGTATACTCAAAGTGAGTGATGTCATCGGAAGGTCCCAGGATTTCTGCTACAAATTCTTTCAGTGCTCCGGCTCTTTGAGGAAAACGAACCACAAAGTAGTGTTTCAACCCCTTATAAAGCAGCGCTCGTTCTTTGATCTCTTCCGTTCGTGTGATGTCGTTGTTGCTTCCGCTCACAATGCAAACCACATTCTTGCCAGTAATTTCATCCGACAATTGATCCAGTGCTGAAAGTGCAAGAGCTCCGGCAGGCTCCACAACGATTGCATCGCGATTATACAATGAAAGGATTGTTTCACAGACTTTTCCCTCAGGCACGGTCACCATCTTATCAATTACTTTCTTGCAGATGTCGAAGTTGAGATCGCCCACTTTTTGTACTGCTGCTCCGTCCACAAATTTCTCAATGGAATCAAGTGACACGTTTTTCCCTTCTTTCAGTGAGGTGGTCATTGAGGGTGCGCCTGCAGGTTCCACACCTATTATCCTGGTATTTGGAGAAAGGGTTTTGAAAACACTTCCTACCCCGGCAGCCATTCCTCCGCCTCCTACCGGGATGATCAGATAATCGATCGGTTCATTTGTCTGCTCAAGTAGTTCCAACGCTACGGTAGCCTGTCCTTCTATGATTTCAGGATCATCAAACGGATGGATAAAAGTGGCTTTATTGGTTTGGGCAAAAATCAGCGCATGAGCCTTGGCATTATCAAAAGTGTCCCCTTCCAGTCGCACGTCCACGAACTCCTTACCAAACATTTTTACCTGTGTAATTTTTTGACGAGGTGTGGTGGCCGGCATGTAAATGACCCCCTTGCATTCAAGGATGGCGCATGAATGAGCGACTCCCTGCGCGTGATTCCCTGCGCTGGCACAGACGACTCCATTTTTTAATTCGGAAGCGGAGAGTGACTTCATTTTGTTGAGTGCACCCCTGATTTTATATGACCGAACCAACTGGAGATCTTCCCGTTTCATTTGGATGTGTGCACCAAAAACGGAGGAAAGATGGAGGTTGGGCATCAAAGGAGTGAAGCTAACCACCTCCCGAATGGAAGATGCCGCTTCTCTCACTTTTTCAACCGATGGATGATAACGCTGACTTACTTGCATACCTAGCTATTTTCCGGACGCAGGCTTCTAACCGCAGCGCCTGCTTGCCACATTTCAGATTTTCGTAATTCATCAAGCTCGTTTTCAAGCCCTTTCCGGTAATCCGATTTTTCATTTGCTTCAATGGTGATGCGAGCTTCATTCGCGCTAGCCACACTGTCATAGAGGTCTTCAAAAACCGGAGATACGGCATCTCTGAATTTTTTCCACCAATCCAGCGCTCCTCTTTGAGCTGTGGTGGAGCAATTGGCATACATCCAATCCATGCCATTTTCTGCTACCAATGGGTAAAGTGACTGAGTTGCCTCTTCCACCGTTTCATTGAAAGCTTCAGAAGGAGAGTGGCCTTTCTTTCTAAGGAGGTCATACTGCGCTGCAAAGAGTCCCTGGATCGCTCCCATGAGGCTACCCCGCTCGCCGGTAAGGTCACTGTATACCTCTTTTTTAAAGTCTGTCTCAAAAAGGTAGCCGGACCCCACGCCAATACCCAGTGCTATCACACGATCTCTTGCTTTTGCTGTGGCATCCTGATGGATGGCAAACGAGGAATTTAGGCCTTTCCCAGCCACAAATAATCTTCTGAGCGAGGTTCCCGAGCCTTTAGGAGCTACGAGGATTACATCCACGTCTGCAGGGGGTATAATCCCCGTTTGATCGTGATAGGTAACTCCAAATCCGTGCGAAAAGTAGAGTGCTTTCCCTGGTGTCAGGTGTTTTTTAACGGTAGGCCACTGAGCTATCTGTCCGGCATCAGAAAGCAGGTATTGGATGATGGTACCTTTCTCACATGCTTCTTCGATCTCAAAAAGATCCTTTCCTTCTACAAATCCATCTGAAACAGCTTTGTCCCAAGAGCTGCCTCCTTTCCGCTGACCGACTATGACGTTGAAGCCATTGTCTTTCAGGTTTAATGCCTGACCCGGTCCTTGGACACCATATCCGATCACCGCGATGGTTTCATCTTTCAGTGTTTCTTGTGCCTTACTAAGTGGGAATTCTTCTCTGGTTACGACTTCTTCTATCGTTCCTCCAAAATCAATTTTTGCCATTTTAATTACGTTTATTCTGTTAGTACTTTGTTTCTGTTTTAGATTTCCTAAAATTCTTTGATACTGAGGTTTCGGGATTTTGCAGTTTCAAGCTCATGGATAAATGCCTCAGTCTTTCTTTTTGACTTAGATAAGGCGACCCTTCCAGACCTCACAAATTCCAATATCCCGTAAGGTTCGAGTGCCTCATACAATTGATGAGTATCCTCTTGCGCCCCCGTTTTCTCGAGTACAATCTGATCATCTTCAATCGCGAGTATTTTTGCCCCATATTTTCTTAGCAATTGTTCAATCGAAGCATTCTCCCTGAAAGAATCCAGTGAAAGTTTGTAGAGCGCTATCTCTTGATAGTAGATCTCATTTTTGTCATAAATGAATGCGCCCAGCACGTCAATCAATTTTCTGATTTGGCTTACAACTTTGTCCAGCGTAGATTTTTCACCATGAACTACAAGAGTGTACCTGCTGACGCCTGGTATTTCAGTTGTGGATACATTCAAGCTTTGGATGTTTATTTTCCTTCGATTGAAGATGATCGTTAGCTTGTTTAGCAAGCCGGGTTTGTCTTCAGTCAATACCGATATCGTATAATCTTCCATACTCATCACTCTAAGCGTATTTTAGAAACACAGCTCCCCGTGGGAACCATTGGAAATACATTTTCTTCTTTTTCTACCACCACTTCCAGCAGGCTAGGGCCCGAAGTTCCCAGCCAATTTTCAAAGGCCTGTTCAAGCTCCTTCCTATCGACCACTTTTTGGGCAGGTATATTGTAGGCCTCTGATAGCTTGATGAAATCAGGGTTTTCCATCTTGGTGAATGAATACCTTTTGTCAAAAAAGAGCTGCTGCCACTGTCGTACCATTCCCAAAAACTCATTATTAAGAATCATGATCTTCACAGGGATTTGATACTCCATGATGAGTGCCATTTCCTGCAGGGTCATCTGGAATCCACCATCCCCAATGATGGCAATCACTTCACGATCCGGCGCACCTATTTTCGCCCCGATAGCAGCGGGAAGACAGAAGCCCATGGTTCCTAATCCTCCGGAAGTGATATGGCTTCTTTCCTGATCAAATCGGTAGTACCTGCTGGTCATCATCTGATGCTGACCCACGTCGGTCAAAACCATGGATTTTCCATTGGTCTTATCAGAAAGTTTACTGATAACCTCAGCCATAGTCATTTTATCTGTCGAGGGAGTAATCGCCTTTGCAACTACTTTTTCATCTTCGATTTTTTCACAGGCCTTAAATTCAGCTAGCCATTCAGAATGATCTGCTTGTTTTACCATTGGGAGCAATGCCTCAAGCGCTTCTTTTGCATCTGCGTGAATGGCTACATCTGTCTTTACGTTCTTGTCTATCTCTGCCTCATCCAGCTCAATGTGAATCACCTTCGAGTTTTTGGCGTAGGTCTCCAGGTCTCCTGTCACCCGGTCATCGAAACGCATGCCCACGGCAATGAGGACGTCACATTCATTGGTCTTGAGATTGGGTCCATAGTTACCGTGCATACCAGTGTATCCCACGTACAAAGGATGTTTAGTTGATAATGCAGAAAGCCCCAGCAGTGTGGAGGCGGCTGGTATGTGTCCTTTTTCAATGAAATTCTTAAGTTCCTTTTCAGCACCGGATAGTGTCACACCTTGCCCAAAAATCAAGAATGGTTTTTTTGCTTCGTTGATTAATGCAGCAGCTTTTCCGATAGCTTCATGATTCAACTTTGGATAAGGAGCATAGCTTCTAATGTGCGCACACTTTTCATAGGAATATTCGAAAAGTTCTTGTTGGGCATCTTTTGTGATGTCGATTACTACAGGGCCCGGTCTTCCTTGCTGAGCAATGTAAAAAGCACGAGCAAGTGCCACTGGAATTTCATTTGCTTTAGTCACCTGAAAATTCCATTTGGTCACTGGCATAGAGATGCCAATTACATCGGTTTCCTGAAATGCGTCACTGCCTAAAAGGTGACTGGCTACCTGGCCGGTAATGCATACGAGAGGAGTTGAGTCAATCTGCGCATCGGCGAGACCGGTAATGAGGTTGGTTGCTCCCGGACCTGAGGTAGCAAAGCAAACCCCGGTTTTTCCAGAAGCTCTGGCATATCCTTGTGCAGCATGAATAGCTCCCTGCTCATGCCTTGCCATGTAGTGTTTGATTTGGTCATCATAACCAAACAGGGAATCATAGATTGGCATGATAGCACCACCCGGGTATCCAAAAATGGTATCAACTCCTTCAGCTAACAAGCACTTTAGTACTGCCTCAGATCCAAGGATCGTTTCAGTCTCTTTCGATTTTACTGCAAATTCTAATGTCGAAGCTTCCATACTCCATTATTTATCGTTGAACCATTCATTCATCTGTTGTGCAACCTTCGGAGGCTGTATTCACAGAGTTGATATATTTTTTTAGCACGCCTTTTATGGCCTTATAGGCAGGTTGAGTCCAGGCGGCCTTACGTTTTGCAAGCACTTCATCCGTCAGCTTTACGCTTATCGTATTCTTTTTTGCATCAATGGCGATGATGTCCCCGTCTTCTATTAAAGCCAGTGGACCTCCTTCCTGAGCTTCCGGGGTGATGTGCCCCACCACAAACCCATGAGATCCGCCTGAGAACCTGCCGTCGGTTATCAAAGCCACATCTTTTCCCAATCCCGCACCCATCACTGCTCCGGTTGGTTTTAGCATTTCCGGCATTCCGGGACCACCTTTCGGGCCGGAGTATCGAATGACAATGACTTCTCCCGGCTTGACTTCTTTGCCGATTCCTTCAATAGCAGCAAACTCATCATCATAGCATCTGGCAGGACCTTCAAAGTATTCTCCTTCTTTACCAGTGATCTTCGCGACAGCTCCTTGGGGTGCCAGGTTCCCTTTCAGGATTTGAAGATGTCCGGATTTTTTTATCGGATTGCTGAAGTCATGGATGATTGTTTGATTGGGCTTTAACTCACCAAAGCCTTCGAGATTCTCAGCGATGGTCTTACCTGTTACTGTGAGACAGTCACCATTTAGATAACCTGCTTTCAGCATCATCTTCATTACACCCGGAATGCCACCTACATCATGCAGATCCTCCATCAGATATTCCCCACTAGGCTTGAGATCAGCCAGAAAAGGAGTGGAATCTGATATCCTTTGAAAATCATCTATGCTTAGAGAAACACCAACGGATTTTGCCATGGCAATCATATGCAACACAGCATTGGTAGAGCCACCTAGCACCATGATCAGACGGAGGGAGTTATCAAATGCCTCCCTGGTCATGATATCAGAAGGTCGGATATCTTCTTTTAGCAAGTGTTTGATTGCAAGTCCTACCTGATACGTTTCTCGGTTTTTATCGTCACTTACTGCAGGATTAGAGGAGGATGTAGGCAGGCTCATCCCTAGTGCCTCAATCGCTGAAGACATGGTATTAGCGGTATACATGCCCCCACAAGCTCCCGGACCAGGAATTGCATTTTTTATGATGCCATTATAATCTTCATCGGAAATATTTTTTCCAAGCTTTTGACCATACGCCTCGAAAGCAGAGACGATGTTCAGCTTTTTCCCTTTCCACTTCCCGGGTTTTACCGTGCCACCATAGACCATCAGTCCCGGTCTGTTTAGTCTACCCAATGCTATGATGGAGCCCGGCATGTTTTTATCACAACCCACCACAGGCACAACCGCATCATAAAACTGTGCATTGGCTACTGTTTCAATGGAATCAGCAATAATGTCTCTAGACACCAATGAATACTTCATGCCTACTGTTCCGTTGGACATCCCATCACTCACTCCGATGGTATGAAAAATCAGACCCAGTAGGTCAGCCTCATTTACACTTTTCTTGACTTGATGAGCCAGAATGTTTAAGTGCATATTGCACGGGTTGCCCTCAAATCCAGTGCTGACAATGCCCACCTGTCCTTTTTTAAGATCCTTTTCAGAAAGGCCCAAAGCGTATAGCTGTGCCTGGGAACCCGGCTGGGATGGATCCTGTGTGATCGTTTTGCTGTATTTATTTAATTCTGACATTGTTCCGTTTTGACATAAAAAAAACCCCTCTCAGATGCTGAGAAGGGTTCTTGAATATTTTTATTTATCAATAGTCTCCTCAGCGCATATCGTAAATGATAATGACGTTAAGAATAGAGACGATATTGACTATGATGTTTTGCACGTTCGGTGTTTCTCCCTCGATATTGTGTTGTTAGATAATGCAATTTAGTGAAAGGTTTATTGAATCCTTATTCATTTCCATTTTTCCACCTTCTTCGATAAACCACGCAATTGAATCTCCAACCTTCGAACATGGGCTTGCTTCATTTTTGTCTTTCAAGATGTCTTCTGTAGCTACCTTATGTTCCAGCGCCCAATCCACAGCTTTTCGGATCGTATTAGCTTCTTCATAAAGCTCGAAGTGTTCGTACATCATAGCAACCGAAAGGATGGTCGCCATCGGGTTTGCGATATCTTTTCCGCTTGCTTGTGGATATGAACCATGAATTGGCTCGAATAGAGCAGATTTAGTTCCTACTGAAGAGGATGGTAGCATTCCCAGCGAGCCGGTGATCACACTTGATAGATCCGAGATGATGTCACCAAACATATTTTCGGTTAACACCACATCAAAGTTTCCGGGATTGAGCATCATTTGCATGGCGGCATTATCCACATACATATATTCTACTTCTACTTCAGGGTATTCTTTGCTGATATCCTGTATGACACGCCTCCACAACCTGGATGTTTCCAGCACATTTGCCTTATCAATCAGGGTGAGCTTCTTTCTTCTAAGAGTGGCAGCTTCAAATGCCTGATAAGCAATTCGACTGATTTCGTGCGTCGTATAATCACACGAATCATGTGCATGCGAGCCATCATCTGACAGTACTTTATCACCGAAATAAATACCACCAGTAAGTTCCCGATAGATCACCATGTCCACATTTTCCAGCAAATGCTCCTTAAGCGGAGAAACCCCTTTTAGGATATCATAGGTTTTAACCGGCCGAATATTCGAAAAAAGCTGTAGGGATTTCCGCAATTTGAGTAATCCTTGTTCCGGTCTGACTTTCAGATTTGGATCATTGTCGTATTTCGGATCGCCTATGGATCCCAGCAGGATAGCATCACTATTCAAGCATAAATCAAGTGTTTCATCAGGAAGGGGAGAGCCCGTCTCATCAATGGCATTGGCTCCAATCAGTCCGTGCTTCAGGATGAAGTCATGGCCAAAATAAGCATTGATGGCGTGTATGACCTTAGTTGCCTGTGAAACGACCTCAGGACCGATTCCATCACCGGGTAGTATGGTTATATTTTTTTTCATCTCTGTTGTTCAAATTGTTCAACTTGATCTCTAAGCTTTATCAGGTAGTCAGTTTCATCTACTCCATTCAGCAGACACTCTTTTTTAAATGGAGAAATGTGAAAGCTCTTTTCCAGATTAAGAGTGGAAACTTTAACCAACTGATCCAGGAGGGATACTTCAATTTCAGTTTCCGGCTGATCTAAGACCAACTGGGTGATCGCAGCTATCGAGTGCTCATCCAGCTCAATTGGAAGGATGCCGTTGTTGTAAGCATTGCCTTTAAAAATATCGGCGAATTGCGTAGATAAAATCACTTTGATTCCAAAACCTGCAACTGCCCAGGCAGCATGCTCTCTGCTGGAGCCACATCCGAAGTTGTTCCCTGCAATAAGGATCTCAGCATCTTTTCTGGCTGGTTTGTTTAATTCAAAATCCGGATTTGGACTTCCATCTGCCAGATATCTCCATGCATAAAATAAGTTCTTTCCGTACCCGAGTCGGTCCGTTTGCTTCAAAAATTTAGCTGGGATGATCTGATCTGTATCAATATTATCAATAGGTAGCGGTATGGCTTTTGATCGAATCTCCATCAGTTTAGAAATAGGGTTGGATCAGTAATTTTTCCTGTAATAGCAGAAGCTGCAGCAGTAAGCGGACTGGCTAATACTGTTCGAGCTCCTTCGCCCTGCCTTCCTTCAAAGTTTCTGTTAGACGTGGATATACAGAGCGATCCTGCTGGAATCTTATCTTCATTCATAGCCAGGCAGGCACTGCAGCCGGGCTCACGAAACTCAAAGCCTGATTCTTCAAATATTTTATCCAGGTTTTCCTCAATGGCCTGAGAGCGAACCTTCATCGATCCGGGAACTACCCAAACATTCACGTGATCAGCTTTTTTTCTGCCTTTCACCAGATTCGCGACAGCACGTAGGTCCTCAATTCTTCCATTCGTGCAACTACCGATGAATACATAATCCACAGACTGATCAGATATTTGGTCATCCTGATCAAATTGCATGTAACCCAGCGCCTTTTTGGTAATGTGCTTTGAGGCACTCATTCGATCCGATAATCGGATGCCGGTATCAGGAGCTGTACCACAAGTGACCAATGGATGAATGTCTGCGGCATCAAGCTTTACTGTTTTATCGAAGACTGCATCTTCATCCGTGTTAAGCGACAGCCAGGTAAATATTTTTTCTTTAGGAATATTGACCCTGCTGGTGACATAATCAATGGTTGTTTGATCAATGCCAACCAGGCCTCCTCTGGCACCCATTTCGATGCTCATATTGCAAACGGTCATGCGTTCTTCCATGGTGAAATTTCGAAAAACATTCCCGCTATACTCTACAAAATAGCCGGTAGCACCTTCAGTGCCCAGCTGGGCTATGATATACAACACAACATCTTTTGCAGTAACTCCTTTATTCAGTTTCCCATTCACCTCAATTTTCATGGTTTTAGGTCGGGAGAGTACCAGACTCTGTGCGGCAAGTACCTGCTCAACCTGCGAGGTGCCGATACCAAATGCGATCGTCCCAAACGCACCGTGAGTAGAAGTGTGACTATCGCCACATACGATGGTCATACCGGGCTGAGTAATGCCAAGATCCGGACCAATGATGTGAACAATGCCTTGATTTTCATGCCCAATCCCATATAATTCGATTCCAAACTCCTCACAGTTTTTGATCAACGAGTTTACCTGATTGGCAGATAAAGGATCTTTGATCGGTTGGTCTTGATTTTTAGTTGGCACATTGTGGTCGGCTGTGGCTACACACTGCATCGGTCGAAACACGTCGACTCCTCTTTTTCTAAGACCATCAAAAGCCTGAGGGCTGGTGACTTCATGTAAGAAGTGCTGATCAATGTAAAGGACATCCAAACCATCAGCTATGTGTTTCACCACATGCGTATCCCATATTTTATCGAATAGCGTCTTTGACATTATGCGTAAGCCTTGATGGTTTTGAATATTTTATGCAAATGACCAGGTCCTACATTTTTGACCTGATCGGCCACTTCTAAAAATTCCTTGTAGGCAATTTTCAGGCCTTCCGGTTCCAATTCGTACCCCAATTTTTTTGCATGGTAGTTCAATGCTGCCTTACCGCTTCTGGCAGTCAGTATTATTTCTGATCCTGCGGCTCCTACAGTAGCCGGATCAATGATTTCATAGGTTTCTCGCTTCTTGATCACCCCGTCCTGATGGATTCCGGAAGAGTGCGAAAACGCATTAGATCCAACGATTGCTTTATTTGGCTGAACAGGCATATTCATCATGGATGATACCGTTTTACTCATTGAAGTAATTTGCGTGGTGTCGATCTTGTGTGTCAAATTGATGTGTTGATGCTGGTTGATGATCATCACGACCTCTTCCAATGAAGTGTTTCCGGCACGTTCCCCAATTCCGTTGATCGTGCATTCCACCTGCCTGGCGCCTGCCATCACTCCGGCAATGCTGTTGGCTGTTGCCAAACCCAGGTCGTTATGACAGTGTGTAGACAGAATGGCTTTATCAATGTTTGGAACATTATTCACCAGGTAGGTTATTTTTTCTGCGAATTGCTCCGGCAGGCAGTAGCCGGTGGTATCCGGTATGTTGATGATAGTAGCTCCGGCATCTATTGCCGCTTCAACTACCCGAGCAAGGAATTGATTGTCTGTTCTGCCGGCATCTTCGGCATAAAACTCAACCTCTGAAACCAGGTTTCTGGCATATTTCACAGCATGAGCACCCCGTTTGATGATGTCATCGTTGGTAGTGTTCAGTTTATATTTCACATGAAATTCTGAAGTCCCTATCCCGGTGTGAATTCTTGGGTTGGCAGCATCTTTAAGCGCTCTTGCCGCAACATCAATATCTTCTTCAACAGCACGGGTGAGTCCACAGATGGTTGATTCTTTGATGTGCTGGGATACGAGCTCCACAGACTTAAAATCTTCAGGACTTGAGACCGGAAATCCAGCTTCTATAATGTCAACACCAAGGCTCTCAAGCTGGAAAGCAATTTCAAGCTTTTCTTCACTTTTTAACTGGCAGCCCGGTACTTGTTCACCGTCTCTTAATGTGGTATCAAAAATGTGAAGTTTGCTCATTTCAACTTAGTGCTATTTTTACGTGCGTGAACAAATGTGGTCGCTAGGAGAGGTTTGATGAAACCTTATATTTTGATTATTCATCTGTTCAAGTCAGCTTTTTTAGTAATAACACATTAAAAATCAATCACTTAATATCTTGTAGATTCACTTGGTCAAGCAATTATCATATCAATTATTCGAGCTCATTAAACGGCTGTCAAAGGCTGAAAAACGAAATTTTAAGCTGTATGTGAAAAGGAACACGACGGATAAAGAGCTGATCTCCATCAGATTATTTGATGTGATCGATAAGCTTTCTCATTGGAATGATGAGAAAATTCAGGAAGCTTTCCCAAAGTTGAAAGCCAATACACTTTCCAATCACAAAGCACGGTTGTATGAACAGGTTTTGGTGAGTTTGCGGTTGCTACAATCTGATGATCCACGTATTCGGATTAAGGATCACATTAGCTATGCTGAGTTGTTGCACAAGAAAGGACTCTATGTTCAAAGCCTGGCTCAATTGGCAAAAGCTAAACAGATCGCCAGTACGTTTAAAATGGACATTCTAAGACTGGAGATCGTAGAATTTGAGAAAAAGATCGAGGGAAGATATGTGACCAGGAGTCACTCTCAACGAGCCGATGAATTGACTGATGAATCCTCATTGCTCAGAAGTCGGTTTTACTTTGAAGGTGCATGGTCGGATTTATCGCTCAAGCTATATGACTATTACCTGAAGTTTGGTCATAGTAAAAGCGAGGAGCAGCAGAAGAAGCTTGCGGCGATGTTCAATGAGAGCTTACCGGTTTCTACGAATACTGAATTCGAAGATACTATTTACAAATACCAATGTTACGTTTGGTTCTACTACATATCGCAAGACTTTGTCAGGTGCTATGCATATGCTCAAAAATGGTGTCAGGTTTATGAGAAGAATGAAGCCCTGTTAGAGAGTGAGCCTGAGATGTATATTCGAGGTTTACATAATGTGCTTGCAGCACTTTTCTATTGTGACGATGTTAACCGATTCATTGGAAATTATAAAAAACTTAAGGAATTCACTTCTAAACATCAGCATAGATTCAATGAGAATCAGGTGATTCAGTCTTTCATCTATCTAGAAACGGCCAACCTCAATTCGTACATCATAGAAGGAAGGTTTACAGAGGGAGCCAGGTATTCGGATGAATTTCTCCAAAAAATGAAGCCTTTTGAGGGCCGCTTAGATATTCACAGAATCATGGTCTTCCACTATAAGATTGCCAGTCTGAAATTTGGAAGTGCAGATTTCTCAGGTGCAATAAAGCATTTGAACATTATTATAAACCACCCGAGCATTGCATTGAAAGAAGATATTCAATGTTTTGCTCGCATTCTGAATTTGATTTCGCATTATGAACTTGGCAATGATGATTTGATTGACTTCCAGATTAAGTCCACCTATCGATTCTTGTTGAAACTGAGTGATTATCAGCGTGTGCATTCGGCGATTTTCAATTTCTTAAAGAACTCAGTATTCATGGACCGAAAAAAGCTTGAGCATGATTTCAAAATATTGAAAGAAGAGTTGCTCGAGATTCTTGAAGACAAATACGAACGCAGATCGTTATTGTATCTGGATTTGATTTCCTGGCTTGAAAGTAAGATTACAGGAAGACCAGTGGAACAAATAATCAAAGAGAAAAAATTGGCTAAAATGGGCTAAAAATGGCCTTCAGGGAAATAAATAAAAAAAGCCAAGGCATAGTTCTCCTTGGCTTGTCAGGTCTTGCTGGTTGAAAAGACCCTATAGAGACATTGCTAGGAGTGCTAAATAAGCTATCCCAAGCGATGCTATTCTTACTAATGTTCCGGTTCTAACGAATTTGCGGGTGAGTATGGCCGGATCTATAAAATTCACCTGTTTGTCCATAACATTCCTTTTATGTAAAAGTCTCAATATCCAGTCTATTTAAGAATGGGGCTAACTCTTAGATACACGTAGGTATAATGCTTATGAACTATAGGGATTAATGCACAAAAAAAGCCACCTAAACAGCTAGGTGGCTTCTTATATCGAATGGAAATCTCACTTATCCAATAGAAACTCGCTTGAATTCAGAAACAGTCAATCCTTTGGATACTGAATCCAAATATTGAGCGATTGATTGCTTATTGTCTTTTACGAATGCCTGACTAAGAAGCGTATTCTCTTTGTAGAATTTATTCAGCTTACCCAATGCAATCTTCTCGATGATTTCTTCTGGCTTACCTTCCTGTCTTGCCTGATCTTTCCCTATTTCAATCTCTTTCTCAACGATAGCCGGATCTACGCCATCTTTGTCAACTGCCACCGGGTTCATCGCTGCGATTTGCATTGCTACATCTTTACCAGCTTCTTCTACGTCTGTGCCGTTTGCATTTTTCAATGCTACCAGTACTCCAAGCTTACCATTCATGTGGATGTATGGAACTACTGCCTCGCCTGTAAGGATTTCAAAAGCTTTCACTTCAAGCTTTTCTCCAATCTTACCTGTTAGTTCAACAATCTTTTCACCTACAGACAAATCACCAAGGCTAAGTGCATTGAGTGCTTCAGCGTTTGCTGGCTTCTCTGCGAATGCTGCCTCTGCAATCTGATTTCCTAGCTGAATGAACTCATCGTTTTTAGCAACGAAATCAGTCTCGCAAGTGAATGCGATCAAAGCACCCTCTGTTCCAGCGTCGTTGGTTTTGGCAAATACAACACCCTCAGAAGTTTCTCTGTCTGCTCTGGAAGCAGATACTTTCTGCCCTTTTTTTCTCAAAAGCTCTACTGCTTTATCAAAATCGCCCTCTGCTTCTGTCAATGCCTTTTTGCAATCCATCATGCCGGCACCAGTCATTTGCCTTAGTTTGTTTACGTCTTGTGCTGTAATAGCCATCTTATTTCTTGGTTTTAATTTTTCTACAAACAAAAATTGAACACCGATACCATCAATGTTCAATCTTTATGTTAAGATTTTATGGTCTTTAGATTTACTCTGCTACCTCAGACTTTTCGTCAGCTGCTTTTTTAGCTGCCTGCTCTTCAGCCTGAGCTTGCTCCTCTTTGTCTTTCTTACGCTCGGACAATCCTTCTTCCAGCGCCTGACCTACATAGCTAGTGATCAATTTGATTGATTTGTATGCATCGTCATTGCCTGGAATAGGGTAGTCGATCTTCGTCGGGTCAGAGTTTGTATCAACAATCCCGAAAACAGGGATGTTTAATTTCTGTGCTTCAGCAACTGCAATGTGCTCACGTTTAATGTCGATCACGAAAAGTGCTGCAGGAAGTCTATTTAGGTCAGAGATACCGCCTAATACTTTTTCCAGCTTTGCTTTCGCACGACTGACCATCAATCGCTCACGCTTTGCCATGTTTTGGTAAGCCTCTTCTTTCATCAACTTCTCAATACCTGCCATTTTCTTCAATGACTTTCTGATCGTTGCAAAATTGGTAAGCATACCACCTTGCCATCTCTCAGTCACGTATGGCATGTTAAGTCGCTGTGCTTCTTGCTCCACTACCTCTTTAGCCTGCTTTTTAGTAGCCACGAACATTACTTTTCGCCCTGACCGTACTACTGCTTTCATTGCTTCAGTTGCATCTTCAAGGCAAGCCAATGTTTTGTGAAGGTCGATAATGTGGATGCCATTTTTCTCCATGAAAATGTATGGAGCCATGGCAGGATTCCACTTTCTGGTAAGGTGTCCGAAGTGAACACCTGCATCTAATAGATCTTTATGTTCTAGTTTTTGCATCTCAAAATTATCGTTTACTGAACTGGAATCTTCTTCTTGCTTTTCTTCGACCTGGCTTCTTACGTTCCACCATTCGGGAGTCCCTGGTAAGGAATCCTTCAGACTTAAGCGGGCCTCTAAACTCTGCATCTACTTCAGTAAGTGCACGAGCAATAGCCAATCGGGCGGCTTCCGCTTGTCCGGAAGGTCCACCGCCGGTTACGTTTATGTCAATATCGAAATTTCCATCCTGCTCCACTTTTGCAAGTGGCTGCTTCACGATGGTTTGAAGAATTTCGGAAGGAAAGAAGGTTTTAAGCTCCTTGCCGTTTACGGTTATTTCACCTTTCCCACTCGTCATATAAATACGAGCTACTGAGGTCTTTCTCCTTCCTATGGTATTAATTCTGTCCATTCAGGTTTATAGTTTTACTTCTTTTGGTTTTTGAGCTGCATGTGGGTGTTCTGCACCCTCATATACATATAAGTTCTTGAAAAGCTGTCGTCCCAATCTGTTGATTGGTAGCATGCCTTTCACTGCTTTTTCAATTAAAATAGTAGAGGACTTGGCCTTAATGCTCTTTGGCGTTTCGATACGCTGACCCCCAGGATAGCCAGTGTGACGAACATATTGTTTGTCTGTCCACTTACTTCCGGTCAATCTGATTTTGTCAGCATTGATCACAATTACGTTATCTCCACAATCTACGTGAGGAGTGTACGATGGCTTGTGCTTGCCTCGAATCATTTTAGCAACCTCACTTGCCATTCTTCCAAGTATCTGAGAATCAGCGTCTACGATGACCCAATTCTTCTCTACAGTTGCACTGTTTAATGATACAGTTTTAAAGCTGTTAGTATCCAATTTTATATTGATTTTATGATGTCAAAATCTGTCCTCTCGAAAAAGGGACACAAAAATAGAAGTTTCATTTGAGAAAACAAACCCGTCTCTCTAATTAAATTTCCTTAAGAGCTTGATTAACACGGAGAAATCTTTGGGATATGCCGCTTCTACCTCAATCACCTGCTCATCCAAATCCCGAAATGCTACCTGATGTGAATGCAAAGCTACACGATTAATCATGGGATTCTCTTCTTCCCACTTTTTATAATTATAATTTCTTTTCAACTCAGACAGGTAGGCCGGGTCTCCTCCATAGGCAGGATCATTAACGATGGGTGCCTCGTGATGGGCCAAATGCGCACGAATTTGATGCATACGGCCTGTTACCGGAAAGCATTTTAACAGGGTGTGCTTTTTAAAAACCTCTAATGTGGTGATCAAAGTAAATGCCGGCTTTCCGGTTTTAAAATCTACGCGCGATTTTGTAGAGGTGGTATAAAGTGGTTCATCAGCTTCAAAATCCTCGAATTTGTGAAGCCCATTGATCACTGCATGATAAACTTTCTTTACTTCCCTGTTTTCCAGCTGGATGGCAAAGTGGCGATAAGCCTCAGCATTTTTAGCAAAAACAACTACGCCAGAGGTTTCTTTATCCAGTCGATGGCAGATTTGGTAATCTTCATTTACTGCTTTCGCAAGGCTCAGTAAGTTCTTGCTGTCAACTCGATCGTCCAGGCTGGCAATAAATGGGGGTTTATTTACAAGAATGTAATTGTCATTCTCAGTGATGATCAGATCACTGAACGAGATGTTTTTGAGATTTTTATGCATAGTCTTCTTCCTCTTCCCATCCTTCGTCCACCTTGTCTATGTAATTGGCTTTTTCAAGCTCAAAGTAAAATTTGGAACCCACTTTGTATTCACTCTCTACTAAGATTTCCGATTTATGGCTTTCCAGGATGTGCTTCACTATGGACAATCCCAGGCCTGTTCCTCCTTTTTCCCTGGATCTACTCTTGTCCACCCGATAAAATCGCTCGAAAATACGCGAAATATCTGATTCCGGGATACCCCGACCAGTATCATTTACGATGATTTGAATTTTGTTATCATCTACCTCTTTAAACCCGATCCTCGCTTGCCCTCCTTTTTTTGTGTATTTGATTGCATTTGAAATCAGGTTGAGCATGACCTGATAGATGCGACGGTAGTCTCCTCTAACAATGATAGGGTCTTTGTATTTCTTGGACATCTTCAACTCTACTCCTTTTTTGTCTGCCTTATCTTCCAGTTGCTCCAGAATTTCAGCACACATACCACGCATATCAAAATTCTCGAAATGCATTTTAATTTCACCAGACTCTATCTGTGAAATGGTTAGAATATCCTGCACCAATAAATCAAGCGCATCGAGGCTTTTAGCAGCTTTTTTCAGGAACTTCTTTCGAACTTCTTTGTCGTTGATTGCACCATCTAACAGCGTATGAACAAATCCTTGTGCTGCGAAAATGGGAGTTTTAAGTTCGTGTGAAACATCAGCAATAAACTCCCTTCTGAAATTTTCACGTTCCTTTAGCTCTTCAATTTCCCGCTCCTTGCTCTTGGCAAAACTTGAAATCTCTCTATTAATTCTTTTTAGTGGGTTCACCGATGAGAGTCGACCCCTTAAGGTGATTTCGCTTTCTTTCAATTTTTTCAAGGACTCATAAATGGTCTCAATCTGACGGAAAAAAAGAAACTCAAGAACGAGGCGAACTAAAATGTAAGTTGAAGAAAATGACAATAGAAAGGCAATCACTATAGAAGTGGTAGTTGTGTTTGGCACCAAATACAAGAACGCAGTGGTAATGGTCGCCACACACAACGCCAACAATAACGCTATCGCACGGGAATTAAATTGCATAAAGCGAATTATAGTTAATTAGCGTCGAATTTGTATCCTACGCCTTTCACGGTTATAATATGGTCGTTCCCGATCTTCTCTCGAACCTTTCTGATGTGTACGTCTACGGTTCGGGCAAGTACATACACATCGGTTCCCCAGATGTTTTGAAGAAGTTCATCCCTGCTGAATACTTTGCCTGGATTTTGCGCCAGAAAATAGAGCAGTTCGAATTCCTTCTTAGGAAGTGATATTTTTTCTTCACCATTCTTCACGGTGTAGCTGGTTCGGTCTACCACCAGGTCGCCAATAGTTATCGTATTGGATTCCTTTTTCTTTTTAGACTCTCTTCTAAAGAGTGCGTTGATTCTGCTTACAAGTGCACGAGGCTTGATCGGCTTGGTGATGTAGTCATCGGCACCCATATCAAACGCGGCAACTTCGGAATACTCTTCGGACCGGGCCGTAAGAAAAATCACGAAGGTGTTGGCCATTTCAGGTAGCTCCCTGATTTGGCGGCAAGTCTCCACTCCATCTTGCTTGGGCATCATGATGTCCAGTAGTATCAGGTCAGGAACAAAGCTTTTCGCTATCTCTACGCCTTTGATTCCATCGCTGGCGGTTTTAACATCATACCCTTCCTTACTCAGATTATACTTCAACAATTCCAGGATGTCTGCTTCATCATCTACTACAAGAATTTTTTGATTGTTTTTAGCCATTTTCTAGAGTGGTTGTCTCGGTAACTTTTACTTAAATCATTCTTTACATCTTGGTAACCCCACAGCTATATCTATCCGGAATTCAGCTGCTTTGAACCAACTCATTCAACATTATTCAAAATTACTCAGAAATCAACTGTATGTTAAAATGGTAACAATTTGGTAAAGCTGAAATTAAATGGCAGATGAATTTGGTATTTACCACTAAAGACCAAATATGATTATGAGTAAATCGTAAATTTTAATTAAATTAGAAAATAAATACTCTGCATGCATACCATTTTGTCTGTAGGGTTTCATG
The DNA here is from genome assembly GCF_056161305.1 of Ekhidna sp. ABH4_415. Taxonomy (NCBI): domain Bacteria; kingdom Pseudomonadati; phylum Bacteroidota; class Cytophagia; order Cytophagales; family Reichenbachiellaceae; genus Ekhidna; species Ekhidna sp. ABH4_415. The sequence goes on from NZ_JBSWYW010000001.1 coordinate 422,817, forward strand.
TTTTATAACTTTAACCTAATCGTAATGAAACACACTAAAATTAGCTTGGTGTTGCTGGGATTTCTATTGCTGGCATGTAACAATGAATCAGAAATAGAGCCAACAATCAAACAACAAGACCCCATCGCAAAATCTGAAATTGACGACACCATCATTGGCTCACTACAAGATGATGATGAATTTAACTGGAGTGAAGCATCCGACGAAATGATCTGGAGCGCATTAATTCACAGTGACAAAATTCTTACCATCGGATACCAGCCAGCAGGTGAAACCAATGTCAATGGTAGAATTTCTGAAATAGACATTCAACAAGAAGCATGGGTTGCCACATCGAATGATATCATTAATGATGTGGTTCGGATTCTGGAACAAGAAAATCAGGAGTTTAATGAAGAAGACTTAAGCCTTCGAAAGCATGAAGTGCTTCCATTCATCGAGGTAGAGGTTACCAGCCTGGAGGTAGTAAAATACCTGAGATCCTTGCCTACTGTGAGGTATGTGGAACCCCTGGGGTATGAGGTGGACTTTCCAACTACCGATGGGGGAAGGACAGAGAGCAGCAAAGGCTGCAGCAATGATCCTGACTATGGGTTGCCTTCAAGTGATTATGTAAACATTTCTCCAGGGTCGAAAGCCTCATGGCACCTATATGCCAACAATGTGGTGAATGCCTGGAGTTCGAGCACAGGTAGTGGTATCGGCATAGGATTGATTGATACTGGTATTTCGCCATATCAGGATAACCTAAACAGTAACTTCAACTCCGGCTACTCCAGTAGTCGATATGTACATAAATACGGCTTTTATGTAAGCTCCTGGTGGTGGTGGGCCAGTCCTGATGGTCCGGATGATGATTGTGGACACGGAACTGCTATGGCAGGTGTGATGGCCGCACCGAGAAGTACGGACGGATCATCTGTCGGTGTTGCATATAATTCGAACCTGGTGGCTGTACGAGGAACCGGAGATGTAGTAATCAATGGAGGAAAGGAAAAAACAGGAGTAGCAGATGCACTTGTTTACCTGGGTAACAGGAGTGATGTAAAAATCATTAGTATGTCTATTGGAGATGTGTTTTCAAACTCCAAAGTAGCTGATGCGGTAAGGTATGCCTATGGAAGAGGCAAACTGATTTTTGCTGCGGCGGGTACTTCTACCAGCTGGACCAATTGGTACGGAGTGATCTTCCCGGCATCTATGAGCGAAACGGTAGCGGTTACAGGCATCAAAGAAAGCGGATATACCCGGTGTGATGTGTGTCACTCCGGAAGCAAAGTGGACTTTACCGTGATCATGGAAAGAACTGGATCAAATAATCATCCACTTTCCCTTGCGATGAGTGGGAACCAACCCTCCACAGTAGGAGGGTCGTCTGTGGCAACTGCCACTGCAGCAGGGATTGCTGCACTCGTTTGGGCGAAAAACCCGAGCATGACCCGCGATCAGGTTTTGAACAAAATGAAACAAACGGCTGACCTTTATCCAAGTAGAAGTTCATCTTTTGGATGGGGTACACTGGATGCTGCAGCGGCTGTCAATTACTAAAAAGTTTATTAATTCCCTCACCTAATAAAGCGTCAGAACTTTGTTCTGACGTTTTTTTATTCATGATAATCTTTCATTCCCTGAATAAATAACTTCAGATCGTTTGCATAATCCCTGGTTAAGAGATTCTCCAACGAATCCTTGGCGGAGTAATATCTGAGATAGGACATGAAGTAGGCATTGTTGGGCCTGCCGGTTTGGAATATTTTATAGTATCTGGGGTCGTGAAAGTGCAGCGTGTCAATGGAGCCCATGATTCGATCGATCATGATGTGCTTTTGAACTGATTTAACCGAGTCATTCATTCCATCCAGAGATTGATAAAGGGAGTCAAGCATTTGAGTAGCAAGCAGCATCTGATTTCTGAAGGTCCGACTGTCATCTTCGGCCAGTATGTAATCGAAATAAGGAGCAGAATTTCTACCATACTTCTCATTTAGAAACAAGACAGCACCACGTTCACCAATGAAAGAAGCCAGGTTTTCATTGAGTTCTATTTGATCTTTGACAAATATGGTTGAATGTGTGAGTTCATGAATAATCAATTCTACCAGCGCTCCTTCAGGCCGCTCCAGCATATTTGAAAGGATGGGGTCATTCGTCCAGCCCAAAGTAGACCAGCCACTGACAGGACGAATACGCACATCATATTCATCCTCTTTCAGTTCAGTCATTTCTGTTTTTGCCCGATCCAAATCAAAGAATCCTTTGTAAGGAAAGGATCCCAGCAATGGGAACGTCCACAGCTTGGGTTCTAACGCATAGGGTTGTGAGGCGGAAAGATTCCAAAGGCTTACCTCACCATGTTGATCATAAAAGGAGGTATAATTCTCGGATCTTTCTAGCTCCAACTCTTCAAAAGCAAATGTTCGAGCCTCCTGTATAATGGTGATTTTCTGTTTGATACTGTCAGCAACAGTTGTATCATTCAATACGTCTTCTACAGGAACTGTATTAAAAGTGATGCTTAGTTGCCCTTTGGCCTGCTGAAACCCATAGGTGACCGTATCCCAAAATACCACCATCAGTATGATAATCATGATAAGAACTCCCCAACTCACTTTTTTAATCATGCCACAACTTTATTTATTGTTTATCGTAAGATACCTTGTAATGCATAGTAATGAAACTAACCACTTTCACTCATGGACTTAAAAAATCACGATAACAACCTGCGTATCATTGGTAAAATATTTATTGTCATTGGCCTCATTTTTGTGCCATTATCCATATCTACCTTCTTTTTCGTGGATATGATCAGTCACAGTGATCTATGGCACGAGATCAGGCATTTTGATGTCATGTTTATGGAAATTCACCCTCCGCAGAATTTGCTTTACATGTTGCCTATCCTCCAAACGCTTGCTTTAGTGGTATTTATTATATCCGGTTATGGCCTTGCTACACAACAAACATGGGGTAAGAAGTTTGCTATTGTTCCTGCGGTACTACTGTTATTTAAATTTCCAATTGGAACGGCACTAGGCGGGTATATGATTTATGCGATTCATTATGTACCGAAAGAAGAGCAGATGGCCAATGGAAACGAAACGGCTTAAGCTTTCTCCGTATCCTTTGCCACACGCATGGTCAGAACAAAAAAGCAGCTACTTTCATTTTCTGGCTCAAAGTAGTATTCGTATTTCGTACCCGTCTTTTTAGCCATATCTATAAAGCCAAGGCCTGCACCACCTGTTTCTCCCAATTCGGAGTTCTCCATGGCCTCAAAATAGAGCTTTTTAATCCCGGTGGCATCTAATGAATTGATGTTGTCAAGTATCTCTCTTAGAGGGATGACACTTTTCATGTCAATACTATTTCCCGTGGTAATGAAGTGCTCTTGCTCATTATGTCCGATCAGGAAAATCCCCTGCTTAACCAGCCCTTGTTCCAATGAATGTGACTCTTCATCCGACTGGCTATCTGCATGTTTGCAAATATTCTGTAGAGATTCCATCATTACATGGTATACCCGCTTTTTTACCCGCTTATTCTCATTACGAGCGCTTAAATCCTCAGAGATCATTTCAGTAACACCCTCAATGGTAGACTGGGTCACGTTACCCATATAAACCACATTTAAATCACTTTCCGTCATCATCTTTTTGAAAGAGATGAGGGTTTTCATGTGCTTTAATTGATTATAGGCTTTTTCATAACCAGTGTTGTCCATTAATTCATGTTTGGGTTGATGGGCGGACAAGATAATGAAGAAGGGTTGGAGATGGAAGGGGTGCGCATTTTTTTGAATCTATTCACCCTTAATAGATTGAATTGGTAATAAATGCTCTTTAGCTATCCAGTATAAGAGGGATGCAGTAAAGAGTAATTAAATATTTATGCGCTGATTTGAGTAGGAGTAAACTCTAAGGTCTCCAGGTTTTTAGCATCAGCCCAAGCCCTCAATGCGTGCAGGTGATCTTCATAGATCATCACCTTGTGGTCAAAAGAGGATCGGGTATGCTGGATGTCTGTTTCAATGAAATCTATCAGGGAAGTCCTGGACGGGAATGAGACCGAATACATTAATCCTTCGTTTTTGATGAGTAAAGCGTTTGTCATATATCTGGTGGTTTATTTGCTTAAATAAAACTCAAAATATCTATCTGGGTTGGGGGCCTTCGATGGATGGCTCGATTTTTTAGATAATCAGTGTAAGTGCGTAGGAATGGATAAGTATAATGACTAATTTCTGATAATTTGGAAAGAATTCCTTTTTCCTAATATTTTTAGCAAAATACTTTTTAGGTCGGGGTGAAAAGAGTAATTTTGTCTGATTTTAAAAATAGACCCAACGCATATATGGCCGAATCACAAGACAAACTGAAAGCCCTCCAGATCACCATTGACAAGCTGGAAAAAACCTACGGTAAAGGGACCGTGATGAAATTGAGCGACGAGAAGGTAATGGATGTTCCGACCATCTCTACCGGATCTCTGAGCCTGGATATGGCACTTGGCGTGGGGGGTATCCCTCGTGGACGAATCATTGAGGTGTATGGACCGGAATCTTCCGGTAAAACCACGTTGGCGATGCACTGTATCGCCGAAGCGCAGCGAGCAGGAGGGATGGCCGCCATCATTGATGCGGAGCATGCGTTTGACAAAACCTATGCAGAAAAACTGGGTATTGACACGGAAAACCTTTTAATCTCCCAGCCGGACAATGGGGAGCAGGCGCTGGAGATTGCCGAGCACCTGATCCGATCAGGCGCACTGGATATCATTGTGATTGACTCGGTGGCAGCATTGGTCCCAAGAGGCGAACTAGAAGGAGAGATGGGTGATAGCAAGATGGGCTTGCAGGCACGATTGATGTCACAGGCGCTGAGAAAACTGACAGGTACTATTAATAAGACCGGCTGTTCGTGTATTTTCATCAACCAGCTTCGTGAGAAGATCGGGGTGATGTTTGGAAATCCTGAAACAACCACCGGAGGTAATGCGCTTAAATTTTATGCATCTGTTCGCTTGGATATCAGGCGCATTGGACAAATCAAAGAATCAGCAGATAATGTGATGGGTAATCGCACACGAGTGAAAGTGGTAAAGAATAAAGTGGCTCCTCCATTCAAAATGGTGGAATTTGATATCATGTACGGCAAAGGCATCAGTAAGAGCGGCGAGATCATCGATATAGGGGTAGAGCTGGACGTGGTGCAGAAGTCAGGCTCGTGGTTTTCTTATGATGGCAACAAACTGGGACAAGGTAGGGATGCTGTAAAAGCATTGATAGAAGACAACCCGGAGCTCATGGAGGAGCTGGAACAAAAAATAAAGGAGAAGCTGAACAGCTAAGAAACAATCCTTGATCGTTTTTAATGAAAAGGTGAGCTGGAAGGCTTGCCTTTTTTGTATTTGAAGGATTATTTTAATTTATCCCATGTGGGATAAGCTCTCCATTCACGCCTAGGTTGGTCTTGTGACCAACCGCATGAAGTGACAATTTCGTTGGTGACAACATCAACGAGGGCTGACAATAACTATTTCGAAGTTATGGTCTTCCAATTTCGGTTTTAGTGCATCTCTGAATCGGTCATGTAGTTTTATGAATGGTGAGATTATCACCAAAAATTCATTTGCTAAATCAATAATATTTTCGAGTTCTGAATTGACCTGATTGCCTTTTAAGAATCTTGCCATTTTTCTGTTCTGTTTTAATAAATTGAACAAAGTTCATTTCAAATATACAAAAAACGGTTTTGTGTTATTTGCGGCGGGTTTCTTTAGCTTTAGCATCGCATGCATCCCAAAAACAGCATCTACTTAGGTGTCAGCCTGGATGGCTACATCGCAGATAAAGACGGTGGGCTGGACTGGCTGGATATGGTCCCCAATCCGGATGGGGATGCCATGGGGTATTATGAATACATGGATCGCATTGATGCGTTGGTGATGGGCAGAAATACCTTTGAAGTGGTTGATGGTTTTAATGTGGAATGGCCCTATCAAAAACCGGTATTTGTCTTGAGCAATTCACTAATGGAGCTGCCCAGGAAATATGATGGAAAAGCTTTTTTAGTGAGAGGGGAGTTATCTGATGTTTTAGCTACCATTCACCAGCAGGGTTATCATCGCCTGTATATTGATGGCGGAATGACCGTGCAGCAGTTTCTAAAAAAAGACCTGGTCGATGAAATGATCCTGACACAGATACCCATCCTCCTTGGTGGAGGTATTCCGCTCTTTGGAGATCTACCTAAGCAATTGAAATTTAAACTGGTTGATTCTAAAATTCACCTGAATCATCTGGTCCAGAATCACTATGTGAGAGACAGAGACTGAACTATTACCCGGTCGTCCGGATCGCAATCACAGGATCCATTCTGGCAGCCATCAATGCTGGCACAATTCCGGAGATTACGCCGATGATGCCTGCTACCCCAAGCCCCAGCACTACATTACCTAATGTCAGGACCAGGTCCAGGTTACCCAAGCTGACCAGGGACAGTAGCCATACCAGTAATAATCCAACGCCACCACCAATCAGACTGAGGAAGATGGCTTCAAATAGAAATTGAAACAGGATAAAGTAGTTTTTGGCACCCAGTGATTTTTGAATGCCGATAATGTTGGTTCGCTCCCGAACGGACACGAACATGATATTGGCAATACCAAATCCACCTACCAGAATGGAAAAGCCTCCGATTGCCCAGCCAGCCACCCCAATCACATCGAACGTAGATCCGATGATATTCATAATTGCATCCTGCCGGTTCACTGAGAAATTATTCTTATCCTTTGGTCCAAGACCTCTTTTGGATCGCATTAATCCGGTAATTTCAGCCTCCAATTCAACCAAGCCAAAATCAGTGTCTTTACCTTTTACACTTATTTGAGGTTCCACTCCGCGATTTCTTCCCATATAGTAGATTTTCTGGAATGATTTAAATGGAATCACAACCACTTCATCATTACCTGTATCTCCAAAAAGCCCCTCACCTTCTTCCTTGAAAACTGCAATAACTACATACTTAAGGCCTTTAATTTTTATTTTCTTTCCGATTGCATCACCACGTGGAAAAAGATCCTTGGCAATAGTGTAGCCAATCATTGTTACATTCTTTGCTGTAAAAGATTCAGCCATTGTAAAATATCTTCCTTTCTCAACATCAGCGCTCATATCATACACATCGTTATGTGAATGAGCCACTCCTACTATTGCCGCTCCGTTAAAGCTACTGCTCCCATATTTAATAGTGGTTCGAGCACTAGCAAAAATGGTAGCGGCTTCCGCGTTCTTGAGATTTTCTCTTAAAAACTCATATTCCTCATAATTTGAGTATGGTCTTTTTAAGTACTCCCACCAGGGGATGTCTGGTCCAAATTCGTAAGGAAATCTTCCGATATCCAAATTATTGGCATCCAGAAAGCTGAGGCTGTCTTTTATGCTTCGCTCGAGGGAATCTACCAAGGTAAATACCGCGATAATCGCGAATATCCCGATGGTTACTCCCAGTAAAGACAGAGTGGTTCTCAGGATATTTTGTTTCAATGCCCCCCAGGCAAACCGGAAACTCTCGATGATTAATTTGAATACTTTCACGTGTGTAGATTATCTCAAAACAAAAGTAGCGAATTGGAATCCTCTTTTTTCAACAAAATAGCGATCGGTCAATGCGCTTTCCAAACGGTTAATAGGTAAGTTGACGAGTTTCACGCAGGATACGTTACAAACGTGAAACATATTTGCTAATTTTGCGCTCTTTTGATCATTAAAATAGATCCTTTTTCCTATGGGAATGAAATTATCCGAATTCAAATTCGACCTACCATCAAGTCTTATTGCCCTACATCCAACTGAAAACCGTGACGATTCCCGATTAATGGTTGTCCACAAGGACACGGGTGAGATTGAACACAAAACATTTAAAGATGTTGTCGACTATTTTAAAGAGGATGATGTTTTTGTGATAAATGATACAAAGGTATTTCCGGCACGTCTCTATGGAAATAAAGAGAAGACGGGAGCTAAGATTGAAGTTTTCCTGCTTCGCGAGCTAAACAGCGAAATGAAATTGTGGGATGTGTTGGTAGATCCGGCTCGGAAAATCCGAGTAGGAAACAAGCTCTACTTCGGTGATGGAGAGTTGGTTGCCGAGGTGATTGACAATACTACAAGCAGAGGTCGTACCATCCGATTCCTGTTTGACGGAGATCACGAGCAGTTTTATAAAATGATCGATGCTTTGGGAGAAACCCCACTGCCAAAAGAAATTAAGCGTTCTGCAGAGCCTGAAGATCGTGAGCGGTTTCAGACGATTTATGCTAAGAATGTGGGTGCTGTAGCGGCTCCAACAGCCGGTATGCATTTTACTCCTCAGCTGATGAAGCGTCTGGAGCTGATTGGGATAGACATTGCTCCAATTACCCTTCATGTTGGATTAGGTACTTTCCGTCCGGTGGATGTGGAAGATCTGACCAAGCACAAAATGGATTCTGAAAATTACTGGGTGGAAAAACCAACCGCTGACAGAGTGAACAGAGCCCTGTCCGAAAGATCGAAGATCTGTGCAGTGGGAACTACTGCAATGAAGACGCTGGAATCATCTGTCTCTGCGAATGGATTGTTGAAAGAAAATTCTGGCTGGACAGACAAGTTCATCTTCCCTCCGTATGAATTCAAAATCTGTGACGCACTGATCACCAACTTTCATCTGCCGGAATCTACTCTTTTGATGATGGCATCTGCTTTTGGTGGATATGAATTAATTCAGGAGGCTTACCAAATAGCCATCAAAGAGAAGTATCGTTTCTTCAGCTACGGAGATGCGATGCTGATTATTTAATGGTTTGAAAAAATATGCCGTCATAGTGGCTGGAGGCAAGGGCACACGTATGAAAAGCGATGTGCCTAAGCAATTTCTGCCAATTGATGGGATACCCATAATCGTTCAATCCATACGGAAGTTTTTCGCATACGACCAAAATATTGGTGTAATTGTAGTGCTTCCTGAAGCTCACATCAAACAATGGGAAGCCATCCGGTTTCAATATTTTCCAGAAGCAAACATTCAGGTTACTACCGGAGGAATTACCCGAAGCGCTTCTGTTTTATCAGGTCTTGGCCTTATCCCTGAAGATGGACTGGTTGCCATTCATGATGCGGTTAGGCCTTTTGTCTCTATTGATACCATTCGAGATTCCTTTGATGCTGCAGAAAAACATGGGTCAGGAGTAGCTGTGGTATCGTTAAAGGACTCCATAAGGGAGTTGAAAGGGACAACCTCCATAGCACGTGATCGCTCTAACTATGTGCTTGTACAAACACCACAAACATTCCATGTGAAAAGGCTGAAGGATGCCTATAAAAAGGCCGGAGTTGGAGTATTTACAGATGACGCAAGTGTGTTTGAGGTAGCAGGAAATGTCGTAAGCCTTATCAATGGGAGTTACGAAAACATTAAGATCACTACTCCAGAGGATCTCAAATAATCAGTTCCAATCTTAGGTATGTTACAGTAATGCTAATTGAACTGCTGTCAGTTACAAAAAAAGCCCTGAATACAGGGCTCTTCTTTTCAATGTTTTTTCTTTTTAGTATTCGTCTTCGTTGAAGAAGAAATCCTCCTTCGTTGGATAGTCAGGCCAAATCTCTTCAATGTTTTCGAATGGCTGTCCATCATCCTCTAGCTCCTGCAAGTTTTCTACTACTTCCAGCGGCGCTCCGGATCTGATTGAGTAATCAATAAGTTCATCCTTGGTGGCAGGCCATGGGGCGTCTTCTAAATAAGATGCAAGTTCTAGTGTCCAGTACATATTCTAGCCTCAGTTTATAAGTCCTATTCTAATAATGCGCGCAAATATATATTATTATATTTTATACGAGCCCTAAGAAAAAATTCCTTTATCGAAAGGTAATTTTCTTACACTAAAACGCAAGAAAAAGTTGCTAAAAAAATTAAAATTCTTCTGAATCGACCCAGTCGAGCAATTTTGACTTGATCTCAATCTTACGCTTTTGACTTCTAATCTTATTTTCAACTATTTTGTTCATTTTACCATCGGTTGAAGAAAAATGAGCTGAATTTTCTTCATAAATCTTCAAATCTTCCTGGTCACGGGAGATCAGGTCATTAATGATACTCTTACGGATACTTTTCTTTTTATCAGCTTCCAGCTTTGCAAAATCAGGAAATCTCTTCTGTGTAAGCTTAATGACAAATGTACGCTCATTGAGTAGTTGAATGAGGTCGAGGCATTTTTGTTTGTCTGGGTTTCTACCCTTTTGCAGGTATAATCCTTTCTTTATTTTGTCAAGCTCCTCCTTGTTAAATTCTTCTTTGTCTGCCTTGATTGCTTCCAGCTTTTGCAGTATTTCGGAATAGTCAAATGCGGGTCTAAAGGACTTGCCTTTTAGGCATCTATTGAATTCCGTATGAAGTGGTTTATAAAATTCAGCGGGTATTCCACCGGTTTCCTTCCACCGCTCCTTCAGGTCTTTTACTTTATTAAAGCGCTCCTGTCCATGAAGGTCAGCCAGCTTCTTTGCTTCCTCTACTAACTCCTCGTATTGCCTCTTTCGGTGTTCAATTAGTTTTTGTTTGTCTTCAAAGAATTGCTTCTTTCGGTCAAAAAATTCTTTAACCAGCGCCCAGAAAGCCTCTTCCAGCTCTTCGTTTTTATCTTCTTCCGCACTTCCGGTTTTAATCCAACGACTTTTCAGGTCATTTACTTTTTCGGTTGCCTCTTTCCAATTCACGATCTCGACGATCTCTTTACCCTCTTCCAGCAGCGCTGTTTTGATTTCGGTATTTCTAACACGATTTTTTTGAATGATGTCTCTGACCAGATTTTCATATTTTATAATCAGATCATGTAAAACCTGATAATCACCCAGTCCGTCGTGCTGGGGAAGGTGCTCCCGGAGGTGAACCAGCTTCATTAAGAATGAGCCCTTGTTTTCAGTCGAGTCAATTTTCTCTGTCACCTCCTTGATTTTCTTTTCAAGATCAGCAAATCTTTCCTGAAAAAACTGCACGGACTTTTCAGTGTCTCCATCACGAACTTCTCCGATCTCCCGGTCAGCGTTTCCGCTCCAGCCCTTCTGAAAAACTTTGTCGTCTTTTATAAATCCAAATGGTACCTCTAAGATGTCCAAGGGTGAGAGTAATTCTTAAATTGCGTGGTATATTCGATTTCTAATCAAACTTAAGCATGTCAGACGAAAAGATCATCTTCTCAATGTCGGGGGTAAACAAAATCTACCCTCCGCAGAAACAAGTACTTAAGAATATTTATTTGTCATTTTTCTATGGTGCTAAAATAGGCGTCTTGGGACTAAATGGCGCAGGAAAATCATCATTGTTACGAATTATTGCAGGAAAAGACACAGATTATCAGGGTGATGTAGCGTTTTCAGATGGATATTCGGTGGGGATGTTGGAGCAGGAGCCGGAACTTGATCCCGAAAAAACGGTGATTGAAGTAGTTCGTGAGGGCGTGAAAGAAATCAATGATCTGCTGAAGCAGTACGAAGAAGTGAACGCCAAGTTTACGGATCAGGAGGTACTGGATGACCCTGATAAGATGAATAAGTTGATCGAGAAGCAGGGACAGATCCAGGAGAAGTTGGATGCTACTGGTGCATGGGAAATAGATCATAAACTGGAGCGGGCTATGGATGCCCTTCGTACTCCACCTGAAGATGCAGTCATTAAGAATCTTTCAGGAGGGGAGAAAAGAAGGGTAGCACTTTGCCGGCTATTACTTGAGCAACCGGATGTTTTGCTTTTGGATGAGCCCACCAACCATCTGGATGCAGAATCAGTGCTTTGGCTGGAGCAACACCTGCAGCAATATGAAGGTACGGTAATAGCGGTTACTCACGATAGGTACTTTCTGGATAATGTAGCTGGATGGATTTTGGAACTGGATCGTGGGGAAGGTATACCATGGAAAGGAAACTATAGCAGCTGGCTGGAACAGAAAGAGAAAAGACTGTCTCAGGAAGACAAGCAGGAATCCAAACGTCAAAAAACCCTTCAACGTGAGTTAGAATGGGTGCGAATGAGTCCGAAAGGCAGACAAGCCAAAGCCAAGGCACGTTTGAGTGCATATGATAAGCTATTGGGTGAAGAAGCAAAGGAAAAAGAAAAGAACCTGGAGCTGTATATTCCACCTGGCCCTCGATTGGGATCGAAGGTGATTGAAGCTAAAGGGGTTTCTAAAGCATATGGGGATAGGTTGCTCTATGAAGATCTTTCTTTCAGCCTACCGCAAGGAGGTATCGTTGGGGTGATCGGACCAAATGGTGCTGGTAAGTCCACCTTATTTAAAATGATCACTGGTCAGGAAGAGCCGGATAAGGGAACGTTTGAAGTTGGCGAGACGGTAGTAATGAGCTATGTAGATCAGGAGCATGATCAGTTAGATCCCAACAAGTCGGTGTTCGAAGTGATTTCTGAAGGAAATGAAATCATAGATCTGGGTGGGAAAGAAATGAATGCACGTGCTTATGTGAGTAAGTTCAACTTTTCAGGTCAGGATCAAGGCAAAAAGGTGAGCGCCTTATCAGGAGGTGAGCGAAACAGGGTGCATTTAGCTCTGACTCTGAAGCGTGGCGCTAACCTGATCCTACTAGATGAGCCAACGAATGATTTGGATGTGAATACCCTCCGGGCACTGGAGGAGGCGTTGGAAAACTTTGGAGGCTGTGCGGTAGTCATTAGTCACGACCGTTGGTTCCTGGATCGTATTGCAACCCATATATTGGCGTTCGAAGGCAACTCGCAAGCGTATTGGTTTGAAGGAAATTTCAGCGAATACGAAGAAAACAGGAAGAAACGACTGGGAGATGAAGCTCCAAAGCGAATCAAGTACAAAAAGTTAATGGGTTGATAATCTGAGGATTAGGTTTTATCTTTATTGAAACCCTAATCATCATGAAAGCTATCCTAACCCTCACTTCTCTCTTTATTCTATCATCTCTTTATGCTCAGGACTCTCTTGCCGTCGTTTCAGTGGTGAGTTATGATGAGCGTGAAGCAATAATCCTCTCCATTATGGATAATGCAGTTAAGGAGTGGTATGAAGGAAAGTCGGAGGGTTATGTGGCTATTTATGCTGATGAAATCACCTATTTTGATCCCGGAACGAATGGAAGACGGATCGAATCGAAAGATGAATTAGCAAAGGTTTTCGCTGATAGAAACACCGCAGCTACCTACGAAATAATGAATCCAACTTTTCAGCATTCGGACAACCTTTCTGTTCTCACCTATCAAATCGTTCAGGATTTTAATGGAATTACACTTCAGTGGAATTGTACAGAAGTATATGCTGAGGAAGATGGCAATTGGCAGGTAATACACGGACATTTTTCACCTTATTCTGAAGAGATAGCAATGCTTCCAAAGAAATTCCTCTTTATCGGAGGAGGTGTTGGTGTCTTAGTTTTTCTATTGATTGGTTTAATCATCGGAAGGAAAACCAAAAAGAAATAGCTACGCCAGGATTCTGTCCAGAAATTCCCACAAAGCTTGAGGAGATAGCCTGTATATTAAGTAGTTGTAGTAAAAGACAGTCACTGAGGGAATGGCTATGGCGAATACTATTTTAATTATTCTTCTGACGTTAAAGGCGTGAAAGAATACGATAAGAACCCATGTATTGTATGCAGCATTTACGAAACCATAAAATACAATTATTCCATCGTAAGGAAAGTAATAAATGACGGGAATGAACACAATTAAGACAAGAAATTGCCCTACGCCGATGTATAAATTGAGGATGTAATGTTCAATTAGGTTGTAGGATCTTTTCAAGAAGATCAGCCAACTACATACACTGAACAAGGGGATAGCAGTGAATGTAAAAAAGGAAAAATATTTAGTTGAATAGCCATAATATCCTTTCAAATCCTCCAATTCAGATACATCAACTATAAAATGTGAAAATGTATCAAACTCATAGGTAAGAAAATTTGTAAAAGCCCCAATTATCAGGAATAATTTAAATGGGTTTGCGAATCTGACTCTACTTCCATGAATAAAATCTCTAACTGCGCTTCCGGGCCTTCTAAGTAGTAAATAAAGCGTATAGACAAAGCCACGATCAAAGTCAATGGAGTCTAGAATTTGATGGCCGATGTGTTTCCATTGAAACCGATCGGTATTGGTTTTTTGACCACAATTTGGACAGTATTTGCCTGATGCGACAGTACCGCAATTCTTGCATTGCAACTTGGATTTTGAGTCAGCAGACAAAACACTTTTTACATAATTTAAATAAAAATGGTTTATTTGGTGCCTAATGGAAATTAAAGTGCCTTAAAAAATTTCGCTATGAAAAACATATTCCTAACCTTATTTTTCTTATCGCTAGTGCTCACCTTGCCGGCTCAGCGAACCATTCTCCACGCTGGCAAAGTCATTGATGGCGTGTCCAAAAAGGTGATGACCGAAAAGTCCATTATCGTGGAAGGAAAGCAGATCACAGCCATTGAAAATGGCTATACAGATCCTGACGATGGTGATCAGGTAATCGACCTCAAGAGTCATACAGTAATGCCCGGATGGATAGACATGCATGTGCATATTGAAGGGGAGACCAGTCCTGACAGATACATCAGAGTATTTACTGACAATCCTGCCGATAAGGCATTCTTATCTGTGGATATTGCCAGGAGAACGTTAATGGCAGGTTTTACTACCGTACGAGATGTGGGTGGAAGTGGTGTTAATGTTTCTCTCAGGGATGCTATCGCTAAGGGATTGATCGATGGGCCAAGGATATTTACTTCAGAAAAGGGACTTTCGATAACGGGTGGTCATGGTGACCCAACGAACGGGTACCGAGATGATCTGATGGGTGATCCCGGACCGAAAGAAGGAGTAGTCAATAGTGTGGAAGACGCCAGAAAAGCCGTGCGTCAGCGGTATAAGAATGGTGCTGATCTTATAAAGATCACTGCAACCGGAGGCGTGCTAAGTGTGGCAAAAGATGGGGATGGTGCTCATTTTCAGGAAGAAGAAATCAAAGCGATCGTAGATGCTGCTTCTGATTTAGGCTTTCATGTGGCTGCACATGCACATGGAGATGAAGGCATGAGGCGGGCTGTAGCAAATGGAGTAAAAACCATAGAGCACGGAACTTACATGAGTGACGCGACGATGGATTTGATGATTCAAAAGAATGCTTACCTAGTGCCTACGATTACGGCAGGAATGGAAGTTGCAGAAAACGCCAAAAAGCCTGGCTATTACCCGAAAGTTGTTGCAGAAAAGGCCAGGGTCATCGGACCGAAAATTCAGGGCACATTTTCCAGAGCATATAAAAAAGGCGTTCCGATTGTGTTTGGAACAGATGCCGGTGTATTTAAGCATGGAGAAAATGCGAGAGAGTTTACCTACATGGTGGAAGGCGGCATGCCGGCAATGGAAGCGATCATTTCTGCTACTTCTGTGCCAGCAAAATTGCTTGGGATGGGAGATCAAATAGGAACATTGAAAGCAGGATATTTAGCTGATATTGTGGCTGTACCCGGAAATCCACTGGAAGATATCGAAGTAATGAAGGATGTGAAGTTTGTGATGAAAGAGGGGAAGGTTTATAAGAATTGAGAATAGGATTTTTCTTTTCAGTAAGAACCATCGGATTACTCTTTATAATTCTTTTTTCTGGCTCTAATTACCTTGAATTAAGATTTACTGATCGGGTTAGAGTAGAAGGTATACTGACAAATTATGAGGGGCCATGGGATAGGATTAGAGGAGGAGAAAATGAGCTTTTTATCAAGCTTCACTACACATACTATGTTAGAGGGATGGGATACCAGAAAAAAGAAGAAATCTCGTTAAGAAATAGAGATGAGGTAGATAATTACCTAAGAGAAAGACAATCAGTCCTCTTTTTTGTAGACAATAGTGACCCAAAAAGAATTGTAAACCCTTCAGATGATGGGTGGGAGTGGTATTTTGCTATACTTTTCGTATCAATTCTGTTGTTGGTTCTCCGTATTTTTTCACATTTTAAAACTAAAAATCAAATTATAGAATACTAAAAAAGCCCGGTTTCCCGGGCTCTGATTCTTCATTTTCAATTATCCATTCTCAATCTCTCACATCTTCCTCACCTTCCCACTTCCGGATGAATTGCTGATTACTCTTTTTGGATCACCGGCATAATACACACTTCCACTTCCAGAAATGCTTGCATCGATTTCGTCAATTGCTGTGATGTAGCAGCTACCTGAGCCACTGATCCGAGCCTCAAATGTTTTAACTGTTAAATCCTCAGCTTTAATCCTTCCCGATCCACTGATTCTTGCTTCAGCTTCTTCTGCCGTTCCATTCAATCGGATGCTGCCCGACCCGGAGATGCGCATGTCCAACTCATCGCTCTCCATTTCCAGATCCATATCACCTGATCCACTCACGGAAAGTCGGACATCTTCCGTTCGTAATTTTCCTTTTCCTTCAATGTTTCCACTTCCACTTACGGACAAGCCCTCAATTTTGTCCATCGTAACATAAATGGTCACTTCTGATTTTCTCCATCCACTGCCCCAGCTCCAGCTTCCTTCCTTTTTGATTACCAACCGGTCACCTCTTACTTCAAATTCAATGTCTTCAAAGGTGTCATCATCGCATTCGATTTCCACACGCGTGCTTGATCCTTGCTTTAGATAAAGATTGGCTGCAATACCCAGGGAGAGTGCTGAAAAGTTCCCGACATCCACCTCTCTTTTTTGACCAAGAGAGGTGAACATGATTGTTGATGACAGGAATAGCGTTAGTAGTGCTTTCATAAGTATTTTAAGCTAAAGACATGATCATCTTTGAATGGTTGCTTTTTGCTAGAGCAAACTTCAAAAAAAAAGCCCGAAATGAATCGGGCTTCCTCTATTCAGCAGTATATCTATTATGAGAAGATTAACATTTTACATTGCTGATACACTAATGTATCTACATGAGATCATAACACAATAGTTTTAGGATCAAAATACCTAATAATCGTTCGAATTAGGTATATAATTCTCTTTCTTAATACGGTTTTTCGCCCACCCAGTTACCCGGAGGATCATAATTACACACCCAGATATCCATTCCATCACAGGTGATTTTGGCACAACCCACCTTTTTCGTAGTGTTCCATACGATTTGGGTGTAGTGGCCACACATTTTCCCTGATTTACACTTGTTCTTATTGTAATTGTAATCCGCTTTTTCACTGGCCCAGGCATCTACTACATAGGCAGCATCAAATGCACCGGCTGTTCCTTTAAATAGGTTTTCTCCAAATTTATTATCCGGCCGATGTTCCCAGCCGCATCCTTTTCTTTTCAGTTTTTTAGCCCAGTCAGCAGCCAGTGCAGCCATTTCTTCCGACCATTCCAGTTTCTGCGTCACACCTACATCTTTACGCCAGTAATTATGCCTGTCCAGAATCATCTGGATTTCTTCTCCGGTCAGTGCTGTCTGATCATCGGTGTGGTTTGGAAAAATCCACAACAGACTTAGAATTAGAAAGAATGTTTTCATAAAATTTTAGTTTCAAGTTCATCCTTACGGATCAGGTACAGGTACTTTGCTAGATAAAACGCACCAATGCCACTAAAGATGTGCCACAAGAAATGCGAGCCCATGGGAATCCATTCGGCAAAAGAATAATCTACCCGTCGCATCACCAGACTGAGTGACAGGAAAATGACTGAGACAAGTATGGAAGAAAAATGGTTATATCGCTGTTTTGATAGATAAAAAAGGATTGGAAAGAATATCAGAAATCCGGTTATTAAATAGTTCAGGTTTAGAGCGAATTGACCGCTGTAAAAATCGAATACTGCAAATCGAATGAATGTAAAAGGGATGACTACCGATGCAACCTGCCACCTTCTGGGCAAAATTTTATCCCAGAAGTAGACACTCACCGAAAGGGTAACGATGGCTGTTGGTAAAACATCCATCCACAACAAAAATGGTGATGACCTGAACGCATGAAAGAGTAAGCTTCCCGTTCCCCCTAGAAAGAGCAGTGGCATGAGGTAATACAGGAACAAAAATTCTTTTATTCGCCATTTGAGTTTAAATGCCCAATAGATGGCTGGCAAAACAATAGCCAGCGATGAAATGGCATTCCAGGGCTCAGAAATAAAGGCGGTAAGATCTGTTTCGGCGTAAATGGGGCCACCATCTGTTGGTAGCATTGTTTGCATACGTACTTCTTTTTTTAAGATTCTTTAACACTATACGATAAACTAACTGGCAGGGATTTTGATTCCCTTATTTCGTAGCAAAATAGAACAGCATGTTCTAGTCTTTTTTGGTTAGTTGAGGGCCCTGTCTCGTGAATGCGGGATGGGGTTTCTTTTTTTAAGAAAAGACTTTTTTTCGTGGATTGTGTTACTAAGATTTATAAATTGAAGAAAATCCCGAAATCGTTTTGCAATCGACAATTTCTACTAAAACCGATCTCTCAGAGCTTTATAAGAGCGTCAGGGCTCATACTCAAGACTTGTGCGAACCTTTAGAGATTGAAGATTTTGTGGTTCAGCCAGTGATGGATGTGAGTCCTCTTAAATGGCATCTTGGACACACCACCTGGTTTTTCGAAACCTTTGTTTTGAAGCCGAATGTGAGTGATTACGAAGAGTTCCATCCAAAGTTTCCTTTCCTTTTTAATAGCTACTATATCTCGGCCGGAGAGCGATGGACCCGGGCCAACCGTGGACAACTGACACGACCGACTGTCAAAGAAGTCTTTGAGTATCGCGCTTATGTCGATCAGGCAATGAACCAGTTCCTGGATATGAATGAGCTTTCAAAAGGAGTAAGTGAGGTGATTGTGCTTGGATGCAATCATGAACAACAGCATCAGGAGTTATTTTTATACGACATCAAGCGCATATTGGGAGACAATCCACTCTATCCGCCATACAGAAAAAAAGAAAGAAAAGTAAAGACGGTCGATGCACATAAAGAATGGTTAAATGTGGATGAAGGTCTCTATGAGATAGGTTTTGAAGGGAAGGGCTTCCATTTCGATAATGAGGAAGGCCGACATAACGTGTTCCTTCATGAGTACCAGATTGCCTCAGGTCTGATTACCAATGGGGAGTATATGGAGTTTATGAAAGCCGGTGGCTATCGGGATCATATGCTTTGGCTTTCTGAGGCCTGGGATTGGGTCAATGGAAATGAAATTAAAGCACCACGCTACTGGCATCAGGAAGATGGAGGTGAATGGTGGCATTACACGTTGGATGGCTATGAGCGTGTAGGTGAGGGTGATCCGCTCTGTCATATCTCATATTATGAGGCCGATGCATTTGCCCGATGGAAGGGTTGTAGGCTACCAACAGAGCAGGAGTGGGAGGTTGCATGTAACAAATACTCTCCTAATGTCTTGCCTGAAACCAACTTTGTAGATGCTCATCAATTCAGGCCTGTCCAAACTTCTGATTTTGATTTTTTCGGGAATGTTTGGGAGTGGACCTCCAGTCCATACACAGCTTATCCGTATTACAATCCTCCTGAAGGAGCTCTTGGAGAGTACAATGGAAAATTTATGGTGAACCAAATGGTGCTAAGAGGAGGTTCTTTTGGCACATCAAAAAACCATATTAGATCAACTTATCGTAATTTTTTTCATCCACATCTGCGATGGATGTTTTCGGGCATTCGTTTAGCAAAGCATATTTGATACTCACATGACTAAAGAACTAACGACCCTAACACCCCTGGCAGAGGATGTATTCGAAGGACTGCAGGCTGATAACAAATATTTACCTTCAAAGTACTTTTATGATGCAAGAGGGGATGAGCTATTTCAACAGATCATGCACCTGGACGAGTACTACCTCACAAGAAAGGAGCTCGAAATTTTCCAAACACACAAACAAGCAATTTTGGAGGCCATTAATGGAACTGAACCTTTTCGCATCATTGAGCTGGGAGCAGGTGATGGACTTAAAACCAAAGTACTGCTGAAGCACTTCATGGAAGCAAAAGTAGACTTCACCTATACCCCTGTGGACATTTCCGGCAATGTGCTGGAGATTTTGGAAGGTAACCTGAAAGCGGAAATACCTGGGTTAAAGATTGAGCCTTATGAAGGGGACTACTTTGATGCCTTGGCTGAAATAGCCGAAAGCCCGGAGAAGGATATCGTATTCTTTCTCGGATCTAATGTGGGTAATTTCAGTGAAAAGGAGGCCGTTAGTTTTCTTACAAAGCTTCAGGAATTCCTAAAAGAAGGAGATCTTTTATTTATGGGTGTTGATCTTAAAAAAGATCCTGCTATTATTCTGAATGCTTACAATGATGAGCAGGGAGTTACCCGGGAGTTCAATCTTAATTTACTGGACCGAATCAATGTTGAACTGGAAGCAAACTTTGATCGCAATCAATTCTTACATTATCCATACTACAACCCGCATACAGGGGAGTGCAGAAGCTACCTGATCAGCAAAGTTGAACAAGCAGTAACCATCATGGATGAAGAAATTCACTTCAATGCATGGGAAGCGATCTTTATGGAAATATCAAAAAAATACGACCAAAAGCAATTAAAGGAATTGGCTTCTGCTGCCGGATTTATCCCCCAAAAGACTTTCTTCGATTCTGATAACTGGTTTGCGGATGTTCTTTGGGAGAAGTGAAAAGTGCGCACGAGAAGATTCGAACTTCCACGGGATTGCTCCCACCACCCCCTCAAGATGGCGTGTCTACCAATTCCACCACGTGCGCATTTGGGTCTGCAAAAATAGCCTTTCAGGCCAAACTTACAATTTAAATTTTAGGTGGGAGTTGATGAAAATGGCGAACCCGCACGTCCATACGAACACATGGCCCTCATCGGAGCGGCGAACCGCCCATGCCTATCTACCAGTTTCAGCACCTGGGCAAATCTTTATTTCAATGTGACTGATGCTCCCAATTCCCGTCCGAACGGAAGTTCTTGCGGGCGGGCGCCACGTGCACATAAGGGATCGCAAAAATAACTTTTTGGCGATAAAACCAATCCAATAGGAAATAAAAAAGCCGGAAGATACCTTCCGGCTTCTATATTTTTTTAACCACTACCTAGTGGTCGTGTGTATCCTGGCTATCCTCTTCTCCATGAGCATTTGGAGCATGAGAAGCATGATAACTGTGCGTAATTTTTTCTGTTTGAGATAGCAACAATGCCGAAACAATGAATACCATGTGTATGACGATCTCGATTACAATCCCTTCAGGAGATGTTTTCTGTACTTCGTTTCTGTAGTCAATGAATGTTTTCAAAAGGTATACCCCGGATATAGATGCCAGAGAAGTAGCCAGCTTAATTTTCAGCTGACCCGCATCCAGACCTTCCAGCCATAACGGCTTGTCATCGTGCATGTCTACATCTATTCTACTAGTGAATATGGAATATCCTCCAATCGTCACCATGACAACAAGGTTCATCACCATAGAAATATCCACCAGTCCAAGTACACTAAGCATCATCTTAGTTTCATTCCACATGGTTGTGTATTTCACCATGTAAAGTAGCTCCTCAAAAAACTTGTATAAGTAAAAGAAGGAAGCAATAATTAGCCCTGTGTAAAGGGGTGCTTGCACCCATCGGCTCCAGAAGATAAATCCTTCGAAAAAGCTTTCAAACCGCTTAATTGGGGTGTTTTCGTTACTCATAGTACTTAGACCGATTAAAATTTAACCTGAAATATAAATGATAATTGGAAGGAAGACCTTTCACAGTGCGAAATTAAGTCAATCTTCGTCAAATAATACCACTGTGCCACCGATATAGTCATGTAAAGCACGTCTTTCACTATTAAAAAAGATCAAAAGGAATCCTCCAAAAAAGAGTAGAAGCGAGAGCACCTTCGAAATATTTCGAATCAATGTTTGAATGAAACGTGGCGAGCCCGGCTTGAGGCTATCTACATGAATTTTGACCCATCTTTTCCCCGGTGTAGCCTGCATACCAGAAGCTTCAAAAAAAATATGATATCCAAAATAAATTCCACTGATGATCAGGTAGTCGTAATCCGAACTTGGAATAATAAAAGAAACACCATAAAAGAGGAGTAGAATAGGAAGTAAATCGATGTTGTGAGCAAGGAGTCTTGGCCAGAAGCCCGCATATTTATTTATCCCTTTCAAATGATTTATCTTTATTGAATCACAAACTTGAACAATCTAACTATGAAAATTTTAAAAATTTTTGGCGTTATTCTTCTGGTAGTGCTGGTTATTGGATTAGGTATTATTGTTTTTGGTCCATCCGAAATTCATTTGGAACGTAAGGTTTCTATAAACGCTCCCGTTGAAGCTGTTTTCAGGGAAGTAAATAGCTTTCAAACCTTTGATGAATTCTCCGCATGGTCAGAAGTAGACACCACAGCTAAGGTCATCATTGAAGGGCCTGCCACTGGTGTTGGTGCGAAATATAATTGGGATAGTGAGGATCCGTCTCTTGGGAAAGGGAGTATTGAGATCATTGAATCGGACGAAAACATGCTGGTGACTTCTAAAATGGAATTTGAAGGTTTTCCCGCAAAATCTACAGTTTCATGGATAATGAATGAGGAGGACGGGGTTACATATCTTACTTACACATATGATTGGGTAGAAATAAGCGGGACTTCTAAATTTTTTGCCTTGATGATGGAGAGCATGCTCGGGCCCATGTTTGAGCGCACGCTATTCAAACTAAAAAACCGTTTAGAATCTCGTCCTGACTTTACTTATGATATTGAGCAGATAGAAGCGCAAACTCAACCTTATATTGGTGTAGAAGCATCCTCATCTTCTGACCCAACTGCAATAGGAGAGGCCATGGGTGAAGCCTACGGTAAGGTGATGACTTATTTGAGTGTAAATAATATAGAGGTGCAGGGATCACCAATATCTATCAATATTAGCTACGACGAGCAAAATGCAGAGATGATTTGCGCGATACCTGTAGCTGAGGTTATGGAAGTTGATGGAGAATTAGTGAGCGGTCAGACTTACGAAGGTCAGGTATTAAAGACAGTGTATTATGGAAATTATGATAACATTGGTGATGCGCATGAAGACCTTAATACATACATATCTTATTACATGTTTGAAAGGAATGGACAGCCGTGGGAGGAATACATTACGGACCCAATGTCTGAACCTGACACCAGTAAATGGATGACAAATGTCTATTACCCAGTGAAATAGCAGTTTTTGTTAACTGAAAAGAAAATTGACCTCTCTCGTGGAGGTCTTTTTTTATGTGCATTATAAAGTACGAATAACCAAAATACCACAATAGGGGTAGTGCAAAATGCCATTCAATTTTTTACCTTTCCGATTGAAACCTAATGCTAACCATGCCATCAAAAAATTCTCTTAGGAGATTGTCTTTCATTGGCCTGACAGTATCAATATGCCTTTTTCAGGGGTACGGTCAAGAGTTCAAGAATGTCAATACCGGAGCTGTCGTAAAACATGCTAAAGTGAGCTACGATGGCACCAAAATGGTCTTTATGGCTAATTATTTTGGAAGCTTTAAAGCCTACATAGCTGAATACAATACTGATTCATCTGCCTGGGATAAGCCTACTCAAATATTTGATAATGCAGACGTTGCAGATTTCAATATTCAGTATCCACAACTGAACTTTGACAATACAAAACTCTATTTTTCAGCCAAGACTTCCGCTAAGTCTGATTATGATATTTACTTTTCAGAGCTAGACAATGGATCATGGTCGGCTCCTCAGTTGTTAGAAATAGGAATAAACTCAGAAGTTGATGAGCTAGGCCCGGCCTTTTCTGCTGATGAGAAAAGAATTTTATTTACCCGACCCTTCCCACCCGAAGCAAAGACAGATGAGTTCTGTGGACAGCTTTTCTATTCGGAGCTTACAGAGTCCGGATCATGGTCTGAACCGGAACTTTTACCCCCTTCATACAATACTGGGTGTGTTTGTACACCGTATTATTCGCGGGATAATAAAACATTCTTCTATTCATCGTATGAAGACGTTACGGATGAGGAAGGAAAACGCATCGCTCGCAAGCAGTTTTCAATATTCTGGGCACGTATAGATGGGTTATTCCGGTACAATCCTAAAGCAATTACCTCTGTCATTGGAGACGAAGATCTGGTTTCTCCTTCATTGGATAGGGATAGCACCCTGTATTACAGTTCCGGTGTTTTTACCAAAGGACAGGATAGAATAGAATCAAGGGTTTTATCCAAAAGTATAGCACGGTCCTTTCATCCATCATCGATGACGATTGTATCTGGCATTGTAACGGACCTGGATGGGAACTCACTAGAGGCGGGGATACAGGTGATCAATCCATATACCACCAAAATCTATCAGGAAACACAAAGTGATGAACGTGGCTATTATCAGGTATTTGTACCTGCCGACGAACAGTATTCTTTACTGGCTTATAAAGATCAGTATTCAGCACAGTCAAAGCTAATTGAGACAAAAGGAGAGACACTGGAAAGTAATTTTGAGCTATTCCCTAGTGTGGATGTAACGTTCAATGTTTTTGATGAAGAGTTCTATTTTCCAATAGAAGCCAAAATCTCTTTATATGACTCGGACTTTAATTTTTTAGAGACCATAGAAATAACACGAGGTGAGGAAACAGATATTTCACTGGGAAAAGAGCTCAATATTATTTTCAACTCTGAAAACTATTTTCAGGACACACTTAATCTGCCTTTCGATGAAGAGGTAATTTTTGACTTCTTCGATTTTGATATTGAATTGAAACGAAAGCTTAAGGACGTTTCATTATCCTTTTCAGATGAATCCGGAAATAATTTGGGTCTGGAGATTACCGTATACAATGTGACCAGAAATGAGAAAACGAAACGAACAGTAAAAGATGGAAAAGTGACCCTACAACTGAGGGATGGAGAAGTTTACGAAATAAGTACTTCTGCCGAGGGGTATAGCTACTATTCAGCAGAATTGGACCTATCCAAAGAAGAGGAGGTGAAAGAAGTTAGTGCCACACTTCAGTCTGTGGAAAATATCTCACTTGTGTTGAACAATATCACTTTCGCCTACAATTCCTATGAGTTGAATGCAGATTCGTATGAAGAGTTGGACAAGCTTGTCGATTATTTAAAGGAGAACGATCAGTATAAAGTAGAAATTTCAGCTCATACGGATAATGCGGGAGCTGAAAAGTACAACCTTCAGCTTTCTAATTTGAGGGCTAATTCGGTGTTGCAATACTTACAGGATAATGCGATAAGCAAAGATCGGTTGGTAGCGATTGGCTATGGAGAATCTCAACCTATAGTTCCGAATGATACGGAGGAAAATATGGCTAAAAACAGGCGTGTGGAGTTTAAAATTCTAGCAACGAACTAATATGAAAAAGTCATTAACGATAATACTTCTATTAGCTTCAGTTGCTTCTTCTATTGGACAAACAGGTGCTTTTAGAAAAATTATAAAGGAGAAATCGACGGTTGATCGTGAAACTTTCTATGATCAGCTCATTCAATTTCAACAAGAGAATGTAGAGTTTGCTAATGTCTACTACCAACTAGCTAAGCTGGAGTTGGAAAACTTCTCATCACTCGACCCAATAGTGGATCGGGTGGCCTCAAGACAGAGAATCTATAATGCTAAAACAAATTTTGGTCTGGCGAGCAATTACCTCGACGAAAGAGAAATATCACGTTTTCCAGACTGGTACGATGTTCCGGATTTACCTGATAAGGATTCCGTCACAGTGATGGGTAAGAGAAAAGTGGAAAAAAGTTATGAGGACGTGGTGAATTATGCCGAATACTATGAAGAGTTGATTTCGAACTATGATCGTGCTGTTTACCATTACCTCAAAGCTCGAGAAGGATTTATAGATATTAATACCAGTGCAGACAATCTGAGACAGCTTTTTCTAAAAGCGGATGATTCGCTGAAATCAGCAGTAAAAGCAGTTGGTGTCAGCTTTGATTCGTCCATGTATCATATTGACATCTACAGGGATATCTATCAAAAGCTTCCTTATAAGAAAAAGCGGAAAGTCAATATCATAAAACTAAAAATCGATCACTTTCGAATGAATGGTATTACACCGGCCAATTTCCTTGCGGATGATATTGAAGTGTGGGATTACAAAGAGTGGTCGGATCGATTCCTCGAACTTTTGAAGGAGGAAGTGGATGGGCTGCATGAGGAAATCATTACTGCCTACAAATTTTTCATAGCCACAAATGAGGAGATGATTAGTGGAGAGGATTGTATACAGGCAGAGCTTGATGATCTGAAGTTTCAGCGCATCATCAACCTGATCACTAAGTATGATAATGAATCGGTTTTGATAGATATCTTCAAATATCTAATAGCAAAATTGGAATACGGCAATAAGCTTGTTTATGAACGGGTTTGTAATGCACTGGACGAACCACCAACAGATGATTTCCTTTCCAGGAAAGCAAGGATTTACCAAAACCTATATACTTCATTTGATGAGGCGGATAGTTTAAATGACGCTATTGTTACTTCCGGGCATGGGCAGGCCTCCTTCCAATGGTTTTTTGATGATATGATCCCTGGAGAGAATGGGAGTCATGTATTTGCAGCTGAGCAAGAACAGGAAAACATTCAGTCTTTTAAGGCAGAGTTGAATGGGCTCATGAAAAGCATCAATCAACAACGATTCAAAACAGACTCTCTGACAGAATGCTTTGAAATAGACAGTGTTTTTTTAATTCCCGGGTCACTTCCGGAAGGAGGCTTTTGTGTGCAAAGGAATTTGCCGTTGAATGGTAGTTTGCACTTACTTTTAGGCAAAGTGGATGATAAAAACCTACTCGTGGGAGCCATGCCAATGGAGGAAGACTATCAAAAATTATGGGAATTCGAGCCGACCAAAAACTCAGCGATTTCATTCTTCAAGATTGTTGGTGATAGCAGCTATATCATCGGTGGAAGTGAAGGCCGAAGCTGGCTTACTCAGTTGTCAAAAAGCGGAACACCCTATTTTTCCACTACGCTTCGAAGTAGCGATCCTATTCAAAACGTACTTGTAAATCAGCTTCAGGGAGTAGCTACTGTCTTGCAGAAAGGAGGCGCTGGTTACACACTTTCCAAAGTGAATTTCAATGGAAAAATTGAGTCATCAACGACCATCAGCTTAGAAGGAGAGTATGTAGGGATGTTCCGTCAGGAACAGAGTTTATGGTTTTTTACGCTTAAAAAGACACCTGAGGGTTCACAATTACTAGCGTCAGTTTATAGTGAACCAGATGGATCGATTACACAAGAACTCTCATACAATTTCAGCAATGATCTGGAAGATCCGGCGATCGTTAAAAATGACAATGAGTACATTACTGTACTTTCTCAAAGTGCATTCGCTGAGGACGAAATTGTGTATGCTTTGATTAACTATGAAGGGGAAATTGAATATGAAAAAGTTTTTTAGTTGGGTATTGATTGGAATAATCAGCATTGGTTTGGTCATGGCCCAGCAACAGGTAGATTTCAATTCAGAGGTTGATCGTATTGAAGCACTGATTGCTGATGGTGCCTTTGAAGTGGCTAGCAGTAGTCTGATTGAATTAAAGGAGTCTCTGGCAAATACCTCTCTGATAGAACAGGACACGGTACAGCTCTTTTTTTCTTCCAAGCTGGCGTTTATTGCCTCACAGCTTGGCGATTGTGAAAACACCATTCTGCGTAGCAAAGAAGATGTTGCGCTTCGAACGGAGGTCTATGGTGTAGGCGATCCTATTACTCTTTCTGCGAAACGGAATCTCGGCATTTACTATCTCAATTGTGATTCGACTGAACGTTCGCGTGAAGTCTTGCTGGAGACGGTAAACACACATCGTTCAGCGATTGGGCAGCCCGACGAGCTGTATGCACGGTCGTTAGATGATCTAGCCTATGTTCAGGGGAAACTAGGTGCGATTGAAGAGGCGATTGAAAACTATGACGAGTTGATTGGCCTGCTGGGTGATAATAAAACATCCTTTTATCTCCATGTCATCGAAAATTACAGCGCGCTTTTAATGACTTCTGAGAGGTATCGAAAAGCTGCAGTTTTCTACAATGATCTGAAGCCATACATGGCTCAAAAGGAAGAGTACCCATTTTTTTTAAAAGACTTTTACAATGTTTTTGTTCATCAAAAAGATTACGTGAAAGCCCTGGAGAGTGCCAGTGAGCTGATTTCCTGGTGTGATCAAAACCCCTCCAAGTGTGCCGATACCGGCATAGAAATGTCAGAATTCAACCTGAATAGTGCCAGACTTGCTGTCTTGCTATATAGATACGAGGATGCAGCAAAATACTATTCCAAAGCAGAGGAGGCATTTAAAACAACTCCAAAATATGTTGATATTTTACTGGAGCAATCTGCACTTTATGGGGCTAGTGGAGAAAAGTATAAGCAGCTAAATACGTTAAGTAAATCCTTGATAAACCATCGCTCTCAAAACATGACTGATAGCGCGAGTTATACTAAAACGG
This sequence comes from Ekhidna sp. ABH4_415, assembly GCF_056161305.1. Taxonomy (NCBI): domain Bacteria; kingdom Pseudomonadati; phylum Bacteroidota; class Cytophagia; order Cytophagales; family Reichenbachiellaceae; genus Ekhidna; species Ekhidna sp. ABH4_415. The sequence goes on from NZ_JBSWYW010000001.1 coordinate 451,288, forward strand.
TGCTAGAGTTGGGTAATCTTCACACCGAAATGGGCCGTTTTGAGCGAGCAGATGAATTGTTTAGCAACTACATCTCTGATTTAGAATCGAATGAAAATACTGAGCCAGAAAAGCTTGCGGTAGCTTATCAGTCTTTGGGAAATCAACGATACCTGCTTCAAAACTTCAAAGATGCCGACAAATACTTAACTCAGGCTAGAAACCTTCTTATTGCAAATGACTTACAAAAAACAACTGAGTATGCGTCTATACTAAATAGTCTGGGCGCATTATATGAGGCACTAGCCAATTATAATAATGCCGAATCCAATTACCGAAAAGCGCTGCGAATATCGTATGAAGAAGAATCAGGCTTGCGAATTGCACTTGCTACCAATTTGGCTAATATTCTGACAAGATCAGATGCTCAAAATGACTCCATTTTGGTCTTATTAAATCAGGCAATTAAATGGCAAAGCAATTCTTCTGGTAAGGATCATCCGGCTTATGCCAATTTGTTAAGCAATCGAGGGGTTTATTATCAAAAAAACGAAGTATTCGATCTTGCCCTGAAAGATTATGAAGAGGCGATCTCCATTTTTAAATATACTGTTCCGGAAGATCATCCGCAGTATTTATCAGCGCTATCTAACCTTGGATTATTGTACGATCTGATGGATCGGAGAGAGGAAGCGATGGCAACTATGCTTGAGGCTAAGGGTTTTTACGAAAAGTATTACGCTGAATCGCATCCCGGATACATCCGCACGGTTAACAACCTGGCAAATCTGTATACCAAAACGGAACAGTATGAACTGGCTGAACCGCTCTTACTTTCCCTGGCAGACGCACAGGTTAAAGAAATTAACGAGTCCTTTACATACTTATCAGAATCCGAGAAAAAGACTTTTGTAGAAGAAAAGCAGAAGTTGCTGAATAACTTCAAGGGGTATGTAGTTGCGCGATCTACAAATGAGGAAGGAAGTATTAAGCCAGACGTGGTGGAGGAGTGGTACAACCTGGAGCTAAGTACTAAAGGCATGTTGCTTAATTCTACCAAAAAAGTACGTGAACAGATCTTCAACAGTGAAGATCAGAATCTTATCAATTTGTTTTCTGAATGGACTGTTGCCAGGAAACAGATCGCTGATTTACAGTCTTTGAAAAGTGATCTGAAAGAAAAAAGTAAAACCCGTTTGGATAGCCTTTTACGAAAAACCAATGACCTTGAAAAGGAGCTTTCAAGAAGGTCTGCTGAGTTTGACGGTTCCTTTGGCGGTTCGGTTCCCACATTCGATCAAATCACACAAAAATTACAACCAGGTGAGGCTACCGTAGAAATCATCCGTACCGAAATTAACGATGAGGGCATTTACACTGCGTTGATTGGCACACCTGATTCTGATTATCCGGATTTAATAGTGCTCGGTAAAGGCAGTGATTTTGAGAAACAGGCTTTCTCTGTATACAAAAATGCCATCAAGTTCAAGGTAGATGATCCTAAATCCTTCGATACGTACTGGAGAAAAATAAACAGTCACCTCACTGGCAGGGGAATAGCAAAGATATTCTATGCTCCTGATGGAATTTATCATAAGATCAGTTTAAACACCCTTTATGATCCTTCCACGAAAAAGTACCTAATCGATGAGCTAGAAGTTGTGCAGTTAAGTTCTACCAAAGACATCTTAAATCTTGATTTTTCAGGAAGCCAGGTAGATGAGATAAACAATGTTTTGCTTGTAGGTCGTCCCTCTTACAAGATTGGGGAGTCTAATGGATTCACAGGCACCACACGCGGCTTTTCCATGATTACTAATGTTTCAGATTTACCGGGTACAGAGGAGGAGATCAACGAGATCAACAAACTGATGGAAAAGTCCGGCACTCAGAGCAAAGTATTACTGAGGGATGAGGCCAAAGAAGGAGCTGTTAAAGAACACCTGAATCGGGAATTGGTACACATAGCGACACATGGTTTTTTTATGGAAGATGAAAAGGCTCCCAGTGAAGATCCGATGCTGAGTTCAGGGTTACTGCTAGCAGGGGTGAGTAATGCACTTCAGAGTAGTGATGAAGATGGCGTTCTCACAGCTTATGAAATCATGAACCTTGGACTGAACGATTTGGAGATGGTCGTGCTTTCAGCGTGTGAAACAGGCCTTGGAGAAATTGCATCAGGAGAAGGAATATATGGTTTGCAGCGTGCTTTTTTCGTAGGCGGTGCGAAAGCGGTCGTTATGTCTCTCTGGAAGGTAGATGATGAAGCCACTCGCGATCTCATGACAATGTTTTATAAGGATTACCTCAAGAATGGGAATAAACGCGAGGCATTTTTAGATGCTCAGCGAAAAATCAAAAAGAAATACAAAGATCCAATTTATTGGGGTGCATTCGTAATGCTGGGTGGATAACTAAATTCCCCTCTTTGGAAGGGGTTAGGGATGGGTTATTATATTAGCTGCAATGAAAGTGTAAGCAGATCGATTATTGGTTCAACTCTTATTGCAATCTTATCATTGTTTAAATACTTTTGCCCACCGTTTACCAAACGTTTAAGGAATTAATGCCTGAGTGGCGGAACTGGTAGACGCGCACGACTCAAACTCGTGTTCCGCAAGGAGTGCCGGTTCGATTCCGGCCTCAGGTACGAAACCCTTCTCTAGTAAAGAGGAGGGTTTTTTTGTGAGTGTGCTGCAACGATAGTCTGCTCACCGTGTCGAGAGAAACCATTCACTGATGAGGAAATTTTTGTTTTGCTACATTCATGCTTCGGTTTCTTGCTATCGATCTTAACTTTAACGCGCAAATCACCTGATATGAATATTTCTTTAAGCAAATTCTTTTATGCCATTGCATCCATTGTAGGGATTGTGGCCATCATGCATTTTGCCAAGGTTATTCTGGTGCCCATTTGCTTTGCGATGCTCTTTGCTTTTATCCTTTATCCCATGGTCAAATGGTTGAGCAAAAAAGGGGTCAAAAAAGTGCTTGGAATTATCCTGACCATGGCGGGTGTATTCATTCTTTTTTCAGGGGTTTTAGTGCTTTTTTCAGCTCAAATCATCAATATGGCCAGTCAGTATTCCAATTTCCTGGACAAGCTGAAGGAAACATTAGAAACGTCTGTCAAATTCCTAAATGATAAGGTTCAAATTATACCAGACATAGAAACGGAAACGATCCTCGATCGTCTTTCTCACCTGTTTTCAGACAGTAGTTTTCTCATCATTTCGGATACGGTGAGCGTTACTGGTTCATTTTTTTCTTTTTTGGTGCTTGCCAGTATCTACACCTTTCTTATACTTTTTTATAGTGAGCACCTTACGGAAGCACTTACTCGATTTGCACATAAGAAAAAACGTGGATCATATATTAATATGCTGAGGGAGGTGCAGCAGGTAGGTCAGCAATACTTTACAGGTATGCTATTGTTGATCTTGGTGCTTGGCATCCTAAATACCGTAGGCCTTTTGATTCTGGGCATGGACTATGCGTTCTTTTTCGGATTTCTGGCAGCATTGTTGGCCATTATTCCATACGTAGGTACAACACTTGGGGGACTAATTCCGACCATCTATGCATTCATTGCTTTTGATAGCTACTGGTATCCTTTGGGGGTTATTCTAATTTTTTGGATTATTCAATTTGTAGAGGGTAATTTTTTAAACCCCAAGATTGTAGGAGGGAATATGCAGATCAATGCACTTTTCTCAATTTTCTCTTTGTTCGCAGGAGGTGTGCTTTGGGGGATAGCTGGAATGATACTCTTTCTGCCTATGGTGGCAATGCTGAAGGTCATTTGCAGTCATTATGAAGAACTGGAACCTGTGGCATCACTCATTGGTGAGCGGATCACCGAAGTGCAGCGAATGGAAGAGGAAAAAGGCGTGATTGAAAAGGTATTGAGTAAGATCAAAAAGTAATTAATCAAACCTGTTATACCTGCATTCAAACTGGCACTGAAGATATAAAGTTGTAATCTGACGCTCCAGATCATCGGGCACATCCATAAAGATAATTTTCATTTCCTTCATTTTTTTTAAAGCGCTAGCTGTGGAATAGGAGGGATCAGAAGGTTGATGAGTTGCCACCATAAGTGTAGCCAGTTTAAGCTGGTATTTACTGTTGCCTTTAAATTGTCTTACTAGCCGTCTGATTACATAGGATGACTCGTCTATGTATATGAGTTTACCCCCCTCTAAAAATCCGTAAATACCCTTAAAATCTGTGAGACGGCCTGTTTTTTCCAGTATGGATTTTACTCCATTACCTTTTTTATAAAAAAGGTCTGCGGGCATGGCGTTTTCTTTTAAAACCCTAATCATTTCTTTGCGCTTAGGGAGGTTTTCGTTTACAATTCTTTCAAACCGCAGGGCAAGTGGCTGTTCCATGGTACTTATTTAGACTTTTAAGATAAAAAGAATTGTATTGATGTTTTCTTTGCATCACACTGATCAATTTTTTCGTCCGCGAAAAAGCCCTATTTTTATCACGCTATAATTAAAGAAAAATAATCTAACCTTGAGCGACCCGAAGTATACATGCTTAATCATTGAAGATGATCCGGCTTTTGTAGAGATACTAAAAGTTGTTGTTAAAAAAGTGGCGGAAGTAGAATTGCTTGGCAGCTGTGACAACACCCTCGAAGCAGCAAAGCGTATCGATATGGATAAGCCAGACATTTTGTTGCTTGATATTAATATTTCCGGGCTAGAGGGACCGGAAGTACTGGAGATCAGTGATCATAAGCCAAAGACTATTGTGATATCCAGTCATCCTCAGGAAGTAATGGATAATTATGAGGTAGATTATGTCTCCTTTATACAAAAGCCACTCAAAAACTCCGATCAATTAGTAAATGCCATTCATAAATGCATTAAATTAATGGGTCATTAGGATCCGGCAGGTAGCGCCTGCGGCATGAAGAGCATTTTTAGAAAGATTAACCACGCTGGCCTAGAGGGGTTGGAGAATCCTCTGGACTACAGACGGGTATTGTTCGTCAACAGTCTTGCACTGGTAAGCAGCTTAATATCACTTTCCGTTACAGTTCTTATCATTTTTGAGGGGCTGTTTCCTCAATTTATAATAACACTTTCAGGAGGTCTTCTATTTCTGTTGGTTGTCTATTTCAACCATCTCAGATATTATGTACTGGCACGTACATATTTTTTAGGCCTTACAGTGTCATTGCTTACAATAACATCATTTGTGGCTCTGAAACAAGGCAGATATAATGAGGTTGAGAATATACTGGTTGCTTTTATGGCTGTCAACTATCTACTGTATGATGGTAAGTTTAGATACGTTGGCTTTTTATTTATTTATGGATTTTTGATTTGGTTGAAGTTTGTGAAGCAGGATTTTTCTGGTCAGCCATACGATTTGAACTTTTACCTAACTATTCAAAATGTTTCCATTCTCTGCCTCATAATATTTCTTTTTTCTGAAGCATTTAGAAAATCACTTTTACGATCATTCGTTCGGCTTAAAGAAAAAGATGAACTGCTATACTCCATGATAGACAATGTTCCGCTTTATATTGGCTTAGTGGATACGGATCTGCGTTATCGGATGGTAAATCTCAATTATGAGAAATCGTTTGGTATGGATAGAGAAAAGATCATTGGGTCCAGCGTTAAAGATGTACTTCCACCTAATATTCTCAAGACCCATTTACCACTTGTCGAGCAAGCATTGAACGGAGAGAGTCCCGAATTTTTGGAACATACGAAAATGCCAGATGGTAGCTCCTTTTATGCCGGCGGGAAATATATGCCAGTTTATTCTGAAAGCGGAGAAATATTGGGTGTATCAGTTTTTGTAAGTGATGTAACTAAACTGGAGGTAGCGAAAATCAAGCTTGCTACAGCTAACTCAACAAAGGATAAGCTATTTTCCATTGTTGCGCATGACATTCGTGGACCACTTGACTTATTTGATGGTCTTCTGGACGTTTCACAGCAAATTGAGATGTCTCCACAGGATTTCCAGAAGCACCAGAAAAGAATTAAAGAGAAACTTTCTGAACTAAAAGGAACTGTTAATACGCTGTTAGATTGGGCACGTACACAATTAGATGGAGTGAACTCACTCCCTGTTGCTACTGACATTGGGGAAGTGGTGCAGTTAAACCTTGATCTGTATAAGGAGCTGATCGATCATAAAAAAATTTCCGTTCACTCAGAAATTGAGCCTGAAATCAAAGCATGGGTTGATAGCAATCATTTGAAAATCGGAGTGCGAAACATCCTTCATAATGCGCTGAAATTTACTCCCTCCGGAGGAAATATTCATTTGATCGGCAGTCAAAAAAATGGGTCGGTCATCTTGAAAATAAAAGATTCAGGAGTAGGAATGGATATAGACCAGGTAAAATCTATCCTAGAGAAAGAACTTCAGCCGTCGAGAAGTGGAACAGATGGTGAATTGGGTACCGGATTGGGACTTAGCTTGAGTTTGGAATTGCTGGAGAAAAACAATTGCAAAGTAGAGATTGATAGCAAGCCAGGAAAGGGAACGGAAGTTGTCATTAAGATGCAGGTAAGCGATAAGCGTACACAAACCCTTTCCAAGAATTAAACTACAAAAATAGCCATCTCATCGATTGATTCTATTAAGCAACCAATAGGTGGTTACCTTTTAGGTGTTTTTCTTATTTACTATTCTGGAAGCCAGCTTTCAATCAGATTTCACCATGGAACCCTTCTCGTTTAAGAAATTATTAAGAATAGGTATGAGCTATGCTCAAACCCCGCTTGAAAAGCGTCGAATAGCGCTTTTCAATTATCTCATTGTTTTCTGTGTGTGTACAAGCCTGTTGCTGGGAGCCATTACAATGACCTTTGGATTGGTTATTCAGCCGCTGCTTTGTCTGATAGCAAGCATTATTCTTTCACTTTCTCTTGTATTTAATAGTTACGGCAAGATTCCATTTTCTAAGGGCTATTTCATAATCGTGGGTGTTGTAATGATCATATGTGCGGTTTTAATATATGTGGTGGAAGGTGTCTATGTTGATGCAGAAAATATGCTGTTTGCTGCAATGGCAATATCCATGTTTTTAGTAGATGGAGTAAAAAAACATCTGGCTTTCTGGCTCATCTTTGCTGGATTCATTACCCTTAAAATAATAATTCTTAATAGCCAAGGGATGGAGTTTGGCAGCAACTATGGGTTAATAATAGTCAACAATCTGGTTGTTGCTTCCATACTTTATTTATTCCTCTATGTTTTTCGATCTATTTTGATCAAAGCATTTGATCGATCGGATCAGCATGAGCAGACACTCAGGTCATTGCTGGATAATGCTCCTCTGCTTATGGCTCTGGTTGATAAGGAAGGGAATTTCATTTTGGCTAATCACAATTACGCTATACGCTTTGGGTATTCTCGTCGTGAGCTTCTGGGAAGGAATAGGGCAGAGATTTTACCTCAGCAAATTTTTGATAAGCATGAACCGATGTTTCAAGAGGCAATAGCTGAAAAAAAGCAGGTTTCATTTTTGGAAGAAACCAATCTTCCTGATGGGTCTACCATCTCAGCAAATGGTAAGTATGAACCCATTCTCAATTCTGACGGAGAGTTAGAATCCATAGCAATTTGTGTGGACGATGTAACAGAGCTAGTAAAGGCACATCGGGCACTGAAGGTGGCTAACGAAACGAAGGATAAGCTATTCTCAATTATAGCTCATGATATTAAAAGTCCGCTTAATCTGTTTCATAGCATCTTGAATCTGAATCACGATGACGTAATCTCAAAAGAACAATTTTTAGAATATCAGGAAAGTCTGAAAAAGCGACTTGAAAGCTTAACTGGCACTGTAGATGAGCTATTGGAGTGGGCACGTATGCAACTAGGAGGTATCAATGCATACCCAGCTAAAGTTAATATAAGTGAGGTGGTTAAGGAAAATGCGGATTTATTTCACACGTTGATTATGCGTAAAAACATCGATTTTCGAATAGATACACCGAAAGATATGGAAGCCTGGATCGATGAGAACCATTTTAAGGTGGCCATTAGAAATTTGATTCACAATGCGATCAAGTACACCAATGGTGGCGGTAAGGTGCAAGTCTTCAGTGATCAGAATGAGACTGAAACGATTGTCAGTATCGTGGATTCCGGCGTAGGGATGTCTTCCGGCCGAATTCAATCGATTATAAATAAAGAAATTCAGAAATCGAAAGTTGGCACAGATCAGGAAATGGGTGCCGGTCTCGGTCTCAGTTTAAGTCTGGGGCTTTTAGAAAAAAATAATTGTGATGTGTCTTTGACGAGTGAGCCAAACAAAGGCACGACAGTAGAGATTAAGATTCCAAAATCAGCTACGGATTAAATAAGAAGCCTCAGTATTTACTGGGGCTTTTTTATGATATAGGTTTTTGCGTTTGACTGGCCTGGGCCTTCCTGCCGACAGGCAGGGCTTCCTGAAACAAGTTCGGGACAGGCTTCTCGCTTCAATCAAAATACAACAAAAAAAGCCCCAACATATGTTGAGGCTTTTAAAGTGACTGGCCTGGGGCTCGAACCCAGGACCCACGCCTTAAAAGGGCGTTGCTCTACCAACTGAGCTAGCCAGTCATTTTAATTCTCCTTTTGTATAAAAAGAAGTGCAATTCAAGACCCTTGCCTTAAATTGCGGATGCAAAAATAGAAATCTTAATCAATTTTACCACATGATTAACCGAATAAAGGTGAGATTATTTCTAGGAATTTTATTCTGTTGCACAATTGTTGATTTAAATGCTCAAAATCCGCGTTTAAATCAGGCAGATTCTCTGTTTAGTCAGCAGAAATACACAGAGGCTTTAAGCCTCTACGAAAAAATTTATGACTCAGGTCAAGCTTCACCGGCAATGTTGTTAAAGATGGCATTTATTCAGGACGGCCTGAATGATTATGCAGAAGCGCTCTTCTATTTGGATAAATACTATCAATTATCTGCAGACCGAAATGTAGTTGGTAAAATTGAGGAGCTTGCAGAGGCAAATGACCTGAAAGGTTACCAATACAATGACACACATTATTTCCTGTCGCTATTGGAAAAGTACCGCATTCAGTTCACGTTACTTCTCTTAGCAGTTTCTCTGCTACTGTTGGCATACGTCATCCGAAAGGCAAAAGAAGATGAAAAGCCGATAGCTGCAGGAATTATTCAAATAATAGTTGTGGTCATGATTTTTGCGATCAATAATATATCTGGAACGACACGTGGTATTATCGTTTCTAATAACACCTTATTAAGATCAGGACCTTCTGCAGGAGCTGAACCTTTAGAAATCCTTTCAAAGGGCCATAAAGTGAAGGTGCTTGATCAGAATGACGTCTGGACCAAGGTGCAGTGGGAAGGGCAGGAGGCGTATGTGAGACGAGGAAGGATAAAGGTTATTTAAGTGGATTATCCGGTTCCTTTTTCATCATGTTGTAAATCATGCGGTCTAGCCTGGAAGGAATAAATTTGTTAAGCAACACCGCCATTTTTCCTTCAAACGTTAAGATCAAGTCACGTTTTTTCTTCTTAGCAGCTTTGAATGTTCGTTCAGCCACTTCCTCTGAGGTCATCATTTTCTTTTCATTACGAGGAGACTCTCCCTGAGCTTTTCCATCTGCCGTCAAAGCAGCGTTTCGGATGTTTGAGCTGGTAAACCCCGGACATACCACAAGCACATGCACACCTCGTGTCATCACCTCGGTTCTCAGTGCTTCAAAAAATCCCTGCATCGCAAACTTGGATGAGGAATAAGCAGACCTTGCCGGAGTGGAACGCCAGCCGTTAATTGAAGATATAGCTATGATTGTTCCTTTGCTTTCGAGCAAGTGAGGAAGAGCAAATTTTGTAGCGTAGATGGCTCCATAAAAATTAATGTCCATCAGTTTTTCGAACACCTCCAGCTCCACATCTTCGAAAAGGGCCCGCATAGAGATTCCTGCATTACAAACGAGCACATCGATCCGGCCGAATTTTTTGATGGTTTCATCCACCATTTTTTTATTGTCCTCTTTTCCTGCAGCGTCTAGTTCCAATGCCAAGTGTGGCCGTTCACCAAGTTCTTCTGCCACTTGCGCCATTCGTTCTCCATTCCTTCCAGTAAACACCACTGCGTATCCCTCATTGGCGTATTTTAGTACCAATGACTTACCAATACCCGATGAACCTCCTGTTATTATTGCTACTTTTTGCATGTAAAAATTTTACCTCTGGTATAACTTTTGCCAAGATAAGCACATTGAAAAACTTTGGAGAAAATATCCACGATGCAACCTAATTAGGACCTGATGCATTATCACTAAAATTTGGAGTACTGACCTAATATGAAATTAATCACCTACGCATCTATCATTCTCGTTTCTATCAGCACCCTTGCACAAACCGGAATCAAAGGGACAACCAAAAGTGATTCCGGGGAAATCCTTCCTTTTTCAACTGTCTACATCAAGGGTACGACCAACGGCACCACATCAAATAGTGAAGGTGAATTTTTCCTGAAGATCCCTCCCGGATCTCACACCGTTGTAGCTCAGCATGTGGGCTACCGTGTTATGGAGAAGCCCGTGACGGTTAATAATGACCAGACTATCCGACTTGATTTTACGCTAAGTGAGCAGGCACTCCAGTTAAAGGAAGTAGTGGTCACTGCTGGTGACGAAGATCCTGCGGAGCGAGTCATTCGTGAGACGATGAAAAAAAGAAAATTTTATGAAAATGAAGTGAGCGCATTTCATACAGATGCCTACCTGAAGGGACTGTTTCGGCTAGATAAAAAACCAGACAAAATTCTAGGACAAAAGGTCACCATTGATACCGGTATTTTATACCTCTCAGAGTCCGTTTCTGAATTTTCCTTTGAATTGCCTGACAAAGTATCTGAACGAATGATCAGTTCTAAGGTGAGTGGAAACGAGCAAGGATTCAGCTTCAATAAAGCATCTGATTTTAATATCAACGCATACAGTAAATTCATAGACCTGGATATGGAGCGCGAGTACGTTTCCCCTATAGCTCCGAATGCATTTCTCTTTTATGATTATGAATGGCTGGGCTTTTTTGAGGAGAGTGGAAAGCTTATCAACAAGATTAAGGTAATTCCTAAACGCGCCACGGATCCGGTGTTTGAAGGAGTAGTATACATCGTGGAGGATGAATGGCGGTTTCACACCATAGATCTTTTTGTTACTAAAGCACGAGGGCTTGAGTTCATTGATTCACTTAAAATCAACCAGGTGTTTGCACCGGCCGAGCATGACATTTGGATGCCAATCTCACAGAAGTATTCTTTCAGGTTTGGTGCTTTTGGTTTTAAGGGAAGTGGATATTACGTGGGTATATACTCTAATTACGAGGTAGAACCCAACTATGATGCTTACCGTGAGGCAGGATTGTATGAAGAGAAATTCGGTCAAAAAGAAGAAAAAGACTTATTCCAGCAAGAAGACTTTACTGCCGAAGTTCTGGTGGTAGAGGAGGGATCCAATGAGCGAGATTCTACCTACTGGAAGGACATTCGTCCAATTCCTCTCACAGAGATAGAGGTAAAGGATTATCAGGTGAAAGATAGTATTCGACTTGTGAAGGAAAGCCCTGCCTACAAGGACTCGGTTGATAACGAAACAAATAAATTGACCCTTGGAAATATTTTTCTGAGCGGATACAAACACTCTAACAGTATAGAGGAGAAATACTGGTCCCTTCCAGCGGTCATAAGCATTTTCCAGTTTAACACGGTAGAAGGTTTTGTGCCTGAAATCCAACCAACTATTTGGAAGCAGGTAGATGGAAGAACTAAATACTGGATCAGGCCGGCCATTCGATATGGATTCTCGAATGAACAATTCAATGCCAAGTTTGATGCCAGTTACAGAAAGCTCGATAATAAATTCACACGCTTTTATCTAGGGGGAGGACGGTACATTTCCCAATTCGATGAAGATGAGGCCTTGACTCCATTTATCAACAGTTTCACAACACTTATAAATGGAGAGAATTATATGAAGATTTTTGAAAAATCTTTTGGTTACATTGGGTTTCAGCAAGAAGTAAAAAATGGCATTTTGCTAAATACTAAGCTAGAGTATGCACGACGGGATACATTAACAAACACCACGAATTTTACATGGGCCTCCAGCGGAGGTGAGGATTTCACAATCAATCAACCTCCAAATATGGAGCTTCCAGAAACTGGTTTCCCAGCACATCAGGCATTGATTTTTGAAACAACTTTTCGCTTTAGATTCAAGCAGACATATGCCACAAGACCCGATCGGAAATTTATATATAGTTCTAAATATCCTGAATTATATCTGACCTATAGGAAAGGGATTGAAGCGTTAGGAGGAGATATCAATTTTGATTTTTTACAAGCCAGGGTGTCTGATGATATTAGTTTAGGATTGTTTGGAACTTCATCTTACCATTTATTAGTCGGGACTTTCATGAATAAAGATTCATTAACTTTTGTTGATTTTAAGCACTTCAACGGGAATCAAACAAATCTTAGTGTATTGAATAAGCCGTATAGATTTGAGTTACTACCTTTTTATGTTTTTAGTACAACAAACTCTTTTTTAGAAGGACATTATGAGCACCATTTCAATGAATTTATTTTTAACAAAATACCGTTAGTCAAGAAGTTGAACTTGCAAGCAGTTGCTTCTTTGAATTATTTAACAACAAAAACAATCGGTAATTATGTAGAGGTGGGAGCAGGCATTGAACATATTTTTAAATTCATGCGTGTGGACTTCTATTGGGGATATAGAAATAATTCATTAGTTGCAAGAGGATTCAGGATCGGAGTAGGTTTTTAACTACCTCATTAAATGCACATAGCCTTTAAATTCGGTATTACTGTATTTGATTACATAGTAGTACACCCCACTAGGGAATTGATTACCTGTCCAGACAAAATCTCTGGATTCGGATCTGAAAACGGGAGCTCCCGCCCTATTTGAAATGACAATGTATTCGAAAGTATTGTCACAATTATCAGGTGGCAGGTTTTGGTTGATTTCAGGGTTCCCAGACATGCTGAAAAAATCATTTACGCCATCACCATTTGGAGTAAATACATTCGGTGGTAAAAACTCTTTCTGTCGATCCGAATCATCAAAAATCTCAAAGGTTAGAATTAGTGTATCAATTTCCTGGATGGGACAGGCATTGTCTGAAACCTGAATGACTACATCCTGTAGAGAGGATGTTTCACCAAACCTGAGGAGAGAACACTCTGGCTGCCATTTCAAAATAGCGGTAGCACGCCCTTGTCCGGTTACCGGTTCGAGCTCCAATGTGTTCGAGGCAGGTGTGCGAATGCCTGGAGCGAATTCGATGGTAATATCTTGGTTATCGGTATCAAAGGCTCCAATTTCTATTTCCGCGTACTCATTCACTCTCAATGATTGATTCCGATTAATTGGATCGAACTGCGGAGCAACGTTGGGAGGGTAATTCACCTGTATAACATGGCGGAGCGTGTCATAATTTTTCAACTTGCATTTATCATTGTCATCTGCGATGAAAAGTAATTCAAATTGCTGACCATCCTTAAAAACATCAGCATTACAGGAGAGATCCCAAACAAAACTGGAACTGATATTGGCTACTCCGTTAACCGGTGTGAAGCTTGCGCCGTAGAATTCAGAATCAAAATCGCCTACGAATATGAGTGATAGACCATCTCCATCTGAATCGGTTACGGTTACTTCGAAATCCAGCATGTTGCCCAACTCTATTTGACTGGGGAGTGATCCAACTATTGAAACCTCTGGGTTTGTGTTGGGTGGTAGTATTACTGTCGCATCAATAAAAACGGTATCTCCCGGTACATTGCATTGATCGGCATCATTGATGATCACACCGATATTGAAGTTTTGAAACTCTGAAAAATCATACGTTTCACAATCGGTATCCCAGATCAAATCACCGGAAATATTGCCGGCTCCACTTGTTACATTTATGATATCAAAACCATGGACAGTTGGGTCTTCAATTCCTTCTATGTAAAGTGTTAAATCGAGTTCATCTCCATCCGCATCTGTTCCGCTGATGGTTCTAAGACCACTGTCATTTTCTGCAACGGTTAATACATTATTGCTAACTGAACCTACCGGGGTTTCGTTGGGTGGGGGTTCTACCTCAATGGTGAGACGAAGCGTGTCTAGCTGAGGGAGAGGGCAGGCATTGTCAGCAGCAATCAAATCAATAATAAATGGTTCATCTCTGGTAGGAGGGCAGTCAGGGATGCAGATTTCAACGATCAATTCATTTCCATTTGCCAGTGAATCATTGAAAGAAAAGACCTCATTTAGCTCTTCGTCAAAATTGACACCTTCAGCCCTGAAGGAGATCGTTTCACCCGGGGTAACATTAGAGACTAGAAAATCAAAGCATTTCTCCGTGTCGCTGGCAGTGTAGGAAAGAATGTCAGTCTCAGGGTCAAAAGTAGGATTGCCGGGTATGTCAATATCAACAACAGGGGGATCAGGTGGCTCGCAACCATCCACTACCAGCATCTGAAAATCTCTTCTAACTTCTCCTATTTTTTCATCATCCCGATATTCTTCTACCAAAACAGAAAAAACGAATAGGCCTGTTTCAGATGGATTTACGGTTATTAAACCTTTAGTTGAGATTCTTAGCGGAGGACTTCCCGGTATCATGTTATTAGCTGAGTATCCGGAAGCAAAACCAACCGGAAAATGTGGTTTGGGTTGGGGCGTTGGGACAGCAATACCCCCGGCTGAACTATTCAATGGCGGCACAAGCGAATAAACCAATGAATCGCCATCAGGATCAGTACCCGTAAATTCAACATAATACAATTGGTTAATGCAAGCATAGTCACTCAAGGGTTTAAAAAGAACAGGAGAGGAGTTCTTAAAAATCTGACCGTTTCTCATAAGTGGAGGAAACTCCAACGTGTACTTCATCCCTGCATTATTTGGGTTAATGATGTTTTTAACGCCCTCATTTCTGCAACATCTTTCCCATACAATGTAATATCCGTCTTCATCGGCATAGGATGGGGGGCTAAGTGCAACGTCTGCCGAATACAACACTCTTGAAGTTTGCAACTCATCAATCGCACATTCGATATTGGTATACACTACATCCTCCTGAAGGGACAGATTTAGTGTATGAGTTGACATTAGCTGATCATCGCTATTTCTAAAAATATAGACCGTTACAAACGGATCAGGTCCTGGGTTTTGAGATTGAGCTTCATCAAAGTATTGGATAAGGTTGATTCGATAGAGGCCATCACTGACATAAATGAATTCTATTTCACCGCCCACAATATGAAATGCGTGGGATATTCCAATAGAAAAGAAAAAGAAAAATGTGATTAGTATTTTTTTCATTACTCTAAATCACAACAATGAAATGAACTAAATCCCTGAACTTCAATTAACCGAGTGAATAAAAATTTAAGTGCATACAATGTGTCCGTTTGAAAGCCAATATTAACACATGAAACAATGAAAACCCTGAAAAGCAGTGGTCGGCATAGTAATTTTGCGGCCATGAAGAAAGGAGCAACAATTGATGCGCTGGAAATAACCGGAATATCGTCGGAAGGAAAAGGTGTAGGGCGTGTAGACGGAAAAGTAGTGTTCGTGAAGGAGACCGTACCCGGGGATGTGGTAAGAGCCAGGATTGTAGGCAAGAAAAAGAAGTTTCTGGAAGCATACGCAGAGGAGCTGATTGAGAAATCAGGAGAGCGCATTGAGCCTTTTTGTGAGCACTTTGGATTATGTGGGGGATGTAAATGGCAGCATATGGGCTATGATGCACAGCTAAAATACAAGCAGGGACATGTAGAGGAGAATCTGCGAAAGCTCAGTGGATTGGACCTTCCTGATGTCATGCCCATTTTAGGCTCAGAGAAAACTTCCTTCTATCGGAATAAACTAGAGTTCACTTTTTCAAATTTCAGGTGGCTGACTAAAGAGGAGATAGAAAGCGGTGAAGAGCAAGTAAGAACAGGACTTGGTTTTCACATACCAAAGCAGTTCAGTAAAATCGTGAACATCAATAAATGTCATTTACAGCCAGACCCTTCTAATGACATTCGTTTGAAGGTGAAAGCTTTCGCAGATCAGCATCAGATTTCATTCTATGACGTAAAAAAGCAGGAAGGATTTCTAAGAAATCTGGTCATCCGAACAGCTTCAACAGGTGAGGTAATGGTGGTGTTGCAGGTACATTACAAGGATCAGGGGTTGATTGATTTGATAATGAACTTCATCAAACAGGAATTTCCTGAAATCACTTCACTGATGTATGTGGTGAATGAAAAGGGGAATGATTCATACAGCGATCTTGAGGTAGAGTTGTTTGCCGGAAAGGATCATATCATGGAGCAAATGGGTGATTTGAAGTTTAAGATTGGTCCTAAGTCCTTTTACCAGACTAACTCAGAGCAAGCACATGAACTTTACAAGGTAGCTGCTGATTTTGCTGATCTGAAAGGGGATGAGTTGGTTTATGATCTCTACACGGGAACCGGGACCATCGCCAATTTTGTTGCTCGTTCAGCGAAAAAAGTGGTGGGCATTGAATATGTGGAAGTCGCCATTGAGGACGCGAAGATCAATAGTGAGATCAACGGGATCACCAATACGGATTTTTATGCGGGTGATATGAAAGATTTGCTGGGCAATGAATTCATTAATACCCATGGAAAACCTGATGTGATTATTACAGATCCACCAAGGGCTGGCATGCACCCAAGAGTAACACAGCTACTTGCTGATCTGAAAGCCGATCGAATCGTTTATGTGAGCTGCAATTCTGCCACACAGGCAAGGGATTTAGAAGTGCTGGGGCAGTCGTACGATGTGGTTAAAATTCAGCCGGTAGATATGTTCCCGCAAACTGCACATGTTGAGAATGTCGTACTTTTAAAATTGAAGGAAAATGCATAACGATCCAGAACTAGATCCAAAATACTTAGGTCAGATATCCTCTGATTTTGTGAAGGTCTCCGAATCACTTAAGGAAGCTTCATATGCCATTAAACAGCAAGAGTTTTCAGAATATCCTGTTTTTGCTATGTGCAAGATTGATCAACCGATCGGACAACTACTGGTAGATAAAGGGCAAGCGGAGAATAGCTGGAAATACTTTGCTTCCATGATGGAGGAATTCACACAGCGGGGAATAATCGCAGATGAGAAGGTTTTTAAAGAAAACTATAAAGATCCGGACGAGTTTTGCTGCTTATTTGTGATTGATGAGCAGTTCACTAACTTCGTTTTTGTCCCCTATCCCATTGATTAATCTCATCTTTCCAAATAAAGTGGACAGAGGAATTTAACAACTTAACCTATTGCCAGGTCGAATACCATATAGGTATTGACAATCCCATCATTTTTTTGCAAATTGATTAGGACTTTATCACTAAAATCACCTAATCATGACACGCTTGTTCCCCGTTCTTCTGCTTATACTGTTTGGGTTTCAGAACTATGCGCAATCAACCTTTCTTGAAAGCGAACTTAGCCATGAACCCAATGTTGAAAACCTGAAGATCCTCCATCAATTGACAGATCAGTACGCCGGTAGAGATAGCACCAAAGCCTTATCATACGCTCGCCAAGCAATTGAAATGAGTGAAGAGTTAGGGGATACAAAGCTCATTGCCAGATCTTACCTTAATATGGGATATGTGTATCAGCAGAACTTTGAATATGAAGAATCAAAGGCATACATATCCAAAGCTGAAGAGGTTTATCAATCCATTAATGATTTAGATGGACTTGCACGTGTTGCCGAGATGAGGGGACTGGCAGCTGTTAAGCAAGGATATCATGCGGAGAGTTTGACATTCTTCAGGAAGGCTCTTGAAGGATTTCAAAAAGCAAATAGCCAGGAATCTATTCTAAAGTCTTTTTACCATCTTGGCTATGCTCACTATCGACTTAAAAATTTCGATTCCACAACCTACTATTACTTTCAGGTACTGCCCCATTGCGATGACAGTGTGACCCAGAATTGCATTGATGTATATAATCAGCTTGGAACTACCTACACCGAGATTAAAGAATACAAAAAAGCGAATGACTATTTAAAGCTCGCGTTGGCTGGAAGCTTAGGCAAAGGAGACACAGTATCGGCTGGGAATGCCACCATGAATATCGCAGGGAATTATTTCTTCCAGCAAAAACTGGACTCATGTGCCATTTTTCTTAACAAGGCCATTTCAATGTATGATGCGACCGGAAACAAGCAGGGTCAGGTCATAGGATTGAATAATCTATCAATCATATACGAGGAGAATGGTGAATTAGAGAATGCATTACGCACAGCCAAAGAAGCTATTCAGGCAGCCAAAACGATCAATGACAGGAACATTATAGCCGGTAGCTACCTTCAGGTGATGGATGTAAGTCGCAAACTGAAGAACATGGGTCAGTCACTCATATACAGCGACTCGGCAATCGTTCTCTTACAAGAACTCAAATCAAAATACCACTTCCAGCAATATTATCTATCTCTGTCAGAAGCATACACTGATCTCAATGATTACAAAGCAGCTCTTAAGTACAAGGACTTGTATTATGCTTACACAGACTCCATGCTAAATGAACAAAAAAACAATCAAATAGCAGAGCTGGAGACTAAATATGAGACTGAGAAAAAGGAACAGGAGATTGAGCTATTAAATACTGAAAAAGAGCTTCAAGCAGCTGTTATTAAAAACAACAGAACAAGTATTTTCATTCTTATTGCATTATTGGCAGGGCTTATTGTTATAGGTTTCTGGTTGTTCAAAAGAAATCAATACAAACAGCGTGTAATGCTGGAAAAAGAACGAACCCGGTCAAAGGAAGAGCAAATTCGAGCGGTTATTCAATCACAGGAAAAGGAGCGGAAGCGCTTTGCAATGGATCTTCATGACGACTTTGGTCAGTTAATCTCCGCACTCAAATTAAATGTGACGAATCCCAACAGCGAGACACCAGAAAAATCAGAGACCATTTTGGACACTATGTATAGCTCGCTTAAAAACATTGCTTTTGACCTGATGCCTCATACCCTCTTTCAAAAAGGCCTGGAAGAAGCCATCGATGAACTCAAAGATCAAATCAACGCTAATGGTCGACTTAAAGTAGAGTTCCAGTCTTTTGATATCAAGAATAATATCGACGATGAACAAAAAGTGGCCATCTATCGGATTATTCAGGAACTCGTTAGCAATGTCATTAAATATTCCAATGCATCTAAACTTAATATCAGCATAACAGATATTGGTCACGGAATTTCACTAATTGTGGAAGATAATGGGGATGGATTTGACTTGACTCAATTTAAAAATGGAAAAGGAAATGGTTGGAAAAACATCCACTCTCGACTGGGCCTACTTCATGGGGAAATTGAATTTGATACTTCTCCCGGCAGAAAAAATACGACCGTAATCATGGAAGTACCATACTTGAAACAAGAAGCTGAAGTAGCTTAAAGATGAAGGGACCAATTAAAATCTTGATCGTGGATGATCACCAGCTGATGATTGATGGTATCATGGAATTGTTACAAAATCATGGTAATCACCAGATTGTGGCTACATCCAACTCCGCAAAACGAGCCTTAGAAATTCTCGGAAATTCTAAAATCGATATTCTAATCTCCGACGTAAACATGCCTGAAATGAAAGGGACGGATTTTATCGTCGAAGTAAAAAAAACATATCCAGATATCGGAATTATTGCCGTAAGCATGCATCAGGAAAAGCATATTGTAAAAGATGTATTAAAGGCCGGTGCAGATAGTTATGTCCTTAAGCATTCTACTCAGAATGAGTTGATTGAAGCAGTAGAAAAAACGTTCTCGGGAGAAACATTTGTAAGTAGCGCTGTTACAAAAATGCTGGTAGACGACATCAAGTACCCTTCAATTGAAGAGCTATTGAGTGAACGAGAGCGAGAGATAATATCTCTGGTTGTAAAAGAGTATACCGGTAAACAAATAGCGGAAGAGCTCTTCATTAGCGAAAAAACCGTAGAGACACACAAGCGCAACATCTTTCGCAAAACCAGCACCTCCACACTTGTTGGACTCACCAAATTTGCGATAGAGCATCAATTAGTCTGATTTATCCCCGTAAATGATCTCCACTAAGGGAATTCCCCTAGTGGAAAATGCATAAACCCCCTGATGCATCCGGTTTTTATTCAAATCAACTTTGATATGAAAATCTTGGAAGCCTATGTCAGTACCATTAACACCACGTGAAAATGAGATCGTGCAGCTAATTCTCGATGAAAAATCTAACTCAGTCATAGCTAGTGAATTGGGAATTAGTGAACGCACGGTCGAATCCCATCGAAAGAGTATCTACTCAAAAACGGGTGTAACTAATGTGGTTGGATTGGTCAAACATGTACTTGCTGAGAAAAAATCACAATAAATCATTATTCATTTAAATCAATCATCATGAAAAAAATTATTGCTAGTCACATATTGTTGTGCATGCTTTTCCAATTGCCTGCACAGCTTCTGGAGAAAGAAAACATCATTGATCTGTCAAAAAAAGACAGTAGGTTTTCTGCGTTTTACGGCTTCCCCAATGAAGTTATCGTCAATGATCAAAATCAGCAGTTTGAGCTGGTTTATGTAAACAAGGTGAAAAGAAAGTCTATCAAAAGAAACCGACTGGTTTTTGATTATGACTTAAATCTATTATCTGATCATTCAGAAGAAATCGAAGTAAGAGGATATGACGCTAACCAAACGACCGTAAAAACTGATGCTGCTACCATGCCAGCCAACTATAAAGGCGAAGATTATACAACTACCATGCTGACACTGGGTGGATTAATGAACAACAAAATCGAAAAAACGGAAGCAACGTACAACTACAACTGGACGAGTCGCACATATGATGTTGAAACGAAGGTGATAGAAAAGGTAAAAGCCAAAGAGCTTGTGGGTAAGACCATGCAAAATCCATATGTGTTGCATTACAACAATGCTGACGGTGATTTACTTTATGTTTCTGGTACGGTAAACAAGAAAAGACTAATTGTCGATTCATATAAAGTGAATCGTATCAAGCCAAATTTAGAAAGCGAAGTAGTAGCTGAGTGGTCTTTTGATTATGCGCAAAGACATTTTTTTGGTGGATGGTTTATTACTGAAACTGGTGATGTAAACATGATCGTCATCTTCGCCAATGCTGGCGGTAAAGTATACAAGCCTAAAGTGAATCAAGCACCAAACCCAAATGAATGGACCTATGTCCGTCTTTCTCCAAAAGGTGAATTGATGAATAAAGCCACATTTAAAACCAAAGCCAACAACTGGCAGATCCTAGGTGCTTACGAAAAGGATGGGTCCGTATATGTTTATGGGCCAGGAGAATCTAAAGATGTGAACGAAAAGCATCAGGATATTTTGGCTGCTATTGGAACTGGCAAACAAGATGTTTTCCAAATCCTTAAAGTGACTGACGACAAGGTGGATTTTGTTGCGGGTCCAACATTGGATGAGATTAATCAACTCTCTGTGAAACCTGCTGGTCAGAAAAAGAAAGTTGAATATGATGGCAAGCGTGTAGCATTTGGCAATCTAAATATTGCTCCTAATGGAGATATTTTCATCAACGCGCAGGATTGGAGCCTGGACGCCAGATCAACAAAACCACTTTATAAAAGCTTGTTAATGTTCCAATTTGCCGCTGATGGTACTTTCAAGCGGCTCTATGGAATTGAATCGCAAAAAGAAAAAGCAGGAATCGGTGGTGCAATAGATCCGGATACTGACCCACGGTTTTTTCAAGATCAAGGACAGATTTTCACAGGACCCAATGGCAATATGTTTTGGAATACCTTCACAGTAAATCAGATAAATAAATACGTAAGCAAATGGACGGAAGGGAGTATCGAATATACCCAAACGACTATTGTTAAACGATTTACTGGTGCCATTGCCAAGTTCGATCCTGAGTCCGGAACACTGGAGGATTACCAAAAATTAGGTGATGAAAAGTTCCTGCTTTACGCCATTCCATCGGAAGGTATACCCTCAATTTCAATTGATGGAGGAAAGAAAAAAATCTTTCTGGGATACGGCTCAACTAAAGATACAAAAAATCAGATCTGGTTAGGGAAACTCGATCCTGCTAAGCTTTGATCGAAGAAAGATTTAAAGTACGAATCGTGGTGATTCTATTTTAACTGAGAGACTGCCTGGAAAGGCAGTCTTTTTAATATTTAATGAAATCCAATTCAGTAAATTTTCTCCAACCCTTACATTTAAGGTTTGAGGATAACCATGGATGATCAAAGAGAAGTTTTCAGATCTAATAATATTATGATTTTGGTGCCCGGCGCATTTTTCGGAACAGCTCTAATACTGCGAAATAGTGAGTCCGATATCTTGATTTGGGTCTTGCTTCTTATCGGACTGATCACTACGATAGCGGTGGTTAGGAGCTTCACGACCATCTCGATATCTAATGGGCAGGTCAGCATCAAAAACTTTCGTAAAAGTCAATCGGTGCGAAAAGAAACCATTGAAAAGTATCTGCGAACCGTTTCAAACGCTAAGGGAATTGAAACGGTGGTGTGGACACTACACCTGAAAGAGGGAGCACCACTATCCATCTCAAGCGACTTAATCAAAGACAAGGAGGGCCTAAAGCAGGCGATGGATTCATTTTTAAAAGGTGTACCAAAGAAGTCCTAGACTATGACTTCTTCAAATGCCGCTTCATCAATTTAGCCTCCACATCTTTCAATTTCAACTTCCTATTTTTAAGAGCAAATTGAATTCAAAAGGCCAACAATAACTGTCGGCCTTTTGAGTATTTCTATTTTACAGAATTTTTATTCAAATACCAATTCTCCAGCGTCAGCAACTTCACCTACCACAACTTCAATTCCATCAGCTGAAACAGTATCAGTTGCGTTGATCGCGACCACATTGTAGGTATTAGCTTCAAGTGCACTGATTAAGAAAAGTCCATCTGCATCACTGTAGGTTGATACACTGTCGTCATTGACAATGGCATAAACAACTACTCCGTCTTCAGCAGGTGAAATACTACCTGAGATAGCTCCGGTTTGTGCTTCCATATTTGCTCTGATAACCGGCTTTAATTTGAACTCACCATTTCCTGTTTCTACGATTGACTTTGCTGCATCAAAATCCAGGATAAGCTTGTAAGTGACACCTGCTAGCAAGTCCTGATTGATTTTGATTTTTAATCCTGATTCCGATCCCGAGGGAATGGTTAAATCTACGGATTCACCACCGATAACCAAAGAGTTGTTATCACCAAGAACTAGCCTAACCTCCCCCAATCTCCCAGCTGGGATGTCTGTATCTGCCAAAACTGCCTCAGTTCCATTGACCAAATCCAAAAGGTTCATCACCTGCGGATCGAAATCGCTTACATCCGTCCAGCCAGTATCAAGTTTAACATTGACTTCCTGGACATCCACATTCACTTGGTCGTACTCAGCAGGAGCATCAACCAGCACTACCTGAAGTCGCGCGTTTTCAGGATCATCGCTACCGCATGAAGCAAGGAAAATGATCGATAATACAGTTAAAAGATAATATTTCATGTTTTTGATTATAGCTGTTGAATAATTTATCATAACTCAAAATTACAATTTAATCTCAATATTATTCAATTTTAAATTAAACATTCGATCAAAAGAAAGTAGCGTTCGATCAGTGCTTCTTCAAATGCCGCTCCATCAATTTAGCCTCTACATCCTCCAGTTTTAATCCCTGATCTTCGAGCAAGACCAAAAAATGATATAGCAAATCAGAAGACTCCTCAATCAGCAAATCTTTCTTGTTATCCATCGCTTCCAGAATCACTTCTGTTGCTTCCTCACCTACTTTCTGAGCAATTTTCTTGGTTCCTTTTTGGAAAAGGTCCGCAGTATACGATTTCTCGGATGGGTTGGCTTTTCTTGATTGGATCACCCCTTGTAATTCGTGAAGGAAACCAGCAGGTTCTTTTTCCCCAAAGCAAGTGTAGGTACCCTTGTGACACGTGTCTCCTTCAGGAATCACTTTGATCAAGTAGGTGTCGTTATCGCAATCTTCCTGAATACTAACCACATTTAAGAAGTTCCCGGAAGTCTCGCCTTTTGTCCAAAGTCGCTCCTTTGATCGACTATAGAAAGTCACTTTTCCTTCTGTTTTAGTTTTTGCGAATGACTCATCATTCATGTAGCCAAGCATTAGCACCTGGTTGGATTGTGCATGTTGGATGATGGCGGGAACTAGCTGTTGGCTGTTGGCTGATAGCTGTTGACTCATATTTTCTATATTCTAACTTCTATATTCTGTTTACTCAATTCTTTCTTTAAATCAGGAATAGGGATCTCACCAAAGTGAAACACGCTGGCTGCCAAAGCACCTGTGGCTTTCGTTTTCTCAAACACCTCAGCAAAGTGCTCGCTAGTGCCCGCACCACCTGATGCAATTACTGGGATATTCAGATCGCTTGCAAGCTTATTTGTTAACTCTATTGCAAAACCAGCTTTTGTTCCATCATGCTGCATAGAGGTAAGTAATATTTCACCAGCACCTAGTCCTTCTACTTTCTTTGCCCACTCAAATACATCGATCTCGGTAGCTTCTCTTCCTCCTTTTACAAACACTTTCCATTCACCATCTACCAGACCTGCGTCTATCGCCACCACTAGAAACTGACTTCCAAACTCATGAGCGATTTCATAAACCAGCTCCGGTCTTTTAACCGCAGCAGAATTAACACTGACTTTGTCTGCACCCGCTTTAACTAAGACTGCTGCATCCTCGACAGAAGAAATACCACCACCCACAGTAAAGGGAATGTTGATTTCGTGTGCGATTTCCTCAACGAGGGCTGCAAAGGTCTTTCTTCCTTCCACTGTTGCAGTTATGTCTAGAAACACTAACTCGTCAGCACCTTCTTTTACATAGCGCTTCGCCAGCTCAATTGGGTCACCCGCATTTCGGATATCTACAAAGTTGACACCTTTGACGGTTTGTCCGTCTTTGATGTCTAAGCACGGTATGATTCGCTTCTTGAGAGTCATTCGATTAATTGGATTTTAAGATTTTTTCGATTTGTTCAAACTCCTCCTTGTAGTGCCTATTGAAGCAACAATGATTGATAGAATTTCATTTGCCTCGTTCCATAAGGGATCTATAGATGATTGACTGTCAGGTTTCAACTCTTTAATTAATTCTAAAAAAAACATGCATTCATCGCATTCTTCTTCCACAATTTTGAGCTTATTAATAAAATCCTTTCCTGACTTTGCCCTGCAGGCCGCTCGATAGTTAGCTCCAACAGAACTGGAAGCCCTAATGAGTTGATTCGCATACGCTCTAAGCAATGAATCAGGGTATATGATTTTGCAAAAAAGGGCAATGTCAACCCCGAATTTCAAGGTTCGTTTTTTCAATTTATCAGCAGTCATAATATCATTGATTTATTAATCGAATAATTCTTTCAAATCACCTAATCGAATAAATCCTTCATAAATCGCTTTCCCTACAATCGCTCCTTCGAGTCCCTGTTCTTTCAATTTCACCAAATCATCTATGTTTGACACGCCACCACTAGCAATCAGTTTCAAATCCGGCAGCTTCTCAAGAATGGACTGATATAAATCAAACGAAGGTCCTTCCAGCATGCCATCCTTAGAGATGTCTGTAGAAATCACATATTCAATTCCTTTCGTTACATAGTCTTGAATGAAACTTTCAATTTCAAGGTCAGATTCCTCCTGCCAACCGGATACAGCTATCTTTCCATCCATAGCATCTGCACCCAGGATGATTTTTTCGGCACCATAAGCTGTGATCCATGAAGTAAATTTTACGGGCTCCTTCACAGCGATACTTCCTCCGGTGATTTGCTGTGCACCACTTTCAAAAGCAATGCGCAGATCTTCATCTGACTTGATGCCTCCTCCAAAATCTATTTTCAGCTGTGTTTTTGATGCCAGTTTCTCCAAAACTTTCCAGTTGACAATGTGTTTGGCTTTCGCACCATCGAGATCAACCAGATGTAAATACTGAAGCCCTGCATCTTCAAATTGCTGAGCAACCTCAAGCGGGTCTTCATTGTAAATTTTTTTTGTGTCGTAATCACCTTTGGATAGGCGCACGCACTTTCCTTCGATGATGTCTATGGCTGGTATTATTCGCATGATTCAATTTTTAGATTGAAAGATTTTAGATTTTTTCGATTTTTCATTAAGCAGCTCATTAAAACTAAAATCGTAAATCAAGAAAATTCTTCAATAACATTTGCCCCACATCCGCTGACTTCTCTGGATGAAATTGCACTCCAAAGAAGTTATCCTTTTGTAATGCTGATGTAAATGGCACCAGGTACTCCGTTTCACCTATCGTATCCTCTCCTACTTCAGCATAGTAACTATGCACAAAGTACATGTTACTCTCATTAGTTAGTCCTTCAAATAGCGGTCCTTCTACTTTAGTAAAATCATTCCAACCCATATGTGGCACAATTCCCTTTGGAGGAAACTTACGAACGTTCTCCTTGAAAATACCCAAACACCTGGTGTCCTTTTCCTCCGAATGTGCGCACATCAATTGCATGCCTAAGCAAATACCCAGAAAAGGCTGCTCCAATGAAATAATGACTTCATCCAGTCCTCTTTCCTTCAAGTAACTCATAGCTGTCCCGGCCTCTCCCACACCAGGAAAAATAACTTTTTCAGCAGCTCTCAATGTATCAGGATCATCTGTGATCACAGACTCAACACCAATGTGGTCAAGTGCATTTTTCACTGATCGGATATTGCCCGCATTGTATTTTACTATAGCTATCAATTGTCAATTATTAATTGTTCATTATCAATTCTAAAGAACTCCCTTCGTACTCGGCATCACTCCACTGTCATCTTTTCTCACAGCCATTTTAATGGCACGGGTGAATGCCTTGAATATCGACTCGATTTTGTGATGGTCATTCTCACCTTCCGCTTTCACATTTAGATTACATCTTGCTGTATCTGAAAATGACTTAAAGAAGTGAGAAACCATCTCTGTTGGCATTTCTCCCACATGTGTCGCATCAAAAGTTGCATCCCACTCCAGCCACGGTCGGCCACCAAAATCGATCGCAACCTGTGCTAGACAATCATCCATTGGGAGCAGGAAACCGTATCTCTCTATTCCTTTACGATCCTTAAGTGCATCATTAAAAGCGGTACCTAAGGCAAGTGCTGTATCCTCAATAGTGTGATGTGTATCGATTTCAATATCCCCTTCTACCTCTACATATAATCCGATAGCGCCATGTCTTGCTATCTGATCCAGCATGTGATCGAAAAATGCTACTCCAGTAGATATGGACGTATTAGACGGATCATCAAGATTGACTTCAATCTTAATTTTTGTCTCTGAGGTAGCACGAACGCATCGGCCAATTCTGCCTGTTTCCTCATAATTTTCTTTTTTGAGAGCAGCAATGAGTCGTTGATTTTCAGATGGCGTTCCAATCGTGATTCGTAAAGTATCTGGCACCTGACCGGATCGATCACGAACCACAATGCCTTTTGCCTTCAGGTCTGCATAGGTTTTTTGAGCATCTTCAAAAGCAACTAATAGAAAGTTGGCATCCGAAGGGTAGATCTTTTTCACTGAAGGAATGTCCTTCAATGTTTGCTCCATTTTTTCTCGCTCTTCAATCAAGATAGAAACCTGTTTCTTGATCAGCTCAGGCCTATTCAGCACATCAATCGCTTTTTCTTGCGTTAATGTATTGACGTTGTAAGGCGGTTTGATTTTGTTTAATACATCAATCACTTCTGAAGACCCAAGCCCGACACCTAATCTTGCCCCGGCAAGTCCCATCGATTTTGAAAAGGTTTGGAGAATGAATAAGTTGGAGATGTCTTGTTGCACAAGGCTTTCTCCTCCGAAATCGATGTATGCCTCATCTACAACCACTAGGCCTGAGAATGCTGCAGTGATGGAAAGGATGGTTTCTTTGTTGATGCAATTTCCCGTTGGGTTGTTGGGTGAGCAGATCCATATTAGCTTCAAGTTCTCATCAGTAAGTTTTGGTTGTAGCTTTTCAAAGTCTATTTGAAAATCTTCAGTCAGAGACTCTTCGATCACCTCCACATTATTTACATCAGCTGCTACTTTGTACATGCCAAAGGTTGGAGGGAAGACCATGACTTTGTCCTGATCCGGCTCACAAAAAGCACGAATGAGCAAGTCTATCAACTCATCGCTTCCATTGCCGAAGATTAATCGAGGGATCTCCACATTCCGATACTTAGCGATAGCTGCTTTCAAGGCACTCAATGTTCCATCCGGATAGCGATTTAAACCAAAACCAAATGGGTTTTCGTTGGCATCCAAGGATACTTCAGCAACGCCATCAAACTCGTCCCTCGCACTGGAGTAGGGCTTGAGTTTCTTGACGTTTTCGCGTGTTATTTTATTTATGTTGAACATGTCATTTCAATTTATTGAATTGTGGATTGTAGATTTTTTTCGATTGAATTGTAAATCGAATCAATCTAAAATTCCTCAATCTTTTAATCGTTTAAGTCTCAAACTCACCGCATTCTTGTGGGCGTACAGCTGCTCTGCTTCGGCCATTTTTTCAATAGCCGGTCCAAGATTTTGTATCCCCTCATTAGATAATTTTTGAAACGTAATCTTTTTCACAAAGCTATCAAGAGAAACCCCACTATAGTTTCTTGCATATCCATTGGTAGGTAGGGTATGATTGGTGCCGCTGGCGTAATCTCCAGCACTCTCACAGCTCCAGTTGCCTAGAAATACACTTCCGGCAATCGTAATCTGCTCACCTAGTTCTTCGGCATTTTCGGTAGCGATTATTAAGTGTTCAGGAGCATATGCATTACTAAAGGCCACTGCCTCATTTAAATCTTTCACTAGAATCGATTGACTGTTTTTCAGTGCCTTTAATGCAATATCTTTTCTTGGCAAGTCTATGACCTGTTTTGTGATTTCATCATTCACCTCCGAAATGAGCTTTTCAGAATCACTGACTAAAACCACCTGGCTGTCCGGTCCGTGCTCTGCTTGAGATAACAGGTCAGCTGCGACAAATTCAGGATATGCTGTGTCGTCAGCTATCACCAAAACCTCACTGGGTCCTGCAGGCATATCTATTGCTACACCGTAATTCTGAGCAAGTTGTTTGGCAGCCGTCACATATTGATTTCCAGGACCGAAGATCTTGTCTACTTTCGGAATGGTTTCCGTACCAAAAGTCATGGCCGCCACTGCCTGAGCGCCTCCGGTCAAATAGATTTTTTCAATTCCTAATAGCTGACACGTCCAGTCAATAACTTCGTTAAGTTTTCCATTTTTTGTAGGTGGAGTACAAACAACAATGTTTTTGCATCCTGCAATTTTAGCAGGGATTGCCAGCATTAGTAGCGTAGAAAACAATGGAGCAGATCCTCCCGGTATGTAAAGTCCAACATTTTGAATCGCTACACTTTTGCGCCAGCAGCTGACCCCTTCCATGGTATCTACTTTGAGCACATCTTCTTTCTGCGAAAGGTGGAACGTTTCAATGTTCTTCCCTGCAATCTTTATTGCCTCTGCTAGCTTCTCATCTATTTCAAATGATTGATCATTTAGGTTAATCTCTAGCGTATCTAACTCAACGCCATCAAACTTTTTCCCCATTTCAAGAAGAGCCTCATCTCCTCTCTCTCTTACATCGGCTAAAATGCCTTTTACCGTGTTTTCCAACTCTGAAATATCAAAGGTTGGTCGCGTGCAGAGCGATAGCCATTGAGATGTTTGTGGGTATTTTATTGTTTTCATTTTTCCTCCCCCTTTATCCCCCTCCAGAAGGGGAAATTGGATTTTTAAACTATCATTTTTTCTATCGGACAAACTAAAATGCCTTCAGCTCCCTTTTCTTTTAGCTGGTCGATGACTTCCCAGAAATCATCCTCTTTGATTACACTATGCACGCTGCTCCATCCTTCATCCGCAAGTGGCAGTACGGTAGGGCTTCTCATTCCTGGCAACAAGGAAATAATCTCCTTCAGTTTATCGTTCGGTGCATTGAGCAAAATGTATTTGTTCTGCTTCGCCGATTTTGCCGCCTCGATTCTGAAAAGTAGTTTATCTAGTAATCCTTTCTGTTCGGAGCTGAGATTTCGATTGGAAATTAAAAGAGCTTCACTTCGCAGCACCACTTCCACTTCTTTCAGACCATTAGCCAATAGTGTGCTGCCGGTACTCACAATATCGAATATGCCCTCAGCTAAACCAATGCCCGGGGCTATTTCTACACTACCGCTGATTTCCTCGATGGTGGCATTGATTCCTTTTTCTTCTAAGAACTTTCGCAGAATTACCGGATAGCTGGTTGCAATTTTCTTGCCTTCAAACCACTCAATGCCGTTATACTTTTCTTCTCTTCGAACGGCCAGTGAAAGTCGGCATTTGGAAAACCCAGGACGGTTAATGATATCAACCTGTTCATCTTTTTCCAGAAATTCATTTTCGCCAACGATTCCAATATCAGCAACACCCTCTGCTACATATTGCGGAATATCATCATCTCTGAGGTAGAATACTTCCAAAGGAAAATTGGAAGCCGTAGACATTAACTTGCCACCATTGTTGATTTTGATTCCGCACTCTTTGAGCAGGCCCATGCTTTTCTCGTTGAGTCTACCACTCTTTTGTATAGCTATTTTCAGTACTTGATTCATTTTAGTTTGGTTTTACCTCCCCTAATCCCCTCCAAAGGGGGGATTGTTTGGTGGAATGATATTTTTTTATTGGTTCAATTGTAGTTTATCTGATTCTCATTCTCATTAAATTCCTGTCACGTAGTGACCAACAAAAAAGGCCCGACGGTAATCCGACGGGCCTTAGTGTTTATTTTATAAAACTACAGCATCATCTTCTTACCTCTTCGGTGAAGTGGGTATGATGTGTATGATGATGTAGTTGTTGCGTTCTCATTTCTGATTGCAAATATAGATCGAAAATTTAATTATCAATTATCCTGCAAATTTCTCACTCACAGCATCCCAGTTGATCACATTAAAGAATGCATTGATGTAGTCTGGTCTTCTGTTTTGATAATTTAGGTAATAGGCATGTTCCCATACATCCAAACCTAGAATTGGAGTGCCTGAGCATCCGGCATCCGGCATCAAAGGATTGTCCTGATTTGGGGTTGAGCAAACTTCTAATGAGCCGTCATCTTTTTTGCAAAGCCATGCCCAACCACTACCAAATCGTGTAGCTGCAGCATTACTGAATGCTTCTTTGAATTTATCAAAAGATCCAAAAGCTGAATTTATTGCATCGGCAAGTGCTCCTGATGGCTCCCCGCCACCGTTTGGAGCCATCACTTCCCAAAATAGTGAGTGGTTCCAGTGGCCACCACCATTATTTCTAACCGCACCATTATCAGAATGATTTTTCACCAAATCTTCCAAAGATTTCCCGGCAAGATCAGTTCCTTCAATAGCGGCATTTAACTTTGATACATACCCTGCGTGGTGCTTACCATGATGTATTTCCATGGTTTTTGCATCAATGTGTGGTTCTAATGCATCGTGTGCATAGGGTAGGTTTGGTAATTCAAAAGCCATAATTATGTGATTTATTTTAGGTTCTAAAAAATGATTTGTGAAGATAACAAGGATGAGTGATGTTTAGTTGCCTCTGAGCTTTTTAAAAAAATCTTTAATTAAAAGTTCACTTTCATTTGCCATTACTCCCAGCTTCAAATCCGTCTTTGGATGAATGATGTCTTTACTATAATTGGAGAATCCTCTTTCCTTATCAAGAGCACCTATAACTATTCGGCCAATTTGAGTCCAGAAAAGTCCACCAGCACACATACTGCAGGGCTCCAGTGTCACAAACAAGGCACATTCATTGAGGTATTTAGATCCTAAATGATTCTGAGCAGCTGTTATTGCCAGCATTTCTGCATGTGCAGTTGCATCATTGAGTCGCTCTACCCGATTATGATCTTTGGCAATAATTCTATTTTCACAAACTACTACTGCACCAATGGGTACTTCACCCTCTTCAGCAGC
Source organism: Ekhidna sp. ABH4_415 (assembly GCF_056161305.1). NCBI lineage: Bacteria > Pseudomonadati > Bacteroidota > Cytophagia > Cytophagales > Reichenbachiellaceae > Ekhidna > Ekhidna sp. ABH4_415. The sequence goes on from NZ_JBSWYW010000001.1 coordinate 483,334, forward strand.
TTTTTCAGCCTCATTTAGGGCTTGCTTCATGAAATGTTCGTCACTGTAAATACTAAGACCCATTATTTCTCCTTCACATTAACACTATTCATGATTTCATTTGCAATGGACTGCCACTGACTCATTAACCGTGCCTTACAGGCAAAATTGAATAGTAAAACCTGGTCATTATATGAGGTGTATTGAATGTATGTATAGTTTCGGGAAGACGTATTGGAAAAAGCGTTTTCACTGCTCAGTAAGGAGACAAATTCAAAAACAACAAACTTTTTTCCGTTTACCTCTTTAATCTCATCCTGAATAAACTCAACCTCATTAAACATGCTGAGGATGCTGGCTTTATAAAAGTCATGGATCATTTGTTCATCACCATCCATCCACTGCATAGGGTTCCAGTTCACCCCAAAGTTTATCTCTCCATCTATGGAAGCATGCATGGCCAGTGGCTCACGCGATGAAACATACTTTTCAATACGATCACCTTTGCTCATGAGAGTAAAGGATTCTGGCACCATATATGAAATTTCATCATTGACTTTATGGGTGATCATTTTCGTTTGAGCAGCCAATAAAAGAGGTAATGAGAGAAGACTTAAAAAAAGGTATTGTTTCATGACCTCAAAGCTATAAAGTAGATCGCTATTTTCAGCTGAGAAGCCTACCTTTGCGCCTCATTTGATTTAAACGGAAGAAATTTTATGCTACGCACACATACTTGTGGAGAATTACGATCGGAACATGTTGGGAATACCGTTACGCTAACCGGCTGGGTACAAAAACAACGAGATAAAGGAGGCGTGGTATGGATAGATCTTAGGGATCGATACGGAATTTCTCAGCTTATTTTTGAAGAGGGAGTCACAGAGCAGGCCATCATTGATCAGGCTAAGAAAGTGGGTCGGGAGTTTGTTGTAAAAGCCACAGGAGAGGTTGTAGAGCGTTATTCAAAGAACGATAAGATGCCGACGGGTGATATTGAGATTCGAGTAAATGAGTTTCAGGTTCTAAATGGCTCTAAAGTTCCTCCTTTTACAATCGAGGACGAGACCGATGGAGGAGAAGATCTTCGTATGAAATATCGCTATCTCGATATTCGTAGAAATCCGGTGAGAGAAAAGCTGCAGCTTCGACACACTATGATGCAGAAGGTGCGCGAGTATTTAAATAAAGAGGCATTCGTTGAGGTAGAAACTCCTTATCTCATCAAATCCACACCAGAAGGGGCCCGTGATTTTGTAGTGCCTTCTCGCATGAATGAAAATGAATTTTATGCATTGCCTCAATCGCCACAAACATTTAAACAGCTTTTGATGGTAGCAGGCATGGATCGTTACTTTCAGATCGTGAAGTGTTTCCGTGATGAGGATCTGAGAGCAGACCGTCAGCCTGAGTTTACTCAGATTGACTGTGAAATGGCTTTTGTGGAGCAGGAAGATGTGCTTCAGACTTTTGAAGGCATGACCAAGTTCCTTTATAAAGAAATTAAAGGCATTGAGTTGGGTGATTTCCAGCGAATAAGCTATGATGAAGCCATGACTAAGTACGGTTCTGATAAACCTGACCTGCGATTTGGAATGGAGTTCTGTGAGCTGAATGACCTTGCTCAGGGCAAGGGGTTTGTGGTATTTGATAGTGCCGAACTGGTTGTCGGGATTAATGCGGAAGGATGTGCAGATTATTCCAGAAAGCAACTAGATGCTTTAACCGATTTTGTGAAAAAACCACAGATTGGAGCCAAGGGGCTTGTCTATGTGAAACACAACGAAGACGGTTCTTTCAAATCATCTGTAGATAAATTCTTTGATCAGGAAGCACTTAAAGGTTGGGCTGAGAAGTTTAGTACCAAGCCCGGTGACCTGATGTTGATTCTGGCAGGAGAAACCAATCAAACAAGAAAAGCACTCAATGAGCTTCGACTTGAGATGGGCGAACGTCTTGGGTTGAGAGATAAAAATAAAGTAGCAGCTGCATGGGTATTGGATTTTCCATTGCTGGAATGGGATGAAGAAACCCAGCGATATCATGCAATGCACCACCCATTTACTGCTCCAAAACCAGAAGATGTTGACAAACTAGACTCAGATCCGGGAGCTATCAGGGCAAATGCTTACGATATGGTTATCAATGGAGTGGAAGCAGGTGGCGGATCTATTCGTATTCATGATCGGGAGCTTCAGGCTAAAATGTTTGAGGTTTTAGGGTTCAGTAAAGAGGAAGCTGAAGAGCAGTTTGGCTTTTTGATGGGTGCTTTCGAATATGGCGCTCCACCACATGGAGGTATCGCGTATGGATTTGATAGAATGTGTGCAATCATGGCTGGAGAGCAAAGTATCCGTGATTTTATCGCATTTCCTAAGAACAATTCAGGACGAGATGTCATGATCGATTCGCCAAGCAAGATATCCCAAGATCAGCTGGATGAACTTGGGTTGAAATTGGTAGAACCTAAAAACAGTAGTATTTAGTACTTTTTTACTAACTTTTGCGGTTAAATAATCACACCTGATGACTAAGAAATTTCTTCTTTACTCCGCGCCTTTTTTCATTTTGTTTGGAGCATTCTCCTTATTCGAACCATGGTTTTATCGAAACCTGTTCGCCAGTACGTCTATCGACCGACTGGAAGGGAAAGAGTTTCAGATAATTGCTCACAAGGGAGCATCTGGTCTGGCTCCTGAAAACACCATGGCTGCTTTTGAAAAAGCTCTGGATCTTGGGGTTGATCAAATAGAACTGGATGTTCGTCATACAAAAGATGAAGAGATCATTGTTTTTCATGATCAACGACTGGATCGTGTTGCACGTGATACATTAGGAAATCCGGTCACTGGGGATGTGCATGATTATACCCTAGAAGAAATCAAACAATTTGATGTAGGCTCCTGGTACGATTCACATTATGCCGATCAGCGAATTCCTACTTTGAAAGAGGTGCTGGATTTGATTAATGGTGAAGTAACTGTGCTGATTGAGATTAAGCACATGGATCATCCGCACTACCATGATTTTGCAGAAAAACTGGTGGAGGTTGTGATGAGTGAAGAAAATGGAGAGGATTGGATCATTCTACAATCCTATGAGCCTAAATATTTGGATGAAGTGCATGAACTGGATCCCTACATTCAAACAAAAGCTCTAATTGTAGGGGAGGATTCAGCACCATTGATTGCGTTCTACCTAGAGACGAGAATACATATGGGCCGAGCAAAGGAAAGTAACCGAATGAAAGCCATCAACCCACAGTGGGAGACACTTTCCCCCCGACGCGTTTTTCAAATGCATGCAAAAGGCTATGAGGTTCACGCATATCCAGTCAATAGCAGGGAGGATATGATCAAGATGCTAAATGCAGGTGTAGATGGTATCATCACGGATTATCCAAATGTCGCTATCCAGCTGAGAAACGAGATCAGGAGACTGGGACAGGAAATGCAGCAGTAAGCTCGGCTTCTGCCGCCAGGTATCCGAAAGCATCCCAGCTCGGACTATCAAGTATTCTCAGGAAAATTTCATTGGCTTTTTCCGTATTTCCTTGTTGCTGATACCAGTTACCGATTCCATATCCAAGGGTGGGATCGATTTTCCCATCTTCAGGAAAGGCACGCTTTAATAACGCTTCTGCTTTTTTCTCTCCTTTAAATAACAGCAAGAGATCTAAATAAACATCATTTTCAATGATTTCCATGTTGTCATCAATAGCTACTAGTAACTGATCTGCTAGCTCTGCATTGCCAATTTTATTATAAGTCATGTATAGCCAATAGGAGGTAGCGCTCAGCAAGTCATCATTGTCGCTAAACTCCATGCATTTTTTGTACGCTGAAATCGCTTTGTCATACCTTCCATTGAGGTAATGAGCCAATCCATAATGGTACCAAATATTGAATTTATCATTACCAAGAGGCTTATTTAGCTTGTTAGGCAATCCATCCGGCTCAATTGCATTTTCAACATTCACGCTGTAAAAAGCTGCCATTTCAAAATCATTGACTGCTTTTTCAAGTTGGCGAGTGGTGATATAGCGATGACCTCTGTGTCTGCGCAATTTGTATGATGTTGGAAATTTTTCTAACCCTGCCGTATAGACATCAATGGCCTCTAAATATCTACCCAGGTAAGCCAATCTGCGACCATACCAGATGATAAGTTCCAGGCTATCCGGATTAGCTTCATAATTGGACCTGGCTTCATAGAGATTTTTCTCGTGTGTAGCTCGTGCCTCTTCCGTTAATTGCTTGGGAGGTAGCTCTTCGCCCATTAGGTTGTAGATTTTAGTGGGGTCTTTCGCTTGAGCAATAGGCTTTTGATCTTGAGTGTCTACTCGATTGCTACCCGATTGACAGCTGATTAATGTGATTAAAAGTATTAAAAGGAATTTATATATCATGATATTTACTCTTTCCAATTTGGGTATCCAGGTTGTTTCAGTTCTTCTCCGTTTTTGGCCTCTTTCACCATTTCTCTCACATCCTCTAGCAGTTCTTTTGCATCATAAACCACCCCATCCTTTACGGTATACTTCACGCCACCGACTCTGGTGACTTCATTGTCTTCGGTTAATTTGATCGCTCCTGTTCCGTACAGTACTTTCAGATTAGCCAATGGATTCTCCTCTACAATTACCAGGTCAGCCAATTTTCCTTTTTCGATTGTGCCAATCTCCTTCTCCACCCCAAGTGCCTGAGCTCCCATCAAGGTAGCTGAGCGGATAACCTCAAGCGGATGAAATCCAGCCTCTCTCAGCAATTCCAGCTCACGGATATAAGCAAAACCATAGAGCTGAAAAATGAAACCTGAGTCAGATCCGGTGGTCACTCTTCCTCCTCTGTTTTTGTATTCGTTCACAAACGTCATCCAGAGTTTGTAGTTTTCCTTCCAGGCCACCTCTTCCTCCGTGCCCCAAAAGTGCCAATAAGACCCATGAGACACCTTGCTTGGTTGGTAAAATTTCCAAAGAGATGGGAGTGTATAGTCTTTATGCCAATCGGCATTTCGCGAACGCATAAGGTCACGACTGGCTTCATATATGTTGAATGTAGGATCCAATGTAAAATCCAATTCAAGTAATCGGTTCATTACTTCATTCCATTTATCGGAGTAAGGTTCTGCCGCTTGTCTCCAAAGTTTTCCTGCTTCTCCAAAGCGATGTTGCTCATTTTGATAATTGTAATCAACCGGATAATCCTGAACGATTCGATCATCGAACAAGGCTTCTGGCAACCCGTACCAATGCTCCATAGTCGTAAGGCCGGCTTCAGCAGAGTTTAGCACGTTCCACCAGCCCACATTTAGCTGGGCATGGTGGCATGCAGACCGTAATCCTAATCTTTTATTTTCTTGTAGTGCAGCTGCCATCACTTCTGGTGAGGCTCCAAAGAACTTAATGCCATCAGCACCTCTTCGATAATTAGCTCGAACCCAGGAGATGGCTTCTTCAGCATTGGTGATAGGCCCTTTTAATACTTCGATCCCAACCGATCTTTCCCCAGGCAGATTTCTTACAACTTCAATGTCCTCTAAGTTTTGACCGAATGAAGTGTAGGCAAGAATGCGGGGAGCTGCAATTTCATTTTTGTTACTACGAGTCTTGTGTCTCAGCACCCAATCCAACCCGTTCCCAGCTGATGGGTCTCTGACAGTAGTAATCCCATGTGCTAGCCAAAGTTTGAAAACATATTCTGCAGGAGTACCCTGACTGGTGCCCCCAATGTGTCCGTGCATATCAACAAATCCGGGAAGCACATACATGCCTTCTGCATCGATCTCTATTCCATTTCCTTCCAGTTTTGGTCTTCGGTCTGGATTTATTTCTACTCCAGGGTAACCTACCACCTGAACGTTCGTAATCTTATTTTTTTCTATCACAATATCGACTGGTCCAATAGGTGGGGCACCATTTCCGTTAATGACAGTAGCTCCTCTGATAATAGTCATATCATATGGTCCGCCACCAGTGGTTCTGGATGGTGCAGGGGTGATTTGTGCCACGGTTGCCTCTATGGTGATAAATGATATAAGTATAAGAAGGAATTTTTTCATAAATCGCGATGTATTAATTTTTAGCTTAGATTTAAAAATAATCAAATAACTAGTATGGCCGCAGTAGAATCGAATATGATGCCTCTTGGTGCAGTAGCACCTGATTTCAATTTACCTGATGTTATCTCTGGGAAAAACTTTACGCTGGAAGATGTGAAGAAAGAATATGGTGTGGTAGTGATGTTTATATGTGCCCATTGTCCTTACGTTAAGAATATTGAAGAGGAAATAGCTGTGATTGCTCGCCAATACATGGATTTAAAGGTTGGGTTTGTGGCTATATGTTCGAATGATCCAACTGATTACCCGGAAGATGCCCCAGAAGGACTTAAGGCTCAGGCTGAAGAGTTTGAATTCGGCTTCCCCTATCTTGTAGACGAAAGTCAGGAAGTTGCAAAAGCCTATCAGGCGGCCTGTACACCCGATTTCTTTTTGTTTGATGAGGATCTTAAGTGTATTTATCGTGGTAGGTTTGATGCAAGTACCCCCGGCAATCCTGAACCGGTCACTGGTGATGATTTGGTTAATGCTTTAGAGGCCCATCTGGAAGATGAGCCAATATTTGAAGATCAGAAGCCTAGTATCGGTTGTAGCATTAAATGGAAGAGCTAATACTTTTCGAGTAGCTTAGATTGTTCTGTCACCGCTTCCTTGAATTCAGTCTTTAGCCTCTTAATCAACTCAGTGACAGCAGGAGAATCATCAATTTTTGTGACTCCCTGACCAGCTGACCAGATGGTTTTCCACGCTTTGGCTTCATCGTTTGAAAGCTCTTCTCCAAAATCAACTTTAGCGCTCTGCTTCCACATTTCTTCGGTGATTCCCATTGCTTCAAGACTTGGCCTCAGAAAGTTGGCATGAACGCCAGAAACAGCTGCTGTATAAACAATATCGCTGGCGCCTGCATTAATAATCATCTGTCTGTACTCTTCCGGAGCTTCGCTTTCTTTCGTATTAATAAAACGTGTTCCCATATAGGCCAAATCCGCCCCCATTTGTATGGATGAAGCGACATCCCTTCCGGTAGATATACAACCTGATAGTAAAATGGTCTTATCAAAGAATTCTCTAACCTCTCCGACAAACGGCATTGGATTCAATGTTCCTGCATGACCACCAGCTCCCGCACATACTAAAATCAAACCATCAACTCCTGCTTCAGCGGCTTTCTCAGCGTGTCTTTTCATGATTACATCATGAAAGACCAAACCGCCATAACTATGCACCGCATCTACAAGCTGTGTCACCGCTCCTAAGGAGGTGATTACTAAAGGCACCTTATGTTTTACAACTATTTCCAGATCAGCCTCAAGTCTTGGGTTCGTCTTGTGCACAATAAGGTTTACACCAAATGGAGCTGCTTTCTTACCAGTTTCTTTTTCCCATTTAGATAGCTCTTCTTTAATCTCGACCAACCATTCCTCAAACCCTTCTGAAGTTCGATTATTTAAGGCCGGAAATGTTCCAACGATCCCATTTTTACAGCATTCGATGACCAACTTAGGTCCTGAAATGAGGAACATAGGTGCTGCTACTACAGGCAATTGCAATTCAGAAATGAATGGAGCTTTCATCGCTTGGATTTAGGAATTTATACATTAAAAAATTATTGAAGGGCAATTTAGCCTGTAAGGGGAGAACATTGTAGATGGCTACTCACATTTACCTAATTGATCATAAAGTTTTCTTAAATCACCAATGAAAGACTTTAAAGCATCTGGCTCTTTTTCAAACTCATAAGTCACTTTCTTTGACCCTTCCGGAGTGGTAATTTTTATCCACTCCGCCCCACCATCAGCACAATCCGGACAACCAATGATTTCTTCAAGACCCATAAATGCAACAAGATTCACTTTTGATGTAAGTGAGCCGTAACCATCAAAGGAAGCACCGCAAGTCTTTTCCGTAAGGTTCTGATCCATTCGAGGGGTCACTGTTTTGGAAATTTCTCCCTCTGTTATAGTTAATGTTTGGGTACAATAGCCCGCACACATGCCAAAACTAGTCCCAAATTCAATTTGGATGATTTCTGAACTTTGTACTTGCTCCTGACAGTTAGACATTAGTGCTGCGAGAAACACAAAAAGTACGGAAAGTAATTTCATTGTCAATTGAATTAATGTTTCCAATTTATATCAAATAAAATGCCACACCTAATTAGTGCATTTTATAGTCCATCCGTGATTTAGTAAATTGCGCATCCATTTTTACGCCATGAGTATACAAGGAAAAGTTAAAATCGTAACCACCCATCAGCTTCAGGAAATGAAAGCCAAAGGGGAGAAAATATCAATGTTAACAGCTTATGACTACTCCATGGCTAAAATCATTGACCAATCCGGAGTAGATGTCATATTGGTTGGTGATAGCGCCTCCAATGTAATGGCCGGAAATGAAACCACACTTCCCATCACCCTGGATCATATGATCTGGCATGCTACCTCTGTGGTGAAAGCTGTTAATCGAGCACTTGTGGTCGTAGACGTACCTTTTGGTAGTTACCAGGGCAGCTCATCTGAGGCATTACGGTCTTGTATCCGTATCATGAAGGAATCGGGAGGTCATGCGGTAAAAATGGAAGGTGGCGTGGAAATTAAAGAGAGCATCACTCGTGTGCTTTCTGCAGGTATCCCTGTAATGGGACATCTGGGATTGACTCCTCAATCCATTTATAAGTTTGGAACCTATACTGTACGGGCCAAGGAAGAAGCGGAAGCTCAAAAACTCATAGAAGATGCAAAAATTCTTGAGGAACTGGGTTGTTTTGCAATTGTATTGGAAAAGATACCTTCCAAACTCGCTAAGAAAGTTTCCGAATCTATCTCCATCCCAACGATAGGCATAGGAGCAGGTCCTTATACGGATGGTCAGGTACTTGTAGTTCATGACATGCTTGGCATCACCCAAGACTTCAAGCCACGTTTTTTACGCCAGTATGCAGATCTGAATAAGATCATGAGTGAGGCTTTTGAAAACTACGTTTCCGACATTAAATCCCAAAAATTCCCCAACGAAAAAGAGAGTTACTAAACCTTATTTAAAAAAGAGAAAAATCAATGGCGAAGATTATTTACACACATACCGACGAAGCACCCGCTTTAGCAACGAAATCTTTACTACCAATCATACAGGCGTATGCCGGTAAAGCTGGCGTAGAAGTCGAAACAAGAGATATATCCTTAGCAGGGAGGATTATTGCCGTTTTTCCTGAATTCCTATCTGAAGATCAAAGGATTGGGGATGCACTTACAGAATTAGGGGAAATCGCAAAAACGCCTGAAGCCAACATTATTAAACTTCCGAATATTAGTGCCTCCATTCCTCAGCTACTCGCTGCTATTAAAGAGCTTCAATCTCAGGGGTATCCTTTGCCAGACTACCCAGTAGAGCCAAAAACCGATGAGGAGAAGGACATTAAGGCGCGATACGATAAGGTTAAAGGCAGTGCGGTAAACCCAGTGCTAAGGGAAGGTAACTCAGATCGAAGAGCACCAAAAGCAGTAAAAAACTTTGCGAGAAAATTCCCTCATTCCATGGGTGAGTGGAGTGCCGATTCTAAATCACATGTGGCGAGCATGAGTGAAGGAGATTTTTATGGAAGTGAAAAATCTACCACTGTTGCGAATGAAACACATGTGAAAATCAAATTCCATGGTCAGGATGGAGAAACTGTAGACTTAAAGCGAAGCTTTCCGATCCAGGCAGGTGAGGTCATTGATGCCTCTGTGATGAATATGTTCAAGCTGAAGTCATTCATCGAGAAGGAGATTGAGGACGCCAAGGAAAAAAACATTCTTTTCTCACTACACATGAAAGCCACCATGATGAAGGTCTCAGATCCGATCATCTTTGGCGCAGCTGTAGAGGTGTATTACAAAGATGTATTTGAAAAGCATGCTGACCTGTTCAAAGAATTAGGTGTTGACCCTACCAGTGGAATCGGGGATGTTTATAATAAGATTCAATCGCTGGAAGAGGCGAAAAGAAAAGAGATCGAGGGGGACATTGAAAAGCTGTATGAAACTCGTCCTGCATTGGCAATGGTAAATTCCGACAAAGGAATCACCAACCTACATGTGCCAAGTGATGTAATCATTGATGCATCTATGCCAGCGATGATCCGAACATCGGGTCAGATGTGGAATAAAGACAACAAAACGCAGGATGCAAAAGCGGTCATTCCGGATCGCTCATATGCTGGTGTTTACCAGGCAGTGATTGATGACTGTAAAAAGAACGGAGCTTATGACCCTACTACCATGGGAAGTGTACCAAACGTTGGTTTGATGGCGCAGAAAGCAGAAGAGTACGGTTCGCATGATAAAACATTCCAGTTTGATAAGCCTGGGAAAGTTCATGTGGTGGATGCAGATGGAAATGTGCTTCTTGAACAAGAGGTACACACCGGAGATATTTTCCGAATGTGCCAGGTAAAAGATGCACCAATCCAGGATTGGGTGAAGCTGGCAGTGAACCGAGCCAGAGCAACAGGATCTCCTGCTGTTTTCTGGTTAGATAAAAACAGAGCTCATGATGCTGAGCTGATTAAAAAAGTAGAAACCTATTTGAAGGATCACGATACTTCAGGTCTGGAAATTCACATTATGTCTCCAGTGGAGGCTACCAAGTTTTCAGTAGATAGAATAAGAAAAGGCCAGGATACCATCTCAGTAACCGGGAATGTTCTTAGAGATTATCTGACAGACCTTTTCCCGATTTTGGAAGTGGGAACCAGTGCCAAAATGCTTTCAATCGTTCCTCTGATGAATGGCGGAGGGCTATTTGAAACAGGGGCTGGCGGATCAGCTCCTAAGCACGTCCAGCAGTTTGTGGAGGAAGGTCACCTCAGATGGGATTCATTGGGAGAGTTTTTAGCTTTAGCAGTATCGCTCGATCATCTAGGTGAAAAGTATGACAATAAGCGTGCGAAAGTGTTAGGTGAAGCATTGGATAATGCCACATCTAAATTACTGGAGGAAAACAAGTCTCCATCCAGAAAGGTGAATGAAATTGACAATCGAGGTAGTCATTTCTATCTTGCAATGTACTGGGCGGAGATGTTGGCTAATCAGGATGAAGATGCTGAGTTAAAAGCAGCTTTTGAAGATGTCTACAGACAATTAGCTGCTAATGAGGATAAAATCAACGAAGAGCTACTTGCCGCACAAGGGGATCCTGTAAACATAGGTGGATACTATCAGCCAAATGAAGAAAAGGCAACAGGCGCGATGCGTCCAAGTCAAAGTTTAAATCAGATCATTGATTCTATTTAAATAGATATTCAACATGAGATCAAATCCTCTTCATCATGAAGAGGATTTTTTTGTTTTTAGTCATTATGAATCATTATACATGTGAATAATATTCCTGTATCATTGAAATGTTGATATTAAGAATTATTTTGAGAGACATTCTCAAAAGCGATCAAATTGAAGCGAAAAAACATACTGATAACGGGTGCAAGCTCTGGCCTGGGAAAAGGCATGGCAAAGGAGTTTGCGAAACAAGGATGCAACCTGGCCTTGTGTGCACGAAGAGTTGAAAACCTGGAGGCGTTGAAAAAAGAACTTCATGAAATCAATCCCGATTGCAAAGTCTTTCTGCGATCATTGGATGTGACCAATGCCCAACAGGTTTTCGATGTTTTCAAAGGGTTCAATCAGGATTTTCATGACGTTGGAGAACAGCTGGATCGGGTGATTGTTAATGCTGGGATGGGAAAAGGTGCATCATTGGGCAAAGGACATGCTGAAGCGAACATGCAAACTGCCGTCACTAATTTCTGTGGAGCAATCAGTCAGATGGAGGCTGCAATGGAAATTTTCAGGGAGCAAAATCATGGGCACCTGGTAGCTATTTCATCTATGTCTGCCTTCAGAGGTTATCCGTTTGCGATGACCGTTTATGCTGCAACCAAAGCAGGACTTAAAAGTCTGGCAGAAGGCGTCCGAATTGATGTATTAAAAAAACCCATAAAAGTATCGTCCATTTTTCCTGGCTATATAGAGTCTGAAATGACAGATAATATAGGTAAAAAGCCACCTTTTATTATCAGTTTGAATAAAGGATCAAAACTTCTTGTAAAAGCAATCAACAGAGAAAAAGCGAATACCTACGTTCCATTTTGGCCCTGGTATTTCTTTAAGCTCATGATGCCATTTATGACTACCAAAATGCTTCGAAAGTTTTAGTCATTCAATATGAATTTTCAACCATCCCAACGATCTCAGGAATATCTTGAAAAATTAAAAGCCTTTATGAAGGAGCATGTATTTCCCTTCGAAAGGGAATACATTGAATACCATAAGGAGCACAATGCCGATGGTAAATGGCAAAGGTGGACTGAGCACCCACAGCTTGAAGACCTAAAAAGTAAGGCCAAAGAAGCAGGACTCTGGAATCTCTTCTTACCAGACCCAGAGTTAGGACAGGGTCTGAGTGTGCTTGAATACGCTCCCCTTGCGGAAGAGATGGGACGAGTGTACAACTCTGCAGAGATATTTAATTGCAATGCACCCGATACCGGGAATATGGAAGTGCTCTATCATTTTGGAAGTGAGGAGCAAAAAGCGCAATGGCTTACTCCATTGCTGGAAGGTGAAATAAAATCCGTCTTCTGCATGACCGAGCCGGATGTAGCTTCCTCAGATGCGACCAATATTGAAACCTCTATCGAACCGGATGGGGACGAAATTATCATTAGCGGAAAAAAGTGGTGGTCTACAGGGCTGGGACACCCAGATGCGAAAGTGGCCATTGTGATGGGGAAGACGAAAGGTTCTGAGAACAAGCACCAGCAACACAGCATGGTGATAGTACCGCTGGATACCCCCGGTGTAAAAATTAAGCGTATGCTAACCACATTCGGAGCGTACGATCCACCGGCCGGGCATGGGGAGGTGCATTTTAAAAATGTTCGGATACCTAGGGAAAATCTCATCCAGGATTTTGGTGCCGGTTTTGCGATTGCTCAGGGCAGGTTGGGACCCGGAAGAATTCATCACTGCATGCGTTGTATTGGTGCGGCAGAGAGAGCTCTGGAGCTTGCAATTATTCGGAGTGGCACCCGTCAGGCATTTGGAAAATTACTGGCGCAGCTCGGTGGAAACTCCGAACGGTTTGCGAAAGCGCGCATTGATATTGATCAGGCCAGGTTGCTAACACACTATGCTGCCTGGAAAATAGACCAGGTGGGAGTTAAGGAAAGCATGACTGAAATTTCTGCCATCAAGGTGGTTGCTCCAAATGTATTACAGCAAGTGACTGATATGGCCATGCAGATTCACGGAGGAGCCGGCCTTTCAGATGATTTTCCACTGACCAGCTTTTTTATTCAGGCCAGGGCGCTACGGCTGGCGGATGGTCCTGATGAAGTTCACCGCCGAATGATCTCCCGATTGGAGTTTAAAAAATACCTTTCATAAACATGGAAAAGGAGCAGCGACCCGGCGAGGAATTGGAAATGAATCGACTGCTTCCATGGATCAATGAGCACATGCAAGGCTTGGAAGGAAATCCCAAGGTCACTCAATTCTCAGGGGGTGCCTCCAACTGGACCTATCGTCTGCAGTTTGAGAATCAAGACCTGATCCTGCGCAGAGCTCCTTTGGGGAAAAAAGCTGCAGGAGCGCATAACATGCCGCGGGAATATTATCTTCAAAAGAAATTAAAGGCACATTTCTCCTATGTCCCGGAGATGATCGCTGTATGTGAGGATGAAGAAGTGCTAGGGTCCACCTTTTACTTGATGGAACGATTGGAAGGAATGATCCCCAGAAAAAACTTACCTCGAGAGGTGAATTGGAGACCTGATATAGTGAAAGAGCTTTGTCTGTCTTTTTTGGATAAAATGATTGAGCTACATCAGGTGGATTATGAGAAACATGGCCTGGATGACCTGGGAAAAGGTGAGGGGTATGTAGAGAGACAAATTTCCGGATGGAGCAAACGCTACACAGATGCAAAAACCTGGAATGTGCCATCCGGAAAAAAGGTGATGAGATGGCTGGAGCAAAACATGCCAACAGAGGAGCGCCTGTGCATCATTCATAATGACTTTCGCTTAGATAATGTGGTACTTGATCCAAACGATCCTGCAAACATCGTTGGAGTGTTAGATTGGGAGTTAGCAGCTATTGGAGATCCACTAATGGACCTGGGAAGCAGCCTGGCCTATTGGGTGCATGATGATGATAACTTTTTTATCAAATCGATGAGACGCCAACCAAGCAACGCGCAGGGAATGATGAAAAGACAGGAGATTATCGATTATTATGCTGAAAAGTCCGGCTTACCTATCGATGATTTTCGTTTCTATCGTGTGTATGGGTTGTTTAGACTGGCAGGAATTGCCCAGCAGATTTATTATCGATATTCTAAAGGATTTACACGGAATAAAGCATTTAAGAATTTCTGGATGATTTCTATCTATCTAATTAAAACCTGTGAAAACGTAATCAAGAAAAAGCGATAGCTATGGGAGTGATCTACTTAATTCGTCATGGTCAGGCAGGTTTTCTCAAAGAAGATTATGACCAGCTTTCAGATCTTGGAGCAAAACAAGCTCAACTACTAGGCAATGCACTGAAGGAACGAAATCAATCCGTATCGAAAATCAAAAGTGGCTCTCTGGTCAGACATAGAAAATCAGCAGATCACTGTTTGGAAAGCTTTGGATTAAGATTACCATTTTCTGTGGATGATCGTTGGAACGAATATGACCATATGGAATTGCTGATCAAGCACAATCCCCGTTTCACAGATTACAGTGCAATTGGTGATCATTTAAAACAACAAGAAAATCCCATGCGGTCCTTGCAGCAGATACTTAACAATTCCATTGCTGACTGGATCAAAGGCGAGAAGGAATACGCTCTGGAATGGCAATTATTCAAAGAGAATAGCTGGAATGCACTGAAAGAATTAGCTGATCAATTGAATAGCGGAGAAAACGCCTGGGTATTTACTTCTGGTGGCCCTATTTCAGTGATTTTGATTCATCTCTTATCTCTGCAAGACGAACAATTTGTCGAATTGCAGGGAAGGTTAGTAAACAGCAGCGTTACCAAAATACTCGTTGGAAAGAACAGACTTTCATTAAGTACATATAATGATTATAGCCACCTGGATCATGATAGCAGCCTAATTACTTATCGATGACTATTTTGAAAAAACTGAATAAAAAGTATCCAAACAAAACAGCTTTCATCACCGGAGCGGCCTCAGGTCTGGGTGCTTCATTTGCAAGATTGCTGGCTGAAAATGAATGGTCTCTATACCTCTCAGATATTAACATCGCCTCGCTTGAAGAACTGAGAGCCACACTGGATGGAGCCAAAGAATTACACACTTTTGAATTGGATGTAAGCAATAAATTATCCTACGAACGAACCGTAGAAGCGATCAGGAAAAATACCTCTCAAATAGATTTAGTTATCAATAATGCAGGTTTCGGGGATGGAGAGTTCTTTCAGAATTACAAACCGGATCTATGGGAGCGAATGATTCGAATCAACCTGATGGGTGTGTATTATGGTTGTCATTATTTCGTCCCCTGGATGATCGAACAATCTAATGGAACAATCATCAATATTGGAAGTGCTGCAGGCTTTATGAATGCCCCGGGCATGTCCGCTTACAATGTGTCAAAAGCCGGCGTGTATGCCCTCTCCGAGACACTATATCACGAACTGAAATCAAAGAATATCCACGTGAGTGTTGTTACACCCACCTTTTTCAAGACTAATATCATGAGCCAGGCACAAGGCTCTCAGGCATTTGTGCACTTTGCGGAAAAACAAATGCACCACTCTACTACCAATGCAGAAGAAATGGCGCAAATTGTTTTGGAACATGCTGCAAACGGTAAATTCCACGTCATTCACCCCAAGGAAGCAAGGAGAGCTTACTTTTTCAAAAAATGGTTCTCTTCATTGGTTTCCCGAAAATTTGAAAAGATGCTGGAGAAGTTCCTAAAGCGTTGAAATTGTCATTTCAACTTCCTGAACAGATTGCCATCAGGCTCCAGACGATATCCGGTTAAAATTCCTCCCTCTCTTTCGAAATAAATGGGCTCTCCATCTGCATCTGAAAAAAGATCATTGGTTTCTTGAAAAATCGGATAATAAATATCTTCGATTAAAACCTTCAGATCTCCCTCACTGAATTCTAGTTTTATTTTAGCTCCATCCTTAAATTCATATAATCCCGTATATTCACTTAGGTTTATACCTGAAGTTTTATAAGGATTATCTTCAGAAAGAATTAAGCCATCACCCGGCACCCAATTATCATATTCCATGTAATAGGCTGTGCGCTTGGCTGCATTTAATCCCTGTAGCTTAGCAACTAAATGTAACGCACCATCAATTCCTGCTGAAATTCCAGCAGTAGTGATCACATTGCCATTATCCACAAACCTGGCGTCCCTTCTTACATCGACCTTTGGGTAATTATTCTCAAGTCCATCAAGTGCATTATGA
This sequence comes from Ekhidna sp. ABH4_415, assembly GCF_056161305.1. NCBI lineage: Bacteria > Pseudomonadati > Bacteroidota > Cytophagia > Cytophagales > Reichenbachiellaceae > Ekhidna > Ekhidna sp. ABH4_415. The sequence goes on from NZ_JBSWYW010000001.1 coordinate 499,854, forward strand.
AAAGTAGTGGCGGTTTTCCCATCAAGTATGCCAGCTTCTGCAAGTAAAAATGCCCCCGTGCAAACAGAGAAGTGATATTGAATGTCCTCTTGTTTCCTTATCCAATTGATGACTGTAGCATCTGTAAATGCAGATTGGGCATTACCTCCAAAAAAGGCAAGTATATCTGCCTCAGGAGCATCGTTTATGCTGTAATCCGGCGTGACTGTAAGAATTCCTTGTGATTTTATGGGATCCTTATCTTTCGAAACTGTAAACACTTTGTATCCGGCATAGGAGAATACTTCCATTGGCCCGGCAAAATCCAACACTTCTACACCATCTTGTAAGTAGAATGCGATCGTTTTGGATTGATCTTTTCGGATTAAAAGCATATTACAATGTGAACAAACACCTGGTTTATCATGAACTGCTTCATCGCAATGACTTCCGCATGGCGGGCAAATGTATTGTTGAGAAACCTGAGCCTGAGCAGATAGCTGAAGAATGGCTAGAAGAATAAATACGTTTAAAATTGTCCTTTTCATAGTCTTTTTAAGTTTTGGTCAAAGCTATGAAGCTTCCACAGGAAGCAAAAGGACAATCAAGCGCAGAATCAGGACAAAGTTGAAGGAAGGATATCTGAGTGTTTCTTGAGTAAGCTTCTCAATTGATTGCTACTTAGGCCACACAGATTACTGACGGCATCTACTTTCTGGCCATTGGTCAAAAGCTGCATCGCTCGCTCTATTCGAAGTTTATCATGATATTCACCGATAGTGATTCCGGTGGTTTTTTTGAACAAACGGGTAAGGTTTCTTGGACTCATATGAACAAGGACAGCCAGATCATCAATTTTCTGTTTGTCACTTAAGTGCTGAGCCAGGTGGTCCTGAACCTTATGAATACGATTTTCAATATGGTTTCGATATTGTAGAAATACACTTAACTGCGGATCGTCCTCAGTTCTCCTCAGGAAAACCACAATCTCCTTGGCAATCTTAGTTGCAAAAAAGGGTCCATATAGCTCTTCAATGATATACAACGCCAAATCAATCCCTGACGAAATTCCAGCACTGGAGTAAATATTTCCATCCTTCACAAAAAGTCGGTCTTTGTAAAGCTTTGACTTAGGAAATCGTTTGCTAAAATCATCCGTGTACTTCCAATGGGTGGTACATTCCTTGTCGTCCATCACTCCGGCATACGCCAAAAGATAAGCGCCCGTGCAAACAGAACAGATTTTAGCGCCATTATTTCTTTGAATCAGCAACCATTCATAAAAAGGGATTAGAGATTTCTTAAATGCCTCATCAAATATCAAACGAGCATCCAGTCCCGGAATAAAGATGATATCGTTCTGATTAAGTTGATGATTCGTATAAGGCACCAGTTTATCCAATCCAATGCCTGCGCTTGACTTGATCGAATGATCCTTACTGATGGAAAGAAAAACTGATTCAATATTAGCACCATATTCAGTCGCCTCATAAAACACATGAATCGGTCCACTTACATCAAGAAGATGAACTTCAGGAGGTACGATAAAGAACACTCGATAGCGATGATCCTGCTCCATGGATCAAAGCTACCGAAGCAGTCTTAATCTTAAAATATGTTTAGTGTCTATCAATGCTTCTTTTCAATCTTTTATTTCCTGCATATTTCTGACCTGACTCATCACAATCTTTTTTGGAGTAATTGGAATAAAAGCCATCATCAGTTTTTGAGAAAGTTTTAATCCTGATATTTTGTCCATTTTTCCCTTAAGCATTGCCTTGTATCCATCCTCGGCTACTTTTCTGGCACTTGCTCCATTTTTAAATAGATCTGTTTTATCCATCCCAGATACATTACCAAAGTCCGTTTCAGTTGCTCCGGGCATTAGGTTGGTCACGGTAATATTTGTGTCTTTTAATTCTTCAACCAATGCATTGCTAAAAGAAGTAACGAAAGCCTTAGTTGCATAATAGACTGCTTGAAGAGGACCTGGAAGTAAACTAGCCGTTGAGGATACGTTCAATATCTTCCCATCGTTTCTTTTCACAAAATCCTGAAGGAAATAATGGCTCAAGGCAACTAGGGCAGATATATTCAGGCTAATCATATTCAAATCATCCTCGATATTTCGTTCATGGAACTTACCCACACCCCCAAACCCGGCATTATTGATCAGGTAATCCACGTCAATTCTCTGTTTTTTCACTTCATCATAGAGCTCTTTAGCGGCTCCTGATTTAGAAAGATCTTTTGCTATTACATGAGCCGCGATACCATGTTTCTTTTCCAGCTCTTCTTTAAGCTCTTTCAGTTTTTCTTCACTACGAGCTACGATCACTATATCTCCACCTGTTTCAGCGTGAATGTGTGCGAGCTCCTTTCCTATACCGGATGAAGCTCCGGTTATCAAAGCAACGTTATTGTTCATAATATTGAAATTATTAGTGAGTAATCACTTATTTTATGTATAAAATTTTTATAATTTATATTTCTGTTTTAAAAATCGAACGGTTTCATCCATTTCATAGGATTCTTGTAGAATACCGCGGGTGGCCAATCCATCCATGAGAGTGATCAGTAAGTTGGCTTCTTTCTCGGGATGATTATACCTAAGCTGATCAAACGCGCGAATAAGAGCTTCCTCAACTTCAGCCATTTTATCCTCTCCGTATAGTTCCAGCTCCCATTTGATCTTGAATTGTAATTTCCAAAACTCCAAAGCGGCTTTATTGTTCATTACTTTGATAGGAAGTTCTACGTACTTTTTTAGTAGTTCTTTAGGGTCGGGCTCCAATACAATATCCGCAAATAAATCTTTCGCTCGATCTTCACCGAGTCGAAGGATTGCTTGCAACAAACCTTCTTTATTGGTGAAATGCCGAAAAATCAATCCCTCCGATACGCCGGCTCGTTTTGCTACCTTGCTCGTAGATGTACTCTTATATCCTTCTTCAGCGAAGAGTTCAAGGGCAGCAGTCACTATTTTTTCTTGTTTCTCTGTCATAAAGTGAGTAATCACTTACAAAAGTATAAAAATGTAATTACCTTGCAAATTATTATGAAATTATTCAAACGAATCATACTCATATTGTTTACAATCGTGATTCTAATTGTAGTTGCTACAATCATCTTTTTCCGTACCGCACCACAGATCGGGGGTAGGCCATCAGGTGATCGTCTGGAGTGGATGAAAAAAGCCCCCAACTTCATTGATGGGAAATTTCAAAATACAGTGGAAACAAAAATGGAGATCACATGGAAGATGATAAGAAAGCCTCTTAAACACTACTTGTTTGAGGATAAATGCTTAAAAAATCCGAGAAAGACAATCGCTGTTAAGACTTTTGATAAGGATGAGTTTAATAGCATTCCCAATGATAGCCTTGCATTTGTCTGGTTTGGTCATTCTACCATCTTGATGAAGATAAATGGCGTAACCTTATTGATTGATCCTGTCATTGTTGGCCAACGCGCTTCCATGTTTTCTTTCATGGGGCCAGAGAGATTTGACTATTCACACCATATCACGATTGAGGAATTGCCGAAAATTGATGCCGTGATTTTATCTCACGATCATTATGACCATCTGGATTATCCGACAATTAAGGCATTGAATGATAAAGTTGACCGGTTCTATATTCCTCTGGGAGTAGGGGCGCACTTAGAGGAGTGGGGGGTCCAACCGGATCAAATCACAGAACTAAATTGGTGGGATGAGATTGAGTTTCAAGGCCTGAATCTCGCATTAACTCCAACCAGACATTTTTCCGGTAGGGGATTTGGTGATCGGTTCAAGACCCTGTGGGGTTCCTGGGTAATTATTGGATCAAACAAGAGAATGTATTTCAGTGGAGACAGTGGATACTTTCCGGGCTTTAAGGAAATTGGTGAGAAGTATGGCCCATTCGACCTGACTTTTATGGAGTGTGGGGCTTATAACGAGGGATGGAGTGAAATTCATATGTTTCCGGAGGAAACAGCCAAGGCACATCTCGATGTGAAAGGGAAACTATTGATGCCCATCCATTGGGGAAAGTTTGATCTTGCGCTCCATCCATGGAAGGAATCAGTAAATCGGCTAACTGAAAAAGCGGAAGAGGAGAACATTCCATTATTCACTCCACAAGTTGGGAAGATAGTGTCTCTGTCAGATAGCAGTGATTTAGATTCATGGTGGGAGAACGTCGACTGATGCTTATCTTTATCGGATACCTTATAATTATCCGATGAGATTACTAAGATATTTTTTAATTCTTTCACTTTTTGCTTGCAACCAAGCTATTGATACTACTACCAATACAGAGGTAATTGAAAAAACAGCGGCAGACTATGATGATCTGATCGACCTTTTTGTGGAATGGCGGAATTTTGAAAATCCACCACTTATTAATGGTGCTCCTGATTATCGAAAGGAGACATTCGATGAACGACATGAAGCGTTCAGAGAGCTTCAAAATAAACTACTGGCGATGGATACTACTGGATGGTCAGTAGCCGAAAAGATTGATTGGAAAATTGTTTGGGCTGAGATGAATGGTTATGATTTCAATTATCGCATCCTAAAACCTTGGGAACGTGATCCGGCCTTTTACAAATCTCTCTGGATGTATCGTAGTGATGTGCCGGCACACGAAGGACCAACTCATCATGGAACAACGGAGATTTGGCAATATGAATTCCCATTGGATATTCCTTCAAGAGATCAATTATTGGCTGATTTAAAAGTGATCCCAGGGATGAATGAGCAGGCAAAAGCAAACCTCACTGGAGATGCTAGAGATCTCTGGATAGCAGGTATTCGTACGATTGAGTTTCAGTCTGAAAACCTGAGAATGATCAAAGAGTGGCAGGACATCAATGAAGATGATGAGCTGGTCAGCGCAATAGATGAAGCGATTTCTTCAACGGATGATTTTATCGGCTGGCTAAAAGATCAGGTTGCTTACAAAACCGGACCATCCGGAATCGGTAAAGAACATTACACCTGGTATCTGCAAAATGTCCATCTGGTTCCATTGACATGGGAGGACGAGGTGATGATACTCAAAAGAGAATTGGCCAGAGCCTGGTCAGCATTGAAATTGGAAGAACACCGAAACAGAGGACTCGTACAGCTGGAGCCGGTGAATTCTATAGAGGCCTATGATGAATTGGCAGATCAGGCAGCAAAAAGTTTGATTGAATTTCTGGATCAGGACTCCATCGTGACTGTTAAGGATTATTTCGATCCTGCTTTGAGGGAACATCTTGGATCTTTTGTGCCTGAAGAAACACGAAACTTCTTTTGGATCACGGCCCATCATGATCCGAGACCACTTTACTCCCATTTCTATCATTGGTTTGAATTGGCTAGAATGGATACTGAACCACATGAAAGTCCAATCCGAAGAGGGCCATTACTTTACAATATTTTCGACAGCCGAAATGAAGGAACAGCTACCGCTGTGGAGGAAATGTTCATGGATGCAGGCTTGTATGATGATGACCCAAGGGTACGAGAGATTGTTTATATCATGATCGCTCAGCGAGCGGCCCGAGGATTGGGTTCATTGTATGCTCATGCAAATGAGATGACCATGGAAGAGGCCGGTAAAATTCATTCGGAGTACACACCCCGAGGCTGGATGAAAACAGAAAAAGAGTTGCTCATCTTTGAGCAGCATCTGTACTTGCGTCAGCCTGGCTATGGCACCAGCTACATCACCGGAAAATACCTACTTGAAGATGCCATGATGGGGTATGCGCTGAAAAAGGAAAAGGCAAATGAGCCATTTAAACTCAAAGACTTCTTCGATACATTGAATGACATTGGCAATATTCCGATTTCGTTGGCCAAAGAAGTGATGATCACTACGGAGTGATTATTTAAAAATAAATCCTAAAAGAGGATTTTTACGTTAATCACGCGGCTGGTAAATTATACATATGAAATGTGTTCTGACACTTTTGCTATTTCTAGTTGGGCCAATCTCAAAAGCTCAGCAAAATGATTCGATCAGGTTTCATTTGCATCAATATCGGATAGGGTATTCTCTTGATTTTTTTGATGATGAACTCAGTAGTTGGAATACCCTAACGGTAGGCTCAGACTTTACAGTAGGAAAATGGACTGTATTGTCACGTGTAAATTTTTCTCGTCGGTTTGACCAAAACGGAATATATGCTGAGGTAGACGGTTATAGAAAATTCAAAAATGATGATTACATGCTGTTAGAAGCTGGAGTCTCACCACAAAATTTCTTTCCTCATGTCAAAGTAGGGGTAGAATATTACAATCCGTTTGGAAAATGGGAGCATTCGATTGGATTAAAGCACTACAACTTTGAGCAAACCGGAGATTTAATTTTATTAACAAAAAGTCTATCACGATACTATGGGAGACATCTTTCTATTTTGAGGTTAAATGGTGCCTGGGCATTAGACGGAGGAGATTTTAGTAATTACGCAGTATTGGTACAGCACCGTTACTATCGAAAAGATGATTCATATATTGGTGTTTTTGGTTCTTATGGATTTGACACTTCATTGATTATCCTAAATGAAGGTCTACAAAATACTGGAACTGATCCATACTTGATATCTGCGGGTCTAAACTATCAGACAAGTCGAGTCAACAGACATCAGTGGTCATTTAGTTACGTCTGGACCTTTTATGATTTTGTAATTCATAACCGAACACAGCACACCCTATCATTTATTTATTTACTCAAACAAAAAGGGCATGAAACCTACTAACATTATATTGGCTGAGCCAAATGAACTTCTAGGAAAAGTTTTGCAGGACAGACTAGAGAAAGAAGGCTTTGAGGTGCAAGCAGTTGAAGATGGGATTGCGCTGGCAAATGCAATTAGTCAAAAGTCGATAGACCTCATTATATCCGAAGAGCTACTCCCATATAAAAATGGGATGGAAATCATCGTGACGGCTAAGTCTCACAATATTCCTATTATCATCATCAGTGATGCGGACTTGGAAGAGAAAATATTGGAGGCGTTTGAATTGGGTGCTGCAGATTTTATTGACAAACCTTTTTCTCCCAATGAGGTAGTTGCACGGGCAAAAAATGTTCTTAATCAACGTAAACAACATGCTCAAGTACTTTAATTGGGTAAGCTCGGATGATTTTTGGTTGGTTTGGTTGATTCTTGCCATTCTCTTTATGGCAGGGTTGGTGCTTTTGGTTGTGTTGAGTTATCGCCTTCAGTACATCCTGTTAGACCGAAAGAAAAAAAAGTTTAAATCAACGCTGATAGTATTATTAAGTAATGTTTTAAACAAGCCCGAATCCGCTTTAAAATACACTAGTCGAATTGAATATCTACTGAATAAGAGATGGAAGTACGAAATACTATTAGATCAACTGATTACTGTTTGCTATTCTTTTCAAGGTGTGTATGCTGACCGGGCTCGTGCATTGTTTGATGAGTTCAACCTAATAGAAAGATCAAAAGAGAAATTGTCTTCCACCCGTTGGGATGAGGTAGTAGAGGGTATCATTGAGCTTTCCGTCATTGCTGAGCATGATGGTCTTAAGTTGATTCATCCCCTTTTGTATCATCCGAATGAGTATGTTAGAAGAGAGGCTAAGATAGCCATGGTGGAGATTGGTAAAGTGGATGGTTTGGTAGAAATGAATAGTCAGATGGGAGTAATGTCACAATGGACGTTTATTTCTATTTTATCTATTCTTCATCGCAATCCATATAAACTGCCCGAAAAGAAGTTAAAGCTTTTAAGTGAATCAAAGAATCCTTCAATGCGGAAATTATCCACCTTTTTAGGTAAGTATTCAATTGCATATAACTGATATGTTTAATTACCAATCAATAACAGATTTTCTGAACTATGGCATATTTGTTTATGCGTTGATAATTATGTCTAGCTATTTACTCTTGGCTGTTATCTCTCTGATCGCGATGCGTAAACATTTAAAGCAAAATAGCAATACCTATTTTGATCATATTCTGAGATCACCCATTGCACCTAGCATTTCCATTATCGCTCCGGCATATAATGAAGAATTATCAATAGTGGATAACGTTCGATCCTTGCTATCTATTCATTACAACAACTATGAAATTGTCATTGTGAATGATGGTAGCACAGACAATACTTTACAAAAGATGATCGAGGCGTATGATTTGGCTCCTGTTGCAGCTATTGCAACTGAACATATCGCTCACAAGGAGGTGATAAATGTTTATAGGTCGACGAATCAAGTTTTCAAAAAGCTGGTAGTCATTGATAAGAAGAATGGTGGTAAATCAGATGCACTTAATGCTGGGATTAATTACGCTACTTCTGTCTTGGTGGCCTGTGTAGATGTGGATTGTGTAATTGAAGATGATGCGCTTTTACGAATGGTTAAACCATACTTAGAGGAAACCAGAGCAAAAGTAGTGGCCGTTGGTGGGGTCGTAAGAATAGCCAACGATTGTGAAATCAAAGATGGTAGACTCATTAAGGTAAATCTTTCCAAGAAGTGGCTACCCACTTTTCAAACGCTGGAATACATTCGGGCGTTTTTATTGGGTCGGATGGCATGGAGCCATCTGAATGGATTGCTAATTATATCTGGTGCATTTGGTCTTTTTGATCGTAAACTTGTACTAGAAGTAGGTGGGTACGATCCCTCAACAGTTGGAGAAGACATGGAGTTGGTGGTACGCATTAGGAGGTACATGGCAGAACATAACCGCCCTTACACAGTCGCTTATGTTCCAGAACCATTGTGCTGGACGGAGGCACCTGAAAGCTTACCAATGTTTATGAAGCAACGCAACCGCTGGACTCGTGGAACCATTGAGACTTTGCAGCGACATCAGAAAATCTTGTTCAGAAAAAAATACGGTTTAATGGGTATGCTTAGCTACCCATTCTGGTTGATTTTTGAATGGATGGCCCCAATTATAGAATTTGTAGGATTGATCTACTTTGCGGTGTTAGCCACATTGGGATGGATTAATTGGTCGCACTTTACTATTTTAATAATTCTGGTATTCACCTATTCAATTTTAATATCCTGGTTGGCACTTATGATTGAAGAAATGACTTTCAGAGAGTATACGAAAAAATCAGCCTTGCTAAAGCTCTTACTTTTTGCCGTGTTAGACCCATTTATATATCATCCAATCACGGTTTGGGCCGCCATCAAAGGGAATTTTGACAAATTTGTTCGAAGAAAAAAAACCTGGGGTCAGCAAGTAAGAAAGGGTTTTAAGTCGGCATCCCCAACTTAATTCCCCCATTTCCCTTTCAGCATTGCCAGCTTGGCTTGCAGATCACCATCTGGCACTTTCTCTTCTCGAGGTTTTGGATTCTGCGGTTTGTTTTGCGGCTTCCGTTTTTCTGACCGTTTCACCTGCGGAGCATCCCCCTTCATAGACAATGAAATACGCTTTCTCGGGACATCCACCTCCAATACAGTGACCTGTACTTTTTGCCCCAGCTTCACTACCTGCGCGGGATCGGAAACAAATGAATTTGACAAGTGGCTGATGTGCACCAATCCGTCCTGGTGAACACCTACGTCTACAAATGCACCAAACTTGGTGATGTTAGTCACTACGCCAGGCAGCTTCATGCCTTCTTTCAGGTCTGTGATTTCATTCACTCCTTCCTGAAATTGTACCGCCTCAAACTGATCCCTCGGATCACGCCCCGGTTTATCCAGTTCGTCCATGATATCTTTTAGCGTAGGTAGGCCCACCTCATCAGAGACATAGTCTTTTAAGTTTATCTTTTTTCTTAGCTCGGCACTGGTCATCAAATCTCTCACAGAGGCCTGCGCATCTTTAGCCATTTGCTCTACGGTAGCATAGCGTTCCGGATGTACCGCACTTTTATCCAATGGGTTCTCTGCTCCTTCTATGCGAAGGAATCCGGCTGCCTGTTCAAAGGCCTTTCCACCCAAGCGAGGGACTTTTTTCAAGGCTTCCCGTGATTTGAATGGTCCGTTTTCATTTCGGTATTTCACGATGTTCTCTGCGATGCTGGCACCCAGTCCGGATACGTAGGTCAGCAGCTGCTTGCTTGCTGTATTCAATTCCACACCCACATTATTCACACAAGCCATCACTACATCGTCCAATGACTTTTTCAGTGCAGTCTGATCCACGTCATGTTGGTACTGTCCAACTCCAATCGATTTTGCATCGATCTTCACTAACTCTGCCAATGGATCCATCATGCGACGGCCAATGGAAACGGAACCCCGTACTGTAACGTCTTCATTCGGGAATTCTTCCCTTGCAGCTTCTGAAGCTGAATAAATGGATGCACCACTTTCATTCACCATGGCCATAATGACAGAAGACGGCAGCCCCAGCTTCTTCACAAATCCTTCTGTTTCCCGGCTGGCGGTACCATTTCCAATGGCAATGGCCTCAATTTGATGTTTTTCTACCAGGTGTTTCACCGTTTCACCTGCCCGGGTTATGTCTTTTTGTGGCTCATTTGGATAGATGGCTGTGAATTCAAGAAGCTTTCCTTGCTTATCGAGACAAACGACTTTACAGCCGGTTCGGAAACCCGGATCAATGGCCATAACCGCTTTCTGTCCGAGTGGGGCAGCCATAAGCAATTGCTTCAGGTTTTCTGCAAATACAGCAATGGCTTCCTCATCCGCCTTTTTCTTGCTCTCCATGCGTACCTCCGTTTCGATGCTTACACTCATCAAGCGCTTATAGGAATCTTTGATCGCAGTTGCTACCTGTTCGGAAGCCTCGTTGTTCGCTTTCAGAAATTCCTTTTCAATGATGGTGTGTGCCTCAGATTCTTCAGGGGCGATGTTCATAGATAGGTAGCCTTCTTTTTCACCCCTTCGAATGGCAAGGAGGCGGTGTGATGGAATCTTTGCGATCGGCTCGTCCCACTCAAAGTAATCTTTGTATTTCTGGGCTTCCGGGTCTTTTTCTTTGCTCTTCAGCACCTTGGAGGTAATGATGCCTTTTTTCATGAAGAGCTCACGAATCTGCTGTCTTGTTTCCGCATGCTCGTTGATCGTCTCAGCAATGATGTCTCTTGCCCCTTGGAGCGCATCCTCTTCTGATTCCACACCCTTTTCTTCATCTACAAATTGACTTGCCTCTGTAAATGGATCAAAATTCCCTTGATCCAAAATCTTGATAGCCAATGGCTCCAGCCCCTTCTCTTTAGCGACAGAAGCGCGTGTTTTTCTTTTGGGCTTATATGGAAGGTACAGGTCTTCCAATTTGGCCATCGTTTCGGCCTCATTGATTTTCTTTTCCAGCTCAGGCGTCAGCTTTTCCTGTTCTTTGATAGACTTCAGGATTGCCTCTCGTCGTGCATCCAGATCACGAAGCTGCTGGATACGGTCACGGATGCCTGCCACCTGCAGGTCATCCAGGCTGCCGGTCACCTCTTTTCTATACCTGGAGATAAATGGAACCGTAGCTCCTTCGTCCAATAAATTGATAGTTGCTGTTACTTGTCTGGGCGATAAGTTGAGTTCCCCTGCAATTCGTTCTTCGTGTCTCATGGTATGGTCATTCTGAATTTGTTCGGTCGTGGAACAGTCAGTAATCTTTTATTAAATAAATGGTTGCTTTGTTATTAGACCCTGAAATAAATTCAGGGTGACGAATGAATTCATTCGTCAATAGTCGCCAAAAATAACTGGTCGATTGATTCGGAAATAGAAATCTCAAAAAGAGTTATCCACTTTTTTGATCTTTTTTAAGAGAGAACATGCAACATTCTACCTCCTCTGATATTCGCGCTGTACGCCTTACGTTGTGTCGGCTCCCATCCCGTCTAGATTGCGACACTAACCACTTCGATCAGCATTCCTTTGTCTAGGAGGGAGGGAAGCAAAATTAGCTAGTCACTCTGAACTTGTTTCAGAGTCTACAGAAAGGTTTAAGCATTCTATAACGTAGATGCTGAAATAAATTCAGCAAGACTGACTTAGGGAAGTTTCCTGCTCTTATTTTTGAGTCATCCTGAACTTGTTTATGGGTCTATACGCTTACAAAAGTGATCCACATTAACTTCGCTTCATGTTCAATCATAAGGCCATAGACCTACCAATAGTTGAAATCCTTGATGACGTAAAGGATCAACTTGCCAGTGACGCTACCCTCATTGTACATGCACCCCCTGGAGCTGGGAAAAGCACTTTACTCCCCCTTGCAATCTTTGAAGAAGCATGGCTGAAGGGGCAAAAGATCATCATGCTGGAACCAAGGCGCTTGGCAGCAAGGTCTGTTGCCATGCGGATGGCCGAATTGTTAGGCGAGAAAGTAGGGGAGACTGTAGGGTATCGCATTCGTTTTGAAACGAAAGTGAGCGACAAGACTAAAATTGAAGTAGTGACAGAAGGTATACTCACTCGAATGCTGCATGGAGATAACTCACTTGAAGGCATTGGATTGGTCATCTTTGATGAATTTCACGAACGTAGCATCCATGCGGATGTAGCATTGGCCCTTTGTCGGGAATCACAGCAGGTCTTGCGTCCGGACCTGAAAATATTGGTCATGTCAGCAACGCTCAATACACCTCAGCTAGCTGGTTTATTGAATACAAAAGTAGTAGAGAGTCAAGGCCGACAGTATCCTGTGGAGATTTTTCATGAGGGCGATCAGGATCAATACATGATCCCCGAGATGACGGCTAATACGATTATCAAAGCATCGAAAGCACATGAAGGCGACATCCTGGTGTTTCTGCCTGGACAAGGAGAGATCTCCAAATGTGCGGATATCCTTAAGCCTAAACTGCGGGGATGGGCCATTCATCCACTGTACGGACAACTTCCCTACAACAAACAAAAAGCTGCTATCCTACCGGACCGGGACGGTCGACGCAAAGTGGTGCTGGCCACCAACATTGCCGAGACCAGTTTGACCATCGAAGGCATCAAGATCGTGGTGGATACAGGCTTTGGGCGAACCATGAAATGGGATCCGAAATCAGGGTTGTCCCGACTAGAGACAGTGCAAATCTCCAAAGATTCTGCAGATCAGCGTGCAGGACGAGCCGGACGATTGAGTCCGGGCGTATGCTACCGCATGTGGTCCAATGCAACCGATGAACGATTACAAGAACACCGTACCCCCGAGATCTTGGAATCAGATCTGTCCGGACTGGCACTCGACCTGGCCAGCTGGGGAGTGATGGATCCAATGAGTTTGACGTGGCTATCGCCACCGCCAAGAGGCGCCTGGCAGGCAGCCGTTCAAACCCTTCACGAACTGGAAGCGCTGGAAAACGGACGCATCACAGAGCATGGCAAAGCCGTACATCGCCTCCCGTGCCACCCACGGCTTGCACACATGATGCTGATGGCGGAGGAAGAAGACCTGGTACCGTTGGCAGCAGACGTGGCGGCCCTACTGGAGGAGCGCGACCCGCTGGGCAAAGAAGCTGGGATTGACATCAACAACCGAATTGAAGCCTTGCGCACACACCGACGGGAAAACCGAAAGGGTGGTCGTTTCGATCGGATCGAGAAGATCGCGCAATCCTACCGGCAGCTGTTTAATGCGGAGGTGGATAATGATCATTTTGATCCGTATGAAACCGGATTGCTGATTACACATGCGTTCCCTGAGCGCATTGCACATAATCGACCAGGGAATAATGCGCAGTTTAAGCTGGCGAATGGACGCATTGCTATGGCCGGTCACCGTGATGATCTGGCGCATGAGCAGTGGCTGGCAATTGCCAATCTGGATGCAAGGGACGGCATGGGCAAGATCTTTATGGCCGCCCCACTCAATCCGAAAGATCTGGCTTCTCGCGTGAAAGAAGTGGAGGTGATCGAGTGGGACACAGAAGATGGAGGACTCAATGCCAGTAAAGACCTCCGGATCGGGAGCATTGTATTGAAATCAGTACCGCTTCCTGATCCGGACCCTTCACGATTGAAAGAAGCGATCGTTAATGCTATAAAGAAAGAAGGTAAGACGCTCTTAGATTGGAACGAGGAAGTAGAACAACTGCAGAACCGGGTTAAAAGCATTAATAAATGGCTGTCGGCCGATAATAGGCTGCCCTCCCAGGGCTGGCCGGACTACAGCACCGACACCTTACTGCTGACCAACGAAGAGTGGCTGGGACCATATCTGAACGATGTGAAGAAACCGCACGAGCTAAAGAAGATCAACCTGGTGGAGGTGTTGACCCACGCGATGGACTATGATCGGCAGCAAGAACTAAATAGACTGGCGCCTGCCCGCATGGAAGTACCCAGCGGCTCGGATATCAAGATCATGTACCGTGACAATGGCGAAGCACCAGTTCTGGCTGCACGCATTCAGGAGCTGTTTGGAATGGCTGAAACTCCGACTGTGAATGATGGTAAGCAGCCACTATTGATTCATTTACTTTCGCCGGGATTCAAACCTGTGCAGGTGACGTCTGATTTGAAAAACTTCTGGAACGAGACCTACTTCGAGGTGCGCAAAGACCTGAAGGGCCGCTACCCCAAGCACCACTGGCCCGATGATCCCTGGACCGCTGAAGCGGTGAGGGGTGTGAAGCGGAGGGGGAGTAAATAAATTTTTAAGTGTCATTCTGAGTGCAGCGAAGAATCTTCATCATTGTGAGATGCTTCGTTCCTCAGCATGACAGTACAGAAAGAAATAAGAAGCTGATTCAACACAATTAGCACTGAACATAAATCGAAGTGTCATCCTGAAACTGTACTTTCGATAGTCAGCGACGATAAAATGACCTATTCTAGAGCATTTATAGCTCAAAATCTGGTTAAATAATGAGCTATAAAAAGATATTTATGGCTCATTTTTGTTCAAACCGAACCTCTATTCCCTTGGGAGGGCAACCGCAGGAGACCGAGTCATGGGAATCTAATGCTGACTGAAGGTGATAGATCCCAAGTCTTACTCCTTCGTCGTTCGCAAGGGGATGATGGGAGATAGCACAGGATTAAAACTCTTCAAAAATCCTAAGGAGTCTGAGCCTGCCAGATCAATTTACCTTGGACCAGCACTAGGATGATCAACACTCAAATAATACCGGGTGCCTTTACGTTCCCCGGTTCGTTTGAGCGCTCCCATCTCTACCATTTTCTGCAAGTCTCGCGTGGTAGTTGAGGCGGTGGTGCCTGTGATTTTCATGTAGTTATCTGCACTTAGCCCGCCCTTAAATCCGTTGATGCCCTCTTCAAATATGCGCCCCACTACTTTCAACTGCCGGTCATTGAGCTTTGATTGAAAACGGCTATAGTATTTCCCTTTTTCGATCAGAAAGTCGATCATGCTTTGGGTGTGATCTTGAGCCTTGAGCACCATCTCACAGAAATACACCAGCCATTTGGTGATTTCCAGCCCCACACTATTCTCCTGCAAAGCCTGATAATAGGCCTTTTTCTCACGCTCAATCGTTGTGGAAATGGCGATAAGCGTCGGACGTTTCAAATGTTGGGACAAAGCCTTTTCAGAGATAGCCCGACCAATCCGTCCGTTCCCGTCCTCAAACGGGTGGATGCTTTCGAAATAGAGGTGAGCGATCCCAGCCCGGGTGAGTGGCTCGATAGACTCACTGTCGTTAAACCACTGCACAAACATCTCCATTTCCTTTAGCACTCGTGCAGAGGGCGGTGCTTCAAAATGCACTTTTGGTTTGTCGAATACACCGGATACGATTTGCATGGGATCTTCGTGGGTGCGATATCGTCCCATGTCTGTTAGGTCACGACGACCGTAGGTGATCATTTCGTTCCAGCTGCATAGCTGTTCATGTGTCAGTTGGCCCGCATAGGTTTTGTACAGGTCTATCATCATTTCCACAATGCCCTGTTCTGCCGGAGGAATTCTTTTTTTATCCGTTTTTAATCCAAAATGCTTTTGAATCGAGGATTGAAGGGAGTCTCGATTTAATAATTCACCCTCTATTTCAGACGTTTTGTAAGCTTCATCACTTATCAGGTTGACTTTTAATACATCATGATCGTCATCACTCACATGCTTCAGGCTTCCAGAAAGCACCCCTGATTTCTGTAGAAATTCTTTTTCATGTTCAGCCAGTTTTTCCTTTTCGTAGGTAAAATACGGCCAGTTTTTTTCTTCCCAATTCCAGCGCATGAGCTATATCCTGATCATTTATAGCTCAATATAAGTCAAATTATGAGCTATAAAAAATTATTTATAGCTCATTTTCGTTCAATCCAGACCCCTATTCCCTTGGGAGGGTCCGCCGGTGCCCGAGTCATGAGTATCTTAATGCTACTTGATAGTGAGAATCCCACGTCTCACTCCTTAGTCGTTCGCAAGGGGATAGAGCACGGATAAAATACTGCTATTAGAATTACGGTTTGTTCTGAACAAAGCAATTCCCCCTTTAGCAAAGAGGGGGGAAGACTGTGGGAGAGGAGGGGGATGTCTTAATGCACGCATAAAAGCACAAGCGGACGCTTGCACCAGAAAGAAGCCGTATACAAAATATTTAGCTCACCCTGAATTTGTTCCGTCGTGGAACAGTCAGGGTCTTCAAAATAGCTTCTCGCTTATGCTAACACCCTGCCTTGCCTTTTAACTTCAGCATCTTTCATGGCACCATACATCATTCCTAAAGTCATTCCAAGACCAGCACCAATCGATAAACCAATGCTAATTCCTAAAGTCATTCCAAGACCAGCACCAATCGATAAACCAATGCTAATTCCAATAGCACCAAAGGCTGTTCCGAATGTCAGGCCAATACCAGGGCCAAAAACCAACCCGTAGGCTAAACCAATACTGGTGTAATACCCTTCAGTAATTAATGAAAATTCATTTCTTAAGTAGGTGGAAAATTCGTTGAGCTTACCTTTCAGGTATTTCTTTTGATTATCCGTGTTGGCCGTTAAATCTAACCCTTCCAGGTGGCTTTCTATCGCATGGACTTGTTCGTCAGTCAATCCTCTCTTTTCTAAGCTGGAAAGTATTTGGGTAAACCCCTGATAGACTTTCAATTCAGATTTTTTATTTGTGTCTTCAATGAGGTTGCTGAAGAATGCTTGCGCTTCGCTTAATTTCATTTTAAAAATTTTCCAATGTTAAAAGTAACTGTAATGAAATTGGTTTAATTGTCAATTTTAGTAGACGGGCCGGGAGGTTGGTGCATGGGTCGGTTATCGGTTGTGAATGGTTGAGGTGTTACCTTGAACTAGGTGAAGCATCCATGTATTGGTTAGATGCTTCGTTCGCAGAAGGCTAGTCTCAGCATGACTTAAAATTTTATGTATTCCATTTAAAAGTGATTCCACCTTTGAACGGTCCGACGTTTCGGGAGGTGCGGTGGATTGCGGGGAGGATGGGGATGTTTACACAAAAAAAGATATAAACGGACGCTTGCGTTTTAAGAGGCACAAAAAAAGCCTGAATTATCATACATACAGGCTATAAAAAGTATTGTTGGGTACCCACATCTATTTTCTCCCCAGCATTGCTCCTATCGCACCTCCCGTGATACCCATCATAATCATAGAAACGAAAGGGTCTACAAGTGCAGATGTAAGGTTCATCATGTTGGAAGTACCAAACATGGTTAGGTTCATACCAAGTCCCAGGATAAGACCTAGAATTGCCCCGGCTTTTAATCCACCACTAAACGTGGTGATGTCCGCCCATTTGTCGAAAATATAGACCAGGAAATAGGCCTGGAAAAGATTCCCTACAATCAGTGCCCACCAGATCATATCATCTTCTGCGCGCATTACATTAGTCGCAGAGCCGGCATTGTCTGCGTAGAAATCCATCAATAAGAATCCGTAAAAGAGCCATCCCAATAGGAAAAATACGACAAATCCAACCAGGGTTGCCAATACTCGATTTTTAGCTGTCATAATTATTTAGGTTAGTGTTACTCTATAAAGCTACCAAATTTTGCGCATTATTCGACCGCCCTTACTTTGAGGAAGTACTTGTTCTTCACGACTGAAGATCCCGGAATAAACCCGAGATGGGGATTGCAAAAACATTTCCGCAACTTCGAGTGAGGCACGAGCGAAGCAGTCTCATTATTTGATACTCAGGAATGAGATTGTTTCTACTTCTGTCGTCGGATCACGATGATGGATGCATTTTTAATTTCTACATTTTATTGCTGATGGTTCATTCGATATCTAAGCCAGACCCCTATTCCCTTGGGAGTGCAACCGCAGGTGCCCGAGTCATGGGAATCCCAGTGCTATTGGTAGTGAGATCCTCAAGTCTCACTCCTCCGGCGTTCGCAAGGGGATGATGGGGGAGAGTGACGTGGGTAGGAGTGGGATTATAAAACCTCTCCCAACGCCTCGATGCAATGCTGATTTTCTTCAGGGCGACCGACGGAGATGCGGATGCAGTGAGCAATGGGGTCGTAGAGCGGACGTACGAGCACGCCACGCTTCATCAGCGCATCAAAGACGCTCATTACCTGGTCTCTGTCTTTCCAAACCGTCATGACGAAGTTGCCATAGGAGGGCACATATTTTACGCCTAGCCTGTCAAACTCCTTATAGAAGTACTTCAGTCCACTGGTGTTGTTATCGATGGTTTTTTTCAGGAAGTCATCGTCATTGAGTGCGCCCATGCCTGCTGCCTGTGCCAGTGCTGTAGGCTCAAAGGTGAGCTTGGCTTTTCCCATCGCCTCGATGATCTTTTCATTGCCCACACCAAAACCGAGTCGGATGCCGGCAATGCCATAGGCTTTGCTGAAGGTTCGCAGCGTCAGAATATTGGGGTAATCCATCTCAAGCGAGTTTGGGAAGTCCGGATCGAGTGCGGTGGAGTATTCGAAGTAGGCTTCATCCACGATTACCAGGATGTGGTCGGGGACGTGCTGCATGAAGTTGTCCAGCTCTGCTTTGGTGATGCCCGTGCCCGTGGGGTTGTTGCAGTTGGCCAGGTAGATGACCTTGGTGTTTCGGTTGATACGGCTTTTGATGGCCTCCAGATCAAACCCATACCCTTGCGTCATGGGCATGGCGACACAGCGCACATTGTTTATACGTGCCCAGTTGTAAATGATCACAAATCCTCCTTCGGAGGTCAGAAACTCATCTTCTCCGGTGCACAACGCACGGATGGCAAGCATCAGCACCGACTCGGATCCATTTCCCAGTACGATCTGTTTTTCGGGTTTGCCCAGTCTTTTGGAAAGTGCCTTTTTCAGGTCTACACTGGCCGGGTCGGGATAGTAGTTGATTGCATCGTACGCATCGATGACCGCCTGTTTGGATTTTGGTGAGTAACCGAGCGTGTTTTCATTGTTCCACAGGATAGCGACTCTGTCCCAGCCGTATTCTTCCCTGAGCTGTGGGATGGTTTTCCCGGGCTGGTAGCTTTTGATAGCGGCTATGTGATCAGGTATTAGGATGTTCATGTTTTTCTAGTATCTAGTCGTTAGTCGATAGTCCACAGTTTTTTCAACCCACGTCCCACGCTTCTTGCTTGCGGTAAACAACGCCTTTGAAAAGCCCTACCAATTCATCCCCTCGGGTAACACGCACAATATACTGTCCCAGACTTTTAGAAATGCTTTCTTTTTCAGCAGTGGCGATCAGTTCATCTCCCTCGATAATGGGTTTGATGTGGTTGATCGATGTTTCAATGGAAACGGCTTTTTGTCCGTGGGAGTTCGACGCAAATGCAAAAGCTGAATCAGCTAGCGAAAAAGAGATGCCTCCGTGCGCGACGCGGTGACCATTGAGCATTTCTTCCCGCACCGTCATTTTGATTTTGGCATAGCCTTCCCTTACCTCGAGCACGTCTACCCCCAGCCACTGACTGAAGGAGTCATTGGCCATCATCTCGGCGACTATTTTTTCTGCGGTTGTCATTGCTTGTATATACATCGACAGGCTCAGTATGACAAACGTTTTGTAGTTGTCACCCTGAGTTTATCGAGGGGGTCAATAAAACGTTTTTCCTTCCTTTTTCATTCTTCTCAACAACGGGCTGCATCTATACCGATCTTCCCGATACTCATCGTACAAGGCATCCATCTTTTCTACACACCAGTTTATGCCTTTTTCATCGGCCCATTTGAGTAATCCTTTTGGATAGTTCACCCCTTTAGTCATGGCCGTATCAATGTCTTCCCGGCTTGCGATATTCAGGAACAAAGCGTCTGCTGCTTCATTGATGAGCATTGCAAGGGTGCGGTCAAGGATCTGCTGGCCTAGTTTCTTGTCTTTGTTCGGTTCCGGTTTCTCAGTGTCTTCGGAATAATCGTAATAGCCTCTACCGGACTTTCTGCCAAGAAAGCCGGCTTCAGACATGCGTTTCTGCGTAAAGGATGGCTTGTATCGCGGATCGTAGAAGAACGATGCAAAAACCGTTTCCGTCACCGTATAGTTGATATCGTTTCCGATGAAATCCATCAACTCAAACGGCCCCATTCGGAAGCCGCCCAGCTCTTTCATCGCCCAGTCGATAGTAGCAAAACCTGCCTGTCCGGCAGGCAGGTCTGTAAAACCTTCTTCATACATTCGAAGTGCTTCGCCGTAGAACGGTCGAGCCACCCGATTTACAATAAAGCCTGGTGTATCTTTAGCTAGTACTGTTAATTTCTTCCAGCTATCGATCCAGTCTTTGGCTTGCTTGGTGGTTTCTTCTGCGGTCTGAACCGCAGGAATAATCTCCACCAATGGCATCAATGGGGCAGGGTTGAAGAAGTGTATGCCAACAAATCGGGAAGGATCTTTCAATGACGCACCAATAGAAGCCAGTGAAAGGGAAGAAGTGTTGGAAGCAATGATGGTGTCTTCTCGTACAATCTCTTCCACGACTTTAAATACCTTTTGCTTGATCTCCAGGTTCTCCACGATCGCCTCAATCACCAAATCCGAGTTTTCGAAGTACTGCTGGTCTTCGGTGAAGTCGATCCTTCCGAGGATCTTGTCAGCCGTTTCCTGATTGATCTTTTCTTTTTTCACCAGTCGGTTCATCACCTTCACGAGGCTGGCAGATGATTTCTCGAGGATGTCACTGTTGGTGTCATTGATCACCACATCCCATCCGGCGGTGGCGGCTACCTGCGCTATGCCGGTTCCCATGGTTCCGGCTCCTATCACACTTAATTTTGGCATTACTCTCCTTTAAATTCTGGTTTGCGTTTCTCGATGAAGGCCTGAACGCCTTCTTTGTAATCATGTGTTTCGGTGGCTTTAAACTGCCACTCTTTTTCCATTTCAAGCTGCTGATTCAGGTTGTTGGTAAACGATTGATTCAGCAAATGCTTGGTGTATGCCAGCCCTTTGGTTGGCATATTGGCTAGTTTCTGAGAGATCTTCTCAGCTTCTTCAGCGAAAGAACCATCACTGAATACTTTGTAGATCATGCCCATCTGCTCTGCTTCTGTTGCGGACACTTTATCACCTAACATCATCAAAGCGGATGCTTTTCCGAATCCAATGATTCTTGGAAGCGTGAATGTCCCACCACTGTCCGGTACCAATCCTATTTTGCTGAATGCCTGAATAAATGCGGAAGATTCAGTAGCCACGCACACATCACAAGCCAAAGCGATATTGGCTCCTGCTCCAGCTGCGACTCCATTTACTGCAGCGATGATTGGCTTTTCAATGCTTCTTATCTGTCGGATGATTGGGTTGTAGTGCTCATCCACGATCTGCTCAATCTCCAGTCCATTGTCTGCAATGGCTTCCTGCAGGTCTTGCCCGGCACAAAAAGCTTTGCCGTTTCCGGTGAGCATTATGGCTCGTACGGAATCATCCTTAGCGAAATCATCTAGCGCTTTTTGTACTGCTAATGCAAGCTCTTTATTGAAGCTGTTGAAGACATCCGGTCGGTTGAAGGTCAGGATACCGAGTTTATCCTTTTTAGTTATTTCTAGGGTGTCTGACATGTGGTTAATGTTTGGATTGCGAAGTTAAAATATTTACGGATCTATTCCCCTCCTAGGAGGGGCCAGGGGTGGGTTTTGAAGTGATTTATTCAAAATGAGGTTTTAATAGACCCACCTCATACTCCTCCCAAGAGGAGATTTGTCGTTTCATTTTGAATAAATCAGTGACACTTAAAATAATCAAACGGCTCGAGGCAATCTTTGCATTTGAATAGGGACTTGCAGGCGGTGGATCCGAATTCACTGACGAGCTCGGTGTTTTTAGAGCCACATTGTGGACACTCAATATCTTCCGGATTAGTGGGATTCGGAGGAGCAATACCGTATTCTTTAAGCTTTTTCTTGCCTTCTTCGGTCATCCACTCGGTGGTCCAGGCAGGGGAGAGGACGGTTGTGATCTTGAAATGATCGATACCTTCTTTTTTCAGGGCATTGTGGATGTTTTTTTCGATTTCCAGCATGGCAGGACAGCCGGAATAAGTGGGAGTGATGATCACTTCAACAAAATCATTTGTGATGAGTACCTCACGGATGATGCCAAGGTCACGCACCGAAATCACCGGAATCTCCGGGTCGGTTACCTTTTCGAGGATGTGATAAATCGTCGACTCGTTAATTGTTTGATTGGTATCTTTTCTTTCTGGGATCATTACCTAATTAACTATTTAACCAATCAACTAGTTTTCATGTTACCACTCCTGCCCCGGATAGGCTCTTTGCAAAAACTGTAAATCCGAAAGAATGTATCCCAGGTGTTCGGTATGTGTGCCGTCTTTACCGCCTTTATGAGTGTATGTACTTTCAGGAACATCCAAAGTAGCTTCAGTAAGTACTTCGCGGATTTGAGCATCTCTTTTTTCTTTCAATACAGCTAAATCAATGCCATATCCATCTTCTAGTGCCTTTTGTTCGGTCTCATTAGGTAACGTAAGCTCTCCGGAGTAGGACCACAGCTCCTCAATAGCAGCTGTCATTCGTTTGTGGCTCTCTTCTGTGCCGTCCCCCAGTCGGATCACCCAGTCGCTACTCCACTTGACGTGATACAGGGCCTCTTTATGTGATTTTGCAGCAATGGCAGCAAGCTGCTCATCATTACTATCCATCAACATTTCGTAGAAATGAACACTGAATGTGTCATACAGAAACTGGCGAAAGATGGTCTGCGCAAAATCTCCATTCGGTTGTTCTACAAGAAGGACGTTTCGATAATCCCATGCATCACGAAATGCGACAATCTCATCTTCAGACTTTCCTTCACCCTGGATTTCAGCTGCGTATTGATACCACATGCGACATTGTCCAATCAGATCAAGACTGATGTTGGTCATCGCAATGTCCTGCTCCAGAATGGGGCCATGACCGCACCATTCCGCTAAACGCTGACCAAGGATGAGGCAGTTGTCTGCATGCTGCAGGGTATAATTGAACAAGTTTTGGTCTTTCATTCTTTTGAGTCCAAAGTCAACAGTCAACAGTCAACAGAATTTCAGCTAAGCTAGCTCTGTGTTCTAAGTAACTGTTGACCAAAAATTTACATATGCTTTACTTCGTCTGGCAAGTCATAAAATGTTGGATGCCTATACACCTTATCCTTTGCCGGTTCGTATAATGGATCTGAATCATCTGGGTCAGAGGCAGTGATGTGCTCGGATTTCACGACCCAAATACTTACTCCTTCATTTCGCCGAGTATACACATCTCTGGCATTCTGAATTGCCATTTCCTCATCTGCAGCGTGGAGACTACCTACATGTTTGTGGTTAAGTCCAGCCTTGCTTCTAATAAATATTTCCCAAAGGGGCCAGTTTTTCATATTTCTTTATTTGTAATACTGAACTTGGTTCAGGATCTTTCATAACTTCATAGTAGATGCTGAAATAAATTCAGCATGACACTGTATTAAGCAGCCGCTTGTTTTCTTTTTACCTTCTTTTCTGCGTGTGCCGCAGCAGCTTCTCGTACCCATGCGCCGTTATCGTAGGCATTTCTTCGGGCATCAACACGCTGCTTGTTGCATGGCCCATTTCCTTTAATGACATTGAAAAATTCTTCCCAATCAATCTCACCAAAATCATAGTGGCCTCTTTCTTCGTTCCATTTCAAATCAGGATCTGGAATCGTAATGCCCAATAAATCTGCCTGAGGTTTAGATACGTCAACAAACTTCTGACGCAACTCATCATTGGTAAATCGCTTGATGCCCCATCGCATCGATTGTTCTGTGTGGGTTGAGTCTTTATCCTGAGGACCAAACATCATCAATGCCGGCCACCACCATCTGTTCAGCGCATCTTGGGCCATTTTCTTTTGTTCTTCAGAGCCTCTGCAGAGAGTGAGCATGATTTCAAATCCCTGACGCTGGTGGAAAGACTCTTCTTTACATACTCTCACCATAGCGCGTGCGTATGGACCATAAGAAGCTCTGCAAAGCGGTACCTGGTTCATAATTGCTGCACCGTCAACCAGCCAGCCAATCGCACCCATGTCTGCCCATGTAAGTGTTGGGTAATTGAAGATGGATGAATATTTTGCTTTTCCTGAGTGAAGATCCTGAAGCAGCTGATCTCTTTCCACACCAAGTGTTTCGCAAGCGCTGTATAAATAAAGACCATGCCCGGCCTCATCCTGTACTTTGGCTAATGCAGCTGCTTTCCTTCTCAAGGTAGGAGCCCTGGTTATCCAATTGGCTTCAGGTAGCATGCCTACAATTTCAGAGTGTGCGTGCTGAGAAATCTGACGGATCAATGTCTTTCGATAATTCTCCGGCATCCAATCTTTTGGCTCAATTCGGATGTCTTTGTCAATCTTCTCGTTAAACCGATCTTCTAAACTCTTTATATCCATCTTCTAATCCTTTGTTTCAAAGTTACCAAATTCACATCTTATAAAAACAACTTCTGTTGTGTGATTTAGTTCACCCGTATTATCTCATTGGAGCAATTATTGTTTCAACAATAGTTCTTAACTCAATTGGTTATCGTTGTATAATATTTTTCACCTAACCCTTTATTTATGCGAACCGTGATTTTTGTTCTTCCATTTATATATTCTGTAATTACCTATTCCCAGGTAGCTCAAGTCTCCAATGATTACCCCAAACGTGGAGAAGAAATAATCATCAAATATGTACCGGATACCTCGAGTTTCTTTGATTTATCGGATGAGTTATACATTCAGGCATCTCTGTACAAAGAGGATTTTAGTAAGGAATACCTAAGAAAAAGGATGGTGAAAGTTGCCGACGGGTTTGAGTATCGTTTGATTATTGATTCACTCGCATCTTATTATTCTATTAGTTTTTTTAATCCGGATAGGTATGACAGGAAGGTAGGCCTTGACGTTATTCCAAAAGATAATCGTGGGCGTGTATTTAAAAACTCCTTCATGGGTGTAGCTTATTCGGATTCTAAAGCCGCGGAAAAGGAGCGCAAACTATTTCCATACAATTACGCAGTAGACGTTCCCAGGTGGAGAAGCCTTGCACGTCATAAGAATCAAGATTCTGTGCAACAAGTAATTCGTGGTGAGATCAATTTGATTCAAGAAAAGATTAAGTTTTTTTCTGAAAATACTAATATCAATTTAAGCGATGAGTCTGGGATTTATGCGCTTGTCATGGGGAATGTAATTCTAAAAGATTTTGACGAGGCATTTAAATATTTCGATCTTTTGCTGAAGAAACACCCACAATCAAATTTGATAGAAGAAGCCCATACACTATTTAGCTATTATCTTTTCTCATACTCTCAGGAAGATCCTCGTTTTGAGCAAAGATCAAAGGAGTTTCTCAGGGATCACCCGACCTCTGCGATTGGAAAACGAGTGATATGGCAATTGGATGATAGTGAAGAGAGCAAGGAAATTATACGCAAGTCAACGAAGTATTGGATGGAAAAAGAACCCAACGAGGTAATACATTATTTCATGCATGCTAAGTCTTTGGATGATAAGGATCAGAAAAGAAAATATTTGAGTAAAGCCTTAAATAAACTTTTTGATGAAGATTTAAGTGTTACGCACTACTACTCCTGGAAACATGCAATTCCTCGTCATTTGCCTCGAATTATGGAAGGTTTTGTTGAGGCTGAAAGCTATGTAGAGGTACTAGCGTTAGCAGCCTTGCTTGAGGCAAACACAACTAAGATAGGAGCCAAAATTCACGAAATGAAAGGACAAGCATATCAATCATTACATGATTATCAAAGTGCTTTTGAGTCGTATTTAGAGGCAGAGTCTAAGGGTGCTGAATTTGCTAGTGATTCGGCCAAGGCTATTTTTAGCTATTTAAATAAGGATGATGATTATGAATCATTCAGAGAGGAGACGAAACGTCGCATGTTTTATGAGGCAGATGTTGATCCTGCCCCGGAGTTTTCGGCGGAAGATATTTATGGGAATAAGTATTCCCTAGCTGGTTTAAAAGGTAAGGCAGTTGTTATAAACTTTTGGTTTATTGGATGTGCCCCTTGCATTGTTGAAATGCCCGGTTTAAATGAGCTTGTTGAGATGTATGAAGGTAGAGATGTCGTATTCTTAGCATTTGCACTTGATAGCCAAGCGAGTCTAGAGAGGTTTTTGGTAACGAAGGAATTTAAATACAATATAATTGCCTCTTCTCGTGAAATCGCAAACATGTTTGAGGTATCAGGTTACCCCACCCATGTCATTCTTGATAAAAAAGGAAATGTAAGATCTGTGCTTTCAGGAGGATCTAAAAAACGTCACGAAGATTTAATTCCATCAATTGATGCTGTTCTGGCCTATTGATCAAACATCAAAATTCAATTTCACCTTGTCCGTCTTAGGGTATGATTGGCAGCTTAAAACAAGTCCTCTTTCAAGTTCATCAGGTTCAAGTGCATAGTTGACATCCATTTCCACCTCGCCCTCTTCTACTTTACATACACAAGTAGAGCAAACCCCTCCTTTGCATGCATAAGGCAGGTCAGCGCCATTATCAAAGGCTACATCCAAAATGGACTTATCTGAATCGTATGGAAAGGTTAGACTGTTGCCATCAAGTACTACTGTAATTTCAGCATGAGCCTTCTCGTGCTTTATTTCTTTTTCTTTTCCGCCCAGTTTACCAACAGGTGAAGTGAAGAGCTCCAGGTGGATGCGATCCTCAGGGACACCCAAGTTTTTGAGCTCACTCTGCACGCTCAACATCATTTCTTCAGGGCCACATGTGAAGTAGTGATCTACCGCCTCAGGGTCAAAGAAAAGTCGGGCGTATGATTGGATTTTTTCAGCATCGATTCTTCCATTGAACAGGTCAGATTCTTGTCGCTCTTTACTCAATACGTGATATAGGCTAAACCGACCCATGTATCGATTCTTCAGTGCCTCCAGTTCTTCCTGAAAGATAATAGAGCCCGTTCTTCTGTTTCCATAGAAAAGCGTGAACTCACTCTCAGGCTCTGTCCGCAAGGTTGTTTCAATGATCGACATGATCGGGGTTATACCACTACCACTTGCAAAGGCCACATACGAATTAGCGTTTGCAGGATCCAATGTTACATAGAAGTGACCGTGTGGAGGGTTTACTTCTATTTCATCTCCGACCTTTAACATCTCATTAGCCCAGGTAGAAAATTTCCCACCGGCTAATTTTTTGATTGCTACCGTTAGTCTTTCATCAATTGGGCATGAGCAAATGGAGTATGACCTTCTGGTATCTTCTCCATCAATTTCTTTTTTCAGAGTAAGATGTTGGCCTTGCGTAAATGTAAACTCCTCTCTTAAATCTTCGGGGATTTCAAAAGTCACCGCTACTGAATCTTCAGTGGGTCTGGTAAGCGCTGCGACTTTAAGGGTGTGAAATTTTGCCATGTTGAATTTTTGAGTGAGGCAAAACTAAACATCAAAGAGTTTTTAAGATTGTTTCACACCAAGCTTCTCTCTGATTTTTGTCACCTTCTCTTCGATCTTTTCCTCAATGGGGTGACTGAGAAGGTAAAACTTTTCTCCATTATCCAGTTTTAGATAGGCCCGATATTCATGGTTAGTTACTATGTTCTGTCTGTTTGACAAAGAATACATCGTTTGCTTTGTCTTAACGCGATTAATAAAAATCTTTTCTATCGATTCATATTTTATCGGTTTTCCAAACTTGTGTCCCATGGTCCAAATCCCATCAAATATGGTTTTCTTTTCTTCATTGATGATGATGACATATGAGGCGAACCAAATTCCGGGAAGGACAGAAGCTATCGCCATAGCAATAAAAATCGACCAGGGTTCAGGAAGGGCATCCATCAGAGAAATAGTAATGACAACCATGATTATTGCAGAGATCAATCTGATGGGTAGATTCACTACTTTTCCTTTATTTATTCGAACAATCTTCATTTATAGTCTAAAGTAGCAAACTATTTTCGCACTATCGAGTTTTCAACGCTATGAAAGAAATTGCGCTTTTTCCTTTGAACCTTGTGGCGTTTCCCGGAGAGGCAATTAACCTTCACATCTTCGAGCCCCGCTACAAAGCTTTAATCCATGATTGCCTGGAATCGAACAGTCCATTTGGCATTCCTTCCTACGTTCTTAATAAGATCGAGTTGGGCACAGAGGTGGAGATTGTAGAGGTAACAAAAAAATACGACGATGGCCGAATGGATATAAAAACCAAGGCAAAGCAGGCCTTTCAGGTACTGGATTTCTGGAATCCCTGGGGAGATAAAGAGTATGCAGGAGGAAAAATTGATTATATGCTTCCTGGTGATGATACGGCTGCCCCAAGCTTGCTTTATCAGTTTAAAGAAATGACTGCTCGTCTTTTTGGCTGGCTTGGAGAATTGGATGTGCCAGATATCTCAACGATTAATTCAGTGTTCGACATTGGCCATAAAATAGGGCTAAAGCCCGAAGAAGAATATAAACTTCTGACCATGAGTGATGAGAATGAGCGATTAAAATTCGCAATTGCACATCTTGAGCATTTACTTCCTGCTTTGGAAAGGGCACAAAATGCGCAGGAGCGGATCAAGCAAAACGGTCACTTCAAGCACCTGGATCCATTGAAATTTTAGTAGAATTGTTTTAAGCACCATTTTTCATTTAATATCTCATTGATTCCCTGTAATTTCCCATTATGATCGAAATCAGTGGTTTTGGGGTCGTGCTTTTATTTCTCATTGGGGGAATTGCTTTCCTTATGATAACGATGTTGGTGGGAAAAATGCTACGTCCCGTCAGGCCTACACCAGAGAAGCAAACAACGTATGAATCCGGCGAGGAACCGTCAGGCACAGCTTGGGGGCAATTCAATGTGCGTTTTTACATAGTCGCACTCATTTTTCTTCTTTTTGAAGCAGAGCTGATTTTCCTTTTTCCATGGGCTACTGTTTTTGGGAAAGAAGAATTGATACAGCAGACAAACGGGCTTTGGGGTAAGTTCTCTATGATTGAGACATTCATTTTCATTGGAATTCTTTTGGTTGGCTTAGCGTATGTATGGGCAAAGGGCATGTTAGAGTGGGTTAGACCAAAGCCAAAAACCTCGAGCTTCCAATCTAAGATTCCGGAAAGCGCATATGACAAATTCAAATGAGCGAATCAAAAGAAATAAATATTGGAGCTTTAAAGTCAGGTGAAGGAGGAATTATCGTCTCGAAGCTAGACGACCTTTTGAACTGGGCGAGACTGAGTAGTTTATGGCCAGTCGGGTTTGGATTGGCATGCTGCGCAATTGAGTTCATGTCTACCTCTGCCTCTGCTTACGATCTGGATCGTTTTGGAGTTATCCCACGAAACTCACCGCGACAGGCAGATGTGATGATCGTTTCCGGGACAGTTACATTCAAGATGGCTGATCGTGTGAAAAGGCTTTATGAGCAAATGGCTGATCCGAAATACGTTATTTCTATGGGCTCCTGTGCCAATTGTGGAGGGCCATATTGGGAGCACGGGTACCATGTTCTTAAAGGAGTAGATCGGGTAATTCCGGTCGATGTATATGTACCCGGGTGCCCACCCAGGCCGGAAGCGTTGATTGGCGGCTTTTTGAAATTGCAGGAAAAGATACGAACTGAATCAGTTATTCGACCCAAGGCTCTGGAAAAATTAATGGAGAAAGATGCAGTTTGAGGAAATAAGATCTTTGATTGAAACAGAATTACCTGGTGCAGTACATGGCGAAGATGAAGCATCAAGCCCACGCGCTTTATTGATTCAAAAAGATCATATCATTGATGTATGTAGCCTTCTTCATTCCTATGAAAAAACTTACTTTGATTCATTATCCTGCCTGACAGGTCTGGACAAAGGCGAAGAAAAAAATGCGATGGAGGTGATCTATAATCTCTATAGTATTCCTTATGATTTACGCCTGGCACTCAAAGTCGAGTTAAATCGGTCAAATCCGGTGATTGATTCCGTTACGAAAATCTGGAAAACAGCCGACTGGCACGAACGAGAAGCTTATGATTTGCTAGGAATAAAATTCAAAGGTCACCCAGACTTAAGAAGAATTTTGCTTCCCGATGATTGGGAGGGACACCCACTTCGCAAGGACTATGTCGAGCAGGAGAAGTACCATGAAGTAAAAGTGAAATATTAATTGAAATTGATGATGGATAATGGAGAATGAATTGATTGAAAGGTCAGAAGAGCTTATAAGACTCATTGTTTCAATTATTAAATCTTCAAAATTGAAGTGATGGAAAATTCTCAATTCTCGATTGTTAATTCTCCATTGAATAGGTCGGAACCTTTAAAGTATAGAGAATCCGACCTCAAAACGGAGGAGATGATCGTAAATCTCGGTCCTCAGCATCCGTCAACTCATGGTGTTTTGAGGTTGGAGGTTGTCACTGACGGGGAAATCGTTGTAGATGTTATTCCGCACATGGGATACCTGCATCGGTGTTTTGAAAAACATGCCGAGTCTTTGGCTTACAATCAATCCATCCCCTACACCGATCGCATGGATTATGTGGCTGCTATGAACAACGAATGGGCATTCGTGATGGGAGTGGAAAAGATGCTGGGCATTGATAAGGAAATACCGAAACGAGTAGAATATATCCGAGTGCTCGTCTCTGAGCTAAATCGAATAGCTTCCCATTTTATAGCGATCGGAACCTATGGGATGGATATTGGAGCTGTGACTCCCTTCCTCTGGATGATGCGCGATCGGGAGCATATTCTGCGTATGCTGGAATGGGCCAGTGGTGCACGAATGCTCTACAATTACATTTGGGTTGGTGGACTTTTTTATGATCTACCAGTTGGTTTTGAAGAAAGAGCTAAACAGTTTCTAGATTATCTGAAGCCTAAGTTGAAGGATTCAGAAACGTTACTAATCAATAATAAGATATTCATCGAACGAACCGCAAATGTCGGTGTGCTTCCTAAAGATCTAGCCATCAATTACGGAGTGACCGGACCTATGCTTAGAGGTTCAGGTTTACGATATGATTTAAGAAAAGTCGACGGATACAGTGTCTATCCTGAGCTGGATTTTGAAGTTCCTATTGGCAAAGGAAAAATGGGAACGGTGGGAGATTGCTGGGATCGAAACTGGGTTCGATATCAGGAATGCTGGGAATCGATCAAGATTATAGAACAGTGTGTCGAGAAGCTTTTAAGTGATCATCAGCGGACCAAAGAATTTGACCCCCGAGCAATGGTTCCAAAGAAAATAAGACCGAAGGCTCAAGATTTCTACATTCGTGCGGAAAATCCGAAAGGCGAGCTTGGGTACTTTTTCCGAGCAGACGGACGATCTGATCAGCCGCTGAGGTGCAAGGCCAGAGCGCCAAGTCTAAGTAATCTTTCAGTGCTGTCAGAAATCAGCAAAGGCTGTATGCTAGCCGATTTATTTGCTATTTTAGGTTCTATGGATTTAAATATGGGCGAAGTAGACCGCTAGACTACAATGAAAGTACTTTCTGCACAGCAAATAAGAGAAGCCGATCAATTCACGATTCAGAATGAGCCGATTTCATCGCTCGAACTGATGGAGAGAGCAAGTGAATCTTTTGTGCTAAAATTCATGGAGGTCAATCGCGACAAAAGATCCGTGAAAATCTTCTGCGGAGTTGGAAACAATGGCGGGGATGGATTGGCAATTGGTCGTCTGCTAAAAGAAAAGGGTTGGGAAGTTTACTTGTATGTGGTTGGTAATACACGAGAAGGGTCTGAAGACTTTAAAGCCAACCTAGAACGATCTGAGCTTTATGCTGTCATTAATGAAGCAAAAGATCTACCCAATATAGATGAAGGTGATATCATCATTGATGGTCTTTTTGGTTCAGGTCTTTCCCGTCCACTTGAGGGATTTTATAAGGAAGTAGTTGAATACCTAAACAAGCAATCTTGTCTGAAATTCGCGATTGATATAGCATCGGGCTTATATGCTGATCAGCCACTCCTAAAAGAGGCGGTAGCATTTCAGCCGGATTATACCTTCTCCTTTCAGGTGCCCAAATTGGCGTTCTTTCTTCCTGATTGCTATCCGTACGTAGGAGAGTGGCAGTTGATTGATATTGGTCTGGATGAGTCATTTATTGCAAAGCAAGAGACGCACTTTTATCAAACAGAATTAGAGGGAGTAGCACCACTATTTCCATCTAGATCAAAATTCACTCATAAAAACGAGGTGGGTCGCCTTATGATAGTAGCTGGCAGTAAAGGAAAAATGGGTGCAGCTGTGCTTTGTGCTGAGGCTGCTTTCAGAGCGGGTGCCGGCCTTATAAATGTGTGTGTACCCAAATGCGGGATTGACATCCTGCAGATTTCCATTCCTGAAGCGATGGTCATAGATGGCAAAGGGACGAATGAAATTCAGTCCATTCCCAATACGGAAGATTCGGTAATCTTAGGACCCGGATTGGGTACAAGCAAAAAAACTCAGGATGCTTTTGAGAAATTTTTAAAGTCAACCAGCCAGCCAATGGTCATAGATGCAGATGGTATAAATCTGTTAGCTAAAAAGAAGAGCTTCATTAAGCAATTACCGAAAGATTCTATTCTGACCCCTCACCCCGGAGAGTTTCAGCGGCTAGTAGGAAAATGGGAGAACGATTTTGATAAGCTAGAAAAGCTCAGAGGCTTTTGTCGAAAGCACAGGCTGAATGTTGTTCTGAAAGGAGCTTATTCGGCGGTTTGTACTACAGAGGGAGAAATTTATTTCAATCCCACGGGGAATCCTGCCCTTGCAACCGCTGGAAGTGGTGATGTACTGACCGGAATGATCGGAGCATTATTGGCTCAGGGTCTGAATCCATTCCATGCATTGCAGCTGGGGGTTTACCTCCATGGGTTAGCTGGAGACCAGGCCATCAGGCAATTAGAAATGCCATG
Organism: Ekhidna sp. ABH4_415; assembly: GCF_056161305.1. Classification (NCBI taxonomy): domain Bacteria; kingdom Pseudomonadati; phylum Bacteroidota; class Cytophagia; order Cytophagales; family Reichenbachiellaceae; genus Ekhidna; species Ekhidna sp. ABH4_415. Next base: position 532,960 of record NZ_JBSWYW010000001.1, read on the forward strand.
GATACAAGCTTCAGACATCATTGGATTTTTACCTAATGCGATAGGATCGGTGATGAACAGGTGTCATTAGACAAAGCCACTTAAAAAATCGATTAAAATTAAAAACGGCCTCAATTGGTTAAAATCAATTCTTTCATTGAAAAATCCAATGGAAAATGCCCTAATAAACGTTAATTAACGGTTATTATTTTCTGACCATTAGGAACAATATGAAAAAAAATGCGTAATTTGTATATAAGACTATGCGCAATAAACTGATCATCATATCGTTCGCTCTCCTTTTTAGTGGAGCCACCCTTGCCCAAGGGGGATCAGACCTGGCGCAAGAATCTAGAATCAGTATTTATCCCAACCCGGCCGTTGAGCATATCATCGTTCAACTGGATAGTGATTTTTCCAACGCGGAATTTGAACTAAACTCCATGATTGGGAATAAACTTCAAATCAAACCAGAGGAGGTAGCGATTAACAAATACAAAATTCCTGTGAAGGATCTCGCCACAGGCTACTACTTCCTCATTGTAAAGGATGAAGACAAGCGATTCAAAAAAGCGTATAAATTTTTGAAACACTGATTCAAATATCCATCAGGATCTAAGACATAAAAAAACCTCCATGTGGAGGTTTTTCTTTTTTTGTGTCAGTCTCTTCTAGCTACCCTGTAGCTGAGTGTAGTATTTATTAAATAGCTCTTCGTACGCTGCTGCTTTCTCTCGTTCTCCATTTGCCCGGTAGGCTCTGGCTATTTCATTCAACGATAATAGCTGCTTTTGCAGTTCATTCGTTTCCGAGCTGTCAGTAGAGAAGTAAAAGTCCAGCCATTGCGAAGCATACATCGAGGTACGCTCAGCAATATGATCGGCCAATTCAGGCTCGCCTACCTTAAGAAGCATATCTACCTGCTGAACGCTGAAAAAGTCATATGGTACAGACTCATCAGGCATCACCGCCAGGCATTTCTTTAGCACTTCAGCAGCTCTGGTATAATCACCCTCTTCTATCAGGTTCTCAGCTAATGTGTTGAATGTTGATCTGGAGTTTAGTACAAACCCAAGGTAATCTTGTGTGTAGTAAACACTTGGATCGTCCAGGTTGGTCCAAGAGAATTTATTCATCACATTGTCATACATGACCTCTGTATTTACTGGATAGCCTGATCGCGCGTCTCCAGAGTTTCTGATCGGAAGCACGCGATATGCCATTCCTTCCTGCACTACATGCGGACGCATGTCGATGTTTAGTTGAGAAATTGAAGTGTTATTCAAGTAAATCGGTCGCTCCCAATTAGCATTTACCAAAAAATCCAAGAAGGCCAGGTCCTTCTTCTCTAGTGCACGACCCTTAATTCTTAGCACCATCTTGTCTACGATCATGTCGTGCATGTCTTCAGGCACAATTTGCTTTGCTTTCATCGTGTCTACCTCCAGGAATAGCGTTCGTGCTGGTACCGAATTATAGGCGCTGATAGCTGTTGGTATCTGAAGTCCCGGATTCTCATCCTTAATAAACTTCAGCAATAGCTTCGCATTGATAGCATTGCCTTTCAATTCCTCCCGCTCATAAACAGGTAGATAATCATTCAATCCTCCCTGCTGATAATGACCAACAGGTAAGCCATAAGGAAGCGGATCGGATTCATACGCTTGTCTTGCAGATTGCTGAATGTACCAGTCTGTGTTGTAGTAACTCAATACAAGCACACGGGTATCCGTCCGGAAGCCCTCTACCTCCTGTGCATACCACAATGGGAATGTGTCATTGTCGCCACCCGTATACAATACACCTTGAGGAGCTACCGAAGAAAGGTAGTTTTTCGCCGCATCCACAGAAAAATATCGGTCTGACCGATCGTGATCATCCCAGTTTTCGCTGGCCAGCAATGCTGGTATCGAGAGTCCGATCACTGAAGCAAGCACTGCCGCAATCTTTTTCTGCTTCGAAAGATTTTTTAGTATATCGTAAAGCGCCATCACACCAAAACCAATCCAGATCGTGAAGATGTAGAAGGAGCCGGCATAGATGTAGTCTCGTTCACGTGGTTCAATCGGAGGAGTATTCAGGTAAAGCACAATAGCAATACCGGTCATAAAGAACAGCAACGCTGTTGCGGAGAACATTTTGACGTCCTTTTTGTACTGGATGAACATGCCGAAAAGTCCCAGCAGTAGCGGCAGCCCATAGTAGATGTTCCTACCGTTATTATTCGCTAATACTTCTGGAAGCTTGTCAAATGCTCCTGCTAATCCGACCCACCCTGCTCCCTGGATGTCGCTTTCACGGCCGGAGAAATTCCACATGAAGTATCGGAAATACTGATGTCCGAGCTGGTGAACGATGAGATAGTAGAAGTTATCTCCCCAGCTTGGTTTTTCTCCTTCACGCAGGCCAGTCACTTGTCGGTATTTTCTAATATGATTTGGATCCGAGCTGTACATTCTTGGAAGAATGGTCGTATGAGCAGGATCATATACCTGCGTTACCTTGTAGTCTTTAATGACATACTCATCCTCTCCTCGCATGTAAACAGGTGCTCCCTTTTTGTTTTCAATCAGATCAGCAGTGTAGTAAGGTCCCTTAAATAAAGGACGACTTCCGTACTGCTCTCTTTTAAGATAGGATACGAAAGAGATGATTTCTTCCGGATTGTTCTCGTCAATCGGCGGGTTATAGTTACTTCTGATTACAGCAATGGCATAAGAAGAGTATCCGATCAGGATAAATGCCAATGCTAATAGTGAAGTATTTAGGACATACTTGTTTTTCTTAATGGAATAATGAATTCCGTAAACCAATCCTCCAACTACTAACAGGCCAAAGAAGATCACGCCTGATCCAAATGGAAGCCCAAGACCATTTACGAAGAATATTTCGATTTTTCCAGCCATGGAAGGTAGTCCCGGAATGACTCCCTCAAGTACAATAAGTACAATGGCAGCCGAGATAAGCATCGTATAGATAATGCCTTTTCTGGTGACTTTCTCATAATATTTGAAATAGACGATCAGGCCTAAAACCGGGATCGCAACCAGGTTCAACAGGTGAACCCCTATAGAAAGTCCCATCATATAAGCGATCAGGATCAGCCATCTGGCACGGTCCTGCTCTTTGGCCATATTCTCCCATTTCAGAATCGCCCAAAATACAAACGAGGTGAAAAAGGCAGACATACCATACACTTCAGCCTCTACTGCCGAGAACCAAAACGAATCGGAGAAGGTACAGGCCAGCGCACCAACTAAACCAGTCCCCATGATCAGGATGGTATCGGTAGTGGTCTCTTCTCCCTTTTTAACTTTCAGTGCTCTTTTAGCCAGGTGCGTAATCGACCAGAATATGAAGAGCACAAAGAATGCACTACTCACCACACTCAGCATATTTACCCAATACGCCACCTGCGTTACGTCACCACCTGCTAGCAGTGAAAACATTCTACCAGTCAGCAGGAAGAATGGAGCTCCCGGTGGGTGTGGCACCTCAAGCTTGTAAGAGCATGCAATGAACTCTCCTGCATCCCAAAAACTCGCAGTAGGTTCTACTGTTAGGCAATAAGTGACGAGTGCCACAAGAAAGGCAATCCAGCCAGTGATGATGTTGATCTTTTGGTATCCCATAGTTGAATTAATGTGAAGGGCGAAAATAGCAATTAACCTGAAGTTTTAAGGAAATTGCACGATTGGATTTGAATAACAAATGGTTTTGCAAGGTATTGAAATATGTCCGTTTTGATAGTGATTGTACGGAGACATCAGCAATCGGATGAGTTTTTTAACATCTTTTAGAATTATTTGGAACGCCCCACCGCACAATCCTTGCGGCCACACCGGCGCTGGGCGGGTGGGCCACTGAGATCCTGACTGTGATTAATAAGTCATTAAATAATATAAACGAGCCTATAGTCTCCTCCCTGGAGCGGTTCGACGTATCGGAGTGAGAGGTGGGTAATACGAAATGATCGTTTATATTATTTGGTGACTTTACCCACCCCATCCCCTTCCCAGGAGGGGAGTATGTTATACTAACTAACACAATCCTAATACACCGCCAGATAGAACGCCAGCCATACAAAGAAGAAAAGGACATATGTACTTAAAACAATGTAAGCTGAATATTTCAACTTTTTCCCGCTCAAAAAGTAGACTCCCAACACGAGCACAGGCCAGTAGAGCACTTCGAAAATATTAATTGATTTTAGCGGATAGTGCCATTTTGGTGCGATTTGTGTGTAATCAACCAGGTTGATGAGCGAGAATGGATAAAAGGCCATGTAATCGTTGTAGTCCGGGTCGGTATAGAATAAGGTGAACCAAAGTACTTTGGCTATTTCTGGCAAAAAGAAAACGATCTCAGCCAGCATGACCATTTTCCAGAGCTGATTGAAATGAACACGATAGCCAAACATGAAGCAACCGATCCACAGCGTAAGTGTTGTCCATGTCCATTTCCAGGCCAAAAAGATAGGAACACTTAAATACTGGATGCCGTATAGGATGTCAAATACCCAAATGTCCCCACGTTCGTTTAGCACTTCAAACGCTGCGATGGAGTCAATGATGAAGATACGTTTCACGAAAAGCAGCGCGATGTACGTCAAACAGATAATGAAAAACATACCTGCGCCGTTAAAATCGAACCAATTTTCAAGAAACTGTTTTCGATACGTAGTTAATCGGTCAGTCATTTAGATTTGCGATTGAATGCAATTGAACGTCAAAAATATCATCCTGTCAGGCCTTATCCTATTCTCGGTGAGTGTTCAGGCTCAGCGGTCAAACGGATCGGCGGATGGAGACAGTGCGCGTTACAGTTTATTAGTCAATCCGTTCATTCAAATTGAGAGTACAGCAGCCATCAATTCAATGTACAATTTTGAGTTCAAAAAGGCACACAATCACTTTAGCTATCTGCAAAATGAGTATCCCTGGCATCCGCTTCCCTATTTGTTAAAGGGACTCAACTACTGGTGGCGAATCGTTCCTGATTACAATAACACCACCTGGGACAAGGAATTTCTGGCCTATATGGACACCACGAAAATTTTGGCAGAAAATGTTCGTGATAATTACAACGAGATAGAAGGTGCATTTTTCCTGGCTGCTGCTTATGCGTTCGAAGGTCGCTTATATTCAGAGCGTAGGGAGTATAGAAAGGCGGCACTAGCTGGAAGCCGATCCCTAAAGTACCTGGGCGAGTGCAAGGGACATGAAGAATATAGCCCGGAGTTACTCTTTGGTGATGCCCTTTTCAACTACTACGCTGAGTGGATTAGGGAAGAGTATCCACTGCTAAGACCGATCATGATGTTTTTCCCAAAAGGAGACAAGGAAAAGGGGATTAAACAGCTGAAGGAGGTAGCAAGGAATGCATTTTATTCCCGTACAGAAGCTCAGTACTATCTTATGCGTATTCTATCCACCGAAGAAAATGATATTGCAGGAGCTCTTCAGGTTAGCCAGTACCTCAACAATCAGTTTCCGGCCAATGCCTATTTTCATCGCTACTACGCCCGATTACTGTATCAAGCCGGAAGGTATTCTCAGACGGAGCGAGTTGCTTCAGAAATACTCCAACGGCTGGATAGTGGACAGACGGGGTATGAGGCAAATAGTGGAAGATATGCATGCTTTTTTTTGGGTCACGTAAATGAGATGAGGAGAAACTATGCAGTAGCAAAAGACTATTATAAGAGAGGAATGAAATATGCTGAAGAAGCACAGGCAACTGAGATGGGTTATTATTTCTACTCCCTCTATCATCTAGGTAGAATTGCTGAAGCAGAAGGTGACGAAGATCTCGCTGAAAACTATTACAGGCAGGTGAAAAAAGCAGCAAAAAGGAAACATCCCGCTCATGAAAAGGCGAGGGGACGACTGAAAGAAATGTAAATAGAGAACCTCTACCAATTTGTCATCTCGACAGGAAGGAGAGGTATTTACTTTGAATAGCACTTACTCCATCAAGTAATTGAGGTCAAAAGGTAACGAAAATCTGGCGGAGATTTACGTAACGTCATCTCGATGTAAGAAAGTCAATTTTGTTTCAAAAATGACTCTAAAGTCTCCTCTTGGGAGCGGTCAGACGTTTCTGAGGAAGAGGTGGGTAATTCATAAAGCTGTCATTTTTGAATCAAAATTGGCTTAAAAAGAAAAACATTTGTGTAAAAACCCATCCCCACCCCTCCAAGGAGGGGATTTATGGTGTTTTTTATATTTCTCACATCGAACTCAGGTTACTTATGAACAGGTAAAAAAAGCTGCAAAAAGAAAACATCCGGTGCACGAAAAGGCTCGGGGGCGATTAAAGGATATGTAATTAGTGAACCCCTACCAATTTTGTCATCTCGACCAAGGGGAGAGATATTTACTTTGAATAGCACTTATTCCATCGAGTGATTGAGGTCAAAACTCAAAATTGGGAGAAATTCTTTGATTTTGGGGTTTTGAGGTGGCCTTTGAAGAAATTCCGTTAAGAAATTCAGACAAAGATAATCGAGATTGAAATCCACTGTTTGAGTGTATCGAGTTTGGATTTCATCTACCTAACAGTCTGAATTTTAGGAATTTATTCATAGCCTTGGGTTTTTTGGCGGTTCGCCGCTGCGATTCGTTTTTGGGCTAAGCCAAAAATGAAGAGCCCGACCGGCTTAAGGTCAGAAACCCTCTTTAAAACCAGATATCAGATCAATCAAACTGAAAAGCACTCAGCCACTTATCCTTATTCGCTTCTACACTAAAATCCTTCTCAACCGTTTTTCTTCCTTCCTTTCCAATCTTCCTTCTCAATTCAGCATCCTCAATCAGAATTGATAGTTTTTCTACCCACTCTTCTGTGGTAGAAGCAAGGAAGCCATTTTCACCATCTTGTATAATATCTGAGTTCACACCTACAGGTGACATGATTGTTGGTATTTCCAATGCCATGTATTGTAGGCCTTTCATGGCGCACTTTCCTTTTGTCCACTCATTGTCAGGTAGTGGCATCAGCCCAATATCCAGTTCAGCAAGATCTTCGGCTTCTGTTTCACTGTTCCACTTTACCCCTGTAATATCGAGTGGTTGAAATGCATATGTTGGATCTCCAATTACCTTGAAATAGACCATTTCGCTAAATAAATCTTTGATCTTTTCTAAAGCAGGTAGGACCGTTTCAAAATGTTTGATAGTAGAAAAACTCCCCGTCCAACCAATGCAAATCTTCTCTGAATGCACTTTCTCTGTATGGTACTTTTCAAGATCTATCGTGCTTGGAATAATTTGAATGTTTGCATTGTATTGAGAAGCATATTTTTTGAGGTATTCATTCCCGACGATGACTAGATCGGCAATGCGACAGATTTCAGCTGTCTTTTCCGGATTCTTGAGTTTATTAAAAACTCCCTGATTTGGATTTTCATCCATCAGCCAAATGGCATCATCAAAGTCGTAGATGATTTTCACCTTCTTTCGTTTGAGCCAATCTTCAAAAAATGTTCCGAAGAAGAATGCATCTCTATAGATATATACAACATCATACTTTCCGGCGGAGAGCACACTGAAAAATCTTCTAAAAAGCGCTTTTACACCAACCCAAACTTTTGGAATTGTTTGACTTCCATAAAAAGTCATATCTTCTTTCTCTGTCTTTAGAAGTGGGCTAATCGTGTAGTTAATACCATTTTCAGAAAGATATTCAAGGTATTGTTCGTGTCTGTAGCGTTGGCCGGGCGAACGATCTTTTCTATGAAGTACCAGAAACAAATTTTTCATGATATCCACTTTTTATACCATCTCTGAAAAACATAAATCGTCCATATTGTAGAGTGAACATCTCCGGGATTCTGTGAGAAAAGTTTTTCTTTTAGTCCCATTACTTGTGAGGGAGTAAATATCCTCTGTTCTTCAAGAAATGCCTGATCAAAAACCACTTCATTGATGGATGCATTTAATTCATTCTTCATCCAACTTAACATAGGTACCTCAAATCCTTTCTTTGAGCGGTGATGAAGTTCTTTGGGGAGAATATGTTCAAAAGCATCTTGAAGCACAGTCTTCCTACGATTTTTGTCGACCTTAAAGTGCGGGGGAAGCGATCTGACAAAAGAGACCAAGTCTTTATCGAGGAATGGGACACGGACCTCCAGGCTGTTAGCCATGGACATTAAGTCCACTTTGGTGAGCATGTCTCCAGGCAATACAATCTTAAGATCCAGATCTAGAAAATTATTAAGATCAAACTTTTCATCATTAAATTGATATGATTCCGCAAATGAGCGTATTACTTCATTTACAGGTGGGTTAATCATTAACTCTTCCGCAGAGGGGTTAAAAGATGCAAGGTGCCAGTACTTATCAAATGAATCCATTTGCATCAGTTGGGCATATTTAGCTGCTCTTCGGGCCAAATTCCCTGACTTTGAAGAACGAGATGATGGTAAAGTACTTAGCAGAGGGGCCAGCCATTTAATGATATAATTTGGTAGGTTTTTTTCTCCTGATCGCTGAAAAGCCAGGTGTTTGTAATAACCGCCAAATAATTCATCTGCTCCATCCCCAGATAAAGCCACTTTAATATGCTTACTCACATGCTGGGATAAAATGAATGTGGGAATGGCAGACGAGTCGGCAAACGGCTCATCGATATACTCCAGTACACCATTTAGGCTGTTCAGTAGATCTTCGTTTGTCAGTGAGAAGGTGGTATGATTGGTATTAAATTTTGTGGCAACCAGTTCTGCAAAGTTGGTTTCATCGAAAAAGTCATGATCCCGGTAACCAATGGAGAAGGTGTGTAGGTCTGTATCAAATTTAGAAGCCATGGCCACAACTGCAGAAGAGTCTGTACCCCCGCTTAAAAAGGATCCCAAAGGAACATCGGCAACCATTCGCCTTTGCACGGATTGCTCCAGAAGTTTAACCGTCTGGTCTTTTGCATCGGAGTAATGACCATTGAAAAGGGTTTGCGACTCAAAATCCCAATAGGAGTTAATTTCTACTTTAGAATTGGCGATGTGAATAAAATGACCTGGTTTTACCTTTTTTACACCAGCAATCATACTCATGTCAGCAGGCAGATAGGTCAGTCTTAGGTACCAATAGAGCGACGACTGGTCAATTTGCCTTGGGATAGGAAATTGAAACAGCGCCTTCATTTCTGACCCAAATGCCAAGAAGTCTTCATTTTGATAGTAATGAAGGGGCTTGATTCCCATTCGGTCCCGTGCAATGAGTAGTGATCCTTCTTTGGAGTCATAAAACGCAAAGGCAAAAAAACCATTCAGCTTTGGAAGGCATTGCTTTCCTTCCTTAATCAGGAGATATAATAAGACCTCCGTGTCTGATGTAGATGAAAAATCTATTGTCAGCTCTTTTGCTAGTTCTCTGTAGTTATAGATTTCGCCATTATATGCTAGTGTGTACCTTCCGGTTTGATCCGTCATCGGCTGATTGGCCTTTTCGGACGTATCAATGATGGAAAGGCGTGTGTGTCCTAGTCCAACCGATTGATGATGAAAGGTGGCTTGATTGTCAGGCCCTCTGAATTTTAGGGATTGGGTGGCTGACTCCAAATGTTTCCTGAGGTCTGGAGCCTTATTTGAGTGATGTATATATCCGGTTATGCCACACATTCGGTCGTAGATCGAAATTCTGACTGCTATGTTAGCATCAATTTGTTTATTTGCTATGAAGAATAACGCAAATGTCAGATTTCGTTGGGAAAAATATCGCCATTTTAGGGGGCTCGGGTACTTTGGGAAGAGCTCTGGTGAGGGAACTTGCCGACACAGGAGTGCACCGCATACTTGTTTTTTCTCGTGATGAAATCAAGCAATTGGAGATGATGGAAGCATTTCCTTCTGAGAAATTCCCAATGTTAGACTATAAATTGGGTGATGTTCGTGATCTGCCGCGTCTCACAGAAGTTCTGGAAGGAATGGATTACGTTATTCATGCAGCGGCCATCAAGCATGTGGTAATGGCCGAGAAAAATCCCGGGGAATGCCATAAGACAAATGTGATAGGCACTCAGAATGTTATAGACGCGTGCCAGGTGAATGATGTCTCCAGGGCAATTCTTATCTCTACGGATAAAGCGGTGAACCCAATTGGCGTGTATGGAAAATCCAAACTGGAAGCTGAAAGAGATTGGTTGGCAGCAAACGAAACATCTTCTGAGCGGTTCAAAGTGGTACGTTTAGGAAATATCATAGGAGCCAGAGGCTCAGTTTTTGAAGCATTTGAGAAGCAGCGAGAGAATGGAGTTATCAAAGTGACTCATCCCGATGCTACCAGGTTTTGCATTGCGCAGGAGGAGGCGGCTCATTTCATCATGAATGCTATTTCAACAGAGACGGATTCAATACTCACACCAGATATGAGTGCTTTTCGTGTGATGGATCTTGCAAGAAAAATAGCACCGGAGTGTGAAATCGAAATCGTTGGATTACGTCCTGGCGATAAGCTTCATGAAGAAGTTGGAGGAGTCAGCTCTTCATCCATTTTAATTTCATAAATATGGGGCTTAAGGATTTCATTATTACGCCCATTTACCTCATCCTGTTTTCGGTGATTGCCTATTTCATCAGGCCATATGTAACCAATGCTCAAACCAAGAAATACTTCTTACCTGCTCTTTGGGTCCGTTTTGCAGGAGCAATATTGTTGGGAGTGTTATACCAATTTTATTATGATGGGGGTGATACGTTCAATTATTGGGAGCATGGGAGTAAGTGGATATATGATGCGTTTCAAGAAGATATTACTATAGGAATCAAACTATTGCTGGACAATGGTGGAAGTAGAGCCTTGGATGAAACATACGCTTACTCAACTAGAATATGGTATTATCGAGATCCTGCTTCTTACATGGTTGTGAGGTTTACAGCTCTATCTGACTTGTTCACTTTTCATACGTACTCGGCGACTGCACTTTTTTTTGCTGTATTCAGTTTTTCAGGATTATGGGCTATGTATTCTACTTTGCAAGAGAAATATCCCGCAAACGCCAATCGATTAGCCATTGCAATTTTGTTCATACCCTCAGTGATTTTTTGGGGTTCTGGAGTTCTAAAAGATACAGTGACTCTTGGTGCCCTTGGATGGATGACATGGGCAATGGTTAGGTGGATCGAATTGAAAAATAAATCCATAAAAGAAGTTCTGGTATTTATTGTTGCTTTTATTCTGATTTTTTCCATCAAAAAATATATTCTCATCTGCTTTATTCCGATGGTTGCCGTTTGGTTGTTCTTGAAGAATCTAAAACGAATTAAAAATGTTGCTTTTAAAGTGTTAATTATCCCATTTCTGCTCATTTTATTTGGTGTTTCTGGCTTCTATTCACTACAACAAATTGCCAACGAGGGCGACAAATACGAATTGGAAAGTTTAGCCGAACGAGCTCGTATAACTGCCTATGACATTCGATACGGATGGGGTGCCAGATCAGGTGGTGAAGGAGGGTACGATATAGGATTACCAGATGGTACTTGGCAAGGAATGATCAATCTATCACCCGCAGCTATAAATGTAAGCTTATTCAGACCTTATTTTTGGGAAGTTAGGAATCCATTGATGTTATTGGCTGCTTTGGAATCAACAGTGTTTTTATTCCTTTTTGTAAGGCTGGTCATTAAGAGAAAAATAGTTTCAATTTTTAATGACCCTTTCTTTATTTTTTGTCTTGGTTTTTCCCTGTTGTTTGCATTTGCTATTGGAATCAGCACCTTCAACTTTGGAACGTTGATGAGATACAAAATACCGTTTCTTCCTTATTTCGCTTTATTGTTAATCGCGAATCAAAAGAAAGCCTAACTTCATTTATCATGAACATCAAAATTGTAACAATAGTAGGCGCAAGACCTCAATTTATCAAAGCGTCAGTGGTAAGCCACTTGTTTACAAAGGATGATGATATTGAAGAAATTCTGATTCATACAGGTCAGCATTTTGATCCCAATATGTCTGAGGTATTTTTTCAGCAGATGGGAATCCCCAAGCCGAAATATAACCTTGAGATTCAAGGTGGGCACCATGGTTATATGACAGGTAGGATGATGGAAAAAATTGAAGAGATCCTTCTAGTCGAGAAACCGAATTTTGTCTTAGTATATGGCGATACGAATTCTACTCTTGCAGGGGCACTTGCAGCAAAAAAACTCAAAATAAAGGTCATACATGTTGAAGCTGGGCTGAGAAGCTTCAATGACGATATGCCTGAAGAGGTTAACAGGATTATAACAGATAGGGTCTCAAGTATACTTTTTTTCCCAACAGAGGCTGCTAGAGAAAACTTAGAAAATGAAGGATTTCCTTTCGATGGGCAAAAACTGGTAAAATGTGGTGATGTAATGTTCGATGCGTCATTAGCTTTTTCGGCCAAGGCTGAAAGAGTATCAAGAATTTTAGATGATTTAAGCTTGGAGCCTCAGAATTTTGTTTTGAGTACGTTGCATCGAGCGGAAAATACAGATTCCGAGGAAAGGTTAAGGTCAATAGTGAAGTCTCTTAATGATTTAAATAAAAAATTTCCAGTGGTTTTACCTATTCATCCTAGAACCAGGAAAAAGCTTCAGGAATATAAAATAGAATTAAAGGTTAAAACAACTGATCCGGTTGGATATCTCGATATGTTGATGTTGTTAAAAAATTGTCGATTCGTGATGACGGATAGTGGAGGCTTACAAAAAGAGGCTTATTTTTTTGAAAAACCTTGTCTGACGTTAAGAGATGAAACAGAATGGAGAGAATTAGTGGAGTTTGGATATAACCGAATTTGCGGAGCTTCTGAAGAGCTAATAGCTACAGTTGCAGATGAATATTTATCAAAAAATATGCAGTTCAAAAAAGGGATCTATGGTGATGGTCATGCCGCAAATGAAATAAAGAAAGGGATTATCAATTACATGAAACGGTAGTGGTTTTGATTAAAAAAATAAAAACCTTAATTCGTCGAGATGAATACATTAAAAATTTCTTGACTCTATTCTCAGGAACTGCCTTTGTTCAAATACTACCTTTTTTCACAGCACCTATTACTACCAGAATTTATGATCCTCAGGATTATGGATATACAGCAATGTATGCTGCAATTGTAGGACTATTCACCTTATTTATTTCTTCGCATTATGTACATTTCATTATGCTTTCTAAGCGGATGAAGGATATTGTTAACATCTTCATTCTTACACTGCTCATTGCTGTAATTGTGACAGCAATACTAACAATTTTAGTGTTAAGCATTCCAAAACCATTCCTAACAGGAATATTAGATGACAACTATTTTTTCTTTTTGTATTTCCTTCCCATTTCTGTTTTTCTAAACGGGTTTGGATCAGTCCTGGGGATCTGGAATAATAAAATGGGGAAGTATAAGTTAATGGCCTCCATTAAGATTTTTGATGCTGTTTTCAGCATTGTAGTAGTAATAGGGATTGGAATATTAATTGATGGTCCTTATGGATTATTTATCGCTATCATTACCGGCCCATTGATTAGTTCCTCGATCAATATCGCTTCTTTTTTGAGGAATGATTCAAAATATCTAAAACTAGTTTCATCTAATTGGATTAGGAAACTAGTGATCAGAGAGATCAGATATGCTATCTATATTTTCCCTGGAGATTTAATTAATAAATACATAAACCTATTACCACTATTCATCATCGAATTCCTTGGAGGAAAAGTAAGCCTTGGAAATTATCAGTTTTCTCAGAGAATACTTGGTCTACCAATCAACTTTGTAGGAACTGCAGTACTGGAAGTTTTCAGAAAAAAAGCAATTGATGATTACAATAGTTACGGTAATTGCATTTCAATATTTAAAAAGACTTTTTCAATGTTATCGCTACTGAGTCTGGTGCCAACTTTAACATTGATGTTCTTTGCTCCTGAAATATTCGAATTCGTGTTTGGAGATAAATGGTATGGAGCAGGACGCATCACCCAAGCACTTAGTATTTTGTATTTTTTTAAAATGGTAGCAAGTCCTCTCAGTTATATGTATTATGTTGTCAGGAGGACCAAAGAAGATTTGATTACACAAATTTGTTTGGTTGTATTCAATCTTAGTGCCCTTGCGGTCGGATACTTTTACTTTAAAGATGTATTTACAATGGTTTTATTGTATGCGTTATCCTACTCTGGTATTTATATTATTCAGTTGATTCGCTCATATCAATTTGCTAAAGGAACAGTAAAATGATCGCAATTTTAGATTACGGAGTAGGGAACCTGGGTTCCATCAAAAACATGCTTAAGAAAGTTGGCCAAAAAGCGGAAATTGTATCAACTTCTGAGGGTATTGAAAACGCTGACAAATTTATCCTTCCTGGGGTAGGGTCTTTTGATAATGGAATTAAGAGACTAAGAGAATCTGAATTTTATGATCGATTCACTAAAAGCGTAATTGTTGATAAAAAACCTGTTTTAGGCATTTGTTTGGGATTTCAATTACTATTCGAAAGTAGTGAGGAAGGCAAAGAACCTGGTTTAGGGTGGCTAAAAGGTGAGGTAGTAAAGTTCGATTCTTCAAAATTATCTAGTGAACTAAAGATTCCTCATATGGGATGGAATGAAGTTATCTCGGACCAAAATTTTTCACTTATAGAGGGGTTGATTACGCCAAGATTCTATTTTGTTCATTCCTACCACGTTGACAATGTGCCCAGTACATATTCAACTTTGACCTGTAATTATGGATATCAGTTTGTATGTGGTGCAGAAATGGGAAATATTTTAGGAGTACAATTTCACCCGGAGAAGAGCCATAAATTTGGTATGGGCCTCTTATCCAATTACGCTCGAAATTATTGATATGCGAAGAGTAAGAGTAATTCCAACACTTCTTATTAGGGATGGTAAACTTGTAAAATCGCTAAAGTTTAAAAAGCATGATTACCTCGGAGATCCAATCAATGCCGTTAGAATTTTTAATGATAAAGAAGCTGATGAATTGGTCTTGTTAAATATTTCGAACAACCGACACAAACAATCAATTAATTACCATCTTATTAAGGATATAGTCAGCGAGGCGTTCATGCCAATTGCTTATGGTGGAGGTGTTAGAACACTTGAGCAGATAGGTGAAATTTTAAATTTGGGGGTTGAAAAAATTATCCTCAACACCTCGTTGATAAATGAAAAATTAATCCAAGATGCAGTGGCTGCTTTTGGAAGTCAAAGTATTGTAGCTTCCCTGGATATCAATACGAATCTATTGGGAGCAAGTGGATTTTATATAAATAATGGAAAGAAGAAAATAAGCTCGGATCCAATTCAATTTGCAAAGCAGTGCGAACAATTAGGTATTGGAGAAATTATTCTACATTCAATTCAGAGAGAAGGAACGTATTTGGGGTATGATTGTCAGTTGATTAAAAAAGTGAGTGAATCTGTAAGTATTCCTTTGGTAGCACTTGGTGGGGCTGGTTCAATCGAAGATTTTAAAGCAGCTATCGATTCAGGAGCTTCTGCAGTGGCTGCAGGTAGTTTATTTGTATATTCTGGAAAAAGAAAAGGGGTATTGATTAACTATCCTAATGATGAACTAAAGATAAAACTATACGAAAAGTTAAAATGACTCAATGCTCAAACTGTGTGATGGATACCACTACCTCTCAAATAACATTTGATGAGAAAGGAGTCTGTAATTATTGTAGGTCTTTTAATGAGATTGCTGAGAAGACCATTCATAGAGCAGAAGAGATTAAGAGTGAGGAATTAGCTCGAGCCGTCGAAGCTGTAAAGAAAATTGGGAGAAATCAGGAATATGATTGCATTCTTGGCTTAAGTGGTGGGGTTGATAGCACCTATCTGGCATATTTAACTTCTGAGCTTGGCCTTCGACCTCTTTGTGTGCATTTTGATAATGGGTGGAACTCCGAGATTGCAGTACAAAACATTCATAATATTGTAAATAAATTGGGTTTTGATCTGCATACTTTTGTGATGGATTGGGACGAATTTAAAGATATTCAGCTCTCGTATTTTAAAGCATCTGTTTTAGACCTGGAGGTGCCCACTGACCAATTTATTTTTGCAGCTCTTTATAAAATAGCCAAAGAAAACGGTATTCGAACCATTCTAAGTGGGAATAACCTTGCAACGGAGTTTGTCTTACCATTTGATTGGAGGTATGATAAGTTTGATATAACTAATCTAAAAAGCATTCATGCAAAGTATGGGAAGGATAGATTAAGAAAGCTTCCTAAATTAGGTCCAATACAACGCCACTGGTATGAAGTGGCTCTGCAGATCAAAGATGTGAAATTGTTGAACTTGGTACCTTATAAGAAGCTGGAAGTAAAAAAAATAATTTCTGACAAACTAGGGTGGAAGGATTATGGGGGCAAGCACTACGAATCAATATTCACTCGATGGTACCAAGGAGTATACCTGCCAACAAAATTTTCTATAGACAAGCGAAAGGCCCATTTATCCAATATGATCTTAAATGGTGAAATAACCAAGGAAGAGGCACTGGAGGAGCTCAAAAATCCAACATATGACCCCTCCCTTCAACTTGAAGATAATGAGTATGTTGCGAAGAAATGGGGTTTGAGTGAGGCAGAGTTTACTAAATACATGGACTTACCACCGAGGGATCATAGAGATTTTAAAACTGATAAGAATTTCGGCTATCAAATGAAGTTCATTCTCTTCAGGCTATTGACCTATTTACCCATCCGATGTGGAAGATTGTTGGGTTTATTACCTCGTCAGACTTTATGAAGGTTGTTTACGTTGGGATGATCAGAAGAAGTAGCGCAAGAGGTGTTATTAAAAAAGTCATTTCCAAAATTCAGTTTCTTAGCACCTATTATGATATTGATGGGCTATTGCTCTTTGATGAGCTTAGGGATTTACCTTCAGGGATACCAATAAATATACGATGTGAGCAAACCAAAGGGAATAGTTTTATAGCTATTCAGAATCTTATTGATATTGAGTCATATGATTTGGTCATCATGCGTTACCCCGGTGCTTCCAGAGGGCTTTTGAAGTTTTTAAAAACATTTCCTAAAAAAGTCATTTTTGAGCATAACTCAATTGAAGAGAAGGAAAAACTGTTTTATCTCAAGTCGTTTTCCATTAAGGACTATCTCTATCAGTTGACACATTGGAAGTGGACAATAATCAAGGGATGGATTCAGCTGTACCATGAAAAAAAAATTGGGTCTAAATGTCTTGCCTTGGCAAAAGGAGGCATTGGAGTGACCGATGAGATTGCTAGTTATGAAAGATCTCGGTGTAAAAATTATGAGATTCAAGTCATTGCTAATGGAATAGATGTTTCAAAAGTACCTTTAAGAGAAATACCTGTTTTTGTTTCGACCAGCCCCCTCATATTATTCTTTTCTAGTGGTAGTGCGAATGATTGGCACGGCATTGATCGGCTGCTTAATGGAATAAACAACTACGAGGGAAATCGGGAAATAAAACTTTATATCGTAGGGCTTTATTTGAATGAGAATCAAAAACTGATTGATCAAATAAATGCTTCTCGTAATAAAAGTATTGAATGTCTGGGTTTAATAGAATCATCTCAAGCCTTTCAACTTTCCAGCCAATGTCACTTAGGAATTGGTAGTTTGGGACTTCACAGAATACCACTATCTGAAGCTTGTACATTAAAGGTACGTGAGTACTGTGCTATGAGCCTCCCCTTTGTGCTTAGTCATACTGATGTGGACACAGTTAATAATGAAAAATTCAAGTCATTTTTCTACCAAATACCGGCAAATGAATCAGCTGTAGATATTGAGGAAATGATTGATTTTACTGAAAAAGTCTACAACCAGAAAGATGTAAGGATTTTAAGGGAGCTTTGCGAAAAGTATATGAGCGTAGAAGTTAAAATGAAGGAAATGGCGAGATTACTTTCAGATTATGCAAAAAAATGAGCAAAGACAGCTGGCCCTTTTTACACTCAAATATCCTTATGGCAATTCTGAGCCATTTATTGAGAATGAAATAGAAGTCCTGGCTAAAAGCTTCTCAAAAGTATTTGTTTTTCCCTCTGAAAGCGATTCTAATAAGCGACCAGTTCCTCAAAATGTTTATGTTCAAAATGATCTATGCCGAATTAGAAGTGGTAAGAGACACATTTTGAGGGTTTTGATAAAGCATCCATTCAAGGTAATTAAATGCTTTTTAGTAGAACTTCTAGGAAGCGATTCACAATCCTATATCACCTATTGGAAAAGTATGCTTGATTACCTATGCCAAGATCTGGACAAATACTCCAGGTTGAAAAGATGGGTGTCAAAAAAATCGGATCATAACATGATCTTTTATGATTATTGGTTTTTAAACTCTGCTGTGAGTCTTGCCTACCTGAGAAAGCAGAACCATATTAATAAACTTGTAACGCGGGCACATGGGTTTGATTTATATGACGATAGACACCTTGAGGGGGCTATTCCATTTCGATCATTTAAGATTAAATGGATTGATCGGGTTTATTGCATCAGCAAACACGGCCAAGAATATCTTAAGTCTAAGATAGATTCTGAATATCATTTCAAGGTCTTGCTTAGCTATATGGGAGTGAAGACCGGAACAGTTAATGCGAAAAATTCTGATGATGATAAAATAACAATCGTTACGTGCGGTAGGGTGATAGACTTTAAGAACATCCATAAGATGCCAGAAATTCTTAAAAAAGTGGCTTGTAAAGTTAAATGGATTCACTTTGGTGATGGTCCCTTATTGCAAGAAGTTAAGCTAAAAATACCGGCACTGAACAGTAACATTGAAACAACACTTTATGGAGACGTTCCAAACGCTACTATTCTAGACTTTTATAGAAACAACCAAGTTGATTTGTTTATTTCATTAAGCAAATCAGAGGGCCTTCCAATCTCAATGATGGAAGCTCAGATGTACGGAATACCTATCCTGGCTTTATGTGTCAATGGGGTTCCTGAAATTGTTAGTGAAGAAACGGGCTTTTGTATTGATCCAAAAATTGAATTATCGGATTTAGCTGAAAACTTCGCAGGTTATCTAGAAAGCCTTCACCGTTTCGATAGAGATGCTATTGGTAAAAGAGCTAAGGAATTATTCGATAGGGAAAGTAATTACAGGAGTTTTTGCGAAAACCTTAAATGGTGATTCATATGGAGTTAAAAAGAAAAAATATCTTAATTGTTTCGCCTGAGCCATGGGAGCATATCTTCGTTTCTAAACATCACTACGCAACACACTTGGCTTTAAGAGGAAATAATATTGTTTTCCTCAATCCACCATCAGAAAAATTTTCAATTAAAGAAACTGAGTATCAAAATTTAAAAGTTTGCGATTATAAAGGGTTTTGGAAGGGTTTGAGATTGTACCCAAAGACTATTAGGGCAATTAACCAAAGAAAAGTATTATCAGCTATTGAGAGAATTAGTAAGTTGAAATTTGATATTATTTGGTCTTTCGATAATTCGGTTTTTTTTGATTTTGACGCGTTACCTCAGCCCATATTCAAGATATCCCACATTGTTGATCTTAATCAGGATTTCCAGACAAAAAATGCCGCTAAATCCGCTGATGTTTGTTTTGGAGTTACAAGAGAAATCGTAAAAAGGTTAAAATATTATAATCCAAATAGTCACTTTATCAATCATGGATTGAACGTTGCAAATACACGAGATATTCCTGTTGACTTACCGGGAGATAATAAAACCAAGGTTTTGTATGTTGGTAACCTTGCCATGAAATATTTAGATTGGCACACTTTGTATTTATCAATAAAAATGTATCCTGAGTCAGATTTCATTTTTATAGGTCCTAATGCCGATGATTGTGATTTGACAACAAATGAAACTCATCAATTTAAAAAGTTGTGTTCCTCTTGCACTAATGTTTATTTCCTTAAGCCAATCAAAAGTGAGGAAATCCAATCTTATCTGAACGCTGGTGATGTACTGATTATTTGTTATCAAGAAAAATACCATTCATATCAAGCAAATGCTCATAAAATACTGGAATATCTTTATTCAGGAAAACCAGTTTTAGCTTCTTATTCCTCAGCATACGAAGGTTTGGATTTGCTTTATATGGGTAAAAAGAATGAAAGCATGGTATATTCTCTAGGAGACATAGTAGCTGATTTGAAAGCTTTCAATACTAAAGACGATGTTAATAGAAGAAAAGAGTTTGCTTTAGAAAATACATATGAAAAGCAAATTCAGAGAATAGAGAAGCTAATTTAGAGATTGGATATCTCACCGTCACTTCAATATTTGTTAAGTTTCTAATAATAAGGGGTTTGTGATGATTTCCTGTGTGATTATCATGGATCATAATTAATGCATCTCACATAGATAAATGCTTTTGAAGACCTCTTTTGAAATGAATGAGTTTATTGTCGAGAAATATTCTTCTTGGTTGAGTGTGAGATAAAATTAATATTGCATTGATTTTGAATACTTTAATTGAAGCTTGGAACCGCTCGTTAGCATAATTATAGCTGTTTTCAATGGTGAAAAATATATTCGGGAAGCGATTGAGTCTGCACTCAATCAAAGCTACTCTAAAATCGAATTATTAATCATTGATGATGGTAGTAAGGACAACACTGTTTCTATCATAGATTCATTTGTGGATAATCGGATTAAATTATTCAAACTGGTAAACAATCAGGGTGTTAGCAATGCGAGAAATGTTGGCTTGCATCATATGAAGGGAGATTATTTCTGTTTTTTAGATGCAGATGATATGTTACCTTCTAAAAGTATTGAGTCAAGATTAGAGGTTTTCAAAAAGTCTAAAAGCATCACATTTGTGGATGGAGTATGCGAAAAGTTTAATCATGATTTTTCTCTTAATACTCATACATGGCACCCAGCTTTTAAGGGAAATCCTTTAAGGGATTTAATTCGCTTGAGTGGGTTTTCATTTTTTGCATTGACATGGCTGATAAAAAGAGAGCCGATATCGAATTATCGTTTTGACCCAAATTTGACACATGGGGAGGATTTGCTATTCTTTATGCAGCTAGCTAGAAATCAAGATGCTGAATATGACTTTACAGAGGAAAGGGTGTTGCATTACCGTGTACACTCCGAATCTGCAATGAGAAGTAGTCTCAGAGACTTGGAAGAAGGATACAGCAGTATTTACAATACTATTAAGAGGTGGCCTGAGGTTTCTGAGAGTTTATCTTCTACTTTCAGGAAAAAATATAAGAGTATCATGTTTAAATCATACCTGGGCAATTTGCAGATTCTTAATGTCTTACGAATGCTAAAATGAATATTTTATTCATCGGTTATTGGGGTGCTAATGAGGGTTTAAGTCAAGCGACTATTAACCCACATTTAGAAATCCTTTTAGATTTCAAGGAGGTCGAAAAAGTGATTTATGTGAGCCTTGAAAGAAATAAGAGTGACTTTTTTAATGTCCCCAGTTCTATAAAACTGGATCATATTCCGCTTAAATCTGACAACTATCGGATTCGCCTTTTCAATAAAATTCTCGAGCAAATACAGCATTCAAGGCAACTAAGGGATATCGCAAAGTTGTATGACGTTGATCTTGTCATCGCTCGCTCCAGTCTTGCAGGCAATTTTGCTTCTTATATTCATAAGAAATCAGGAATTCCTTTTGTAGTTGAATCATTTGAACCACATGCTGACTACATGTTGGAACTTGGCATATGGAAGAGGTGGGGGCTAAGCTACCTATATCAAAAAAGAATGGAGAGGATACAGAAAAAAAATGCCCTTCACATTTATCCAGTATCCAACAACTACAAAATGAAGCTTATTGAAGAGGGAGTAAAACCTAGTAAAATCACCACACTTCCTTGCGCTGTTGATCTAAATAAATTTTGTTTTGATAAAAATGCGAGGAGTGAACTAAGGGATCGTTTACATATACCTCTCAATGCAATTACAGGTATTTACGTGGGTAAATTCGGAGGCATTTATTTTTCATTACAAAGAGCTTTTAAATTGTTTAGAGAGTTTTATAAAAACATAGATCAATTTTACCTCATTCTATTGACCCCTGAAGATTCTACCCCAATACTTGATGAGGCAAGGCGTGTTGGAATTCCAACAGATAAGATTAAAATCGACTGTGTTACGCACGATCAGGTCTCGTCATATCTCTCTGCATCAGATTTTGCATTTTCATTACATTTCCCAAGTGATTCTATGAAATTCGTATCCCCGATCAAAAATGGAGAATATTGGGCTTGTGGTCTTCCCAGTGTAATTTCAGAAGGAATCGGAGATGATTCGGAGATAATAGAAAACAGCGGTTGTGGAATTGTGTTGAGGAATGGAGAAGTACCTAAAAACGGCTATAAAGAGCTTATGAAACTCATCGCCAGCTCAGATAAGGATCAAGTGGTAGAATTAGCCAGGAATTTTAGAAGTTTTAGTAATTCTCAAGTGGCCTATAGACAACTGATTGATATTTACACACTTAAATGATCATAATGTCATTCAAATCATGCTTCAAGCCGTTTTTTTTAATGGTTTAATCGAATGTTACACTCAGGGTATCAATATGATACGTAGGTTTGTTAAGTAGAATTTGGCAAGATGGGAATATCTAGAATATGGAAGGACTTACAATTAAAATGGATTGCATCTCAAAGCAAGCGGAAGCCGGAAGACGCAATCGTCATTTTTAGTGATCCTCGTGGAGGTAGCACCTGGCTGGCACAAATTTTATCGGCAATACCCAAATCAGCAATTGTTTGGGAGCCACTTCATTTGGATTACAATCAATCTGTAAAGAGACTCGGGTTTTCTTGGAGACAGCATATTCCAATAGATGCCACCTGGAATGAAGCAAAATCTGAGTTTGACAAGATTCTTTCTGGAAAAAGACTTAACAGCTATTTAGCATTGCTTAATGACCCATCAAATTACCAGAATCAGTCACAATTGATCGTAAAATTTTGTAGAGGGAATGGATTAATTCCATGGCTGACAAGTAACTATCAATTTAGATACAAGCCGATCCATTTCATAAGACATCCATACGCTATCGCTGCATCCCAGAAAAAACATGGTGGATGGAATTATGAGTTTAATGGATTTGAATATGGGAATAGTAGATATGATGAAATCTATCATAAACACAAGGAATTTTTAGACACGATTGAAACAAAATGGGAGGCAACCATTGCTACCTGGTGTATGACTAATCAAATACCGTTATCTGTTCCCGAAAATACACGTACCTGGCAAACGATCTATTATGAAGACTTATTTCTTGAACCAGAAAAAGTACTTAAATCCATATTTGATTCTTGGAATATGAAAGTGCCACAAGGTTGTTATGATAGAGTGAGGCAGGAAAGTTATACCACAAAGACTAAAGTTGGGTTGGAAGATAAGGCGAGTCAATTGAGAAAATGGGAAAAAGAGTTCAGCAAATTCGAGATAGAAAGATTTGACGAGATAATGAACTACTTTCAAATTGATTTATACCGAAGTAAAATAAGTGCTTGATGAAAGGGTTTCTTTCCATAGGATTCATACTGTTGATAGTTGGTGCCTTTGGGCAATGTCCTACGGCAAGCTTTTCTTTAGACCCTCAATACTGCCAAGAAGAGCTGGTGAACTTAACCAGTAATTTATCAGGTGAAGACAGCTACAGTTGGCATTTTTGCGAGGATACGATAAGTTCTTCCATATCAACAGATATTGTTTTAGCGCAAGTAGTTAATGCTTTTAGGGCTAGTTATGCCTCTGAATATATAGAGTCAATTAATGCAATTGTGACTATAAGGAACAATGGGGAGCTGTGGTATAATGAGCTAAATGATAACCTAGATAATATTACTCACTCTTTGCTGATTAGTGGAACAGGTGATCCCTTTAGCTTTCCTCGCTCGATTAATTTTCTATATGAGGATGATATTTGGAAAGCCATTGTTGCTAACGAAGGGAGCATAAATCCCACCGTTTTGGAATTCAATGACGGATTCGTCAATACTAATATCACCAATTATTCCATTACTACTGGAAATGTTACTGTTCTAAAAGGTTCAGACTATGTAGAATCAGGCGCGAGTAAATACTTTTTCACTGGTGACAATGGTGGTAATACCATTAATGTATTTGATTTTGGAAGCACAATTAATGCAACACCTACCCATAGCACTTTCACAGTTGGTTCTGTCAGTCAAATCACAGAAATTGAAATCATTGAAACATGCGATGGGTGGAAAGGGTTGGTTACATCTTCACCTGATCAACAATTATTCTTATTGGATTTTGATTCCGGCATAGACCAACCACCAACCATTACAGAAATCGCCAATAGTTCGGATGGATTAACGGCACCTACATTTTTGAACATCGTCGAAAGTAGAGGGAAATATTATGTTTTTCTCCAAAATGATTCTGGAAATACTTTTCGATTGAACTTTGGAGAGTCCATTGATAACTCATTTACAATAGATGATTTTGGATCACTAACAACTAACGGATATAGTATTGGAATAGCCACTGGAGATTTGATGAAGCTTTTCGTTGTAGATATTGATAATTCAACCAAAGGCATCTACTTTAATAATTTTGATAGTAATTGTGGAGTTACGCCACCAGTTGTTTATAATAAAGATACCGCTCTTACATACACCACGTCAGGCAATTATGAAATTGAACTTGTAGCACAAAATGCATCAGGTAAAACCTCATTTAGCCAAAGTTTTACTATCCTCCCCCAAACCGCACCGTCAATCACCCACACCTCCCAAGAAGTCTGTGTGTCTAATCCTATCACTTTCACCCCCTCAAACTCTGGCCTGTCATCTTACTCCTGGGATTTTGATGGAGATAATATCGAAGATAGCACGGATCCAACCCCATCTTTCGACTATTCAGTAGCAGGTGGTGGTCCCGGCCCTGGTACATACACTGTAAGAGTGGATGTTTCTGATGGAACATGTGACAACTTCTACGAGGAGGAGGTAACGATCTACCCTGACCCTCCAGTGCCAGCATTCAGCGTTACAGCCAGTGAGTGCGTAAATACAGATATTACATTCACAAATGACACAGACGATTCACAGCATATTGGAGTAATCTCCTATATGTGGGATTTTGATAGCGACGGCACCATTGATAGTACGGATCCCAATCCTACATATGCCTACTCAACTCCGGGAACTAAGACTGTGGTGCTCTACGATACAATTCCTGGTTGCAGCAATGTTTCAGCCACGTGGGACATAGATATTTCACCGGGCCCAACTGCAGGATTCACACCTTCTACTACCTCCGCATGTGAGGGTGATGTCATTTCCTTTACTGATACAAGCTCAGGTGATTCACAAGACTACTTTTGGGATTTTCAGAATGGATTTACTTCTAATGTAGCGAATCCTCCTGCGCAACTTTATGACAATAGTGGGTCCTATTTTGTTTCCTTAAGAACTACTGACGCACAAGGGTGTGAAGACACGTACATTCAGGAAATTTCAATAGCTGCTTCCCCTGAAATCAACATCGACTTTGACGTTCCATGTACCTCGCCGGATGGGGTGCAGTTTTTTGATCTCACTACAGTGGACGGTGCGGATATAGTGGGTTGGTCTTGGGAGGTAGATGGGGAAGAGGTCTCTACTCAGCAAAATCCCCTCATCAATTTTAATTCTACCGGGATAAAGACCATCGGTTTAACTGTTCTTAGTTCAAACGGGTGTGAACAGTACAGCACTGAAGATATTGAAGTATTAACTGCTCCAACACCTGATTTCTCCATTAACCTGGGTTGTCAAGGAGAGGAAACAATGTTCACCGATGAGACCGAATCCACCGGAAATCCGATCGTCAGCTGGCTATGGACTGTTGATGGTGCCAATTATGGTTCACAGGATATTAACCACATTTTTGAAGATCCCGGAACTTTTGATGTGACTTTAGAGGTGACCGGTCAGAACTTTTGCTCAGAGACGATCACCAAAACAGTCGAAATTTTGGAATTACCTCAAGTCATTTTTGAACTGAATGGGGAATGTGATAATCAAATTATTCGAGCCATTGACCAGTCAACCTCGTCATCTGACCCTTTAGTTTCTCGCCGATGGATGCTGGATGGAGCTAATGTTGGGAATGGTACTGAGCTGTTGCTGGATGAAATGGAAGATGGTACGTATGAGCTCGAGTTGGAGTTGGAAACTGAATTTGGATGTCTGGTGAGTGCCACACAAACACTTGAGATAAACGATGCGCCTGAGTCTTCATTTACAAGTTCCAGAACTTATGGTATTCCGGGTGATCAACTCACCTTCACCAATAATTCAACAGGAGGCATTTCCTATCAGTGGCTTTTAGATGGAGCACTTCGAAGTACCGATAGCGATTCCGAAAGCATTACTTTTTCCAATGAGGGGAATTACACAGTGAGCCTGGTCGCATTGAATAGTTTAGGTTGTTATGATACTACCAGCCAGGAGATCCTGATTGCCGTTCCTGAAGTGGACCTTGCTATCGGCAGTTTCGAACTGGTCAATGAAAATAATACCGGTAAGATTTTCATGGAAATACAAAACTTTAGCAACCTGCCAATAGAGGTGACTGAGGCACAGCTGGTACTCGAAAATAAATTTCGCGTGAGTGAACAAATTTTAGCATTCATAGGAGTAGGAGAGTCGAGCCTGGTAAGTCTCGATGTTGGAATACCGCTGACCGTTTCTGAGCCTTCTTATTTCTGTGTGAAACTCGTTTCTCAGTACACTTCCTACGATGACATTAATCCGGTAAACAATGAAAAGTGCCTTACGATCCAACCAGCGGTACAAGTGGAAGATCCCTTTCCAAATCCGGTAACAGATCAGTTTCGAATAAAAGTAATATTGCCTACAGAGGGGTCGGCAACTTTACGCTTGATTAATTCTACCGGAAAAGTTCATAAGGAGAATCTTTTTGAAGCCACAGCGGGTTTAAACAACTTTTTTGTGGATATGAGTACGTTGAATCCTGGTATCTACTACGTTACGGTAGAGGTAATGGGGCGTTCATTTAAACGAAAAGTCATCAAACTTTAATCTTCTCTCCGCGTTAGGGTCTTGTATCAATTAATTGTTAAAGGTTTGTAGTTTATTCAAACGGCTACCAGAATTTTTATTAATAGTATTAATTTTGTGACGAATATAATTCTGTTATGAAGATACAATCATCGCGCATTAAACTCGACAAAATCGACCGTAAGATCCTGGATATCTTACAATCAAACGCCAAAATTACCAACGCCCAACTTTCAAAAGACATTGGTCTGTCACCAGCTCCTACCTTGGAAAGAGTGAAAAAGCTGGAGACCTCTGGAATTATCAAAAGCTACCATGCGAAGCTGGATACTGATAAAGTGGGATTGGGTGTGCATACATTTGTCCAAGTATCCTTAAAGGGGCACAACAAGAAAAACATTGATGCATTCATCAACGAAATCAATGGAATTCCTGAGGTAATTGAGTGTCACCACATTACTGGTTCCGGCGATTTTATTTTGAAAATTATTTCAAGTGATATCCAATCTTACCAGAAACTGATGCTGGAAAAAGTGTCAGAAATTGAAGTGGTGGATGGCTTGCAATCCATGATAATACTCTCTACTTTCAAGGACAGCAAAGTAATGCCTGTGCCTGAAAATGAGTAACAATCAAATTTTATCTCAGCCGAAGGTTGATCAAATCATCCGCAGGATCGCCTATCAGATCTACGAGAATAACATGAGTGAAGAAATCGTGTTAGTAGGAGTTGATTCTGGGGGTAGAAAGCTTGCGGAGCAGATCAATGAAACCCTGGCAGAGATATCAGGCAAAAAATCGATTTGCCATACCATCTCATTAGACAAAGAAAATCCTTTGAACAAAGACATCCTCATAGATGGGGATGTCTCTGATCTAAAGGACAATACCGTGATATTATGTGATGATGTCCTCAATAGTGGGCGTACATTGGCCTATAGTTTAACAAAACTGCTGACTCTTCATGTGAAAAAAGTAGAGACAGCTGTATTGATCCTGAGAGCTCATGGCCGATTCCCTATCTATGCCAATTACAAAGGCTATGAGCTTTCTACTACGATCAAAGAGCATGTGGAGGTCCGACCTGGAGACGGGGTGTTTTTGAATTGACCAGAGTTAGATATAAGAATTCTAAATTTTATTTAAAAAGACCCATTAAGTCTCCTCTTGGGAGGAGGAAGAGGTGGGTCTGTCAGAAATTCGTCTTTTTTGAATAAAATTTGAGTAAAAAGGAAAATTGTTTTGCTAAAACCCATCGCAGCGGCGCACCGTCGCTACCCCTCCAAGGAGGGATTGTAGGCATTTTCCTTTATTCTTACACCGAACTCAGGTTAATTTAATAATCCTTATACAAATTCGGTTTTCTAGTAAGCATTTCCAGGCTCATTTCCACCAGCTCACCCATATTTTCACATTCCAGAAAGTCCTGATCTTCATAAAAATCAGCAAGCTCTTTTCTTAACCTTTTAATATTTTCAGGTTTTGAGAGTTTGTCTTTTTTCATAGCAGACAACAAATCAGCAACACGTTTATGCTCCACTTTTAGTCGGTTGGCTATATTGGATCGTTCTTCGCGTTGATACTGCTTCACCGTCTCAGGTGTCATGTGTTTTAGTCCAATCTTAATAATGGGGTTGTTCTGTGTATAATATTGAGGCAAATAGATAGCCCGTCGACCTTCATACGATTGCTGATCAAAATCAATGGCGCGCAATCGATATTCCACATCCTCAAAATCTGGCGTGATATCAATCACAAAGTTGCTGCTATGCATATCACCCAATAGACGTACAAAACACCTTTCATTGAATTTGACAAATTCCTTCGCCAGACGAATCTCATTTAGCGTACTGCTTCCAAGATATTTTTTGATAAATAGCTCAGCTGGCACGCCAACAATATGCTCCTCGATTAGCGTCTCTTTATTCACCACATAGCTAATCTTGTTAGGAGAGAGAAGGTGCTCCAATTCCAGTCCATAGATTCGGGAAGCATCAGCGCGTTTGATGTAGAAATAGTCGAAGTTGTCGTTGATTTGATTCACTACACGTATTCGAAACGGCTGTGTATTTCCATAAGCACACAGATCCACACGGTCTATGATCAGGTGATCCATCACCGATAGGTCTCCATCTGCTTTCATTATGGCATATACCTTCTTCAATGAGGCATTGATGTGCTGCATATCTCCTTGCGGGAAGAAGACGGTCTCCCACAGGGTGTCGTTACCGGCCTTATCATAAAGTGGAATCGAATTATCATATCGAATCAGATCACCATAATAGATAGGCAGGTCTATTTCCCTGTCATACTTCTTGATGTATGCCCTCAATGCCTTGCTTATGGGGAAGATTTCTTTCTTCTTACTGATGATTGCCATGCGCCCTCCTAATCAAGATATTTTACTCCAAAGCGTCCGGTTTTTGGCTCTACCGGAGCGGGAACAGTTTCACTTTTAATCATTTCCAGCAGGTCAATTTCGATGTTTCTCGTGATCGTGTTGATCGGTGTGTCCGCTGCTCGGCCTTCAAACGGATCTTCGGTAACAGCTCCCGATTTTTCTAAAATAGTAAAGACGAAAGAAATTGCAATTGACATGGGAATAGCTCCCCAACTCATTTCTGGCGCCAAAGCAAAAGGGAGGCAGACCACAAATAGCCACAGAAACACACCGGTAAAATAATTGTAATAGTAGGGGAATATGGTGCCTTTTATCCGCTCAGCTTTTCCCTGAAGGTCGTAAAATTCTTTGATCACATTGGCCAGCTCCATGTGTCTGAAATCCTCAATCATTTTGCTTTCATAAGCACCTTGAAGCTTTTCGGCTTGCTTGTGGAGAATTTGTGTCGGTTTATTGTGGAGCTTTTTTAATTCTGCTATTTCATCCTCAGAAATGTAGCGCTCCAGATCGCTCCAATGATTGTGCTTTCTCAGGTGCATGATAAGGGCGTATAGCCATCCAATATGGCGGTGGATCATCTCTTTTCTCCATGCCAAAATCTTCTTTCCCTTGATTTTTTCTTGAGAGAAATGAGAGGATGAAAAAGTGCAGATCATCACCCCGAAAGTTCTGCTGGCATTCACAATTCCACCCCAGATCTTTCTAGCCTCCCACCATCGGTCGTACGCACTGTTATTTCTAAAGCCTAGAAAAATAGCTAATGCTCCGCCCAGAATGGTGACCGGAACGACAGGAAGGGTGATCGGATTCCAAAGAAAAATCTCACCAAACTTGAATTGCAAAACAGCAATAATTGAAAAAAAGGAGAAGAGAAAGATGTTCCTCTTATTGTAATAAGCGATCCCAAAAACTTGTTTGAAAGGATTATCAGAGTATTTAATTAGCATCAGGTCAGCATTTTTAAGAAAACGTCAGGGGTAGTATTGCACCACCTTCTAAAATTGTCACCTACATCATTGTGATTTGGAAGATAATCCAACAAAATTTCTAAGTCAAAAATTTCACTGGATACACCTGCCCCTGCGTTCTTTGCATCTAACGCATTGCATGCTTGCTCATAATGACCTTCTACCGGCACCATCAGGACAGGCTTCCCTAAATACATGGCTTCACAAACCGATTCAAAACCAGCAGTGGTCAAATACCCTTTGCAGGTAGCCATGTAATTAATAAACTTTCTATCATCGAGCTGGTGAAAAGTTAAGTTGTCATCCACTTTTAGCTCTTCGGGCTCATCTTTCTTGTCCCAAAAGCAATGAATTGGTACTTCCGGATACTTTTTGTGAAAGGCTCTGACTTCATTGGAGTATCCATGGTTGACCATATATATCAGAAAATGGTCGCCAGTAATCGGTTTTTGTTTCTTGATTTCCTCTCTCAGTAAGGGCGGCACCACAAATAGTTTTTTTCTGGGTTCATCTTTCATCGGCTGAAAGGAGAGCCCAAGGATTTTCTCTGCACCATAACCAGCAAGCCTGTTTCCATAAAGCAATGAGCTTTTATCATAAAATCGTCCTTTGGGAAATTCAAACTTTGAGTGATTGAGTAGAAACTGATGAGCAAGTGCTATATGTCGAATTTTTGGTCGCTTGAGTAAAAAGTATAATCCTCCAAGAAAATCGTAGAAATTGATAATTGCACCTGGTCGCTCCTCCTTAGTAATCCGATCAATTTCATTCACACTACCTATAAAGGTGCGATACTTTTTGAGATTAACCGTAAGTGTCTTGAATACATTAACTGAGCGATTGTTTTTGTCTGTGACAAAATTGGGACTTTCCAGCCGCGTAACAGGACTATTAATTTGTTCAAGAAAAAAATTTGGAATGACTCTTCGCTTGCTTTTACCCACAATCACATGCGATACTTCATGGCCATTAGAGGTAAGAATGTGATAAAGCGAAAGAGCCTGTGTCATATGGCCCCTGCCTTCTCCCTGAACGATAAAAATGTATTTCAATTGGTTCAGCTATTTAGCTGGCAAACTTAAGAAGAAACTCAGTGCCTTCACCGATCTGGGATTTTGCCGTTATGTTACCTCCATGCTTCCTCATGATTTGCTTAGAAAGGCTCAATCCGATACCAGAACCATTTTTCTTAGTGGTAAAGAATGGGATAAAAATTTTCTTCAATGCCTCTTCTTCAATTCCAGTACCATTGTCTGCCACAGAAATAAATGCCCCTCCACCTTCGCCAGGCATGGCGGTAATCGTTAGTATTTTGTCTTCTTTATCACTAGCAGCCAGTGCCTGTACTGCGTTTTTAACCACATTTATCACTACCTGCTCGATTTGCTCCCGATCAATGTTAACAGTGAGTCCTGGCTTTACAGAGCAATTCACCTTGATATCAGACGCTTCTATATCTGGCTTCAGCAATACCAGGGTGTGTTTGATCATATCTTCCACATCATGGCATTGAAGGTTCGGGTGCTTAATGCGGGTCATGTTTCTGAAATCGGAAACAAACTTGATCAAGCTCTCACTGCGATTGTGGATGGTTTTTACTGACAAGTAGAAATCTTCTATCGTGTCATCCTTAATTTGGTTAACATCAGACCCATTTTTAAGGAAATCATCAAGGTCAGCTTCCACCGTTGCAGCAAGGGATGAAATGGGTGTTACGGAGTTCATTATCTCGTGCGTAAGTACGCGGATAAGGTTTTGCCAGGCTTCCATTTCCTTTTCTTCCAATTCCGATTGGATATTTTGAATAGAGATAAGCTTGAAAGCTTTTCCCCTTAGAGATAACTCAATGGCGTAAACTGCGAGTTGAACCTCATCTTCATTTTTTGTGATTTTCACCAAGTCTCTGCCTCCAGTTCTCAACTCTCTTATTGTCGTCTCTAGCTCAGGGTGATCTCGTCCAACCTGCTTTATGTTCTTGATCATTTTTAGTCCCAGCAATTTTTTAGCAGCATTGTTCATGATCTGGACTTCACCATCTGCATCGAATGTGATGATGCCTATTCCAATGTGCTGAACGATGGTCCGTAGATACTGGTGCTGCGCTTCCTTATCCGCACGTATTTCTCTAAACTTTCGTAGAATTTCATTAAACTCATGATAAAGTGAATCTCTGCTTGATCCGGTATTTCGTTCTGGATAAGTATTTGTAAAATCATCGTAATGGATGCTTTCCAGAAAGTGTGTAATCTCACGATTTGACTTTTCCAGAAAATGATAAAGGTAGTAGGCTTGGAAAATCCCCAGGCAAAACACCAAAAACTTGGTGAAAAAATATGACTCTGAATAATAGAGATGAGTAAACAGGAACATGGTGAACAGGAGCAATAGCAACCTGCCGATTAACTGAAATCTAAATGACTTATAAACCATGCTTCTCCAGTCTTCGGTACAACGACGCGCGAGTCAAACCCAGTTCTTTCGCAGCTTTGGAGATATTTCCTTCATACTTATTTACCACCTTTTGAATGGTCATTTTTTCCATGTCCTCCAGGTTATAAGAGTCGGGTTCAAGCGAAAGGTTGCTATCAGGCTTTTGAGAAAGGAAGAAAAAATCTTCTGGCATGAGCTGAGAGTTGTCACTCATGATGATGGCTCGCTCAATGGCATGTTGCAGTTCGCGAATATTTCCTGGCCATGGGTATTTCTGAAGTTTATTAACTGTAGAGGGAGCCACTCCATCTATGGTCTTTCGGTATTTGCCTGCGTACATTTTCACGAAATGGTTAGCTAGCATTTCCATATCCTCCATTCGCTCTCTTAATGGAGGCAAATTGATTTCTACTGTATTGATTCTATACAGCAAATCCTGCCTGAACGTGTTTTCATTCACCATTTCGTATACAGGCATATTCGTTGCACTGATAAGACGTATATCGACAGGGATCTCCTGGTTGCTACCGATTCGCGTTACTTTTCGGTTTTGGATGGCAGTCAGCAATTTTGATTGTAAGGGTTGACTCAGGTTCCCTATTTCATCCAGGAAAAGCGTGCCTCCGGAGGCCACTTCAAAGCGGCCAGCCCGATCCTCTTTGGCATCTGTAAATGAGCCTTTTTTATGTCCGAAAAGCTCGCTCTCAAATAGCGACTCTGTGATGGCACCCATATCTACACCAATGAATGGCATGTCTTTTCGTTGAGATTTCTCATGGATTGCTCGAGCAATCATCTCTTTACCAGTACCATTTTCTCCAAGGATTAAAACGTTCGCATCTGTAGCGGCCACTTTATCGATGAGCTTAAATACCTTTTTGATGGCATCACTTTCACCAATGATATCTTTGAATGCTTTGCTGCTATCTGCCTGAAGTGTCTTACTAGTTTGCTTAAGCTTAGATACCTCTTTCCGGCTATGCTTCAATTTTGCCGCGCTTGATAAGGTGGCAAGAAGCTTCTCGTTTTGCCATGGTTTAAGAACGAAATCAGTTGCCCCGGCTTTCAAGGCTTTCACGGCCATCTCCACATCACCAAATGCAGTTATTAGAATCACCACAGCTTCAGGATCTTTCTCCAGGATTTGTTCCAGCCAATAGAATCCTTCCTTACCACTGGTGGTATCCTGACTGAAGTTCATGTCAAGTAGGATTACATCGAAGCTATCATTGTTAAGAAGAAAAGGAATTTTACGAGGATCTTTTTCAATCACTACTTCCTTAATGTATTTCTTCAGCAACATTTTAGCGGCCAAAAGCACATCTTCATCATCATCGATTATGAGTATTTTATTTATTTCTTCTTCCACTTTTTTATCAGGTTTTGTAATAGGAATTGCTACAACTGTGCCAAGGACCAAAAAGAGTAATCTGGCTTTAATTTGGGCTAAAGCTAGTTAATGGCTGTTCGAAAACGAACATTATTATTGGGTATTTGTTGCAAAACCGAACATATTAGATAGGCCAAGCATTGGATAGCCTACCACATGGTAAAATTCAGCTTTACTTTTCTCCCACTTGGTAAAGGCTTTAAAGTAATCGGTTTGTGCCTCTATGAATTTATCCTGCTGAATGTTCAGTTTAAAAAGGTCAGTTTCTCCGTTTTGAAGGTTGATGATTTCAGCATCCAGTAGTCTGCGGTAGTTATTGGAAACCCCCTGATATTGAGTTAACAGATCCTGAAAAGCAACGCTCTGAGCATAAGCACCAAGTACTTTGTTTTTCAATTCAACCTGACTTTGAGCTAATTGAAATTGGTTACTCTGAAGTTTTAGTCGAGTTTGCTGGATTTTTCCACGTTCTTTTCTCAGGAGAATTGGGAAAGAAAAATCGATACCCATTTTATAATTATCACCGATTTCGGGGGATTTTACATCAAATTCCGGATTGATAGGAGCATCAATAAACGAATATGAAAGATCAATTTGAGGTTTGAGACTTTCTTTTGCCCATCGCATATCGGCATCCAGCTGATTTCTTTTTCCTTCCAGTTTGGCTATTTCTGGATTGCTCGTCATTGCAAAAGTGATTGCATCTTTGATCTCTGAATCTTGCGGGGTTGTAAACAGTGAAGACGAGTCTGGTAATACATTTGGCTGAAGTTCAAGCGGTACCAGGTTTTCAGACCAGAGGTGTTTGGCCAGATTCAGTTTAGCTAGTTCGTATTCTAAGACAGCCTTGCGATAGTCGACCGTTCGTTTTTGAAAGTTGATTTTAGCTTGCAAGGTGTCAACTACAGCAGCTTCTCCAAATTCATAATCAATAAGCGTTCGATCAAAAAGATTTTGAGCCAGGTCGATTGCCTGGCGCATTAGTTCCTGCTTTTTGCTGGCCATGTACCAGTTCCAATAATCCTTGATGATCGTGAAGAGGATCTTATTGATCTCTTTAATTTGTTCTGCTTCCGCAATTTGAGCAAACGCATCGGCTTTTCGAATGGCATTTCTGCGTTCATCAAAGAATAGTCCTTTACCTATGGGCACGGAGACGCCTACAGCGATCTGTTCATAATCAGTTTGAGGTGAAATGTAATTTTCAGGGTTCAAGAATTCTCCACTATTTCTATTAAACTCTACTTTAGGATCTACGCCTATCCAAGTTGGGATTTTGAAAGAGGTGTTTAAAAGATTGTAATACTCTTTTTCCCTGAACTCCTTTAGATCGTAATCAGCCTCAATCTTTGGATCCAGATTACCTCTTGCTTCACGGAGTACCGCATCCGCTGTTTCATCCAGCAGGTTGGCTTGTTTCACCACAGGATGATACGAAAGGGTCATTTTTATCATATCTTCCAGAGATAGATAGGTGGTATCAGAAACTTCCAGTGAATCCTGTCCGAAGCTGAAATAAGTAAAAAATATGAAAATGATTAAAAACCTTTTCATTTCTTTTCTGCATTTTCAGGTACCTCACCCTCTTCATATATCATTGGAGGGAAGCCATTCATTTGACGCCAGATTTCATACCAGATAGGTACATTGTTGAGCATTACCCAACCTTTTATTCCTGATCCTAAGCGTAGTTGTTCAGGCCATGGCTCGTCTTCAGGGTCAGGCTTTACCAATATTCTAAACATACCGTTTTTGCTCTGTACCCGATCAATAATAGCTACCACCCCTCCAAAGGTTCCAACTGATACGTTAGGCCATCCGGAAAACTGCAAAGCGGGCCATCCATCGAATTGAACTCTTACTTTTTTGCCAGTTGATATCAAAGGGATGTCCATAGCCTTTACATACATTTCTACAGCCTTATCTTCTGACTCTGGGAGGATCGTTGCTACGGCATCACCTTCTTTGATTGTTTCGCCAATACCTACTTTGATAGCCTTTACAACGTATCCGCTTTGAGGTGCGATGATTTGATATTGCTGCTGCCGGATGCGGACATTTGAAAGCTCATTTTCCATTTTCGAGATCTCAGCCATTGTTTCATTGAGACCGGAAATTGTTTCGTTAAGATTGGATTGAGCCTTACTGATCTTATCCGTGTAATCAGCCTCTATCGAGGTAAGTTCCAATACCGCATTGGTCAGGTCGGCTTTTCGCTGCAGCCACTCATTTTCAGCTTTCAAAACCTTAGCAGCACTCATCTGATATTTAGACTCTATTTCCTGAAACTTGGTTAATGTGATGTTGCCAGCGGCGTAAAGATTTTCATTTCGCTCGAAAATGCTTGTAGCATTTTCATAATTCACCTGTTCAGCGACAAACTCCAGACTATCAGCCTGAAGCTTAAGTTTTGCTTGCTGTACTTTATTTTTTGCCTGGCTGGTTTTGGCAATCAAGGCATTTTCCAGAGCACTTATTTGATTTCTTAAAGCCCTTACCTTATTCGTTTTCGCATCTCTCGAATTTTTCTTTGCATCCAGTTGCTCTTCTATTCGCATGATCAAATCCGGGTCAAAAAATTCGTCTTTGATCTCCGTAATACTCAAAAGTGTATCTCCTTTATGGACGAAATCACCCTCGATGATATGCCAGTCAGTGATTCGACCGGCAATGGCAGACTGCACCATCTGGGGCCTGTTCTTAGGGCTTAGAGCAGTTAATGTTCCTTTACCTCTAATGTTTTGCTGCCAGGGCAAAAACAAAACAATAATCAGTATAGCAGTTAAAACAATTAATACCTTGGCTACAGTGCGACCAACACCAGGTGTTTTTAATGTCCTGAGCGAGTACAGGTGGGTTTCGGAAAGTTTATCCAGGTGGTCCATTAGTAGATCTCTTTTATGATTTCTTCTTTCTTGATTAACTCATCAAACGCTTCAAGCGCTTTCATTTCTCCATTCTCGAGGTACAGTACCCGATCACAGGCTGCCATAACCAATGGGTCATTTGAGACTACAATCAATGTCCATTTTTTGTCTTCTCTGGTCAGCATTTCGATCAACTTCAACCGCTCTGCTTTAGTGAAAGTGCTGAAAAAATCATTGAGGATGAGCATAGCAGGTCTCTTGGCTAAACACCTGGCTAATATCAATTTATTTACAAATGATGAAGAGAAACCCTTGCCGGCACTAAGCATTTGAGTATGCAATCCATGCTCTAGCGCATTGATTTCTTTCATCAAACCTACTTCTTTAATTGCATCAATAGCATGATCGACATCTGAGGTGGGCTTACCTACAAGTATGTTTTCTAAAACCGAGCCCTCGAAGATGTCTTCTTGCGACACATTTTTACCGATCCGATCTCGTATGTAAGTTGAATCCAGGTCCCTGAGGGATAGGTCGTTGTAAGTCAATATTCCTTCGTAGTTTTGATGAATACCAGCTATTATGTTGGTAAAGGTGGTTTTGCCTGAACCACTTCCACCGCTCACGCAAAGGGTTCCTCCTTTCGGGATTTCAACATTTAAGTGACGTAGAGAAGGTTTTTTTGATTCAGGATAGGTGTATGAAACATCCTCCAGTTTGACATCTAGTCCATTAGCCATCTGAGAATGAGGGATATCTATACCTCCAGGTCTTTCAAGTGGAAGGTCAGTCACGTGGGATATTTTATCAACAGCGGTAAGCATGTCATATACAACATCCATATACATGATGATTTTTTCCACGGATCCCAAAACCAGAATGATGATCACTTCAGAAGCCACAAATTGACCCAACGTGATCTCTCTTTGTACAACCAGTATTGTACCTAGTATCAACAAACCTCCCGTTACGATTGCTTTAAAGAGTAGGATAAAAGAATATTGAGAGATTAAGACCTTAAAGTGTGCACTTCTATTTTTTAGGTAATTATTTACATAGTAATCTGTTTTCTTAAGCGGGAGAATGGTATTTCCAGCCAACTTGAAGGAATAGAGTGTGCGAGCCATCTCTTCGAGCCAATAAACCACTTTGTATTTATATTTTGACTCTTGAATGGAGCTTTTTAATCCTTTAGGACCAGTCAGGTAAAAGATGAGAAAGAGCAGTCCCAACAATCCTAAACCAAAAATGATAAAGAATGGGTGATAGAATGAAAGCAATAACAGCCCAAAAAGGATTTGAATCACACCTGTGGAAAGGTCGATAAGAAGTTTAGGTAATCCCTTTTGAAGTGTCAAAACATCAAAAAATCGGTTCATTAGCTCTGGCATATGGAGATTTAGAACTGATTCCATTTTGATTCGTGGTACTCTAAAAGCAAATTCGAAGGCTGCTTTGGTGAAGACTCTTCGTTGGAGGTATTCCACTACCGTGATTTGAAGTACTTGTAAGACCCCCGTTCCCAGGACTCCAAGAATTATCAATGTGATCAGTAAGTAAACGGAACTAAATACAACACCACCAGAGATTAACTCCACGGCTGCCTGAATTCCTAACGGGAGTGTCAAACTCACTAAACCGATTAGTGCGGCATAGACATACACATAAAAAATATCTTTCCTGTCAGCTGAGAGTAGGTTAAATAGTCGCTTGACAGGTGTAAGAAGTGAAGCATCACCCTCTGCGGTGAAACTTTGATAGGCGAAACTGGTCAAAGTAAAAATTTCACCCTGTGAGTTGGTCGAAAAGTTTATTTGTTGAAAATCAGGTGTTCGTAGCTCTTTTAGTTGTCCTCCGGGTGTAATGAATTCCAGTATGATATCATTTTTCTTCTTTCTAATAAATGCCGGGTGAAAGCCATCCTGCTGAATAAAAACGATGGTGGGTGAGGCTGTATCTGAAATAAACTCATAAAGCGTATCACGCTTCATATACTTTTCAAAAAGTACAATTCCGCTTTCATTTCCAGCCTCTATCAGGTCTCTTTGAAACTCAGACAGTTCATCGTCTTCGTAAAATCTGGAAATGATATCCACTCTTTCCAGCTTAGATATGTTTAGATCAATATCAAGCTTAGTCGCACATTCTTGAAGGCATCTTATGATTTGCTGATTGTTCATTTCTTCAGTGAGTTGAAAATAAGTGTTGATAGGAATTCAAAATTTCTCTCATAGATATCTTCGTCTTTTTTAATATCAGAGAGTCTTGGGAGGTGTTTGGCAAAAAATATCTGCTGATGCGCTGCTTCCAGGCATGTGCTTGTAAGAGATCTTGGATACTCAAAATCGGGATTAATTTCTTTCATGTAGGAAGCAATGGTCATGCAGAGCGATTTGTAACCTATAAATAAACCTTCTTTGTTGATCTCATCCACATTTTTTGTCAGATAGGTTTTATCTGACTCACTAATAACAATATGCTGAAGCACGCTTTCACTAATGCCGGGGAAATTGTCATCGTCCTGAAGTTTACTCGTGATAAAGCGAATGGCTATTCTTAGCTTTTCTTCAGGAGAGGATATGTTGTGCGTTTCGAAAGTGATTCTGTATTCGATATAGTTCCAATACCACGCTATCAGGTAAACAAGTAATCGATGTTTGTTTTCAAAGTACCGATAAATGGAAGCTTCAGTTGAATTAATCCTAATGGATAATTTCTTAAATGTGAATGCTTCAAAGCCAATTTCATCAATGAGAAAAATGCTCTCCTTCACTATTTTTTGTCCCAACTCAGTGGTTTGTGGATCTCTTAAATAGAGGGCCTGATTTAACTGAATTTGAAGTTTTGCTATCATTTAAATGTATTTCACTATCAAATATAATAGTAATGCTATCATAACGAATGAAATTCTAATTGGTTTAACATTTTTTTTTCAATTGAACTTTTACTAATATTGAAGTCATTAGTCCTTTTTATTTTGAGTTTTTGACCTTTGGGTTCAGGTGTTAGTCCTCCTGAACCTTTTTTTATGCCTTTTGCAAAAGGCTTCCCCTCCAATTCAATCCAAGATTTTTCTAACTCTCCAAATTAAGTGATCGATTACGAACACTTTTCTGTACCATTTTGTACAGCCGAATCTCTGACATGTTTATAATAAAGCGTGTAAGTGGCTGTTAAAGAGCTATTTATAATTAATGGCATTCTTATTGGCACTGTGGCTGATCGAAACCTAAAACGACCAAATTGTCAATGGACAGAAAGATTAAAAAGAAAAAGTGGACGCCTAAGAAAATTGCGATTTATTGCGCATCGGGACTTCTCGTAGTTTTCATTGGATATAATTTTTTCCTATCTGGTGGCGGAACCCGGCTCAATGTTGAAAGAAACAAAATCAATATAGCTACTGTGATCGAGGGAGATTTTCAGGAATTTATCCCTGTTGATGGGAATGTGTTGCCAATCAAAACCATTCGCCTGGATGCGATCGAAGGAGGGGTAGTCTCTAAAAAACACTATGACGGAGGTATTCTTGTTGATAAAGGGGATACCATTTTAGAACTCGCTAATAATGCATTACTTCAAAATTTTGTAAGGGAAGAGACTCAAGCCTTCCGTTTAATGAATGAAGTAGAAAACACCAAGCTTGCACTTCAAAGGAATCAATTTGATTTAAAAAGAAGTCTGCTTCAGCTCGATTATCAAATAGATGCAGCAAAGGATAATTATGAACGCGGGAAGAAGCTTTATGAAGATAGCATCATATCAGAGCAAGAGTTTTTGAATTTGAAAAGAGAGTATAACAGGCTGGTTGCTAATAGAGACATTCAGGTTCAATCTAATCGTTTTGATTCCATCGCGTCTGTTACTCAAATAAGGCAATCAGAGGCCACACTGCAACGGACACGGGAAAATCTGGAGATGATCAAACGAAATCTCAACAACCTCTATATCAAAGCTCCTATCGATGGAAGATTGTCAACTGTTGATGTAGAGGTAGGGGAATCAATAGCTCCCGGACAGAACATCGGGCAGATAGATGATCTAAATGGATTTAAGGTTCGTGCAACTATTGACGAACATTATATATCTAGGATATATGCGGGGCTGAACGGAACGTTCACATTTGCGGGTAATGATTTTGACCTGGAGATTACAAAAGTATATCCTGAGGTCAACAACGGCTTGTTTGAAGTAGATATGGCTTTCGATACCATTCCAAATGGAATTCGAAGAGGACAGACACTTCAGATCAGATTACAACTCAGCGAAAATATTACGGCTGTACAGATTCCGAGAGGAAGCTTCTATCAGACCACTGGCGGAAACTGGATCTTTGTAGTGAATGAGGATGAAACCGAGGCGGTGAGGAGAGATATCAGATTGGGTAGACAAAACCAGCGGTATTACGAAGTGGTGGAAGGATTGCAACCTGGGGAGAAAGTTGTTGTCTCTTCTTACAGGGGATATGAGGATAAGGATATCCTTGTCATAAAGTAACCAAACAGAAAACGAATAGTATTTAAATAGAACCCAAAGACTAAACTCAATAAAATCATGGAAAACGCTAAAGCTTTAATTAAAACGAAAGATTTAAAGAAATTTTACTACACCGATGAGATCGAGACAACTGCACTAGCAGGTGTGAATTTAACGATCAAAGAAGGCGAATTTGTAGCCATCATGGGACCATCAGGTTGTGGTAAGTCGACACTACTCAACATAATAGGACTATTGGACAACCCATCTGAAGGAGAGTTTCATTTTACTGATCTGGAAATTTCCGGATATAAGGAGCGTCAGCGAGCTGACCTGAGAAAAGCGAACATTGGATTCGTATTCCAGAGCTTTAACCTGATCGATGAGCTTACTGTTTTTGAAAACATTGAGTTGCCATTGATCTACTTGAAGTACTCTGCCGCGGAAAGAAAGAAAAGAGTGGAGGAGGTAATGGAGCATATGAAAATTATGCACAGAAGAAATCACTTTCCTCAGCAGCTTTCTGGAGGTCAGCAGCAGCGTGTGGCGATTTCCAGAGCAGTAGTTGCTAAGCCTAAGCTGATCTTGGCGGATGAGCCGACTGGTAACCTGGACTCTGCAAACGGACAAGAAGTGATGAACCTACTTACTGAGCTGAATGAAGCTGGGACTACAGTAATCATGGTGACTCACTCTCCGGTAGATGCGGAATATGCTCATCGAGTGGTACACTTATTTGATGGACAGATCGTATCCGAAAACATCAATGCAAAAGAAGCTTTAGTGTAATTCTCTTCATACTTACACAAACAGTTCCCCATCTATCCGATCGGGTAGATGGGTGCACTGTGATTCTTAAAAACCAGAAATGATCTTTTATACCATGCGAAAATTTATTTTCGGAATTTTTTTAGCAATAGGTTTTGTTACTTCAGCCCAGGACTCAATAAGAGTACTCACCCTTGAAGAGTGCATTGATATGGCGCTTGGTCGTAACTTATCGATAAAACGAGCACA
The DNA here is from genome assembly GCF_056161305.1 of Ekhidna sp. ABH4_415. Taxonomy (NCBI): domain Bacteria; kingdom Pseudomonadati; phylum Bacteroidota; class Cytophagia; order Cytophagales; family Reichenbachiellaceae; genus Ekhidna; species Ekhidna sp. ABH4_415. Next base: position 575,467 of record NZ_JBSWYW010000001.1, read on the forward strand.
GAATAACCTTAAGGGTGCTCAGTCAAATAGACTACAAGCTCAACTTAACTTTTTGCCAAACCTAAACGCTTCGGGAAACTTTAATCTCATTGATGGAGCTTTCTTTGATACTAATTCAGGTAATTTTTTGACCTCATCTTTTGAGAATTCAAGTGTGGGCTTAGGTACTAATATGGTCATTTTTAATGCTTTTGCCAATCACCACTTGCTTAATAGAAGGAAAGCAGAACGAAGCGCAGCAGAATATAATTTAGAAGATACTAGAATCGCTATCAGGGCGACTGTGATTCGCAATTATCTAGTCGTATTGCTAGACAAGGAAAACCTGAAAATAAGTACTCAACGGCTGGATTTGTTGGAGAATCAAATGGATAGAGAAAAGAAACGTGTGTCTGTTGGAGTAGGTGCACTCGATAATGTATACAGTTTGCAATCACAAGTTTCGAGTGAAAAGCTTAATAATGTAAATCTGGCAAATACGTATAGAAGAGATTTGCTGACCTTACTTCAGTCGGTACAATTTGATGAACCAAATACTCGAGAGATTCAAATTCAGGATTTAGAATTAGAGGAGCTAGAGCAGCTAACAAGTGTTGAAGAGTTTAATGTTATCCTTGATGAAATATTGAATTATTCTTATGGCTTAAAAAGTGCAGAATCTAGCCAGGACGCCTCAAGTCATTTTCTCAAACAAGCAAAAAGTAGCAGGTATCCATCCGTTCAGCTAGATGCAGGCGTTGGATCTCAGTATTCATCTGTGCTTCAATCTGAATACCTTGATCAGATCCAAGATGCCAGACGTCTATCCCTTAGTGCTTCTTTGACCATTCCTATTTTTAATCGTTACAACACACAGAATCGAATTGATCAGGCAAAAGTGGCATTACTTAATACAGAATTAGACTACACTCAGGCCTTGCAAAACATTACTAATTCAGCTCAAAGCGATTATCTCGATTTGATTTCAGCACAAACACAATATGAAACTGCACTCGAGAATTATGAGGCACAGAAATCCGCTTTTGAATTTATTAAAAAACGATTTGAAACAGGTAATACAGATTTTTATATCTACCAAGAAAGCTTGAATAATAAAAATGCAGCTGAGGCTCAATTAGCTAATGCCAAGTACACAATTGTATTTAGAAAACGAATCCTCGACCTGTACAGGGGGAAGTAATCACATCAGAATATTATTTACCGGAGGGGTGACTTCCGGTAAATCTTCATCATCTAACATTTCTTTCAAATCCACCTCAATTACCTGAGAAATATTGGTAATTGGAACATCATTGGCGCCACCCTGAAATGGGTTTTCCGTTGACTCACCAATACGCTCCATGGTTTTAAACACCCAGGAAACCAAAGTAGAAAAAGGAATAGTCAACCACACGAAGTGATCACCTAGTTTGTCAAATTCGGATAGCAATCCAAATGGAAGAAGAATGACAAATAGCCAGACAAAGTAAAGGTTGAGCGTAGCAAACTGGCGAGGGTATGGAAAGTTTTTAATCCGCTCGCTCTTTCCCTGATCATCATAAAATGCTTTAAGCATGTTCTCCATTTCCATGTGTCGGAAATCTTCAATGTATCCCTCCTCGAGTAAATGCCTCAAATCTTCGGATTGCTTGTTAATGATTTGCGTGGCTCTGTTTTTCTTACTGAGAATGTAAGAAAGCTCATCTGAAGTCAGGTATCTCTTCAGTTCTTCTTCCAAGGCCACTTGCTCTTCAGGGACTTTGAAGTATCGCTTATACTCTTTATTGTAACTATTCTCCATGTATTCCCAGGCTTTGGGCTGTCTGAGTTGGTGTCTGAGTGCAGTGAGCCACCCCAGATGGCGATAGATGATCCGCCTGTGGATAGACTTCAGATCGTCCTCTGATAATTTTTTATTCGCATGGATATTGGTGATGAAATCCCTCACCATGATTCCCCATGTTCGGCTGTTATTAATGATCGAACCCCAGATTTTTCGAGCCTCCCACATTCGATCATAGGTGGCATTGTTTTTAAACCCCACAATAAATGCAACGGCTGTGCCTATCAAGGCTAGCGGGAGCCAGGGGATACTGAGCCACGTTAGATCCAGTAGGGCATACAATGTTGTGGGAATGCTTGAAATCAAAACAAACTTGAAGATGTCTCTACGCGTCCATATGATGGCCTCAAGTAATCCGAAGTTTTTTCCTGCGTGCATAAGTCAATTATTTATTCTATTAAATTATAGAAAGTGAGCGTTCTTTCATTGATTACCAGGAAGCGATCATCAGTTTTAAATATGGCATAAAATGAGGCGGTAGGTGTACCACTTTCATTTAGAACCCTACCGGTGATCGGATTGATCTGGAGGATTTTTTCTGTGGAGAAAAGAAATAGTTTTCCTTGAACCAATTGCATTGACAAAAGATTATCAAGAGCGATTGAGTAGAGTTTACCTCCATACTGGTCAAATGTGTGAATTCCTTTTCGATGTGTTACAAATAGTAGGTTTTGGTAGGCTTGCATTCTTTGCAGCGAATCTCCAATGTTGACCTGAACTTCGAGGATTAAATTTTTTCTTGAAGGGTTGATTTTCTTTAATCGTTGAGGATTATTTTCTGCGATCCAGAAATCACCATCCGGTGCAGGGCATGCCATCATACCGAGTTGGATTCCCAGATCACTCAACGGATAGTTTTTCGGTACTGTTGAAAATCGATCAAGAATGGTGATTTGTTGATTGTCAAAATAGAATAGAAAAGGTTTCAGGTTATTCTGAACATCAATCAGAGAGATCGATGAGGAGTTGGATAGTGAAAAATTCTCAAGCAAATCACCTTCAGAATTATATTTGATCAATCCTCCGTCAGAAAACCCCAGGTAAAAATTGCCTTGATAATCGACGGCATAGGAGGTCGGCGTTTTTGCAATTTGTATTTGCTTGATCTTTTGCCAACTCTGTGCCTGTAAAAGGAGTGGAAAAAAAATTAGAAGACTAATCTTCAAAAAATTTAAGCGTTGCGTGAGTGCCATCAAATTCAAGGTAATTGCACTGAGTGATCCATTCTCCTAAATTAAAGTATGTAGAGTTATCGTCTACTGGCAGTTCCAAAGGAAGATGACGATGGCCAAATATGTAATAATGATGTGGGCACAATTTTTGGACTTGCTTACAATAAGTCAGCAGGCGTTCATTGTCCTCACCGGTAAATTTTTCCTTTTCTGGTGCTATCCTGCTTTTTTTACTCCAGTGGTTGGCAAGCGCCACGCCAATGTCAGGGTGTATCCACTTAAAAAGCCACTTACAAAGACGATTGGTAAATATTTTCTTGGTGATCTTAAAAGTTAGGTCACCAGGCCCTAGCCCATCACCATGACCTACAAATAATTTCTTATCTCCAACCTCCAAAACAATTGGTTCGTGATATATAGGAATATCAAGCTCTTCGGAAAAGTAATCTCTCATCCATAAGTCATGATTACCAACAAACAAGTGAATAGGAATACCTCGATCTTTCAGCTCGGCTAGCTTGCCCTGAAATCTGATAAATCCTTTTGGTATAACATGCGAGTATTCGAACCAGAAATCAAATACATCTCCTAACAAAAAAATGGCTGAAGCATCTTGTGATACATGCTCCAGCCATTTGACTATTTTTTGTTCGCGTTTTTGACTTTCTCCTTTATTGGGGATACCCAAGTGAAAGTCACTCGCGAAGTATATTTTCTTACCTGAAGGTAGCTCCTTGTAAGAGCTGATTAGCTCCGGATTTACCTTCATTCCTTACTCGGTTTTATCTGCAGACTCTTCTTTTTCTACCGCCTCTTTCACATCGCTCTTCACTTTGTCCAGATCTTCCGACTTATCGTCTTTTTTCTTCGCGTCCTCTTTTTCCTCATCATCCGCTTCACCATTGGTGAAGGCATCATAAGTTGTTGGGGTTTTAAAAGGTCGTTTACCAATCAATCCTTCAAGATCAGATTGGAAGATGATTTCACGCTTCAATAGCTCTTTAGCCAGTATTTCTAATTCTTTTTTCTTAGAAAGTAAGAGCTTTTTGGTGTGAGCATAAGCCTTATCAATCAGCGCTTTTACTTCTTTATCAATCAATTCAGCAGTAGCGTCTGAGTATGGTTTTGTGAAATTATAATCGGATTGTTTTGAATCATAGAATGAAACATTTCCGATTTTGTCATTCATACCATAAACGGTCACTATACTGTAAGCAAGCTTAGTGATTCGCTCAAGATCACTTAAAGCTCCGGTCGAGATTTTTCCGAAAATGATATCCTCTGCCGCACGACCGCCCAGTGCCATACACATCTCATCGAACAGCTGCTCTGTCTGGTAAAGGAATTGTTCTTTTGGTAAATACTGGGCGTAACCCAACGCTGCTACTCCACGAGGAACGATACTCACCTTAACCAAAGGATCTGCATGCTCCAGGAACCATCCTGCTACGGCATGACCTGCCTCATGGTAGGCAACAATTTTCTTCTCTTCAGGAGAAATCAGCTTGTTTTTCTTTTCCAAACCTCCGATCACCCTGTCAATGGCATCCTGGAAGTCGGTCATGTCGACTTTTTGCTTGTCTTTTCGAGCTGCAATCAGAGCAGCTTCATTACATACGTTTGCAATTTCAGCACCTGCAAATCCAGGTGTTTGTGCTGCCAGTTTTCTTGTATCAACATCTTTTGAAAGCTGAATAGGTTTGATGTGAACCTTGAAAATAGCTTCTCTTCCTACGATATCCGGCTTGTCAATACTGATCTGACGATCAAACCTTCCTGGTCGAAGCAAGGCTGAATCCAATACATCAGGTCGGTTTGTAGCTGCCAAAATGATAACTCCTGCATCTGTTGAGAATCCATCCATCTCTACAAGTAGGGAGTTAAGCGTATTTTCTCGTTCATCGTTTGATCCTGGCATCTGGCCTCTGCCTCGAGATCGACCAATTGCATCGATCTCATCGATAAAGACAATACATGGGGCTTTTTCTTTCGCCTGCTTAAATAGATCTCTTACCCTTGCGGCTCCAACTCCCACAAACATTTCAACGAAATCTGAACCTGAAAGTGTGAAAAACGGCACAGCCGCCTCTCCTGCAACAGCTTTGGCTAGCAAGGTTTTACCTGTTCCCGGAGGACCTACAAGTAGTGCGCCTTTTGGAATTTTACCTCCAAGCTTGGTGAACTTGCCCGGGTTTTTGAGGAATTCAACAATTTCTCTAATTTCCTCTTTTGCCTCTTCCAATCCTGCTGCATCAGCGAAAGTGATCTTTACTTTATTTTCTGCATCGAATAGAGAAGCTCTGGATTTTCCAATATTGAAAATTTGTCCTCCAGGACCGCCACCTCCGGTCATTCTCCTCATCAGGAACCAAAATCCAAATATCAACAGGATCAAGAATCCCCAGTTGAAAAAGATGCTGGTGTAATCACCTCTATCTGTTACTTCATAATCAAACCGCTGATCTTCCGGAATGTCCTCCATGAGCTCTTCAAAGTCCCTGGCAAATTTTTCCAGGCTTACAATGTCTACTCTGTAATGAGGGCCACCACCCCCGTCCAGAATACTCCTATTTTGCTCAAGTTCAATTTTATATTTCGTATTGCTAAGAGCTTCCGGCTTGAGCGTAATTTCTATGAAATCTTGATTTTTTATTAAGACCACCTTCTGCACATCGTTAGATCGCACCATTTTCTCAAAAGACCGGAAAGTGGTGGTTACAGCACCACTGTCATTTGAAAAAATCGTTAATCCAATCACAAGTGCAAGTAGTCCTCCTATGAGCCAGCCTTGAAATCCGGGCCTGGGCTTTGGTGCTTCTTTTCTTTTTCTATCGGGCATTCTTTTGTTCCTCCTGTAAATTTCTGTTTAGCTAAACGAGGTGATCTGTTATTAGTTCTCTTCGATACGAGTAATTTTCGCGTCTCCCCACAGCTCCTCTAATCCGTAAAAAATTCTTTTCTCTTTATTAAAAACATGAGCAACCACATCTACATAATCCAATAATATCCACTCTTTGTTTTGTTGACCTTCACGTTTCCATGGATTTTGCTTGGATCGCTTATGTATTTGCTCTTCAATTGAATCTGAAATAGCGTCTATTTGGGTATCTGAGTTTCCGCTGCAAATGACAAAATAATCAGCAACAGCATGCTTTACTTCTCTCAAATCCATCACCACCACGTCGTGGGCTTTTTTATCCAGCATCCCCTCTACAACCCACTCACTCAATACTTCTGAACTGACGTCTTTACTTACCTGCTGATTCACTAATAGTTTACAATTAATTTTGCCGCAAAGTTACATTAATTCTATTGCATAAAATCTTTGCCAAACCCTTATTCTTAGGTAAAAAAGTGGTTTTCCTGCCACAATGTCATTCTACCAATGATGAGTTGGTAACATTAGCCAAAATCTCCAAAGAACTGGAGGGGCTGGTATTGTATACTAATAACCAGACAAAGGGTAAGGGGCAGAGGGGTAATGTATGGATTGCGGAACCAGGGAAAAATATGCTGATTTCAGTACTTCTTAGACCTGGCTTTTTGGATCCTCAAAATCAGTTTTATTTAAATCTGATCACTGGATTGGCAATCATAGATGTACTTAAGGAATTTATTCCCAACGATCTAACACTGAAGTGGCCAAATGATGTTTACATCCAAGACAGGAAAATAGCAGGGATTTTAATTGAAAGCAACATGCGAGGAAGCACGTTGGAGTCGTCTATTGTTGGTGTGGGACTGAACGTAAATCAAAAGGGGTTCGCTTTACCCAATGCAACATCAATGTCCATTGAAATAGGAGAAGATTTCGATCTAAATGATATAATGGAGAATTTTCTACTCAAACTTGAAAAGTGGTATTTGAAGTTGAAAGCAGGGGATAGAGAAGGTATTCTGGATCAATATCACCAATTACTTATGTGGAGAGGAGAAAAGCGAAAATTCAGGCATGCTGATAAGGAGTTCTATGGTGAGATTGTAGGGATTGATCAACATGGCAGGTTGGCAATAAGCCATGATGGTAGCCTTCATTATTATGGGATTAAGGAGGTTGAGTTTGTTGGTTAGTCTAAATGTTATTTCTATAGAACTATTATGATCCATAAGGGTTATATCTTTGCACACCCAAAAAAAGAATCAAACAAGAAATAGTTAGATAAATGAGCGTTACGACAGAAAAGTACAAAGTAAAAGACATTGCCCTGGCAGACTGGGGAAGAAAAGAAATTGAGCTTGCCGAGGCAGAGATGCCGGGTTTGATGGCCCTTCGTGAAGAGTATGGAAAAGAGAAGCCACTTGCAGGTGCCAGAATTGCCGGATGCCTTCATATGACCATCCAAACAGCGGTTTTGATTGAGACATTGGTGGAGCTCGGAGCAGATGTAACCTGGTCTTCTTGCAACATTTTCTCTACGCAAGACCATGCTGCTGCAGCAATCGCAAAAGCAGGTGTCCCGGTTTTCGCATGGAAAGGAATGAATGATGAAGAGTTTGACTGGTGCATTGAGCAAACATTATTCGCATTCAAAGACGGCAAGCCATTGAATATGATTTTGGATGACGGGGGAGATCTAACCAACATGGTGTTAGATAGATATCCTGAATTAGTGAAAGATATCAGAGGACTCTCTGAAGAAACCACGACCGGCGTTCACAGATTGTACGAGCGAATGAAGAAGGGGACTCTTCCAATGCCTGCTATCAATGTGAATGATTCAGTGACTAAGTCAAAATTTGACAACAAGTATGGTTGTAAAGAATCTTTGGTGGATGCTATCAGAAGAGCAACAGACGTAATGCTGGCAGGAAAAGTAGCAGTGGTAGCAGGATATGGTGATGTAGGAAAAGGATCAGCTGCATCTTTGAGAGGAGCTGGTGTTCGTGTAATTGTTACAGAGATCGATCCGATCTGTGCACTGCAGGCTGCCATGGACGGGTTTGAAGTCAAGAAAATGTCAGATGCAGTTTCACGAGCAGATATCATAGTAACAGCCACAGGTAATAAAGATATTATCAGAGGTGAGCACTTTGAGAAAATGAAAGACAAAGCGATCGTATGCAACATCGGTCACTTCGATAATGAAATTGACATGGCGTGGTTGAAGAAAAACCACGGCGATTCGCATGTTGAGATCAAGCCTCAGGTAGACTTATATAATGTGAATGGTAATGATGTAATTGTATTGGCTGAAGGAAGATTGGTAAACCTTGGTTGCGCAACCGGCCATCCATCTTTTGTGATGTCAAACTCATTTACCAATCAGACGCTTGCTCAGATAGAGCTTTGGCTAAACCATGAAAACTATGAGAATGCGGTTTACATGCTTCCAAAGCATCTGGATGAGAAGGTAGCAGCCCTGCACCTGGCTAAGATTGGAGTTGAGCTTGATTCACTTACTAAAGATCAGGCTGAATACATTGGTGTTGAAGTAGAAGGACCATTCAAGCCCGAATACTACAGGTATTAAAAGCCATATTTTATCAAAATGAGAGGATTCTTCTTAAAAGGAGAATCCTTTTTTGTTTATAGATAGGTAACCTGTCTCATTGGCAGGTTTTTGGGATTGGCAGGCTTTATGTTTATTTTTTCTGGGTCTGGTTAATGTCAGGTGACGAACAATTGACAGGGATTAAGGTTCTAAAATTAGAGGTATGTGTTCTGAAAGCACTTATTTAGAACAAATCTAAATCAGGCACGTATATTGATGTATATACATATAAAAATGTGAAGAGAATGACCAATCAAGTAGAGACACCAGTAAAAAGATCATATTCTGAAGCTAAAAAAGTGCAGGTTTTTGATGGTGAGTTTATGCCTCACATCGACTCCATGTACAATTTTGCTTATCGTCTGACATTTGATGAGGATGATGCGAAAGACTTAGTTCAGGATACATATATGAAAGCTTACCGTTTTATTAACTCTTTCCAGGAAGGGACGAATGCTAAGGCTTGGCTTTATCGTATTCTGAAAAACAGCTTCATTAATGATTACAGAAAAAAAAGTAAGCAACCGGCCAAGGTTGACTATCAGGAGGTAGAGCAATTCTATAATTCCGAAGATACGCCAAGCAATGCAACAATAGATCTCCGTTTAGAGACTACAAAAGATATGATTGGCGATGAAATCAGCAATGCGCTGAACTCACTCGCTGTTGATTTTAGGACGGTAGTGATCCTTTGTGACCTTGAAGGCTTTACCTATGAGGAAATGGCCAAAATTTTGGATATCCCGATAGGTACGGTGAGATCAAGATTGCACCGGGCAAGAAATCTTCTGAGAGAAAAGCTGGGTTCATACGCTTTGTCCATGGGATACAATTGATCCGGAACTATTTTTATCAACTCACCATTCCATACATACATAAAAACAACATTCTTGAAATGTCCGATTGTCCCGATTGTGGTTGCAATGATTTTGATAAGTGCCTGAGGATATTGAACCTCATGTTGGATAATGAAGCAACTTCTAACCAAGAGGAGTTCTTTTATAGCCATATAGAAAAGTGTATGGTTTGTTTTGCTCATTATAATGTTGAAAAGCAAATAAGGCAGTTATTGAAAACCAAGCTCAACAATAAAGAGGTGCCCGAATCGCTTGCTGATGAGATCAGGCGAAAGATTGTTTCCTAATCTTTTGCAGTAAGCTCAAATTATAATTGTGCCCTGAATCTTTCGGGTTTAAATTCGCCGGATGGAGGGAAAAGCTATCATATTTTCAGCCCCATCTGGTGCAGGTAAGACAACTATCGTTCATAGCTTGCTTGACAGAATTCCGAGCCTTCGATTTTCAATTTCTGCTACCACACGAAAAAAAAGACCAACTGAAATTGATGGTCGTGATTATTATTTTCTCTCATTAGATGAATTTAAATCCAAACAGGATTCGGGCGAGTTGCTTGAATGGGAAGAGGTGTATGCAGATACCTATTATGGGACGTTGAAAGGTGAGGTGGAAAGAATATGGTCGGAAGGGAATCATGTGATTTTTGATGTGGACGTAAAAGGAGGCAAAAAGCTGAAGCAGATTTTTGGGGATAAAGCTCTTTCCATTTTTGTAAAAGTGAAAAGTAAGGATGTACTACGTGATCGCCTTAAAAGTAGAAATACAGAAAGCGAGGATGCTTTAAATCAACGTATTAATAAGGCAGCAGAGGAGATGAAAGAGGAAGTTCATTTTGATATGGCTGTGCTTAATGAAAATCTTGATGTGGCTATTAATGAAGCAGAACATCTGGTAAAATCATTTATAAGAGCAAAGTAATGGAGATAGGACTTTTTTTTGGTTCTTTTAATCCAATCCACACCGGACATATGATCATTGCCAATCTGGTGAAAGAAACCACTAGTGTCGATGAGGTCTGGTTTATTGTGAGCCCTCAAAACCCCTTCAAGAAAAATAAAAATCTACTTCATGAATTTGACCGGCTGGACTTAGTCAATGCTGCAATAGGTGATGACTATAAATTCAGATCAAGTGACATTGAATTCAATATGCCTCGCCCAAGCTACACCATTGATACGCTGACACTACTTCAGGAAAAGCATCCTGATAAAAAGTTTCATCTAATTATCGGCGAGGATAATCTGGCCTCATTCCCTAAGTGGAAAAATCATGAGAAAATATTAGAACACTTCGGTTTGATCGTTTATCCAAGACCAAATTCGAAACCTTCAGAACTCTCCTCGCATGATAATATCCATGTGATTGATGCTCCAGAGATAGATATTTCAGCCACATTAATCCGAAGATTAATAAAAGAAGAAAAGTCTATAAAGTATTTGGTACCAGATTCTGTTGCAGCTTTGATTAAAAGCAAAGGATTCTTCCAATGACTTAGACAGTCATGATATCTTTCTCCTTGCTTTCAACCAATGCGTCGATTTTTGAGGTGAAAGTATCAGTTAACTCCTGAACCTCATCCTCTGCACTTTTGATCAGATCTTCAGAAACGCCATCCAGCTTTTTTAGAGAGTCATTGGTTTCCTTTCGTGCATTTCTAATACTTACTTTCCCTTTCTCTGCCTCCGCTCTCACCTGCTTCATCAGATTCAAACGGCGTTCCTCAGTAAGAGGAGGGATGTTGATGCGAATTTGCTCTCCATCATTCTGAGGGTTAAAGCCCAGGTTACTATTGATAATTGCTCGTTCAATTTCCTGCAGCATAGCCTTTTCCCATGGCTTCACACTTATAGTTCGTGCATCAGGCGTGGTTACACCAGCAACCTGATTCAATGGAGTCATAGAGCCATAGTATTCTACCTCTATGCCGTCCAGCATGCTGGGCATAGCCTTACCTGCGCGGATTTTTGAAAATTCATCTTTTGTATGCTTGATGGCTGCCTCCATCATTTCTTTTGCAGTATCCAGATATATATCTATTTCTTCCATGGGTGAAAATTAAAATGTTCTAATGAATTAATGTCCCAACTTCCTTGCCGGCCACAATTTTTTGCAGGTTGCCGGCTTTGTTCATATCAAAAACTATAATAGGTAGATTATTTTCCTGGCAAAGCGTGAAGGCTGTCATATCCATAATATTAAGATTCTTTTCATACGCTTCCTGAAAAGATATTTTAGAATAACGCTCGGCATTAGGATCCTTTTCCGGATCAGCAGTGTATACGCCATCTACCCTTGTTCCTTTTAATACTACATCTGCTTCTATTTCAATAGCTCTTAAGCTGGCCGTTGAGTCGGTAGTAAAATACGGATTACCTATTCCAGCCCCGAAAATGACTACTCTATTTTTTTCTAAATGTCTGATAGCCCTTCGTCTTATGAAAGGTTCACAAACCTGCTCCATTTTCAATCCTGACATCAGGCGTGTGTACATACCCTGCTTTTCAAACATACTTTGCAGAGCCATGGCATTTATAACTGTCGCAAGCATTCCCATGTAGTCACCTTGCACACGGTCAATTCCGGAAGCTTCTGCTTCCACTCCTCGGAATATGTTTCCACCTCCGATTACTACTGCAACTTCTACTCCTTTATTTACCACACTCTTTATTTCCTCTGCGTACTGGGTCAAGCGTTTAGAATCTATTCCATGTTGCTTGTCTCCCATCAGCGCTTCTCCGCTAAGTTTAAGTAGTATTCGTTTGTAGGTCATTATTTGTTTATATGTAGGATGAAATCGTGCAAATATATAAGGAATGCATTCGGTTTTATTCGAAAGAAATGAGTACTTGATTTTTTTCTACGTTCTCTTTTTCTGAGATATGGACTTTACTCACTTTTCCTTCTCCCGGAGACTTAATGACATTTTCCATTTTCATTGCCTCCAATACCAACAACGGATCACCTTCGCTTACCTCGTCACCCTCAGCAACTGAAACACTCAGAATAGATCCGGGCATAGGTGCCTTGATGTCCGAAACGACAGCACTAGCAGCGATGTTCATCCCTAGCTTATCTAATATATGGTCGATGTGATCTGTCACTGAAACGTCGATCACTTGATCATTTACTTTCAGTTTCATTTCTTTTCCCTGTCTTTCTACTACATCGACACGAAAAATTTTATTTGATTTAAAAACTTTATAAGAGTTGCTATTAATTTTTATTATCTCTCCATCGAATGGACTGCCATCGAGAAAAACGCCCTCTTTGTTGTTTTCTACTTTGATTTTTTCGGTATCGCCTGCCTTTATTTCTATCATGGAAATGGTGTTTATTTTTTGGCTCGTCAAAAATATGGATTGCATTAGACTTTTTATCTAAAAATGATATTTGATTAGTTCGAAAAACCATATACTTTTGCAATCCTTTTTCTGGCAAGTATCTGGAAAAAGACGTTCTTGAAAGTATTTAAAACATGGGGAGATACTCAAGCGGCCAACGAGGACAGACTGTAAATCTGTTGGTGTATTCCTTCGCAGGTTCGAATCCTGCTCTCCCCACTTTGAGAAACACCAAATCTCAAAATACAAATCTCAATCATTTATCGTGTTTGTGATTTGATATTTGTTGTTTGTGATTTCAATTAAGCGGGTGTAGCTCAGTTGGTAGAGCGACAGCCTTCCAAGCTGTAGGTCGCGGGTTCGAGCCTCGTCACCCGCTCAAATCCCTGAATATTCAGGGTCTTTGGGCTCTTTGGTTCAAAATGCTGAACTCAGAGAGTTGAGTAGATAAGCCGATGTAGCTCAGGGGTAGAGCGTTTCCTTGGTAAGGAAGAGGTCAGGGGTTCAAATCCCCTCATTGGCTCTTTTCAAGGATTGAATAAAGAAAATAGAGTAATAACAATAATTAATTAAACTAAATCGAGGATTATCAAACATGGCTAAAGAAACCTTTGATCGTTCGAAACCACACGTAAATATTGGTACAATCGGACACGTTGACCATGGTAAAACAACTTTGACTGCTGCAATATCTAAAGTACTTGCAGACAAAGGTCTTGCCACAGCAAGTGACTTTTCAGCTATTGACAATGCACCTGAAGAAAAAGAAAGAGGTATTACAATCAATAGTTCACACATTGAGTATCAAACAGAAAACCGTCACTATGCTCACGTGGACTGCCCGGGTCACGCGGATTATGTAAAGAACATGGTAACTGGTGCTGCTCAGATGGATGGAGCTATCATCGTGGTAGCTGCTACTGACGGACCTATGCCACAAACAAGAGAGCACATCCTTCTTTCAAGACAGGTAGGTGTACCTGCATTGGTTGTGTTCATGAACAAAGTTGACCTTGTAGATGATCCTGAACTACTTGAGCTAGTAGAAATGGAGATCAGAGAGCTTCTTTCTGATTATGACTTTCCAGGTGATGACGTTCCTGTTATCCAGGGTTCTGCTCTTGGTGGTCTTAACGGAGATGCTAAGTGGGTAGAAAAAATTGAAGAGCTTATGGCTGCAGTGGATGAGTATATTCCACTTCCAGAGAGAGCTGTTGATAAAGATTTCTTGATGCCAGTTGAGGATGTATTCTCAATTACTGGTCGAGGAACTGTTGCTACAGGTAGAATCGAAAGAGGTGTGATCAACTCAGGTGATGCTGTTGACATCATCGGTATGGGTGCTGAGGGTCTTACTTCTACAGTTACTGGAGTAGAGATGTTCCGTAAGATTCTAGATAGAGGTGAAGCTGGTGATAACGTTGGTCTTCTTTTGAGAGGTATTGAAAAAGATCAGATCAAAAGAGGTATGATCATCTGTAAGCCAGGATCAGTAACTCCTCACGCTCACTTCAAAGCAGAGGTTTACGTGCTATCAAAAGAAGAAGGTGGACGTCACACTCCATTCTTCAACAAGTACAGACCTCAGTTCTACTTGAGAACTACTGACGTAACTGGAGAGATCATGCTTCCTGAAAACGTTGAAATGGTAATGCCAGGTGATAATGTTACAATTGAAGTGAACCTTATCAACCCAGTTGCACTAGAGCAAGGATTGCGATTTGCAATCAGAGAAGGTGGACGAACTGTAGGTTCTGGTCAGGTAACTGAAATTCTTGATTAATAAATAGTTATCCCGATATACAGAAGTATGTCGGGATTTGTTTATACAAACTGATTACTCTAAATTTGCAGTCCTTTTGGGACTGCTTGTTTTTTACGGGTGTAGCTCAATTGGTAGAGTAGCGGTCTCCAAAACCGTTGGTTGGGGGTTCGAGTCCCTCCTCCCGTGCTTTTAAAACGAAGGAAAATATGTCTAAAGTTATCACTTTTTTCAAAGAATCATATGACGAGCTCACTCACAAAGTGTCTTGGCCAAAGTATGGTGATTTGCAAAACAGCGCCATATTGGTGCTCGTAGCATCGTTGATTTTCGCGCTGATGATCGGAGCGATAGACTATGCCTTCGAAAATTTAATGGAATTTATTTATCAAGAACTATAATACGTACGGGACAGGATGGAGCACAAGTGGTACGTAGTTAGAGCCGTAAGCGGCAAAGAAAAGAAAGTCAAGGAAGCCATTGAAAACGAAGTGGCTCGCCAGGAATTGACTGACTATATCCCTCAGGTACTTATCCCTTCGGAGAAAGTATATGAGATGCGCAACGGCAAAAAAAGAGTAAGAGAAAGAAATTTCTTTCCAGGATATGTATTGATCCAAGCTGACTTCTCCAACGGTGAAGTACAACACCTGGTAACAAATAAAGAGCTAATTCCGAATGTGATCGGCTTTCTAGGATCCACCGGAAGTAGCACAACAAAAGATCCGATTCCTTTAAGACAATCTGAGGTGAACAGAATCCTTGGGAAAGTTGATGAGGTTGAGGAGTACGAAGAGAAGCTGGATACCCCATTTATTGTGGGTGAAAGCGTGAAAGTGATGGACGGTCCCTTTAGTGGCTTCACGGGTACAGTAGAGGAGGTATTTGAGGATCGTAAGAAGCTTAATGTTACGGTTAAGATTTTTGGCAGAAATACACCTGTCGAATTGAATTATATACAGGTAGAAAAAGAAGATTAAAAAGGTAAAATGGCTAAAGAAATAACAGGCTATTTGAAATTACAGATTCGCGGTGGGGCGGCTAATCCTTCTCCTCCGGTAGGACCGGCACTTGGTGCTAAAGGTCTGAATATCATGGACTTCTGTAAGCAGTTTAACGCAAGAACCCAGGATAAGCCAGGACAGCTTCTTCCGGTTGTTGTGACAATCTATGCTGACAAGTCTTTTGACTTTGTAATTAAAACACCTCCGGCTGCATCCCTTATAATGGAAGCAGCTAAGATTAAGAAAGGATCTTCCGAGCCGAACCGTGTGAAGGTAGGATCTGTAACTTGGGATCAGGTGAAAACAATCGCTGAGACTAAGATGCCAGACCTAAATGCGTTCAACATAGAGTCTGCTATGAGAGTGGTGGCCGGTACAGCGCGAAGCATGGGTGTGAAAATTTCAGGTAAAGCCCCTTGGGCAAATTAATATTTGGTAATGGGAAAGCTTACAAAAAATCAAAAGAAAGCTCAGGAACTCTTAGAGGTTGGTAAAGAGTATTCTTTGGAAGAAGCTTCGAAGCTTGTGAAAGAGATTTCCTTCGAAAAGTTTGATGCTTCTGTAGATGTTGACATCCGATTGGGTGTTGACCCGAAGAAAGCTGACCAAATGGTTCGTGGAGTAGTATCTCTCCCTCATGGAGTAGGTAAAGATGTGAGAGTATTGGTGCTATGCACGCCTGATAAAGAGCAAGAAGCAAAAGATGCTGGTGCTGATCATGTTGGTTTGGATGATTACGTGAAGAAGATCGAAGGAGGTTGGACAGACATTGATGTAATTATCACTATGCCAACAGTAATGGCACAAGTAGGTAAACTCGGACGGGTTTTAGGACCTAGAGGTTTGATGCCTAATCCAAAGTCTGGAACAGTGACTATGGATATCGGACAGGCAGTAAAAGAAGTGAAAGCTGGTAAAATCGACTTCAAAGTTGACAAGTTTGGAATCATCCACACAAGTGTGGGAAAAGTGTCTTTCGACGCTGATAAGATTAAGGAAAACGTAATCGAAATGATTCAGACCGTTAACAAATTGAAGCCTGCTTCTGCTAAAGGAGCATACTTCAGGTCGATCACACTCTCAAGTACAATGAGTAGTGGAATAGCAATTGATAAAAGTAGCATAGCGAGCATTAAATAGTTATGACACGAGAAGACAAAGCACAATTAATAAGTGACCTTACTGAAAAGTTTAAGGAATCAGATCATTTCTATATAGCTGACACTTCAGGTCTCACAGTAGCTGAGATTAATAAGTTCAGAGAAATGTGCTTCAATAAAGGAGTAGAGTATAAGCTGGTTAAAAACACGCTTATCAAGAAGGCCCTGGAGAATGTAGATGGAGATTTTTCGTCATTAGATGAAGTGTTGAAGGGTACCTCTGGCGTCATGTTCGTAAATGAAGTCGCTAATGCTCCTGCGAAGATTATCAAGGACTTCAAAAAAGAAGATCCTCAGGAAAGACCGAAATTCAAGGCTGCTTCCATAGACTCGGATTTATTTATTGGTGAAGACCAACTAAGCGCACTTGCTAGCTTGAAATCTAAGCAAGAGCTTATTGGAGAAATCATCACACTATTGCAATCGCCTGCTAAGAATGTTCTTACACTCCTTCAGAGTGGAGAGCACAAACTTGCTGGTATTGTTAAAACACTTTCAGAAAGAGAGAATTAAAAATTTTTAAACAGAATTAACACTTAATAAAATGGCGGATTTAAAAGAATTTGCAGAGCAATTAGTTAACCTTTCAGTAAAAGAGGTAAACGAACTAGCTGAAATACTTAAAGACGAGTATGGCATTGAGCCTGCTGCAGCTGCAGGACCAGTTATGGTTGCTGGTGGCGGTGGAGCTGAAGGCGATGGCGGTGGAGAAGAGAAATCTTCTTTCGACGTGATCCTTAAGTCTCCAGGCGGTGCAAAACTTGCTATCGTTAAGTTGGTGAAAGAACTTACTGGACTAGGCCTTAAAGAAGCAAAAGAGCTTGTAGATGGTGCTCCTAAGCCAGTAAAAGAAGGAATCGCTAAGGACGAAGCTGAAGCATTACAAAAGCAGCTTGAAGAGGCTGGTGCTGAAGTAGAATTAAAGTAATTAGCACATAATACTGAAGGTTTAGGCCTGGCTCCCTCCCGTAAGTTTCGGGATCAGGGATCAGGTCTTTTCCTGTTTGTATGTGATGCTAATCGTCCTTATAATTTTTATAAACTAAAACTCCGTAAGCTTTGGCTAACAACAATAACGCGAGAATCAATTTCTCCTCAATAAAATCAGTTATTGATTATCCGGATTTTCTGGATGTACAATTAAAGTCATTTGTTGATTTTTTCCAATTAGACACACCTGCTGAACACAAAGAAGGTGAAGGCCTTTACAAGGTGTTTATGGAAAACTTCCCAATCACGGATTCCAGAGAGAATTTCGTATTGGAGTTCGTGGACTATACAGTAGATCCTCCAAAATACAGCATACAGGAATGCATCGAAAGAGGATTGACCTATTCGGTTCCACTAAAAGCAAAACTTCGTCTTCTATGTAATGACGAAGAGAATGAAGATTTTGAAACGATCGAGCAGGAAGTGTTCTTGGGAAATATCCCATACATGACCGAGAAAGGCTCGTTCGTAATTAATGGTGCTGAGCGTGTGATCGTATCACAGCTTCACAGATCACCGGGGGTATTCTTTGCGCAAAGCAAGCACACCAACGGTACACTGCTATACAGTGCCAGAATTATTCCTTTCAAAGGATCATGGATTGAATTTGCAACAGACGTTAACAACGTGATGTACGCATATATCGATCGTAAGAAAAAATTCCCGATTACAACGCTTTTAAGATCGATTGGATACGGATCAGATAAAGAAATTCTGGATCTGTTTGGTCTTTCAGAAGAAATCGAAGCAACTGAAAAAGAGCTTAAGAAAGTAATCGATCGAAGACTTGCAGCTAGAGTCCTTAGAACCTGGACTGAGGATTTCGTGGATGAAGATACCGGTGAGGTTGTTTCGATTGACAGAAACGAAGTGGTTCTTGAGCGTGATAGCATTATCACAGAAGATGATATTCAAACCATCATCGATTCAGGCGCTAAGTCTGTCATCATCCATAGAAAGGATGTGAATATTGCTGAATATTCAATCGTATACAACACACTTCAAAAAGATAACTCAAACTCTGAGAAAGAGGCTGTTGAGCAGATATATCGTCAATTGAGAAATACGGAGGCTCCTGACGAACAAACTGCGCGTGATATTATCACAAGCTTATTCTTCTCAGATAAGAGATACGATCTTGGAGAAGTAGGACGATACAGAATCAACAAGAAACTAGGTATTGATACCGATTGGGACCGCAGAGTATTGACAACTGAGGATATAATCCTTATAGTGAAATACCTGATCGGTTTGATCAACAGTAAAGCGGTAGTTGATGATATTGATCACCTGAGTAATAGAAGGGTACGAACAGTAGGCGAGCAGCTTTATTCTCAATTCGGTGTTGGCCTGGCTAGAATGGCCAGAACCATCAGAGAGCGAATGAACGTCCGAGACAATGAAGATTTCAAGCCGGTTGATTTGATCAACGCGAGAACACTGTCTTCCGTAATCAATTCATTCTTTGGGACCAACCAGCTATCTCAGTTTATGGATCAAACGAATCCGCTTGCTGAGGTAACACACAAAAGAAGAATGTCAGCACTTGGGCCTGGTGGTCTTTCGCGAGAAAGAGCAGGTTTCGAGGTGCGAGATGTTCACTATACTCACTATGGTAGGTTGTGTACTATCGAGACGCCAGAGGGTCCAAACATTGGATTGATTTCTTCTCTATGTGTTCATGCAAAAGTGAATCAAATGGGATTCATTGAGACACCATATAGAGAGGTGAATAAGGGCACGGTAGACATGTCTGGTAATGTGAAGTATCTAACTGCAGAAGAAGAAGATACACATAATATTGCTCAGGCAAATGCACCACTGTCTGATAAGGGTAAATTCCTTAATGATAAAATTAAAGCTCGATTTGAGGGTGACTTCCCGCTTTGTAATGAAGAGGAAGTAAGCTACATGGATGTAGCTCCAAACCAAATCGTATCGGTGGCAGCATCTATGATTCCATTTCTAGAGCATGATGATGCGAACAGGGCGTTGATGGGATCGAATATGCAGCGTCAAGCAGTTCCTTTGATGAGACCACAGGCACCTATCGTGGGTACTGGTCTTGAAGAGAGAGTAGCGCTTGATTCAAGAGCATTAATTAGAGCAGAGAGAGATGGAGTGATTGAGTACGTTGATGCAAATAAGATCACTGTGAAGTATGATCTTGATTCTGATGAGCAAATCGTCACATTCAATGATTCAGAAGTAACTTATGATCTTGTGAAGTTCAGAAGAACTAACCAGGACACTTGCATCAACCTGAAGCCAATCGTAAAGAAAGGTGACAAGGTGAAGAAGGGACAGGCACTTTGTGATGGTTTCGCGACAGAGAAGGGAGAGCTTGCACTAGGTATCAACATGCAAGTGGCATTCATGCCATGGCAAGGATACAACTTCGAGGATGCGATTGTAATTTCAGAACGAGTGGTAAGAGAAGACATCTTCACTTCCATTCACATTGATGAATTCGAGCTTGAAGTAAGAGATACGAAACGAGGAGAAGAGGAACTAACCAGTGAGATACCTAACGTTTCAGAAGAGGCCGTTAAAAACCTTGACGAAAACGGAATCATCCGAACAGGTGCAGAGATCAAAGAAGGGGACATACTAATTGGTAAGATCACTCCAAAAGGAGAATCTGATCCAACACCGGAGGAGAAACTTCTTAGAGCAATCTTCGGAGATAAAGCGGGTGACGTAAAAGATGCTTCATTGAAAGCGTCTCCTTCACTTAGAGGTGTGGTTATCGATACCAAGCTTTTTTCAAGACCGAAGAAAGATAAAGATGTAAGAGCTAGAGCGAAGAAAGAAGTTGAGCTACTTAAGAACAGATATAGCCAGCAACTTTCTGAGGCCAGAGCTACGATGATCGATAAGCTTGCGAACCTTCTGGAAGGCAAAACTTGTCAGGGAATCAAACATAAGTTTGGTGAAGAAGTGATGAGCAAGGGTGTAAAGTTCACTAAGAAGAATATCGAAGCGAATTTGTTCCCTCCTAAGAATAAGTACAGAGACGAGAGTAACTATAATGTGCCAGAAGAGGCGAACTTGATCTCTGACCTGATCATTGAAAATTGGGTGACTGATAATAAGACGAATGAGCTGGTATTCAAGCTTGTGAAGAATTATATTGGTTACAGAAATGATATCTCAGGTAAGTTCAAGAGAGAAAGATTTACTCTTGAGGTAGGTGACGAACTTCCTGCAGGAATCGTACAGCTTGCTAAGGTTTATGTGGCTAAGAAACGTAAACTTCAGGTAGGTGATAAAATGGCAGGACGTCACGGTAACAAAGGGGTTGTGGCGAAGATTGTACGTGAAGAGGATATGCCATTCATGGAAGATGGAACTCCGGTAGATATCGTACTGAACCCGCTAGGTGTACCATCACGGATGAACATAGGTCAGATTTATGAGACCGTTCTTGGATGGGCCGGATTGAAGCTGGGTAGAAAATATGCTACTCCAATTTTCGATGGTGCTTCTGAAGAAGAAGTTCAGAAAGAATTGAAAGAGGCTGGACTACCAGATTTCGGTAGAACATACCTGTACGATGGATTGACTGGCGAGCGTTTTGATCAGCCGGTGACTGTTGGTGTGATTTACATGCTGAAACTGGGTCACCTGGTAGATGACAAGATGCACGCAAGGAGCATTGGTCCATACTCACTTATTACTCAGCAGCCGCTTGGTGGTAAGGCACAGTTTGGAGGTCAGCGTTTCGGTGAGATGGAGGTTTGGGCATTGGAGGCATTTGGTGCAGCCAATGTGCTTCAGGAAATCCTAACCATCAAATCCGACGATGTAATAGGTAGAGCAAAAGCTTATGAAGCGATCGTGAAAGGCGAGAACATGAATAAGCCGAACATTCCTGAATCATTCAATGTATTAATACATGAATTGAGAGGATTGGCTCTGGAAATTACTTTGGACTAATTAATTATTGACAATTATATCCCGGCTGAAACGTCGGGAGTTTATTGATATACAACATGGCGTTCAGAAAAAACAAAAAAATCCACAACGACTTCTCTAAGGTTACGATTAGTCTTGCGTCTCCGGAATCAATCCTGGAAAGCTCGCATGGTGAAGTAACCCAGCCGGAAACAATCAACTATAGAACATACAAACCTGAAATGGGTGGGTTGTTCTGTGAGCGAATTTTTGGCCCGGTGAAGGACTGGGAGTGTCACTGTGGAAAATACAAAAGAATCCGATACAAAGGCATTATTTGTGATCGATGTGGTGTTGAAGTGACGGAGAAGAAGGTCCGTAGAGAAAGGATGGGTCACATTGAGTTGGTAGTACCAGTTGCACACATTTGGTACTTCAAATCTTTGCCGAATAAGATCGGATATCTTCTTGGAATTCCAACCAAGAAGCTGGATCAGATTATTTATTACGAACGATATATCGTAATCCAGCCGGGTGTTAAGGAGGAAGACGGTATTTCCAAGCTAGACTTTCTCACTGAGGAAGAATACCTGGATATTCTGGATAAGCTTCCAAGAGAAAACCAGATGCTGGAGGATGATGACCCTAATAAGTTCATTGCGAAAATGGGAGCTGAAGCGTTAGAAATGCTTCTTGCTAGAACCCAACTAGATGAGCTTTCTTATGAGCTTCGCCATCAGGCGGCTACAGATACTTCTCAGCAGAGAAAAGCAGAAGCGCTTAAAAGGCTTAGAGTAGTAGAGGCATTCAGAGATGCCAAAACTCGAATTGAAAACAAGCCTGAGTGGATGATTGTGAAAATGGTACCGGTAATTCCACCTGAATTACGTCCATTAGTGCCATTGGATGGGGGTCGATTTGCTACTTCTGACCTGAACGACCTGTACAGAAGAGTAATTATCAGAAACAATCGTCTGAAAAGACTAATAGATATTAAAGCTCCGGAAGTAATCCTTCGAAATGAGAAGAGAATGCTTCAGGAAGCAGTTGATTCACTTTTCGATAACTCAAGAAAAGTAAACGCTGTACGATCTGATGGTAACAGAGCCTTGAAATCTTTGAGTGATATGCTTAAAGGTAAGCAGGGTCGATTCCGTCAAAACCTATTGGGTAAAAGGGTTGACTATTCTGGTCGATCAGTAATCGTGGTAGGGCCGGAGTTGAAAATGCATGAGTGCGGGTTGCCTAAAAACATGGCAGCTGAGCTATTCAAGCCATTCATCATCAGAAAGTTGATCGAGCGTGGAATCGTTAAGACCGTTAAATCTGCGAAGAAGATTGTAGATAGGAAAGATCCTGTTGTTTGGGATATCCTTGAAAATGTATTGAAAGGACACCCGGTACTACTAAACAGGGCGCCTACACTTCACAGATTAGGTATTCAGGCATTCCAGCCAAAACTAATTGAAGGTAAAGCGATCCAGCTTCACCCATTGGCATGTACTGCATTCAACGCCGACTTTGACGGTGACCAGATGGCAGTACACGTTCCTCTAGGGCATGAAGCAATTTTGGAAGCTTCACTTCTAATGCTTTCTTCTCATAATATTTTGAATCCTGCGAACGGAGCACCAATTGCGGTACCTTCTCAGGATATGGTATTGGGTCTTTACTACATTACTAAAGGCCGAAGAAGCACGGAGAAAGAAAAAGTAGCTGGAGAAGGCAAGATTTTCTACTCCCACGAAGAGGTAATCATTGCGTTGAACGAAAAGCAAATTTCTCAGCATGCTTATATCAAAGTAAGAACGAAGGTTCGAAACGAGAAAGGTGAGCTTGAGACTAAGATTATTGAAACTGTAGCAGGTAGAGTACTATTTAATGAGTCTGTACCAGAAGAGGTTGGATTCGTTAACGAACTACTTACCAAGAAGAAGCTTCAGAAGATCATCTCTAATGTCTTCAAGATTGTAGGAATGGCCAGAACAGCTCACTTCCTTGATGATATCAAAGATCTTGGATTTAAGATGGCTTATAAAGGAGGTCTTTCTATGGGTCTTGATAACATCAACATTCCGGAAGAAAAAGATAAGTTGGTAGCTCAGGCTAAAGAAGAGGTGGATGCTGTATGGCAAAACTACCTCATGGGTCTGATCACAGACAATGAGCGTTACAACCAGGTGATTGATATCTGGACCAGAACGAACACCATGCTGACCAACTCGCTGATGAAGCAGATGGAAGAAGATGATCAGGGATTCAACTCGATCTACATGATGATGCACTCTGGTGCAAGGGGATCGAGAGAGCAGATTCGTCAGCTTGGAGGAATGAGAGGATTGATGGCTAAGCCACAGAAGAATCTTCAGGGATCAGTTGGTGAGATTATTGAAAACCCAATCCTTTCAAACTTTAAGGAAGGACTAGATGTAATTGAGTACTTTATCTCTACACACGGTGCGAGAAAAGGACTTGCAGATACAGCATTGAAAACTGCGGATGCGGGTTACTTGACAAGACGTTTGGTTGATGTGGCTCAGGATGTAGTAATCAATGAAGATGATTGTGGAACATTAAGAGGTCTTTCTGTTTCTGCATTGAAGGATAACGAAGAAGTGGTAGAAGCACTTTCAGAACGAATTCTTGGACGTGTATCTGTTCATGATATTTATGATCCGATTACAGATGAGCTTATCATAGAGTCTGGAGCTGAATTCACTGAAGAGATCTCTGACTACATTGACCAGTCAAGCATCGAAGAAGTGGAGATCAGATCAGTATTGACTTGCGAAACTCGTCAGGGAGTTTGTGCTAAGTGCTACGGACGAAACCTATCAACTGGTAAGATGTCTCACGTTGGAGAGTCTGTTGGTGTGATCGCTGCTCAGTCAATTGGTGAGCCAGGCACACAGCTTACATTGAGAACATTCCACGTTGGAGGTACCGCTTCAAACATTGCTGTTGATGCCAACATAAAAGCGAAATTCGATGGAGTTGTTGAGTTTGACGAGCTGAGAACAGTGAAGTCAACAGATGATGAAGGGAATAAAATCGAAGTAGTGATGGGTCGATCTGGAGAGATTAAGATCCTCGATGCTAAAAAAGAAAAAGTATTGATCTCTAACCACGTGCCTTACGGAGCAATCCTTAAGGTGAAAGACGGTGGTAAAGTGGCGAAAGGCGATGAGCTATGTTTCTGGGATCCATACAATGCGGTGATTATGTCCGAATTTGACGGAACTGCGTCGTTTGATTCAATTATTGAAGGTGTTACTTTCAAAGAAGAATCTGATGAGCAGACTGGTCACAGAGAGAAAGTAATCATCGATACGAAAGATAAAACTAAGAACCCTGCAATTGAGATTGTTGGAAAAGATGGCTCAACAGAGAAAGCTTACAACATTCCGGTAGGAGCTCACTTAGCTGTAGAAGAAGGAGATAAAATCAAGCCGGGTCAGGTACTAGCGAAGATTCCTCGAAAAACTGGTAAGTCAAGAGACATTACCGGAGGTCTTCCACGAGTAACTGAGCTATTTGAGGCAAGAAACCCATCTAACCCAGCTGTAGTAAGTGAGATTGATGGTGTGGTAGAGTACGGTGGAATCAAACGTGGTAACAGAGAAATTTACATCGAATCGAAAGATGGGGTGAAGAAGCGTTACATGGTGCCACTGTCTAAGCACATACTTGTTCAGGATAATGATTATGTACGTGCAGGTGATGCACTTTCAGATGGTGCAATCACTCCTGCAGATATCCTGAAAATCAAAGGACCTACTGCTGTTCAGGAATACTTAGTGAATGAAATTCAAGAAGTATATCGACTGCAGGGTGTGAAGATCAACGATAAGCACATCGAAGCAATCGTACGTCAGATGATGCAGAAGGTAGTAATCGAGAATCCGGGAGATACCATGTTCCTAACTAATCAATTGGCTGATCGTTTCGCCTTCATGGAGGAAAACGACAACATCCTTGATAAGAAAGTAGTCGTGGATCCGGGAGATTCTTCAAACTACAAGGCAGGACAAATCATAGACGCTAGAAGCTTACGTGATGAGGTGTCTAGCTTGAAGCGAAGAGACTTGAAGCCAATGTTAACGCGTGATGCGGAACCAGCCACAGGTAAGCCGACACTTCAGGGTATTACTCAGGCATCACTTGGAACAGAGAGCTTCATTTCTGCAGCATCATTCCAGGAGACTACCAAAGTATTGAGTGAAGCTTCCATCAAAGGAAAAGCAGATACATTGATTGGTCTTAAGGAAAATGTGATCGTAGGTCATTTGATCCCTGCTGGAACAGGAATTAGAAAGCATCAGAAATACATCGTTAACTCTCAGGAGGAATACGAAAAGCTGGTTGCTTCTAAAGAGGAGTTCGAATCTAAAGAGGTAGAAGAAGCCTAGGGTTTTATGAGCGACGATCAGAAAAAGAAAGACGATAAAAATCCAAACAATAATCAGATTAACATAGAGCTCTCGGAAGAAATTGCCGAGGGCGTCTATGCAAATCTGGCAATGATCGCACATTCCAGTAGCGAATTTGTCATCGACTTCATTCGACTGATGCCTGGTGTTCCAAAAGCCAAAGTAAAGTCACGTATTGTGGTCACTCCAGAGCACGCAAAACGTTTGCTTAATGCCCTGCAGGACAATATTCAAAAGTATGAGGCAACTTTTGGTGAAGTAAAACAGAGTGAAGAAACACCAAAATTTCCGATGAATTTTGGAGGAACAATGGGTGAAGCATAAGATGCTTCCAGTATTACGAATAAATATTTCCGGAATATTCCAGTTAATTAATGTTTTAACTTTTTGATATAATCTCAATATATCTATCTTTGCGTTCCCAAAATTTTGGGACGATTAGAAATTATAGCGTATGCCAACTATACAACAATTAGTAAGGAAGGGTAGAAAAAAGCTGACTTCAAAGTCTAAATCCCCAGCATTGGACTCTTGTCCACAGAGAAGAGGAGTATGTACTCGTGTGTACACCACTACTCCCAAGAAACCAAACTCAGCAATGAGAAAAGTAGCAAGGGTAAGGCTTACCAATGGAAAAGAAGTAAATGCTTACATCCCGGGAGAAGGACACAATCTTCAGGAACACTCAATCGTGTTGATTAGAGGAGGAAGAGTAAAAGACCTTCCAGGTGTAAGGTATCACATCATTAGAGGTGCGTTGGATACTGCTGGTGTAAACGGACGTCTACAAAGAAGATCTAAATACGGCGCGAAGCGACCTAAAAAATAATTTCAGGAGAAATGAGAAAAGCAAAACCAAAAAAGAGATACATCCTTCCTGATCCTATTTATCAGGACACACTTGTAACCAAGTTTGTGAACAACCTTATGTTGGATGGTAAGAAAAGTATCTCTTACAATATCTTCTACAATGCAATCAATCAAGTAGAAGAAAAAACAGGTGAAAACGGTCTTGAAACTTGGAAAACGGCACTTAGTAATATTATGCCGTCTGTTGAAGTAAAAGCCAGAAGAGTAGGTGGTGCCAACTTTCAGGTACCAATCGAAGTTCGTCCTGACAGAAAAATCGCTCTTGGTATCAAATGGATGATCAAATACGCTAGACTAAGAGGCGAAAAAACAATGCAAGACAGACTTGCAAATGAAATTATTGCCGCATCAAAAGGTGAAGGAGCCGCTGTGAAGAAAAAAGACGAAATGCACAGAATGGCTGAAGCTAATAAAGCATTCTCACACTTCAGATTCTAAGAACTAAAATGGCTAGAGACTTAAGACTTACAAGAAATATCGGTATCGCAGCACACATTGATGCCGGAAAAACCACCACTACCGAGCGTATTCTTTATTACGCGGGTGTAAAACACAAAATTGGTGAAGTACACGATGGTGGTGCTGAGATGGACTGGATGGAGCAGGAGCAGGAAAGAGGAATTACCATTACATCAGCTGCAACTACCGTATTCTGGAAATACAAAGGAGACGATTACCACATCAACATTATTGATACGCCGGGACACGTTGACTTTACTGTAGAGGTAAACAGATCACTTCGTGTATTAGATGGTCTTGTGTTCCTTTTCAGTGCAGTAGACGGTGTTGAGCCTCAGTCTGAAACAAACTGGAGACTTGCTGACAACTATAAAGTAGCTCGAATCGGATTCGTGAATAAAATGGATCGTGCTGGTGCAGACTTCCTAAAAGTTTGTAAGCAAGTAAAAGAAATGCTGGGTACAAAAGCAGTACCACTTCAGTTGCCAATCGGTGCAGAAGAGAATTTTAAAGGTGTAGTAGACCTTGTAGAGAATAAAGCATATATCTGGAATGAGGAAGATATGGGAATGACCTTCGAAGAGGTAGAAATTCCAGCAGAAATGCAAGCAGATGTTGACGAATATCGTGAGCATTTGGTAGAGTCAGTTGCTGAATACGATGAGGCACTGATGGAAAAATATTTTGAAGATCCAGAAAGCATCACAAGAGATGAGATTGTAGCTGCACTTCGAGCTGCTACTATTGACTTAGCTTTTGTTCCAATGTTGTGTGGATCTGCCTTTAAAAACAAAGGTGTACAGACACTATTGAACTATGTGATGGAATTACTTCCATCTCCTCTAGATAGAGATAGCATTACAGGAACAAATCCTGATACGGAAGAAAAAACTTCCAGAAAGCCTTCACCTGAAGATCCGTTTGCAGCATTAGCATTTAAAATTGCAACTGACCCATTCGTTGGTCGACTGTGCTTTGTGCGTTCTTATTCTGGAACATTGGATTCAGGTTCTTATGTATTCAATACACGAACGAATAAGAAGGAACGAATTTCACGTATCTTCCAAATGCATGCCAACAAGCAGAATCAAATTGATCAACTGCATTGTGGAGATATCGGAGCAGTAGTAGGATTTAAAGATATAAAAACAGGTGACACGCTTTGTAACGAAAAAGCGAAGATTGTATTAGAATCTATGGTCTTCCCTGATCCGGTAATCGGTTATGCTATTGAGCCGAAAGCTCAGGCAGATGTTGATAAATTGGGAGTAGCTATCGGTAAGTTAGTTGAGGAAGATCCAACACTACAGGTAGAGACTAACCACGAAACAGGTCAGACCATCCTTAAAGGTATGGGTGAGCTTCACTTGGATATCATCATCGATCGATTGAAGAGAGAATTTAAAGTAGAGATTAACCAGGGAGCTCCTCAGGTGGCTTATAAAGAAGCTATCACATCTTCTGTTGAGCATAAAGAAGTTTATAAGAAACAGTCTGGTGGACGAGGTAAGTTTGCTGATATAGTATTCGAGATCGGACCAAAAGATGAAGATTACGAACAAGGTGGACTACAGTTTGTGAATGAAATTGTTGGTGGTGTAATTCCGAAAGAATTTATCCCAGCTATCCAGAAAGGGTTTGAGCAAGCCATGGTAAATGGTCCTCTTGCAGGATATCCTATCGATAATATGAAAGTGAGATTGTATCACGGATCATTCCACGATGTGGATTCAGATTCACTATCATTCGAACTTGCCGCTCGAGCTGGATTTAAATCTGCTGCTCAGAAATGTAATCCGGTAATTCTGGAGCCTATTATGGCAGTTGAAGTTGTTACTCCGGATGAATATACGGGTACAATTACTGGTGACTTGAATAAGCGAAGAGGAATGATGAAAGGAATGGATACGAGAGGGACCTCTACAGTTGTGAAAGCAGATGTGCCATTATCCGAACTATTTGGATATGTGACCGACCTGAGAACAAACTCTTCAGGTAGAGCTACTGCTTCATTGACATTCTCGCACTACGATCAAGTGCCTAAAAATATCGCAGAAGGAGTTATTGCGGAAGTAAAAGGCACAGCCAACGTTTAAAGATTAGATCATGAATCAAAAAATTAGAATAAAACTTAAGTCTTACGACCACAACTTGGTTGACAAGTCTTCTGAGAAAATTGTTCGAGCGGTGAAGACCACAGGAGCCGTTGTTAGTGGGCCGATTCCACTTCCAACAGTTAAGGAAAAATTCACTGTCCTTAAGTCACCTCACGTGAACAAAAAGGCTAGAGATCAATTTCAGCTTTGCACATACAAAAGACTGGTAGATATCTACAGCAACAGTGCGAAGACGGTTGACGCACTTATGAAGCTTGAGCTTCCGAGTGGAGTAGACGTTGAGATTAAAGTATAACTCGGTTTTAAGCCGGAAAAGAGAACCAATTGGTCTTTATCGATTGGTTCTTTTTTTGTCTAAAAAATAACCGAGCAAAGTTTTTGTTCGGCATATGGATTTGCTATCTTTGCAGTCCTTTTCACGAAAAGTTTGCCTGAGAGGGTAATTAAAAGATATAAACGAGTAGAAAATGCCTGGTTTAATAGGAAGGAAAGTAGGAATGACAAGTGTCTTCGACGAGAACGGTAAAAGCATCGCTTGTACCCTTGTTGAAGCTGGTCCTTGCGTCGTGACTCAAGTTAAGAACGAAGAGACCGACGGTTACAAAGCTGTGCAGTTGGCTTATGGGGAGCGGAAAGAAAAAAACACACCTAAAGCACTTCAGGGACATTTTGCTAAGGCAAAGACTACTCCGAAAGTGAAGGTGGTAGAATTCAGAGATTTCAGAGAAGAGTTTGAGGATAAGGTGAAGCTTGGAAATGAAATCAAAATAGAAGATGTATTCAATGAGCAGGACTTTGTTGATGCGATTGGTACATCGAAAGGAAAAGGTTTCCAGGGAGTTGTAAAAAGACACGGTTTTGGTGGTGTTGGACAAGCAACTCACGGTCAGCATAATAGAATGAGAGCGCCAGGTTCAATTGGTGCAGCTTCATTCCCATCAAGAGTTTTCAAAGGCCTTAGAATGGCTGGGAGAACTGGTGGAGATCGTGTGAAGGTATTGAACCTTCGAATCATGAAGGTATATCCTGAAAAGAACTTAGTGCTTGTATCAGGAGCAATTCCAGGAGCTAAAAATTCATTCGTAATACTTGAGAAGTAATCATGAAGGTAGCTGTATTAAATATTAAAGGAGAGGAAACAGGTAGAGAGATCAGCCTGGACAAAAGCATATTTGGCATTGAGCCGAATGAGCATGCTGTCTACCTTGATGTAAAGAACTATCTGGCAAATCAAAGGCATGGTAATGCCAAGACGAAAGAGCGAGGAGAGATCGTTGGATCTACCAGAAAGATTAAGAAGCAAAAGGGAACAGGTACTGCAAGAGCAGGTAGCATCAAGTCTCCTATCTTCAGAGGTGGAGGAACCATCTTTGGGCCAAAACAAAGAGATTATGGCTTTAAGCTGAATAAGAAAGTAAGAAAACTTGCTCGCAAGTCAGTACTTTCTTCAAGAGCAAAAGAGAAAGCCATTCAGATTTTAGAAGACTTCACTTTCGAAGCGCCTAAAACAAAAGAATTCATCAGCCTTCTTAACAGCCTTTCGGTTTCAGACAAGAAGTCATTGTTGCTAGTAAGCGACAAAAACAAGAACATCTTCTTGTCTTCCCGAAATCTTAAGAAAGCACATGTTTCAACTGTTGATGAAGTGAATACCTATGATTTGATCAATGCAGAGCGTTTGATCCTGTGTGAAGGTACACTTGAGCAACTAAAAGAAAGATTTAACTAAGATGGGAGTTTTAATTAAACCATTAGTTACTGAGAAAGTATCCGCGCTAAACGAGCACGGGCAATACGGATTCGTAGTTGCCAAGGATGCGAATAAGGTTCAGATTAAGACTGAAGTTGAAAAAACTTACGGTGTTACTGTTGAATCTGTAAATACAATGATCCAGCCTGGTAAATCGAAAAGAAGATATACCAAATCGAGGATCATTGAAGGACGAACTCCAGCTTACAAGAAGGCTATAGTGCAGGTGGCTGAGGGTGATATAATCGATTTTTATAGCGGAATATAATAGACAGAAATGGCTGTAAAAAAACTTAAACCGACTACCCCAGGACAGAGATACCGAATGGCTCCTGTCTTTGATGATGTAACCAAGTCCACTCCAGAGCGATCTTTGGTGGCCACATCAAAAAGAAACGGTGGTAGAAACAATCAGGGTAGAATGACCGTGCGAAACGTAGGCGGTGGTCACAAGCGAAAGCTTCGTATCATCGACTTCAAAAGAGATAAGCACGGAATCCCTGCAACAGTGAAGGCAATTGAGTACGATCCAAACAGATCTGCAAGAATCGCATTGCTTTACTATGCTGACGGTGAAAAAAGATATATGCTGGCTCCAGCAGGATTAGAAGTTGGAACAGTAGTAAACTCTGGTAAGGGAGTAGCTCCGGAAGTAGGGAATGCATTGTTCCTTTCTGACATTCCTCTTGGTACAATTATCCACAACGTGGAGTTGAAGCCAGGTAAGGGCGGAGTAATGGCAAGAAGTGCCGGAACCTACGTACAGTTGGTAGCTAGAGAAGGAAAATACGCTACAGTAAAGCTTCCTTCTGGTGAAATGAGATTGGTATTGAATACCTGTCTAGCCACAGTAGGAGTTGTTTCTAACTCTGACCATATGTCTGTAAGACTTGGTAAGGCCGGTAGAAACAGATGGTTAGGTAAGCGTCCTAGAGTAAGAGGTGTAGCGATGAACCCAGTGGATCACCCAATGGGAGGTGGTGAAGGAAGAGCTTCAGGGGGTCACCCAAGATCTAGAAACGGTCTGTACTCGAAAGGTATGAAGACCCGAAGACCAAATAAATATTCTGATAAGCAGATAGTTAAACGAAGGAAATAATGTCAAGATCATTAAAGAAAGGGCCTTATATAGACTTTCGTCTTGAGAAGAAAGTTGACGCGATGAACGAATCAGGTAAGAAGTCTGTGATCAAAACCTGGTCAAGACGCTCTATGATATCTCCGGATTTTGTAGGTCATACTTTCGCCGTGCACAATGGAAATAAATTCATTCCTGTTTTCGTAACTGAAAACATGGTAGGACATAAACTTGGTGAATTCGCTCCGACGAGAAACTTCAGAGGACACATTGCCAAGAAGGATAAAGGTAAAAGATAAGAGCACCAATGGAAGCTGAAAAGAAACTAAAGAAATCAGTACGAATCAGACTTCAGAAAGAAGCTGAGAAAAAATTCCGTGAGGAGAACAAAGGAAAACTAGGTGCAGTGAAATCTTCACTTAGAAATGTTCCAACCTCTCCACGAAAAATGAGGCTCGTTGCTGACATGATTCGAGGTGAGCGTGCAAACATTGCTCTTAACATCCTTCGTTTTGATTCGCACCAGGCTTCACTAACACTGGAGAAGCTTCTTTTGACTGCAATTGCAGACTGGCAGATGCAGAATGAAGACATCAGCATCGAAGAAGCTGACCTTTATGTGAAAGAAATCTATGTGGATAGTGCTCGAATGCTGAAAAGACTGAGACCTGCTCCACAAGGAAGAGCTCACAGAATCAGAAAAAGATCAAATCATGTGAGTATCGTAATCGATAATCACAATCAGGATACTAACGAAACTAAAGAAAGCAACAAGTAATGGGACAAAAAGTAAACCCAGTTGGATTTAGATTAGGAGTTATCAAAGGGTGGGATTCTGCCTGGTTTGATAGTAAGTCCTATGCTGACAAAATTGTTGAAGACAACAAAATTCGTAAATACATCGCTGCACGTATGCCTAAAGGTGGCATCTCTAAAGTGGTGATCGAACGAACACTAAAAAGAATTACCCTTACTGTTCATACGGCTCGTCCGGGGGTTGTGATCGGTAAAGGGGGATCTGAAGTAGATAAGATCAAGGAAGAGTTGAAAAACCTAACCGGAAAAGATCTTCAGATCAACATTTTCGAAATAAAGAGACCTGAACTAGATGCTAAACTGGTAGGTGAGTCTATCGCGCAGCAGCTTCAGGCCAGAATCTCTTTCCGAAGAGCGATGAAGCAGGCAATTGCTTCTTCTATGAGAGTAGGTGCTCAAGGAATTAAAATCAAATGCTCAGGAAGATTAGGTGGTGCTGAAATGGCGCGAAGTGAGCAGTATAAAGAAGGAAGAATTCCACTTCACACGTTGAGAGCGGATATCGATTATGCGATTACTGAAGCTCACACCATCTACGGAAAGATTGGTATCAAGGTGTGGATATTTAAAGGAGAGGTTTTCGGTAAAAGAGACCTTTCACCTAACGTAGGACAAGGTCAGACAGGAGGAAATGCTCCAAGTGGCGGTCCTAACAGAAGGAGAAGAGATAATAGAAGAAGAAAGTAAAGTTTTGTAGAGCATGTTACAGCCAAAACGAACGAAATTTAGAAAAATGCAAAAAGGCCGAGTGAAGGGTCTTGCTCAACGTGGGCACAGACTGGCATTCGGAACTTTTGGAATCAAGGCGATGGAGCCGGGATGGATCACTAGCCGTCAGATTGAGGCAGCAAGGATTGCCATGACCAGAGCGATGAAAAGGGAAGGTCAGGTATGGATCCGAATCTTTCCGGACAAGCCTGTGACCAAGAAGCCTGCTGAAGTACGGATGGGTAAGGGTAAAGGAGCTCCTGAATATTGGGTGGCAACTGTCAAGCCTGGAACCATCTTGTTCGAAGCTGCAGGTGTAGATATCGAGTTGGCTAGAGAAGCTTTACGATTGGCGGAACAAAAACTGCCGATCTCGACAAAATTTACAATTGCAAGAGATTATAAGCCAGAGTAATGAAAAATTCTGAACTAAGAGGATTGAGCCTGGACGAGCTGAAAAACAAGCTTGCAGTAGAGAAGGAGAACTATGCCAAACTAAAGTTTGCTCATAGTATTACTCCAATCGAAAATCCAATGAAAATTCGAGAGAATAGAAAATTGGTGGCAAGAATAAAAACAGAAATCAGAGCCAAAGAATTAAATCAAGTTGCTGAAGCAAGCAAATAATTTTCAGTGATGGAAAGAAATCTAAGAAAAGAAAGAATCGGACAAGTGGTGAGCAATAAAATGCAGAAAAGCATCACTGTGGCAGTAGAACGAAAAGTTAAGCACCCGATCTACGGAAAATTTGTGAGAAAAACCACTAAGCTCACAGCTCATGACGAGAAGAACGATTGCAATATCGGTGATACGGTAAAGGTGATGGAAACTCGTCCAATGAGCAAAAGCAAAAGATGGAGGTTAGTAGAAATTATTGAAAGAGCAAAATAATGGTACAGCAGGAGTCAAGATTATCGGTTGCGGACAACAGCGGCGCTAAAGAAGTGCTTGTGATCCGTGTGCTTGGTGGCACCAAGAAGCGATATGCTTCTGTTGGTGACAAAGTGATTGTGACTGTTAAGCATGCACTTTCATCAAGTAGTTTAAAAAAAGGAACTGTATCCAGAGCGGTCGTTGTAAGAACGAAGAAGGAAGTACGAAGAAAAGATGGCACATATATCCGATTTGAAGATAATGCTGCTGTACTTCTTACTGCCAATGATGAGCCGAGAGGTACAAGGATCTTTGGCCCTGTGGCAAGAGAGCTTAGAGAAAAGCAGTTCATGAAAATTGTATCATTAGCACCAGAAGTACTTTAACGATGAGCAAAGCAAAATTTCACGTAAGAAAAGGCGACACTGTCAAGATCATTGCCGGTAACGATAAAGGAAAAACCGGTAAAGTACTTGAAGTGAATCGAACTAAGTACCGAGCAGTGGTTGAAGGTGCTAACATGGTTACAAAACATGTAAAGCCATCCGCTACGAATCCGGAAGGTGGCATTCAGGAAACTGAAGCTGCAATTCACCTTAGCAACCTAATGGTAGTAGATCCATCATCCGGAGATGCAACCAGAATCGGAAGAAAGAAAAATGCAGACGGTAAGCTGCAGAGATATTCAAAAAAATCAGGAGAATTTATCACAAATGGCTAGTCCTAGATTAAAAGAAAAATACAGCAAGGAGATTATTCCACATCTGAAAGATAAGTTTCAGTACAGCTCTGTTATGCAGGTACCGAAGCTTACTAAGATTGCCATCAATAAAGGTATTGGTGCTGCTGTATCTGATAAGAAGATGGTAGATGTAGGTGTTGAAGAACTTACAATGATTACCGGACAAAAAGCGGTTCCTACCATTGCTAAGAAGTCAGTTTCCAACTTTAAGTTGAGAGAAGGAATGCCTATCGGTGCGAAAGTGACACTTCGTGGTGATAAAATGTATGAATTCCTTGACCGATTGGTGACTGTGGCTCTACCACGAGTAAGAGACTTCAAAGGAATTAGAGAAAAAGGATTTGACGGAAGAGGAAATTATACACTGGGTATCCAGGAGCAAATCATCTTCCCTGAAATCAGTATCGATAAAGTAAACAAAATCACAGGTATGGACATCACGTTTGTGACAACAGCACAAACTGATGAAGAGAGTCTTGAATTATTAAGATCTCTAGGAATGCCGTTTACTTCAAAGAAGAACTAAGATATTATGGCTAGAGAAGCAGTAAAAGCGAGAGAAAGAAAAAGAGAAAAGCTTGTAGCAAGATATGCTGAGAAGAGGAAAGCTTTGAAAGAAGCTGGAGACTATCAGGGCTTAGACAAGCTTCCAAGAAACTCTTCAAAAGTAAGATTACACAATAGATGTAAGCTTACAGGTAGACCTAAGGGGTACATGAGGAGATTTGGAATCTCTAGGGTGACATTCAGAGAAATGGCATCCGAAGGAAAAATACCAGGAGTAACAAAAGCTAGCTGGTAGTTTTCAAACTTCCTTTCGTTTCAAAATATAAATTATTATTTTTGCACCCCCTTTTTCAGAGGGGGATAAGTGTGTTTAAGAAATGGTAACAGACCCGATAGCAGATTATTTAACCAGAGTTCGCAATGCAATTGCAGCGAACCACCGTGTAGTAGAGGTGCCTGCTTCTAATTTAAAGAAGGAGATCACTAAGGTATTGCACAGCAAGGGCTTCATCCGAAACTATAAGTTTGAGGAAGATGGCAAGCAAGGGATCATTAAAATCGCCTTGAAGTACAATCCTCAGACAAAGCAGTCGGCAATCACAAGCCTGGAGCGTGTAAGTACGCCAGGGCTTAGAAAGTATGCTGCGGCGGATACCCTACCAAGAGTATTGAATGGTCTTGGTATCGCAATTTTATCTACATCTAAGGGCGTAATTTCTGACAAGGAAGCACGCAGAGAGAATGTAGGTGGAGAAGTTTTATGTTACGTGTATTAATAGAATTGAGATGTCTAGGATAGGAAAAGCACCAATTAATTTGCCCGAAGGAGTTTCAATCACTATAGATAAAAATGTAGTGAATGTGAAAGGTCCTAAAGGTGAGCTGACTCAGGAGATTGATCCGGATATCACCTGTAAGGTGGAAGACGGAGTAGTGACGCTTGAGCGTCCAACTGAGCAGAAAAGACACAAGTCGTTGCACGGCCTTTACCGTTCATTAGTGAGCAACATGGTAGAAGGGGTGAACAACGGATACAAGAAGGAGATGGAGCTTGTTGGGGTAGGTTATAAAGCAGCCGTACAAAACAATGTATTGGAGCTTAACCTGGGATATTCTCACAGTATATATTTCGCTGTTCCGGAAGAAATTAAAGTTTCGGCTGAAACAGAGAAAGGTAAAAATCCTAAAGTGATCGTTGAAGGAATCGACAAACAATTAGTAGGTCAGATTTCTGCAAAGATCAAGTCACTTAGAAAAGTGGAACCATACAAAGGAAAAGGTATTCGCTTTATTGGTGAGCAAATTAGAAGAAAAGCTGGTAAAACTGCTGCTAAATAATAAGACATGGCAATTACTAAAACAGCAAGAAGAAAAAGACTTAGACTGGGTATCAGAAAGAAGATTTCTGGCACTGCTGAGAGACCTAGAGTTTCTATTTTCAAAAGCAATAAAGGCATTTACGCTCAGTTGATTGATGATGTGAATGGTAAGACGCTAGCATCTGCATCTACAAAGGAAATTGGCAAGCCAAATCTTAACGTAGAAGTAGCGAAGGAAGTGGGTAAGAAACTGGCTGAAAATGCTAAAAGCGCAGGTATTGAAACAGTCGTTTTTGATAGAGGCGGATACCCTTACCATGGAAGAGTAAAATCTTTGGCAGAAGGTGCTCGTGAAGGAGGTTTAAAATTCTAAGAAAGAAATTATGTCACAAAGCAATATAAGATCTATAAAAGCAAGTGAAATCGACCTTCAGGAGCGAGTAGTTGCCATCAAAAGAGTAGCGAAAGTAGTGAAAGGTGGTCGTCGATTCAGCTTCTCTGCTATTGTTGTAGTAGGAGATGGAAATGGTGTAGTAGGATACGGACTTGGTAAGGCCAACGAGGTAACTGATGCTATCACTAAAGGAATTGACGATGCGAAGAAGAATTTGGTTCGAGTTCCTGTTTTCAAAGGGACTGTTCCTCACGACGCGATTGGAAAATTTGGTGGTGGACACGTGCTTTTGAAGCCAGCTGCAGCTGGTACTGGAGTAATCGCCGGTGGTGCAATGCGTGCAGTGTTGGAGAGTGCTGGGGTACATGATGTACTTGCAAAATCAAAAGGATCTTCTAACCCTCACAACGTGGTTAAAGCAACTTTTGATGCTTTGAATAAAATGAGAGATCCTTTCGCTGTTGCGCAGCAAAGAGGAGTGTCTTTAGATAAAGTTTTCAATGGCTAAGACAATGGGAAAAGTATTAATCACACAGAAGAGAAGTACGATCAAGCGTCCAAAGAATCAGCAAAAAACAATTGTTGCTCTGGGTCTTGGTAAAATCAATAGGTCCGTTGAAAAAGAATTGACTCCTTCCATTGAGGGGATGATCAAAACGGTGAATCACTTAGTAGAAGTTAAAGAGCTGTAAACATGAGACTTGAATCATTAAAGCCTGCAGAAGGCTCAACAAAAAACAGAAAGCGAGTAGGTAGAGGACAAGGCTCTGGCAGAGGTGGTACATCTACGCGAGGACACAAAGGAGCTCAGTCTAGATCTGGATACTCTAGAAAGACTGGTTTCGAAGGAGGTCAGATGCCACTTCAAAGAAGGGTTCCAAAATTTGGATTCAAAAACAATAATAAAGTTGTTTCTAAGCCAATCAACCTGGATGACCTTCAGAAGCTAAGTGAAACAAAGAAATTGAAAGAAGTGACGCTTCAGGTTCTAATTGACAATGGCCTTGCTCAAAAGAATGATATCGTTAAGGTATTGGGTAGAGGCGAATTGAAAACAGGACTAAAAGTTACAGCACATAAATTCTCAAAAACAGCTCAGGAAGCTATTGAGAAAGCTGGTGGATCAATTACAGTAGCTGAATAATGAAGAAATTCATAGATACCATACGAAACATTTTTTCCATTGAGGAACTAAGAACCAGAATCCTAAATACGATAGGATTCTTGGTAATTTTTAGAATTGGTTCTTTCGTGGTATTACCTGGAGTAGATCCATCAAAACTTACCGGACAGGCGTCAGGTATTTTTGGATTGTTGGATACATTCCTTGGTGGGGCGTTTAGTAATGCCTCAGTGTTCGCACTTGGTATCATGCCTTATATCTCGGCTTCCATCGTGTTGCAGCTGATGACAGTGGCAGTTCCTTACTTCCAGAAGCTCCAAAAAGAAGGAGATAGTGGAAGAAAGAAAATTAATCAACTAACAAGAGTATTAACGATTGCTATATGTATGGCTCAGGGTTTCAGCTACGTTTCAGCTGCTATCGAGCCGACAGCAATACTTAATAATACATTCTTTTTCAAATTCACATCGGTAATCATCCTTACTTCAGGAACGATCTTCTGTATGTGGCTTGGAGAGAAAATTACTGATAAGGGTATTGGCAATGGTATTTCCATGCTAATTATGATCGGTATCATTTCAAGGTTCCCTGGAAGCATTGCTGCTGAGGCAATCACCAGGGGAATGAGTGAGATGTTATTGTTCATCCTTGAGTTGGTTGCACTTTTCTTTGTAGTGTTGGTAACAGTGGCCTTAGTACAAGCAGTTCGAAGAGTACCTGTTCAATACGCCAAGCAAGTGGTAGGCAATAAGGTATACGGAGGTCAGCGACAGTACATTCCTTTAAAAGTGAATGCCTCTGGAGTAATGCCTATCATCTTTGCTCAATCCATCATGTTCTTGCCGGCTATGCTTGCTGGACTATGGAGAGAAGAAAGTGATTTTGCTAACTACATTGGAACTACGTTCTCTGATTTTACTTCGTGGCAGTACAATCTGACGTTCGCGATTATGATTATCGTATTTACGTTCTTCTACACTGCTATTACGATCAATCCTAACCAGATTGCAGACGACATGAAACGAAATGGCGGTTTTGTTCCTGGTGTGAAACCAGGTAAGCAAACAGCTGATTTCCTTGACAATATTCTTTCAAGAATCACTTTACCGGGAGCGATTTTCCTTGCGATTATCGCGATCCTGCCTGCTTTCGCAATGATTGCAGGTGTGAATCAGGGATTTGCTCAGTTTTACGGAGGAACGTCCCTTTTGATTATGGTTGGTGTAATTCTTGATACCCTTCAGCAGATTGAGAGCTACCTGCTCATGAGGCACTATGAAGGTATGATGAAATCAGGTAGAGTAAAAGGAAGAACTCAAGCAGCATAATGGCAAAACAAGCATCCATAGAGCAAGACGGAACGATCGTGGAAGCATTGTCAAACGCAATGTTTAGAGTAGAACTTGAAAACGGTCATGAGGTGATTGCGCATATCTCAGGAAAGATGAGAATGCACTACATCAAAATCTTACCTGGTGATAAGGTAAAGTTGGAGATGTCACCGTATGATCTGACGAAAGGAAGAATTGTTTATAGATATAAATAACAGTCGAAGACTGAAAAGAATAAAGAAATGAAAGTAAGAGCATCCGTAAAAAAACGAAGCGTTGATTGCAAGGTCATCAGACGAAAAGGGAAGCTTTATGTGATCAATAAAAAGAATCCAAAGTTTAAACAAAGACAAGGATAATTATGGCAAGAGTTGCAGGAGTAGATATTCCCGATAATAAGCGAGGCGAGATTGCCTTGACGTACATCTTTGGTATCGGCAAAGCATCAGCACAGAAAATTTTATCTGAGGCTGGCGTTGACGCTAACAAGAAAGTTCAGGATTGGACTGACGAGGAAGGCGGCAAAGTTCGAACCGTAATCCGTGAGAATTACAAAGTAGAGGGTGTTCTCAAAGGCGAAGTTCAGATGAGCATTAAGCGACTTCTGGATATTGGTTGCTACAGAGGCCTTCGTCACAGAAAAGGCCTTCCTGTAAGAGGGCAGCACACCAAGAACAACGCTAGAACTCGAAAAGGTAAGAGAAAGACGGTTGCTAATAAGAAGAAAGCTGTTAAGTAATAGATAGATGGCACAAAAGAGAAAAGATAAAGCGAAAAAGAGAGTTGTTGCCGTTGATGCAATGGGTCAAGCCCATATCAAAGCATCTTTCAACAACATAATTATTTCCATGACCAACGGAACCGGTCAGGTTATCAGCTGGGCATCAGCAGGTAAAATGGGATTCCGTGGATCTAAGAAAAATACTCCTTATGCTGCTCAGGTAGCAGCACAGGAATGTGCACAGAAAGCGTATGACTTGGGACTTAGAAAAGTAGAAGTTTACGTAAAAGGTCCTGGGTCAGGAAGAGAGTCTGCCATCAGAACCATCCAAAATACTGGTATAGAAGTAACAATGATCAAAGACGTTACTCCACTACCGCATAACGGATGTAGACCCCCTAAAAGAAGAAGAGTTTAAGATTTTTAAATTGTTATAGATAATGGCAAGATATACTGGGCCTAAAACTAAAATTTCAAGACGATTCGGAGAGCCAATCTTCGGGGCTAGCAAAGCGCTGCAGAAGAAAGCTTATCCTCCTGGTCAGCATGGCCGAGGAAGAAGAAAAAAGCAGTCTGAATACGCGATCCAGCTGGCTGAGAAGCAAAAAGCAAAATACACTTACGGTGTACTTGAGCGTCAATTCTCCAATGCTTTTGAAAAGGCTTCAAGAAAAAGTGGAATTACAGGTGAAATCCTTCTTCAGTTATTGGAGGCAAGATTGGACAATACTGTTTTCCGTTTAGGTATTGCGCCTACAAGAAGAGCAGCGAGACAACTTGTTTCTCACAAACACATCACTGTGAATGGAGAAATCGTTAACGTGCCTTCTTACACATTAAAAGGTAATGACATCATTGGTGTAAGAGAGAAATCAAAATCTCTTGAAGCCATTACTGATAGCCTTGCATCTAATGCAAGAAGCTACTCTTGGTTGGAGTGGGATTCTGCCAGCATGACTGGTAAGTTTCTAAATGCTCCCAGCAGGGAAGAAATTCCCGAGAACATCAAGGAACAGTTGATCGTCGAATTGTACTCTAAGTAAACACTCAAAAAATAAGATATATGTCTATCCTAGCATTTCAAATGCCGGAAAAAGTGGTAATGGAAAAAGCAGATGATTTCCATGGCCTCTTTACTTTCAAACCACTGGAAAAAGGATACGGTGTTACAATAGGTAATGCGTTGAGAAGAATTCTACTTTCTTCTTTAGAGGGTTATGCAATCACCGGCGTGAAAATCCCTGGTGTTCTGCATGAGTTCTCTACTATCGAAGGAGTTGTAGAAGATGTGAGTGAAATGATTTTGAACCTTAAAATGGTTCGATTCAAAAAGATCGAGGAAGTTGCTGATGGATCTATCACTGTAAATGTTTCTGGAATGAAGAAGCTTACTGCTGGAGATTTGGCTAAAGCAACTACTTCTTTCGAGATCCTTAATCCTGATCATGTGATTTGTCACTTGGACGAATCGGCTAAGTTCGAAATGGAACTTACAGTTCAGAAAGGACGAGGATATGTTGGGGCCGATGAAAATAAGCCTGCTGAGCAAAATTTTGGATTTATCGCTATAGATTCAATCTATACGCCGATCAAGAATGTGAAGTACAGTGTTGAAAATACCAGGGTAGAACAAAAGACTGACTATGAGCAGTTGACATTGGATATTGAAACTGATGGCTCCATTCACCCGGAAAATGCTCTTAAAGGTGCTGCAAACATTTTGATCCAGCACTTCATGTTGTTCTCAGATCAAAACATGATTCTGGAGACTCAAGAAGCTGGAGAGCCAGAGCAAGTAGATGAAGAGCTTCTGCACATGAGAAAGATGCTTAAGACTAATCTTAACGATCTTGATCTTTCAGTGAGAGCTTACAAC
Organism: Ekhidna sp. ABH4_415; assembly: GCF_056161305.1. Classification (NCBI taxonomy): domain Bacteria; kingdom Pseudomonadati; phylum Bacteroidota; class Cytophagia; order Cytophagales; family Reichenbachiellaceae; genus Ekhidna; species Ekhidna sp. ABH4_415. The sequence goes on from NZ_JBSWYW010000001.1 coordinate 618,078, forward strand.
TGCTTGAAAGCAGCTGATGTTAGAACTTTAGGTGATCTCGTATCACTTGAAATTTCTGACATGATGAAGTTTAGAAATTTCGGTAAGAAGTCACTTGCTGAATTGGAGCAATTGGTTTCTGATAAAGGTCTTACTTTCGGTATGGATCTTAGCAAATACAAATTGGAGGAAGAATAATGAGACACGGAAAGAAATTTAATCACCTGGGAAGAAAGACCGCACACAGAAGTGCGATGCTTTCCAATATGGCTTCTTCTCTTATCATGCATAAGAGAATCAATACAACTGTCGCTAAGGCGAAAGCACTTAGAAAGTATATAGAGCCTATTCTAACCAAGTCTAAAACAGATGATACAAACTCTCGAAGAGTTGTATTCTCTTACCTTCAGGATAAAGAGTCTGTGTCTGAGCTTTTCAATAATGTAGCTGAAAAGATCGCCAACAGACCTGGTGGATATACTAGAATCATCAAGACTGGTGCAAGACTAGGCGATAATGCAGAAATGTGCATGATGGAGCTTGTGGATTTCAACGAGCTACTATTGAGCGAAGCAGATGCCGGAAAAGCTAAGACCAGAAGATCTCGTAGAGGGGGGAAAGCGAAAGCAAAGAAAGAAGAGGCACCTAAAGCTGAAGCCGCAGAAGTAAAAGAGGAAGTAGCGGAAACTAAAGCGGAAGAAAAAGCTGAGGAAGCTAAGGAGGAGAAAGCAGAAGCGAAGGAAGAGAAGAAAGAAGAAGCTCCTAAAGCTGAGAAGAAGGAGAAGAAAGAAGATAAGAAAAAAGAAGATTAAGTAAACTTAATCGTCGAAAATATAAAGGGATTGAGCCACAGCTCAATCCCTTTTTTTATTTTACAGAAAAAAATAATGCGAATACTTATTTTGTGTCTTTTCGCCCTTGCTACTATTAAGTGTACCTCCAACAAGCAAGCTACTTCTCAATCTAACGATATAAATGCTAATCCAACCGAAAAAGAGTTTAAACCAAACCCTGATGAAGTAATCATTAGTGCAAAGCTAGTGACTTATGAATCTGGGATAGCCAGAGTCGAAGTAGTAGAGCAACTTGCAGCAGGATTTGGTGCAAAAATGGTATTAACTCCTGGTGAGATCATTGACATTCAAACCAATAAGCAACCTCAGGAAAAATTCATTTGTGCTTTTGAGGTTTCTGATAGAATGGGTGGAAAGAAGTTTAGACTAACCCGAATTTTAAAATAACGCCGATGAGAAGATTACTAACTACTACTACCTTCCTGATTTTGAGCCTATGTGTGTCCGCACAAATACAGAATCAAAAAGATGACCCACAAGCTCGTGTAGAGTTTGAATTTATGCGGACGAAGAATCCTGTTACCAACCAGATACCAGCAGGTATTAGGCTAAAGGAAAGGGCTTTGATGGATCAACGTCAGCTAGACCTTAAATCCCGCATTAATCCTCTGGCACTAGCCCCACCAGCAACAGCATGGGAAAATAGAGGACCATATAATGTTGGAGGTCGAACAAGAGCTCTCGCTATTGATGTAACGGATCCAACAGAAAATACGATTTTGGCCGGTGGCGTTTCAGGGGGATTGTGGAGAACCACTAACGGAGGTACAAATTGGTCTAAAATGACTACACCTACAGACTTACAAAGTATTACTTGTATAGCTCAAGATACTACAGGTGGTGAAACACAGGTGTGGTATTATGGTACCGGAGAGTGGAGTGGAAATTCGGCCGGTAGTTCAGGGGCTCCATATCGTGGTGATGGTATTTTTAAGTCCACAGATGGAGGAGATAGCTGGTTACTTTTACCAGCCACGAGCCTTGAAACACCTGAGTCATTTGATCAAGGTTTTGACTATAATCATGAAATCGTCATTAACCCTACGAATGGAGATGTTCTCGTAGCTAATTCCTTTGGGATTTTTAGATCTCAAGACGGAGGTAATTCGTTCACTAAAATATTAGCGAGTTTTGACTTTGAAGACGGTGGTGATGTTGGGTGGTCTGAAGTTGCAGTTACGTCCAGTGGAGTTCTATATGCAATTAAAAATCATTTAGTTGCAGGAATTTTTCAGTCTGTGGATGGGGGAGACAACTGGACAGATATCACGGACGTTAACCATTCGTTTGCGGCCGGTGAGCGTAAGGAGATAGCAATTGCTCCATCTAATGAAGATGTCATATATGTTTTGGGTGAGGATGCCACAGAGGCGAGCGGACATTCATTGTGGAAGTTTGATGATGCAACAGATACATGGACCGATCTGTCAGCAAATATCCCCCAATTAGGGGGGTTGACTGGTGACTTTGATTCACAAGGAGGGTACGACTTACTCATAAAAGTGAAAAATGATGATCCAAATTTTGTAATCATAGGTGGGACTAATCTTTTTGCTTCCTCTGACGGTTTTTCTACTTCAACCAATACCACCTGGATTGGGGGATATACTTCCGATAATGATTCCTATGCACTATATCCTAATCACCATCCTGATCAACATTCATTCATATTTCTTGATGGAGTTCGAGCCTATTCTGGCAATGATGGAGGCGTTCAATTAACTAATGATATAACTGCATCCACAGTCTCATGGACCCCATTAAACAATGGGTACCTGACTGCTCAGATTTACGCGGTTTCAGCCGGACCTGAAGACCAACTTTTAATTGGATTGCAGGATAACGGTACCTGGTTTGCAAGTAATTTGACTGCTTCAACAGATAATTGGACAGATCCCTTTGGTGGAGACGGGGCATATAGTTCAATAAGTGAGGATGGGACTCATCGTTATGTATCATCACAGAATGCGAATATTTACCGCTTGGATTATTCGGATGCGAATGATGTAACTTATGATGGATTTGACTTTATGACACCTTCGTCATATACCTCATCTTTATTTATCACTCCTTTTTATCTGGATAGAAACGATGATGATGTGTTTTATCTTGGGGGGGATTTTGATTTATGGGTTAATACACAAGCCAGCACTGGAAATGAAAACACGGGATGGAAGTCAATAGCACTTACGGGAGCTACTGGAGTAGTTAGTGAAATAGGTGTAGGGAGCAATCAAGTAGTTTATGCGGGGACTTCATCAGGAAATGTTTTTAAAGTAACAAATGCCAGTGAGTCTAGTCCGACAGTGGAGGATGTAACCGGGTCTAATTTTCCAGGAGGTTATATCTCTGGAGTCAGCGTTAATCCGGTAAATAATGACCGTGTTTTGGTTACCTTTTCAAATTACGAAATACCAAGTGTGTTTTATACGAATGATGGAGGTATTACCTGGACGGATGTTAGTGGAAATCTTGAAGAGAATATCGATGGTTCCGGAAGTGGTCCATCAGTGAGAGTAGGAAGAATTCATGGCAATGATTTCAAGTTTTTTGTCGGAACCAGCACTGGGTTGTATTCAACTGATTTGCTTGACGGAACAAATACTCAGTGGATCAGGGAAGGTGAAAATGATATTGGGGCGACAGTCGTTGAGCATATGATAACAAGATTGGACGGTCTGGTAGTAGCAGCGACTCACGGAAATGGGGTTTACTCTGCTACAGTTTCTTTCTTCGATACGGATTTAATGGCAAAAAGTATAGATGGAATTGAAGATGGAGTGTTTTCTGAGACAGAAACAGAGATAATAGCTACTGTTCAGAATCTGGGCAACCTATCAATAAATAACTATGATATTCTGCTTTATGTAAATAATGAGTTGGTTGTATCAGATAATGTGACTCAAGTAATAGATAACCTAGGGTCTTACCAGCATACATTTACCACCACCTATGATTTCACCACTGTTGGAGCATATGAAATAAGGGTAGAAGTTTCAGTTCCAGGAGATGAGGATACAAGTAACAACGAGGTTTCGCTTGAGGTGGTGAGCCTTGCAGTTCCTTCAAATATAACCCTATCAAATAGTACAATCGCAGAGGAAGATCCAAGCGGCACAGTGATAGGCACGTTGGAAGCAGTGGATGAGGATGATGATACGCATACATTCACATTGGTAACCGGAGAAGGGTCTGATGACAATGGAGATTTTGTGATTTCGGGAACTGAGCTGCAATCCGGTGCAGTATTCGATTTTGAAACGAAAGCTGTTTACACCATTCGCATACAAACCGAAGACGATGATGGAAATAGCTTTGCTAAATCATTTGAAATCAATATATCAGACGTTACTGCCGTTGCGGAATGGGAAGAAGCCGGAGTTGTCGTTTACCCAAACCCAAGTAAAGGCCGAGTCTCGATAGAAATGATTAATGACTATATAGGTGATGTATCTGTGGAGATTCTAAGCTTGGATGGGAAGATGATACTCAAGCAAAACTCATACCCCAAGTTATCAAAGAGCACACGCTCATTGCTAGACATATCTAATCTAGACCCAGGTACTTATTTTGTGAAGTTTAATTTCGGTGGAAAAGAGATCACTTCTCGTCTCATCAAAGAATAAAATTTTAAAACCAAACAATAGAAAGCCATCTGAGTTTTTAGATGGCTTTTTTATTGCCCAATCCATAACTATTTTTGCTCCCCAGTATGAAATACCCTACCCGAAAGAAAGCCACACTTTTACTTGAAGATGGCACGACATTTACTGGATATTCTATTGGAAAACAAGGTACTTCCGGTGGAGAAATCTGCTTTAACACCGGAATGACCGGATACCAGGAGATTTATACCGATCCGTCCTATTATGGTCAAATCATTGTAAATACCACCTCACACATAGGAAACTATGGAGCGATTGATTCAGAGGTGGAGAGCGATACTCCTACCATTAAAGGGTTAGTAGTAAATGACTTTTCCCATATCTACAGTAGAACCAAGGCAACCGAAAGCCTTCAGGAATTCCTTGAGAGAAACAATACGGTTGGTATTGCTGGTGTAGATACCCGCAAGATTGTCCGCCACATTCGTACCAAAGGTGCAATGAATGCTATAATTTCTTCAGAACTGGAAGGAGATGCACTGCAGACTGAACTGGATAAGATTCCTAGCATGGAAGCGCTTGAGCTTTCCACTCAGGTTACAACAAAAGAACCATATGAGCTTGGTGAGGATAATGATGGGTTTAAGGTAGCAGTACTGGATCTTGGGATAAAGAAATCTATTCTTAGAAATCTAGTGAACAGAAATTGTCATTGCAAAGTATTTCCCGCAAAAACCACTTTTGCAGAGATGGAAAAATGGGGGCCTGACGGATATTTTATTTCCAATGGACCCGGTGACCCTGCTGTGATGGATTATGCTACTAATACCGCAAAAGAAATATTGGAAGCCAACAAACCCGTTTTCGGTATTTGCATGGGAAGTCAGATTCTCGCACTGGCCGTAGGTATCCCTACCTATAAAATGCACCACGGACATAGAGGATTGAATCACCCCGTGAAGAACTTAAACACCGGATTAAGTGAAGTTACTTCGCAAAATCATGGATTTGCTGTGGAGATGGAAGCATTGAAAAATTCCAAAGTAGCCGAATTAACCCATATCGATTTGAATCATGATACGGTTGAGGGACTCAGGTTGAAAGATAAGCCGGCATTCGCTGTGCAATATCACCCGGAATCCTCGCCAGGCCCCAACGATTCTACCTATCTATTCGACGATTTTATCCAACTAATAAAAGACAATAAGTAATGAGCGTTATCGAAAGTGTATTTGCCCGTCAGATTATGGACTCCCGAGGTAACCCTACTGTAGAAGTAGAGGTGATTACAGAAGATGGCTACATTGGAAGAGCCGCAGTTCCTTCAGGGGCTTCTACCGGAGAGCATGAAGCCGTAGAACTCAGAGATGGTGACAAGTCTCGCTACATGGGCAAGGGTGTTCAAAAAGCAGTTGATAACGTGAATGATATCATTGCCCCTGAAATTGAGGGATTACTGGTTGTTGAGCAAGCTTACATCGATCAGGTCATGATTGATTTAGACGGTACGCCGAACAAGTCAAAACTGGGTGCAAATGCCATCTTAGGAGTATCATTAGCTGTTGCCCATGCCGGTGCAGATGCATGCCAGTTGCCGCTCTACAGATATATCGGTGGAGCCAATGCAAAGACACTTCCGGTACCAATGATGAATATTATCAATGGCGGATCTCACTCAGATGCTCCAATAGCATTTCAGGAATTCATGATCCGTCCTGTGGGAGCTCCTACGTTCACAGAAGCGCTTCGAATGGGTGGTGAAATATTTCACAACCTGAAAGCAATCATCCACGACAAAGGATTGAGTACAGCAGTAGGTGATGAAGGTGGCTTTGCACCAAACTTTGAGGGAGGTACTGAAGAAGCCTTGGAAAGTGTATTGGCCGCTATCGAAAAGGCCGGATATAAGCCCGGTTCAGACGTCACTATCGCATTGGATTGTGCATCATCAGAGTTTTTCGAAAATGGAGTATACGATTACAGCAAATTCGAAGGACCTAATGGTGCAAAGCGATCAAGTGCTGAACAAGCAGAGTACCTGGCTGAATTGGTGAGTAAATACCCAATTGACAGCATTGAAGACGGCTGTGATGAAAACGACTGGGATGGATGGAAAATGGTAACGGAGAAGATCGGGGATAAATGCCAGCTGGTAGGAGATGATCTATTGGTAACTAATGTGAAGTTTCTGGAGAAAGCAATCAATGAAAAGGCTGCTAACTCTATTTTGATTAAAGTGAATCAGATTGGGACACTTACTGAAACTCTGGATGCGATCGAAATGGCTCACAAAGCAGGATGGACGGCAGTCGTATCTCATAGGTCTGGTGAGACTGAGGATGCTACCATTGCAGATATTGCTGTTGCAACCAACAGTGGTCAGATTAAGACAGGATCAATGAGTCGATCAGACAGGATGGCGAAATACAACCAGCTCCTTCGT